>JAZQES010000031.1:0-100682 GCA_045539115.1 Candidatus Cryptobacteroides sp. | reverse complement strand
GTTCGGTATCGTTAAGGGTCTCATGACTACAGTTCACGCTGCAACAGCAACTCAGAAGACTGTTGACGGTCCTTCACGCAAGGACTGGAGAGGTGGCCGCGGTATCCTCGAGAACATCATCCCTTCATCTACAGGTGCTGCTAAGGCAGTAGGTAAGGTTCTCCCTGTTCTCAACGGTAAACTTACAGGTATGGCATTCCGCGTTCCTACTTCTGACGTTTCAGTTGTTGACCTTACAGTAGTTCTCGAGAAGGAGGCTACAATGGCTGAGATCTGCGCTGCTATGAAGGCTGCTTCAGAGGGCGAACTCAAGGGTATCCTCGGCTACACTGAGGACGCAGTTGTTTCAACTGATTTCCGTGGTTGCTCAAACACTTCAATCTTTGACGCTAAGGCTGGTATCAGCCTCGACGCTAACTTCGCAAAGGTTGTTTCATGGTATGACAACGAGTGGGGTTACTCAAACAAGGTTCTCGAGATGGCTCGCGTAATCGCGAAGTAATTCCGAACCACTGAGTTACAAGCATAAGGCCGATCCGGAAGGGTCGGCCTTTTACATTTTCTTCAGGACAGATTCATGACATACGCTAAGGTCTGAGTAGCCCTCCACCCCATGCACCAGGGCCTTGTCGGTGAATTGCCAGAAATGCCAGTCTTCGCATCTTGGAAGGTCTGTCTGATAATGAGCGACCCAGATAGGGTAGTTGTCCTTTATTTCATCGCATAGGATGTCTTCCATGAATGATGCACCGGAATATACTATGGGCTTTCTGTCGTAATGTTCTTCCACTGCTTTCAGCCATTTCAGGGCCTTCTCGTTAAGTTCCTTGACAGAACATCCCCTATGTATGGTCTCGATGTCAAGTACGGGAGGGAGGTCCTTGTATCTGAGGTCTCCTACAGTCCTGATGAACAGTTCTGCCTGGACCAGAGGATCTTTCGATGACCTGAAGAAATGATAGGCTCCGCGCCTTATATCCCTTTTGCCGGCTTCTGTCCAATGCTTTCTGAACTTCTTGTCCTTCATTGAATTACCTTCGGTAGCCTTTATGAATACATAAGATACCGGCCTTATGTCGCGGGCATATTTCATTGATTGGATCGTTCTTCCTTTGCTGTCTGTCAGCACCATGAGAGAGTCCCATTCCACTTCATGCTGGTAATGTGATATGTCGATTCCGTAGCAGTAGGCCCCAACGGGAATCGGGGCGCCGGTCTCGGATGGTTTCCTTTCCTTTATGTATGGAAGTGAAACAAGGCCCGTAAGGACGACGAGAACACCAATGATGACCCAGAGACTGATACGTATCTCTCTGGGCTTCTTTCTGCCTTTTTTACGCTTCCCTGGCGTTTTTTTGCGTGCAGATGTCTTTCCTGTCGTCGTTTTTTTAGCCATAACGGCACAAAAATAATGTATTTAGGTCAGAATTTGCTAATTTCGCGGGATTTTAGGAAGTAATTATAGTAAGTGTAGTGATATGAAGATTTTCAGAAGGGAAGGGAATCCTTCTTGGGCTGTTTCCCTTATTCCATTTGCTGTTCTTGTCGTGACTTTGGGACTTGTGATCAAGTATTTCGGTGCGGATGCTTTGTCCGGTGCAAGTCAGGTGGCTCTTTTCTTTGGTGCGAGCGTTGTGGTCGCATTGTCGATGATATTCTACAAGGTCCCTTGGAAAGTCTTTGAGGAATCCATTCTTGACAACATTCATGCGGTCGGTACATCCATAATCATACTTCTTTTGATCGGTGCCGTGTCCGGTTCGTGGATGGTCAGCGGAGTGGTTCCGACAATGATCTATTATGGAATGAAGGTTATCTTTCCGGAGATATTCCTCTTTGCAACATGTGTGATTTCCGCTCTGATCGCCGTGATGACAGGCAGTTCATGGACGACAATCGCAACGGTGGGAGTCGCCCTTGTCGGAATCGGAACAGCACAGGGCTATGAACCGGGCTGGATTGCCGGTGCCATCATTTCCGGAGCATATTTCGGAGACAAGGTGTCGCCGCTTTCGGATACTACAGTTCTGGCTTCATCATCTGCAGGAACACCTCTCTTTTCGCATATCCGTTATATGATGGTGACAACGGTTCCGTCGTTTGCCATAACCTTGATCATCTTCTTGATAGTCAGTCTGTTGCATGAGAAAGCGGACGCGGCGCATGTGGCCGATATTTCCCATGACCTCAAATCTGCCTACAATATCTCGCCTTGGCTTCTTCTTGTCCCTGTCATCACCGCTCTTCTCATCATCAGAAAGGTTTCGGCAATAGCGACCCTTTTCATCGCTGCTCTTGTGGCAGGTATCACAGCCCTGATTTTCCAGCCGCACATCATTGCAGCAGTCGCTACCGGAAAAATGCCTGACCCTTCTGCAAGCCTCTCGTTTGCTGACGGATTCAAGGGACTTTTCATATCATATTACGGTCAGACTGCCGTTGATACCGGTAATGCAGCATTGAACGACCTAGTCGCAACAAGAGGTATGGGCGGTATGCTCGGAACTGTATTCCTCATCATTGCTGCCGGAACTTTCGGAGGAACGCTTGTGGGAAGCGGAATGCTCCAGAGCCTTACCGACATGCTCACCAGATTCATCAGACGAAGAGTCACTATGGTGGCATCGACGGTCGGAACGGGAATATTTGCGAACATGATCACCGGAGACCAGTATCTTTCCATTATCCTCACCAGCAGTCTCTATAAGAAACTGTATCATGACAGGGGATACGAAAGCAGGCTCCTGAGCCGTTCAGTTGAAGATTCTGCCACTGTCGTGTCAGTGCTGATTCCTTGGAATTCATGCGGTATGACCCAGGCGACAGTGCTGAAGATCTCGACTCTGGAATACCTGCCGTTCTGCTTCTTCAACATTCTTTCGCCGCTGATGTCGATTTTCATTTCAGCAATCGGCTACAAAATTGTTCGTAAATCCGAATAGTTTTGTATATTTGTATGATGGCATGATTTTGTGCATGAAGTACAAACAAATAAAAAATAATGACTATGAAAGAGTTGAAAGGAACAAAGACTGAAGCGAATCTTCAGACAGCATTTGCAGGTGAGTCAATGGCTCGCAACAAGTACACTTATTATGCTTCAAAGGCAAAGAAGGACGGATATGTCCAGATCGGAAAACTTTTCGAGGAGACTGCCAACAATGAGAAGGAGCATGCAAAGATCTGGTTCAAACTTCTTCACGGAGGTGAGATGCCTGATACTGCGGCTAATCTTCTTGATGCAGCAGAAGGCGAGAACTACGAATGGACTGACATGTATGCCGGTTTTGCAGTAGAGGCACGCGAGGAAGGCTTCGAGGAAATCGCAATCCTTTTCGAGAAGGTTGCAGCGATTGAGAAGATGCACGAGGAGCGTTACCGTAAACTTCTTGCAAACGTTGAAGGCGGCCTCGTATTCTCACGTGACGAGGATATGATGTGGGAGTGCTCGAATTGCGGTCATATCGTGATCGGCAAGAAGGCACCTGAAATCTGCCCTGTGTGCAAGCACGCGAAGAGTTATTTCATGATCCATCCTACTAATTTCTAGGACCGGTATCATACAGATACGCAGGAGGCTGACCACATCGGTCAGCCTCTTCTGTTATATCTCCTTCACCTGGATGAGTCCGTTTCTTGTCATGGAAAGTCGGAAATGGTGGTAACTGTTCTTGTCGTCGTGCTGCAGTTGGAAGATGATATTGATGTAATAGACCTTGTCGACTTCCGTGGTGCAGAGGTTTCCGTTGTCATCTATGCTGTCCAGAGACACGGTCGGATTGTCCATCTTGTGGGTGAAACGTATCAGATGAAGCCTCATGATCTCGTTGATTCCTCTCATAGGGTAGTCGTCGACCCCGTCCAAGGCCTTGTCATCAATGGTTATATGCTTTCTGTAAAGCATTATCTTCTCTTCGAATATACGGGACTCGTCGTCGACAGAAGAGGCGTTTTCGCGCAGTCTGAGTACCTTTACCGGCGTCTTCTCAGGCGATATGAAGTCAAATCCTTCCTTGATCTGGCCTACCTTTGTCTTTCCGATAGTTATCGATGCCTTCTTGTCGAAATACTTGTTGCCGAGTTTATGGGCGAAATAATAACGCATCAGGTCCTTGATCCTGTCCTTCATCATGTAACTGACCACAAGGACAATGAACAAAGGCCATGTGATGTTTCCGTATCTGACCTGGGTAAACCATGCGATGGCGGTGGCGAATATCATTGCAATACCTGCCGCTATGCTGTAATAGAGTTGCTCGACAGCCACTCCGTCCTTTTTCTTGTCCAGGCGTATATACAGTTCGCTCTCGATGAATTTCTTGAGCATTCCCCTGTGGTAGACCAGTTTCCTGTTGTGTTCGTCGTTGTCGGTGAATGTGCCGTATCCCGCACTTTTCTTGTAGACCCTTTCGTCCATGATGAGCCCGAGAAGTGTCTCACGCATGACTTTCAGGCCTTCCGTTTTGTCGAATCTGTCTATTACGCGGATTATGCGCAATGTCTGCACTTCCACGGTAAGGCTCATGAATTCGTCGCACATGCGGAATTTGCTCCTAATTGTGTCGGAGACTGCCGGCACATCGATGATACGGTACAAGTCCCTGAAATTCTTCAATGTGGCCTTGGTGTACGCCACATAGTCGTCGGCGAGATATCCTGCTGAATCTATCTGCTTCCTTGAACGGAGATGTGTCGCGTGATTCCTCAATGTGCTTTTGAAGATCGCAGCGAACATTTTCAGATGGTATTCATATTCATTGACCTCGCTCTCGTCAGAGGAACCGGCCAACCTGGTCATTGCCTGCCTGAGCGATACTAGGGGTAGGGAAGAGTCTTCCGCTATCTCCCTGAGAAGATATGACGGGGTTATCAGCCTGACATTCGACTTGACGTCGCGGTAGAACTGCTTCTTTCCGTATATTTCCGGGTTGATATCCAGGCTGTTAGGCACGAATATCCACGAATTGACAGTAAATCTGTCAATCACACCTTCTTCCTTGCAGTTGAATCCGAACTTGAATTCAACTGAAAAATTATCATGTTTCTTAGCCTGAATAGATATCATAATTATTGTATTGATCCCCGGTCGAGCAGGGGATGACGATTATTACCGGGGATTGCTAGAACAGTCCTGGGGTATAGCCGAGCCAGTGGAGGACGGTTTCGCCCCAGATCAGAATCATTACCCATGCGATGAGCATCATGGTGATGCCGAACTTGAAGGTGCCGCTCCAACTGTAATGGTTTGTGGTATAGAGAAGTGCCGCCGGCTTGCTGTTGAACGGAAGAACATATACATGTTCAATCAAAAGTGATATAGGGAACGAGAGACTGAGCGGCGGAAGGCCGAACTGCTGCTCCACTCCGATTGCGATAGGCACAAATACCAGTGTTCTCATGTTCTTTGACTGGAATATCAGCGCACTGAAAAGCATGAGTCCGGTAAGGAGAATATAAAGGACTATGAAAGGTGTCTGCGCGGTGATGCCCAGCGCATCCATTCCGGCGCCGACCATCATTGCGGGCAGGTCGGTGGCATTGAGGCCGGATCCGATCACATATGCACCTGCCGAGAAAATCATGAGATGCCATGGTATGTCGACATCGTTCCATTTCACGACACCGATGCCCGGCATAAGGGCGATGATGGCACCGATGAGGACCACCACTTCCGCTGAAATGCCATGCAGGCTTTCAGTAACCCACATCACAAGCACGCCGACGAATATGGCGACCGACTTTAACTCTTCTCCGGTCATCTTGCCCATGCCCTCGAGTTCCTGACGGAGACGTTCCATACCGCCTTCGATCTGAGGTTTCTTTTCTTCCGGCTTGAGAGGGAATATCACCTTCACTCCGATGAACCAGCCTATGAGAAGCAGGATCATTGCGAGAGGGAATGCGGCTGCGAGCCAGTCAGAGTAAATCATTGTGACTGAACTGTATGCACCTGTAAGGAGTGATACTGCAAGAAGGTTGGCACCCGAGCCGGTCATGAAGGCGCTCGCACCTATGTTGATCTGGAAAAGGTTCTGGAGCACGAGGTTGCGTCCGAAGTTGTTGCGGTTGCCCTGGCTTGCTCCGAAGATGGCCGCCACTACCATGAATATAGGAAGAAGGATGGTAGCCTTCACAGTGGTAGCCGAGATGAACATCGACAGGACGACATTGATGACAAGGAAACTGAAGAATATGCCGCTCGCGCTCTTTCCGAACTTGAGGACGAACCAGAGAGCGAACCTCTTCGCGACTCTTGTCTTTACAAGCATGCTGGCAAGAACGAATGAAAGGATATTCAGCCACATCACAGGATGTCCGAGTTGTGCGAATGCATCCTTCTGTGTGGTTACGCCGCACAGGATCACTGCCATGATCACCATCAGCGATGTCAAGTAACTCTGGACAGCCTCGGTGATCCATAATACTATGGAAGCACAGAAAATGGCGAGCATCGCATAGCATGCCCTGATGAAGGCTGCTTCGCCGATGACTGCGAGCCTTGCCTGTGCCTTGTCGGAAAGTCCCGAGAAATCAAGGTTGTCGAAAAGCGGAATGTCGATCACCCAATATATAAGGATGAATACGAGCGCCGCTATCGGACCGCCCAGACGGGCCATCCATTTTTCAAAGCCGGATTTCTCCATCTTCGGGAGTTTCTCGACCTTATAGTTATTCATGTCCAGCGGGTCAAATGCCTGCTCCTGTTCAAGTTCAGTGTTCTTGTCGGTCATAGTTGTCAGTATTAAAGATCCTTCGCTTCGCTCAGGATGACAATGCAGTCTCAGGATGACAATGCAGTCTCAGGATGACAGTGCAGTCTCAGGATGACAGTGCAGTCTCAGGATGACAATGCAGTCTCGGGATGACAATGCAGTCTCGGGATGGCAGTGCAGTCTCAGGATGACATTGCAGTCTCAGGATGATAGTGCAGTCTCGGGATGGCAGTGTATTCTCTGGATGATCCGGGATGTCATTCTGAGCGCAGCGAAGAATCTTTCACATAATTTATTTTGCCCAATTCTTATACGGGTTCTTCATAAGCATAGAGTTGTAGTACTTCACGTCTCCGGTAACCTCCTCGCCGAGCCACTCAGGCTTTGCGAAAGCCTCGTCCTCAGAAGAAAGTTCAACCTCAGCCACTGTGAGGCCTTCGTTGTCACCGTAGAATTCGTCTACCTCGTAAGTGTGCTCACCGGCCTCTACAAGATAACGTGTCTTGTCGATGACGCCTGGCTCACAGATCTTGAGAAGTTCCTGAACTTCAGCTACAGGAATTTCCTTCTCCCACTCGAAACGGCTTGCACCGCTCTCAGAACCGATACCCTTGATTGTGATGAATCCCTTTTCGCCCTTTACACGTACGCGTACTGTACGCTCAGGAACTGAGCTGAGATAACCCTGAGTGATGCGTGTAGCCTTCTTTGCAAACGGCTTGAAGTCGCCTGCAACCAAGAATTTTCTTTCGATTTCCTGTGCCATGATACTATTCGTTTGCAAGTGGTTTGTCTGACATTCCGATCACACGCTTGATAGCCTGAAGATAGTTGATGTTCTCGACACCTTCGAGGCCGCAGTCAGCGATAGTCTTCTTAATATCCTCGATTTCAGTAGATTCAGAGTTGATGGTAACGACCTTTGCTCCGTTGATGAGGACGTTTCCTACCTCGCAGATAGTGTCGTTTACCATATAACCGAAACGCTGCTTGTGAACGCGTACAGCCGCAAGGTCAGGGTTAGCCTTCACCATTGCGATGAACTCGTCGTAAGTGTACTCATCCTTGTCAAGAGCCGGCATCTCTACCATGAATGCTGGGAATACCTCATTCTCAAGCACAGTGCGTGAGATAGGGAATTCGCCTTTCATGAGAGGGTTCCACTGCTCGAGACCGTCAACAGTCTGGACATAGGTCTTGATGTCCATCTTGCCGTTGCGGATCTTGGTGTTGTTGATGTCGTTCTTGCGTGAGATGATGTAGATCTCGTCGCTTTCACGCTCCCATACCTTTTCAGGTACAGGAACAGAAAGACGTGCCATTCTCTTGTGTGCCTCGCAGAAGCACTGTCCGAATGAACGGAACTCAAAGCGTGGCTTTGAGATTTCGCCGATTTTCAATTCTGCCATAGTTATAATATGTTATTATTCGTTTTCAATATCACCAGTCTTTTCACCGTTTGCTTCACCAGGAGTAGGTGCTGCATATGCCCATTCGCCTGTTCCGTTCGGAACGCGTGAGAATGATGCTTCCTTGTTTTCAGCCAGAGGCTCTTCTCCGAAAGGATCGACATCTGCACCGCGGACGAACTTGTCAACGACTTTACCGTCAGCATCAACGAGTTCGAACTTGACTCCCTTCTTTGCAGAAAGACCTGCATTGAATCCGAGTTCAGGATCAGCAAGGTCTGCTCCAAGCACCAGATATGCTCCGGCAGCGAGTTTCTTTCCTGCAGGTGCTGTCCAGCATACATTGTACTTGCCGGCTACATCTGTTGCATCGGCAGCATATTTTCTGATTGTCCATCCTTCGAGTGAACCCTCAGCCTCACCTGCGTTGAAGAGTTCGATGAACTTATTGCCATCATATGCCTTGTTTCCGCAGAGTTCGTTGAATACGACCTGTGCCTTCTTTGCAGGAGCAGGAACATCACCGTTTCCTACAAGTGCAGGGTCAGCAGTTGCACCTTCGCCGTTGTTGGCAGCACCAGGTGTTCCGTTAGGAGTGATCATGAATGCACCTGTTCCGTCAGGAATACGGCTCCATGAACCCTTGTTGTTGTCAAGTCCCTGGTCACCCCAAGCACTTCCTTTCTCTCCACGCTGGAATGTGTCGAGTTTCTTTCCGTCCGGAGCAAAAAGTTCCACGATGACGCTCTTCTTTGCAGAGAAACCTGAACTGAATCCGTCAGGAGTTGTGCCTTTTGCACCTACGATAGCGAAGAAGCCCTTTGCAGGTATCTTCTGGCCCTTGACACCTGTCCATGCGAGTTCCTCATCCTTGTTGATTGTCACGCCCGCAAGGTCGATTTCCTGGCTTCCGGTGTTATAGAGTTCCCAATATTTCTCGTTGTCCTCTCCCGCTCCGGAAAGTTCGTTGATCACGAGTGTGCTGTAATCGTAAACGATTTCAGGTTCCTTTTCAGGAATAAGAGCGTCAGGATTCTGCTCATCCTTTACGCATGATACTGCAGACATTGTTGCAAGTGCTGCAAGTGCGATAAATATCTTTTTCATTTCTGTTCTTTGTGAATTGGTTATAGATCCCTCGATAAACTCGGGATGACATTATCTTTATTCAGGATGACATTGTTAGAACGCTACCTGGAAACGGAGTGCAAGCATCTGATAGTCAACGCCGCCCTTTCCTGTTGGAGCAACCACCTTGTCAGGATTCTTGGTAGGCTTGCCGTTCAGGTCATATCCGACATAACTCTTGCCCTTTGCATTTGCATAACGGTCGTTGTTGTTGTACTGCCAGTTGAGGACGATCTTCACGTTCTTGTTAGGGTAGTAGTTGAGACCGATTGTGTATGCTTCACCGCTACCACCGAAGATATTGGTATCAGCGATCTTGCTTGAGAAGAGTTTTCCAGTGTTGAAGTCAGCATATTCGTAGCGGAAGGCGATTTCGAGGTTGCCCCATTTGTGCTCTGATGTGGTACGGGTGTATTTTGCACCGTCAGCATCATAGTTCTGAGTACCGCCGAAAAGAAGCCAACTAGCCTGTGCATACCATCCTTCTGCCCACTGTGCAGGGAGCGGATTCACGGTCTGGTCAAGATACATTCCGCGTGCGATGTAAGCGGTTTCCCAACGGAGTTGCTTCCAGTGACCTGCAAGTTCCACAGTCCATGCGATTTCGTGGTCAAGACCCTTTACGTCATCAGTATCAAGATACTTCTTGCGGTTGATGCTTGTAGAGTTACGTGAACTATAGCGTCCTACAAAATAGCCGTCTGTGCTTGTGAGTTTAGGCTCACGATAAGAGAATGCACCACCGATGTGGAGTGAAGATGTAGTTGACTTGTAAAGAGGACGGAAAACAAGTTTTCCAGTGTAAGAAAGACCCTCATTGTAACCATAGTCCTTATTACCGTCTTCCATGTAAGTCTGTTCCTCAGAAGAACTGAGTTCAGGACCGAATACTCCGGCAGAAGCCCAGAACCACTTGTTCGAGTATCTTGCGTTGATACCGAGGTGACGTGAAGGTGCAAGATAAGTTACCATTGCACGCTCCATGAACATGAGGTAACGAGAAGTTGTGTTTCTCTGGATAGAGAAGTTCTCCTTGAAGTTACCGGCCTTGATTTCGAGACCCTCGACACCAGTAAATGCAACATAAGCATCCTTGAGTTCAGGAGTACCGCTTGTCCAGTCAGTGTCAAGTTCACCGTACCAGTTCTTGTCAAGTTGAGCCTTTACAGCAAAGCGGGTACGACGAAGATTCATACCGTTACCGATATGGCTGGTGTTGGACTTGCCGTCGATTTCCTTTGCACAGAAATCAGGAGCACCGAAAAATACGGCTGCATCTGCCTGTACACGAACGTCAAACCACATCTTGTAGTTCGCATTCTTGTTCTGGAAAACGAGGATACCGTCCTGCATCTTTGCTTCTACAGGAACTGACTCCACCTTCTGGCCATACTGGTTCACATCAGTTCCCTCAGCATTCTGAGCGACTGCTGCGAAAGACGCTGAAAGCGCCAAAAGCGAAATTAATAATACCTTTTTCATCGTTTTAAGGTTTTAATGGTTAATGTTGTTAAATGGATTTGATATAATTTACAAGGTTATCTCCCTTCGACAGTCCGAGTTTCTGTCTCAGCCTGTATCGGCTGATCTCGACGCTTTTGGGAGTTATGTTCATCAATGTTGCGATATATTTGGATGAAAATCCCAGCCTCAGCAGGGTGGCGAGCCGTTTTTCCTGTTGTGTGAGGTTCGGGAAATTCTCTGAAAGTTTTGCATTGAAGTCCTCGTGGAGGGATTCGGCCTGGGCATAGAAATACTGCGAGTCCACGTCACGGTCATATGAAAGCCTTTGCTTTATCGCTAAGCCGAGTTCCGATATCAGTCTGTCCTTCTCCTTCAGGTCATCGGCCTTGGCAAGCGTCTTCACCTTCTCGTCTAGGGATTCCAGAAACTCTTTCTGTTCCACTATGCTGAGCGCGACGTTCATCACCTCCTGCTTCTTCTGCTCTATCGAGTTATGAAGAGCCTGATTCTCTGAAAGCACGACCTTGAGTTCCATTTCGTTCAGAGCCCTGCTGTTTTCGTATATCTGCTGCTGTTGCGAGTACACCAGCCTTTCTGTCGCCTTTTCCTGTGCTCTCTGACGACGGACATAATCGCCGAAAAGCAGTGCCAGAAGTATGATCATGGCAGCGGACATGACCGTGAAATCAACCAGATTCTCGTCGTCATATCCTGAAACAGAGAGGATTATGTAAGCGATGAGGAATGTACCGAAAGGGGCCGCGATCAATGCCGCTATCTCTTTTATATATTCCTCCCTTTCCACAAGTATTGTCTTCTGAACGACTTCCGATCCTGCGATACCTGCAAATATGAGAGAACCGACAGAGAGCGGGGCAGGGATAAGATGAAGCAGTCCGGTGGTGGATCCGAAAGAGAAGAACAGCAGGGTAAGGACAGTGGAGAAACCAACTGCAAGAACCGACCAGATGGAGAAGTCGCTGAAACGTCCTGCACTTTCATCGCTTCCAGTCCTCATGGTTGCCGAAAGACATATAAGAAGCAGGGCAGTCACAGGAATTATTATCGTCATAGGACCTGATACACCGCTCATTCCTGAAACAGCAAGAAGAAATCCTCCCCAGTTGAGGCCGACTGCAAAAGCAGTAGCCATTATTGCCGTAATCACCACATAGCGCAGATAATATGATAAGGTTATCATGTGTATGTGGCATTTGTCCAGCGTCAGTCTTAATGTCAGGCGTATGCCTGCTGACAGAAGGAATGCAAAGGCCGGGGCAATCAGGAATGAAAGAAGCATATGCCAGTCCGATCCTTGGCCGGAAGTGACGGCGAATGCCTCCAAGGCTCCTAAAAGAGCATATACTCCTGCTCCTGTTATTGAGAAAAATTTGAGCGTGAACAGAGTTATCAGGGTGGCTATCAGGCAGATAAGCATGGATTTGCAGTCGATTCTTCCAAGCGGTAAACAGGCTGATACGCTTTCTCCTACAGCACAATGACCACTGACAGCGATGGCGACAAGCATGCTTGCCGCAGCAATGAACTTGAACCATACCCTTTTCACGGCACATGTAGGGACATATATTCCAAACAAAGTCGGATACTCATTGATAAAAAACCAAAGAGCAGCGACACAAAGGAACAATATGAGACAAAGTATGGTCATTTACATAGTCCTTCTGATTGCCATGACGGCAAGTTGGTCCGCTACGTTTTCCGCAGCCTTTGCCAGATTCTCTATATGGAGGGCAAAATATCGGAGATGGAACTTTTCGCTGAGTTTAAGGCTGGTCATGTTGTGAAATACAGTCCTTTTGATCGTCTGCGAATATCTGACTGCCTCTTTCTCATAGTAATATGTACGGCTGATCTTGTCAGGGACGTTTTCCGGAGTCTTGAAATATGCCTTGCAGGCAGGTACGACCGCTTCAACAGCGAGAGTGGAGAACTCGGTCAGTTTCATGAATTCCGAATTAAGTTCAGAAGGAATGAACGGAGTCTCTATCTCAAACTGGAAGAGACTGTCATAGAGGATTGCCGTGATGTTTCTGGTCTTTTCCAGAAGACGCATTATGTCGCCTCTGGAACGTACCAGGGCTGTCTGCGTGAAAAGACCGTTCTCGATCTCTCTGCGCAGCACTTCTGTCTCGCTTTCCAGATCTGACATCTTTTTCAGATTTCCGTTGAAGTCGTCGTTGTTTGAATACAGGTAATTCCTGACTCCGTCCTTGAATGCAAGTACAGACTGATCCATAAGATCGAAATATCTGTCGATGTCTTCAATGAGTTTGTTGGCCTTCTTTCTTCCGAACATAAAGTATATCTTTTCGATAATTGATATACAAAGATATCATTTTTTGTGATTTTATCTCTTGTAGAGGAAGAAACAGAAGTGACAGCATATTAGTACCTGCTAATGAAAAACCGCTATAATGTGTTGAATCATAACATTATAGCGGCTAAATTTATGCTTCTCTCAATTGCCTCTTTGAGAGGAATTGTAGAGTTTTTTCTGAATGGTTTGAGAGGTCTGTGAGTGCTGGCGCCAGCCTTTTCAGGACCTTTTTCTGAAAATCAGGGCTATGCCTATATTCATCACGATGTACGATACGAAAGTCAGAAGAATGATGAACGACCAGTTCAGTCCGAGAAGTACCGTAAGGATTATCGAAACGAATATGACGCCTGCAAAACCGACTCTCTGCTTGTGGATAGGAGTGCCGGCCTTGATGTTTTTCTTGAACTTCATCGAGAACATCGGAATCTCGCTGACAAGAAGAAGTGCAAGTACGACGGCTGCGACCGGAAGGAAGAATCTGCTTCCTGCCCATCCGTAGAGAACGCTGGCGGTGTCGTGGCTTACATAGTAGGTGAATGAACCGCATATCATTGCGCAAGCGGGAGTGGCCAGGCCTATGAAATTCTCGCTCTGACGTTCGTCGATGTTGAATTTGGCGAGCCTCAACGCCGAGAATATGGCAATCACCAGCGGAACGTAGCAGAGGATGGATTCACCCTGGACATCCACCATCAGACGGTTGATCATAAGTGACGGAAGGACGCCGAAACTTACCATATCTGCAAGAGAATCCAGTTCCTTGCCCATATCGGAGTATGCATTCAGAAGCCTTGCCGACAGGCCGTCGCAGAAATCACATACGGCAGCAGCCAGCATCATGTAGAATGCAAGGTCGAACTTGCCGTCAAAAGTGAAAATTACACCCATGACACCACAAAAGAGGTTCATGGATGTAATTGTATTAGGTATGTTTTTGACAATATTCATGTCAAATCATGCTATTTGATACCAAGTTTCTTGGCAATCTCCTTTGGAAGAGCGTCCTTGTGGACAACGATGTTGAGAGTCTTGTATCTTACGAAAGCGTCTGATGCATACCAGATTCCCTTGTATTTGCCAGCCTCGCCCCAAGAGTTCTTCACGATGAAGTAATTGTTGCCGTTCTGGTCCTTTGCGATTCCATAGATGTGCATTCCATGGTCGTCGGTAGTGGTCTTGCGGTCATATGCGTCCTGACGCATCTCCTGTGTGATGGTCATTTCCTCAGGGAGTTCTGCCTTGACCTCTTCCTTAGGCTGGTCTGCCGACTTTCCTACCCAACGCTCCTGATCTGAACCTGCTGCAACAGTCTTCTTCTCAACCGGCATCACTGCGAGCCCGTCACGTGTGAAGCCCTTTTCGCTCACGTCAGAACCCCATGCGATGCTGTAACCCTTGTCGATGGCGTTATACATCACTTCCATCATTTCATCCATAGGGAGGTTGTAGGCTGAATCCCATCTCCAGTTGTCGCATACCTCGATGATGAAAGGCTCATAGAACGGATGGTGAGTGAATGATGTGATGTTCACATAGTCGTCATAGTTGATTCCGAGGTGGTCTCTATATGATTCAGGAGTATATTCCACACCGTTTACTGTGAAAGTCTCAGGAGCCTCGCCGAAATATGCGTTCAGGATGCCGTCAAGACCGTTCTTCCAGGCGGTTGTGAGTTTTCTGTTAGGATTGCCCTTCACAGCGTCCACATATCCTTTAAGGACAGCGTCAAGTTCGCTCTGCTCAGGCATTTCAGTGCCATAATTGAAGCCGGAATAAACATCCTGAGGAATGATGCCGTAGTCATCAATCACATGGAGAACGTCTCCGAACGAACTTCCTGCAGCGAAATTGAGGTGACCGTCAAGGCGTACATACTTTACAGCCCTGTCGAAATATGACCTTCCTACAACGAACATCTCAGAGAGGTCAACCTCCACGCCCTTCTCCCTGAGGATTTCAGATTCGATGAATGAGAGTGCGGAATAGCACCAACATGTACCTGAACGGTACTGGTTCTTGATTGAAGTTACAGGAACTTCCTTTACAGTAGTGAATTCATACTGAGGGCCTTCCTTTGGGGCCGGAGCCTGCTGTGCAGATGCGGACAATGCCACAAGTGCGCATGAGGCAGTTGCGATAAGTGTCTTGATGTTCATATGCAATATAGATTAATTATTATCTTCATATCACGCAAAGATAATAAAAATCCGGTATCTTTGCCATACTTATGATAAATGTGTTATATATACATGGCATGGGAGGCGGGGGAGACAGCCGTATCCCCTCGATCCTGAACTCATATTTCGCCTCCTGCGACGGTCCGGCCAGGCTGGTGAAAGTGACGGTGCGTACATATGACTTCGATCCTGAAGCGGCTCACATTCAGATAAGCGCATGGGTAGAGGAACTCAGACCTGCACTGGTGATAGGAGAGTCATTGGGCTCCCTTCATGCGGTGCGCATAAAGGGGGGGGCTCATCTGCTCATCTCTCCGGCTCTGAATGCGCCTGTCTTCCTTCATGCCTTCGCATATCTGACACTGCTTCCCGGAATGTCATGGCTACTTGGGAAAATCTACAAGCCAAGAGAAGGGGACCGGCAGAAACTTGATTTCAGGTACGGCCTTCTCAGGAAATATCGTGACCACAGAAAGGCGGCGCTTTCCTGTTCTTCCCGAAACGGGAACACAGACCTGTTTGTCGCCTTCATCGGTCTTCGTGACCATTATCGGAAATATGGTGTGGTGAGCATACGCACATGGAAAAAGCACTTCGGACAGACCGTTGTCCTATATGATGGCACTCATTTCACTGAAGAAGAATATATTTATTCGCTTGTAATCCCTCAGATTCTTAATATTTTGGGTATAAAGAAATAGAACAAAAATGTTAGTGGTGTTAACATTTTTGTTCTACTGCTTTTTTCTGTATTTGTCAGTCTCAGATTGTCCTTCCTGGGTACGCCTTGAGTCCCTCTTCGAGGATGTGAAGCGCTTTCTTCATTTCGTCGACTTCTAGGACGTATGCGATACGGGCATGATTCTTTCCCTTGCCAGGAGTCTTGTAGAATGAAGCGGCAGGTGTGACCATTGTGGTCTCGTTGTCGATCCTGAAACTCTCGAGCATCCATCTTGCGAAATTTTCGGTGTCATCCACAGGAAGTTCTGCAATCGTGTAGAATGCTCCCATCGGAAGTGGTGTGAATACGCCTTCAATCTTGTTGAGACCTTCGATCATGAAGTCTCTTCTCTTGATGTATTCTTCCTTGACTGCCTCGAAATATGAATCAGGAGTGTCGAGTGCGCCGATTGCCGCATACTGTCCGATTACTGGTGGGCAGAGACGTGCCTGAGCGAACTTCATTGCGGCCGCCATGACATCCTTGTTGTGTGACACGATACATCCGATTCTAGCGCCACAGAGATTGTATCTCTTTGATACAGAGTCGATAAGGATTACGTTCTGGTCGAGGTTCGGAATGTTCATCGCCGAGAAATGAGGTTCGTCGGTGTAGCAGAACTCCCTGTAAACCTCATCGGAAAGGAGGAAGAGGTCGTGCTTGCGTGCGATGTCTCCGAGGGCTAGCATGCTTTCCTTTGAATACTGTGTTCCTGTCGGATTGCCAGGGTTGCAGACAAGGATGGCCTTTGTCCTGTCGGTGATGGCTTTCTCGAACTCCTCGATCGGCGGAATCTGGAATCCGTTTCTGATGTCAGTCGGAATGGCCTTGAGTGTGAGGCCGTTCATGAACGCAAATGTGTTGTAGTTGGTGTAGAACGGTTCGAGGACGATGACCTCATCACCAGGATTGCAGGCGATTTCGAGGGCAAGGTTCACGCTTTCACTTCCGGCAACGGTCACGATGAGTTCGTCAGTGGTGACGTCGATGCCTATCTTCTTGTAGTATTTTTCAACAAGACCCTTGCGTAGTTCCATCAGACCTGCTGAGTGTGAATAAGATACGTTTTCTTTGGAGTAGTTTCTGAAAGCGTCGAGAGCACACTTCGGCGATTTGATGTCGGGCTGTCCGAGATTGAGATGATATACCTTTACACCTTGCTTCTTTGCCTCATCTGCTAATGGGACGAGTTTTCTGATTGCCGATGCCGGCATTGCCTGAGCCTTAGTTGAAATATTAGCCATTTTACACTTGTTTTTATTCGGGCGGCAAAGATAAGTAATTTTTAAAAAGAAACTCTCATTTGAATTTATTATCTTTGCAGTTTGTTTGATAAATATTTAGTTATGGCAACATTCAGACAGAGAGCATTGAACGAGGCGGCTATGCACGGGACCGGACGATATTATAAGGAGGAAGGACCTGTTTCGAAATATTTCGGACAGAATGTCCTGGATCTTGACAAGATGCGCGGATATATGTCCCAGCAGGCATATGAGGCTGTTCTTGCGTCCGTAAAGTTCGGCGCGAAGTTGGACAGAAGCGTATCTAATGAGATCGCTTCGGGCATGAAGGCATGGGCATTGGAGATGGGAGCGACCCATTACACCCATCTTTTCCAGCCGCTTACTGATTCGACTGCTGAAAAGCATGAGGCGTTCATATCGTTCAAGGACGGCAAGGCTTTCGAGAAATTCAACGGAAGCGCCCTCGTCCAGCAGGAACCTGATGCTTCAAGTTTCCCGACCGGAGGTTTGAGAAATACATTCGAGGCACGCGGATATTCCGCATGGGATCCGTCTTCACCAGTGTTCATAATGGACGGAACTCTCTGTATACCATCGGTTTTCGTTTCATATACAGGCGAGGCTCTCGATACAAAGGTGCCGAACCTCAAGTCTCTCCAGGCACTTAGCGTAGCAGCGGTCAATGTCGCGAATCTCTTCGATGAGAATGTGAAGGCTGTGCATGTGAATCTCGGTATAGAGCAGGAATATTTCCTCGTCGACGAGTCTCTGTATGCAGCAAGACCTGACCTTATGCTCACCGGAAGGACCGTCATAGGCCATACTTCCGCAAAGGACCAGCAGTTGGAAGACCATTATTTCGGTGCAATCCCGTCTCGCGTCAGTTCGTTCATGAAGGATTTCGAGACAGAGGCATATAAACTCGGAATCCTGCTTCAGACACGACATAACGAGGTGGCTCCCAATCAGTTCGAGTGTGCGCCGGTGTTCTGCGAGGCTACAAAGGCCATCGACCAGAACATGATGCTCATGATCATAATGCAGAAGGTGGCCGAAAGGCATCATCTCAAGGTTATCTTCCACGAGAAACCATTCGACGGTGTGAACGGTTCCGGAAAACATTGCAACTGGTCTATGACCACCGACACAGGCGTGAACCTTCTTTCTCCGGGTGAGACACCGGTCAAGAACCTGCAGTTCCTGTCGTTCTATGCGTCTGTCCTAAGGGCTGTCCACAGGCATCATTTCCTGCTTATGACTTCAGTCGCTACTTTAAGCAACTCTTATCGTCTTGGAGGCAATGAAGCCCCGCCTGCTGTAATGTCAGTATTCTCAGGCTCAACACTTTACGGTATATTCCAGTCTATCATGAATCTAGGTGATGCCAAGGAATCGATGGAATCTGACCAGGAATCCATCAAGATCGTGAACGCCATTCCGGACATCTTCCCGGACAATACGGACAGGAACAGAACATCTCCATTCGCCTTTACCGGCAACAGGTTTGAGTTCCGTGCAGTGGGCTCTTCACAGAATGTGGCGTCGTCGGTTTATGTCGTCAATTCGATTGTGGCTGAGAGCCTTAACGAGTTCAGGGCTTGTGTCGATGCGCTTGTTGATGCAGGTGAAGACCGTTCTGCGGCGGTGATGGCGGTTGTAAGACGCTTCATAACAGAGGCCAAGGACATCATGTTCGAAGGAAACGGTTACAGCAAGGAGTGGGAGGCAGAGGCGGAAGCCAGAGGCCTCAAGGCTGTCAGAAACGTTCCGGAGGCATATGAGGTCTATCACGAAGACAAGACCATCAGACTTTTCGACCGTCTCGGAGTGCTTGCTCCCAATGAGGTCGAGGCACGTTTCGAAATACTTAACGAGACATATGTCAAGAAACTTCAGATCGAGGCCCGTATCATCGGAGACATGTGCCTGAATCATGTCATCCCTGCGGCCGTGAGGTATCAGAACATCCTTATAGAGAACATCAAGGGAATAAAGGATATATTCGGAGACGAATATGCTACATTCTGTTCATCAGAAATAGAGACGCTGAAGAAGATTTCGCTTTATATAAACAATGTCTCATCCGATGTCGAATCTCTTGTGGAGGCAAGGAAAAAGGCCAACAGAATCGAGGATATCGGTGAGAGGGCAAAGGTATATTCATATGAGGTCAAGTCAATGATGGACAAGGTCCGTCTCAATGCAGACAACCTAGAAATGCTCATCGACGACGAGATGTGGCCATTGCCGAAGTATAGAGAGTTGCTTTTCTTTTAGCAATTGATTTATAATTGATTATAGTGTATTATGTATATTGAAAGTATAAGTCCTGCAGAACTCGAGAAACTTGAATTTGCATCCTTCCCGGGAAAGATTCAGGTAATCGATGCGCCGGGTGCGGAATTCAACAGAGCCATCGCATATCTTCGTTCGCAGAAGATAATTGGCTTTGATACGGAAACCCGTCCATGCTTTGCTCCAAACCAGCCGAGATATGGTGTCGCACTGCTTCAACTTTCCGGTCCGGGAAAGGCTTTCCTTTTCAGGGTAAAGACTATGGGAATGCACCGCAGGCTCGCCAATATTCTTGCAGACGAAAGGATAATAAAGGTCGGAGCAGCCATACATGATGACATCCGCGGGCTTCAGAAACTCCGTGATTTCGTTCCAGCCGGCTTTGTGGACCTTCAGAAGATCGTCTGGGAATACGGCATCCGCGACAAGAGCGTCAAGAAGATGACGGCAATCATACTTGGCTTCCGCATCTCCAAGACCCAGCAGTTGTCGAACTGGGAGGCGGAGAAACTTTCAGATTCACAGTGCAGTTATGCTGCAACCGACGCATGGGTCTGCCGTGAAATGTATCTTAAACTCATGCGCTCGGAAAAGAATCCACTTGTAGAAGAAGAGAAGATATGATAAAGGTTATATTGAAAAGGGGCAGGGAAGAGTCGCTGCTCAGATTCCATCCATGGGTGTTTTCAGGAGCCATCGCAGATGTGCAGGGTGAGCCGATGGAAGGTGATATAGTGGCTGTACATGCTTCAGACGGCGGTTTTCTGGCATATGGTCATTACCAGATAGGCTCCATTGCGGTGAGGATACTCAGTTTTGATGACAGCGCATTGCACCCTGATTTCTGGGAGGACATGCTTTCGCGTGCGCTCCAGGTTAGGGTCGCATGCGGACTTGCCGGCAACCCAGACACCAACTGTTACCGTCTGGTTCATGGAGAAGGTGACAATCTTCCGGGACTTATCATCGATTACTATGACGGCGTATGCGTCATGCAGGCCCATTCTGTGGGTATGTTCCGTGCAAAGAAGCAGATTGCCGCAGCATTGCAGAAGGTATATGGCGACAGCCTCAAGGCGGTATATGACAAGAGTTCCGGTACTGCTCCATTCAAGGCAGGTCTGGAACTGATAGACGGATATATGTATCGTCGTGAGGATTTCTCCGACGACGAGCAGGTCGTGCTTGAAAACGGACATAAGTTCATGGTGAACTGGACCGAGGGACAGAAGACCGGATTCTTCCTCGACCAAAGGCAGAACAGAGCCCTGGTCGGAAGTGTTTCCAAAGACCGTAACGTATTGAATCTCTTTTGTTACACCGGTGGCTTCTCAATCTATGCTTTAGCAGCAGGTGCCAAGCATGTCGACTCCGTGGACAGTTCGAAGAAGGCTATGATGATGGTGGACAGGAATGTAGCCATCAACGGTTTCGATCCTTCGCGTCACACCAGCCTCTGCTGCGACGCCATAGATTATCTCCGTGATGTTCCGGAAGGAAAATATGACCTCATGATAGTCGATCCGCCGGCATTCGCAAAGCATCGCGGCGCTCTCAAGAATGCTCTCCGTGCATATCAGCGTCTCAATGCCGCTGCGATTTCTAAGGTGGCTTCAGGCGGTTTCGTATTCACATACAGTTGCTCGCAGGTTGTGGACAAGGAGGCTTTTGCATTGGCAGTGTTCTCTGCGGCCGCCCAGGCTGGACGCCGTGTGAGGATACTCGACAGGCTCAACCAGCCATGTGACCATTCCGTGAACATATACCATCCTGAAGGAGAGTACCTTAAAGGCCTTCTTCTCTATGTTGAATAAAACACTTGCAATCATATGAATTTCAAGACATTGACTGGAGTCCTGCTTGCGGGACTTCTTTCTTTCGGAGCCTATGCTCAGCCTTCCGGAAAATGGAATGTACCGAATTCCGGCCTTCCTTATATGGAATGTGATGCCGTACCTTCTACAGGGGAGGACGGCACCATCGATGACCCTTGTTTCATTTTGGGAAACAGCCGTATCAAGGTGGCGACACATGTAAGCGGACTGTTTCAGATCATGTCCGCTGAAAGGGTTCCTGCACGCTTCAATGCAGACCCGGAACGCCAGGATTATGCGAGAGGTACGGCGACTCTGGTTTTTGAGAATGATACGACCCGTCTTATCGGTGTCAATTCCATTGCGTCAGATCCTGAAAGATATGACGTGGTCACAGGCATGGGCTTCACACGCTATGACTATACGCTCGACTGCGGCCTCAAATGCTCCAGAATGATATCTGTGATGCCGTCGGAGGAACCGGGCAAGGCGGCTCCATGCTTCCTTCTGACCTTTACTGTACGCAATACCGACAGTCAGGCGAAAAAGATTTCATACGACGAGGTGATCATGCCTCATTATGTTCCTGTCGCAGCACAGGGCCTTCCTTTGAGTGAGCGTACTTTCCGCTATCCGTATAGCACAGCAGTGTCTTTCAGGGCTGTAGAGGCCAGATTTGCCCCGATTCCACAGAAATTCGTCCAGTCTTACCTTCCTGATGTCCCGTTCGGTCATGAGGTTGCTCCGCAGACCCTTTTCGTATATTCACCAGATGCTTTCCTTTGCGTATATGAGGGCGAGATTCATGCGATGTTCTCGGACGAAAAGGTAAAGCCTGGCCGCGAGAAGACTTTCTCGATTGTAGTAGGTTTTGCCGACGGTGACTACAAGAAGATGGCAGAAGATGTTCTGGACAAGGACGAAAAAGGCATAAATGGAGCCTATCCGTCACTTTGGAAGAAATGTCTGCCGGATTTCTCAGCAGAAAAGAACAGGAATCTCAAGGCCGAACTGTACAGAAACGCCCACACAGTCGAGGCTGCAGCCGTATATGACAGTTATTTCGGCGAGACTTTCATTTCTCAGGGAGGTGATGTCACCTATAAGGAAGGCACGGCGATAGGAAATGCCCGTCATCTTCAGGCTGCTTATGCGGCTTCCTACACCAATCCGGCTCTTGCAAGATCTGCCATCCGTTATGTGATGATGCACTCTGATTTCCTCGGACGTATAAGTGACGGAAACATCGGATATGGTTTTGCCCTTCCTGCTTCCGGAACTGACGGAGATGTTCAACTCGAACTTTTCAATGCTGTGGCCCAGTATCTAAGAATCACCGGCGACTACTCGTTCATTGATGAAAGAATCTCGCTTTATCCTTTGGAAAGCAAGATGGATATGTCTGTTCTTCAATTACTTGAGAGATATTTTGTCCAGGTGCGTGACTATTCCGACTGCGGCGGTGACAAGGCTCTTCTGAGACGAAAGGCAGCAAAAGCAGCGGTGGTTCTTCCAGAATTCATCGCCCAACTCAAGGCTTCCGGCAAAGTCGCTTCCGACTTCACTGACGCCCTCGAACTTTATCGTATGACTTCGGAGGACCATTTCATGGCAGACCCTGGCGATGTCGCCTCATCGTCCAGCATCTATCTCCTTCAGATGCCGTCAGTGGATGCATCCCTCAAAAGAGAGGTCTACAACTACATTGTGGAAAACGACATGCTTGAAATACTCGGCGGATTCCCGTTCGTCCTCGGGGTCGAGACCTTCGACAAGATCGAGGCCATGAAACTTTTCCGCAAACTGGCACTTGAAGAAGTACGTGACGCTTCAGAATCTCCATGGAAAAGCACCCTGACCGCCCCAGACGCATGGTCAGTCTATCTTTACATGAAATTATTCGAGTAAATCCTCAATTAAATTTTGCAATTCCGTTTTTAGTCCTTATATTTGCAATCCCAAAACGGAAATGGTGCTTTGGCCGAGCGGTTAGGCACAGGTCTGCAAAACCTGCTACAGCGGTTCGATTCCGCTAGGCACCTCACGAAAATGCCTTCTAGATATCTAGGGGGCAGTTTTCTTTTCCAGCATACCTCAATTTTGCCCACATTGTTCCCACATTTTTGATTTGGTTCATGGGGTTAAACACAGGTTGTTTTGTAATGCCTTGATTTCCATTTAGTTAGAAGTTGAGTTGCACTTAACCTCATTGGCTTGACCTCCCAGCTTAATATCACTAACCTTGCCGGCTGACTTCACCGATTTATCCTCACCGGCTTGCTCTCGCTGGTTATCGTGCGCTCCTGCTGTAACTGACGATGATCACGCCGACAAGGAAATAATGAAACGCAAACCTATAGACCCTAATCAGGGAATATTCACAAAGTATTTCACTACAAGAGTCATCATACAGTCATTGATAATAGGTCTGGCTGACGATAGTATTCGTGACCGCCTCACATTGCTTGTCCTCCTTGTACCGGGAATGCAGTCCCTCTTCAAACTTGCTCCTATGACATCAGGACAGTGGTGGACGGTAATCGGACTCTCATTCGGAGTACTCGCCCTGAGCGAATTGTTCAAACTGTTTACACGTAAGAAAGGCAGATAGCGAATGCTTACAGCACCGGTGAAAATATTCTGGCTACGGACTCCTTGGCCTTGTCGATGAAAGGACGTCTATCCCATTCGAGCGGATCTATCAGTTCTGCATCCTTCAGGTCTTCGAGAAATATATCTCGCTGTTGTCTCGCCATACTTTCATCATACATGAAGGCATTGATCTCGAAGTCCTGTTCGAAACCTCTGAAGTCTATGTTTGTAGAGCCGATCGTCACAAGGCTGTCATCAATAGTCATGGTCTTGGCGTGCATGTAACCCTTCCTGTAGAGGTATATCCTGATTCCGGCATTCAAGGCCTCTTTGAAATATGATCGTGACGCCCACGGCGGAAGTACACCCTTGTCTCCGCGATACGGAATCATCACCCTGACATCCACACCGCTGAGAGCGGCATTCTGAAGGGTTTTCATAATCGGCTCCGGCGGTATGAAATACGGAGACTGCAGATAGGCATAACTCCGTGCCGACGCGATGGCTGTCATATATGCCTGCATCATTACATTCCACTTGTCCATAGGTCCGCCTGTGACAATCTGCATAAGCGTATTGCCGCAAGGAGGATTATACGGATACATCGAGTCAAGATCCGGTTCGTCTCCTTTTGTGAATTTCCAGTCCGTCAGGAACGAGGTCTGCAATTCGGAGACTGCAGGTCCCGTAATTCTTATGTGAGTATCTCTCCATATTCCCCATCTCAACCCTTCGGCATATCTCTGGGCGATGTTCATTCCTCCCATATATCCCACTTCTCCGTCTATTACGACTACCTTGCGGTGGTTACGTGAATTATAGTCACGCGAGAGTATCGGCAGGAATATCCTCATGAACCCTCTCACCTTTATGCCGTGTTGTCTGAGTCTTCTGTAAAATCGTCTCGGGACCATGAGATTGCCCGCATCATCATATATAAGCCTGACCTGGACTCCTTCTTCCGATTTTCGTATCAAGGCGTCTGCAATCCGTCTTCCGGCAGCATCGTCTTCGAACTTGAAGAAAAGCATGTTGATATGATGTCTGGCACCTTCAATGTCTGCTATGAGTCTGTCAGACATGGTCTGGAAGTCAGTAATGATTTCCACATCGTTGCCGCTTAAAAGAAAGGACTTGTTCATATTACGCAGCATGTCTGCCAATGGCTTTTGTGGAACCGGCATTTCAGAAAGAATATCATCGCTCTGGGTTATCTCTGTAATTCCTTTCAGACGGCTCAGGTCCTCATCCTTTATCTGTCTCCTGTGCCTGTTGTCCATTCCGAAGAGTATGTATAGCAACAGCCCGATTACAGGCATAAATGTAAGCACCATACACCACGCAATGGTCTTTACGGGATTCCTGTTCTCGGAAATTATCACAAGGATGGTTCCAAGAACAATTGTAAGAACGAACACCTGTTTTAGAGCAAAATCCATCAGACTGCCTTTTTCTTTTTGAATATTACCAGATTGTTTATTGCAAAGTTGATTATCCCTGAAAAGAACATAGCCACAAGATTGCATATGACGACGTCCCAGCCGGTGAACTTCTCAATCAGCAGAAGTACTCCCAACCTGAACAGGAATACAGCCGAGCTCGAAAGGTTATATGCGCCATAGAGTTTGAAGAATCTCCTTGTCGAGGCATCCTGGCGCTTTCTTGTCCTGTCTTTCCACACATAGAAGTATGAAATCATATAATTTACCGCGACAGCACATTGAAACGAAATCAATGGAGATATTATATATTCACCCCAATACCCTCCGGCAAAGACCAGGTCTGACAATAGCCATAGCACAAGCGTGTCCACGACTGAACCGACAACGCTTGTGCCAGCAAACTTGGCGTATCTTATCAGAAACTTCAGCATCTTTCAATCCCTCTTCGGCATAGGATCCATCTCTGCATAATCCTTTATGTCCTTGCGGACCGTAGTGAAATGCATCAGTGCAAGAATCAGGATTATCACAACACCAATGTAGTCCAAAGCCTTGAAAATGAACTCGCTGCCAAACATCACGAAACTATGCGAGAATTCTCTCAAAGGACTGATAGTGGCAAATAGCGTGTTGATGATGATCATTATGATTCTGAACTCGGTAGGTCCCATGCTGGCATATGTCAGTTTGAACTCTTTCTTCAGATGTGCGTTGATGCTGACATTGATAGTTATCAACAGATACATGACCAAGGCCAGCAGTGCAATCTCCAGATGCATCAGTCCAGACAGACCGACACCCACAAAAATCATTACTTCGTTAATAGCATCTATAGTATGATCCAGATAATATCCGTATACCGGACGCTGTGTTTTCCGCACTCTTGCCAGAGTTCCATCCAGCGAATCTCCATACCAGTTGATAATGAAACCCAATGAACTAAGCCACAGGAAATTTATGTTTCGTGAAGCCAGAATATACCCGGCTGCAATCACAACCGCTCCGAACACCCCTATATACGTCAGCATATCGGATGTCACCCACTTTGGCTGCCGCTGTGCCAACCATACCAATACCTTCTTTTCGAGCGCATTAAGGACCGATGTCTGTATCCTTACTGCATCTGCCTTGTTCTGTTCCATGTCATTGTTGATTATAAACCTTATTCCTTAAAAAATCTCTTAATTCATCTATACTTTCATACTTCTGCAGTTGCTCTGGAAGAATGATTTCTCCGAGTGATATTCTTGTGACTTTTCCCCGCTTATTGAAAACCTCTGCCGGTAGTCTCAGCAGTCTGACTTTCCAGTCCAGCAATCCCAGAGAATAGTAGAAGTCAGAGTTCCTGTCAAGAAAATGGACAGGGACAACCGGTACATTCAGTTTCTTTATCAGCCTTATCACCGGTTCCTGCCACTCTCTGTCCCTGATGCATCTGTCTTTCAGGCTCAGGTCGGATACTGCTCCTGACGGGAAAAGGCCCAAACATCCTCCGCTTCTTATATGTGCGACAGAATCTTTGATTCCCTGAATACTGTCCTTTGTGGGGCTGGTCCGTTCGGTTCCCGTAGGTGTCACACATATGAAATTATCACTCAATGTCCCGATTCTCCCCAAGAATTTATTCACCATCACCTTGAAGTCAGGCCTGATATGCCCGAAAAGATCCACGAGCATTACTCCGTCAATATGTCCGTAAGGATGATTGCTGATGGTGACGAATGGTCCGTCAGGGATCTTCTGCAGCACGTCCTTATTAAGAACTTCGTATTCAATTCCTATGTCCTTCAGGACGGCTGATGCAAAATCCGGTCCTTTGAAAAGCACATTTCTGTCATACAGATCATTGACCTTGTTCACGGACAGCATACGCATCAGTCTCCTGCAGAAAGCATTTCCGCACTTTCCGCGAAACAAAGGCGTCGCCTTTTCAAGTTCATTCAATGTAAGTAACGGCATGGTCAATGGTCATTACAAGTTCCTGTAATCGGTTGGTGTCATTCCTGTGTGAGCCTTGAAGTATTTGTAAAAGACTGTCTGGTTTGGAAAATTCAGCCTATATACTATCTCTTTTATCGGCATATGAGAATATTTCAGAAGGTGCTTTGCTTCAAGCATTACATATGAGTCTATCCACTCCGGCGCCGGCTTGCCGGAAACTTCTTTTACCAGTTTCGAGAGGTACTTGGGACTAAGGCACAATTTGTCTGAGTAAAAGGCCACTTGTCTCTGGTGCAAATAATTTTCTGACACCAATTGAATGAACTGCTCAAAAATCAGCCTTTTATGATTGGACCTTGAGTTTGATCCTACTCTCTTCCTTGCCTTCATACTCCCCACTTCAGCGAACCATTGGCTGCCAAGGACAGACACGAGAGACGAGACCAGGGATCTGACGGAATCCTTATACAGTTCACCTTTGGCGGAAGCAACCTTTCCGATAAGTCTCAGATGATCGCTTAGTATTTCCCTGACATTATCATCAATTCTGATTACCGGAGTACTCATCGGGATGATACCCTCATTAAGAATACGCTTGAAGTCGATCCTTAGGTCAGAAGCAAATCCGTGAGACATTACAAGCATTATGAAATGCATTTCCCCGTACACGGAAGCATCAGGTCGCGACACCTTGACAAGATCACCGGCCATACATATGATGAGTTCACCTTCCTTGATCTCATATTCATTCAGGTTTACCGACAGCCGGATCGATCCACTGATGCAGAAAAGCATCACATTGCCATCAAGCCTGCACGGGTAAGCGAAATTCTCCAGCCGTTCATTATATGAGATGTCCATCAGACAGAAATCTTCACCCATGTCAATCTGGCTGGATTCAGGCAGTTTCTCCTTTATAGTCCTGATGTTTATCTCGTAATTCTCTCGGGTTGACATTTTATCTTTTTATTCCAATTGCATACAAATATCTGTCCTTTTCAGATAAAAGAGGGAGTTTTGCGACCTTTGGGATATTAGTGGCGGGGTTTTGCACAATCCGCAGAAGGCCTGTATTTCAATGTAGTTCCGTTTGTTGTGCCAAACGACACCATCGTTATTCAATAAGTCTTCTTTTTGCCCATCTGGCTAATGAATTGCAGGTCCGGTATTGACAACATAAAACAAAATGAAGAAACAATTAAAACTGGAAACAGACAGAAAGTCAGCAAAAGAGGGTGACTTCATAGAGATCAGGTGGGATTCTCTGGCTTGTCCTGACACGATGATACTGTCTTTCGATTCAGGTCACAAGACCGATAAGATAGCAGTCTCCGACAGAGGAACGACAAGGATTGCAGTACCGAACTGCAAAGGGAGATTCCATATCAGGCTTGTTGCCGGCATTGCCGGGAAGAAGGTGACAGAAGAAGTATCGGTAAAAGTCCTTAATGTCCGCACGAAGAAGCAGAACGCTAAATCCAAGGCCGGAAGATTCAAACTTTGGGGAGAGAAAATTCATGCAAACTGGTGTGTCTTCAGAGCCCAATGCAAGTACTGGTGGCTCTCCCAGAAGAAATGGCAGAAAGTATTGTGGATCGTCCTGCTGATCCTCTGGCTTGGACTGCTCATATTCTCATTTGTAAAGACTCCGGCACCGGTCGCCTCAGACTCGCAGACAGCATATTTAATGAATCTTATATAATGGCAAAACTAAAGGTAACAGAAATCGGACGGAACTGGTGGAACCGCAGATTCCGTCGTGACATTTATGTGAACGGCAAACACTCCGGCGTGCTTACAGGAGATGTTGTCGAAATTGAGGTGGAACCCGGTCCTTGTAAGGTGACCGTGCAGAACGTTTTCCCTTCATTCCGTTCGACAGCATATATAAACATAGAAGAAAAGGCAGACAATCACGTCGATTTCAGGGATACAAAGTGGTTCCTGAACTTCCTTATGGCCGTCAATGTGGCTTTCATATTCTTGAGGGGACTGATGCCTGTATCACCCGTAGTCAGGAAGATAAGTAACATATACACATATGTCTGGGTGATGTTCAGCCTTTTCAATCACAACGGTTATTTCAAGACATTCGCTTACTCCAGAGTAGCGATATGTGATGCCGATTATTCATAGACACAGATTCTTAAACCAATAATATTATGAAGAAATACTTTGAGGACATGCTGCCAGTCGAAGAACTGGAGCAGTTGAAGTACATTCCGACCATTCCGGAATTCGTAGAATGGATCGAGAGCAAATGGCACGACCTGCCTGCATTGTCGGATATAACACGCACATATACGTATGGTGAAATGTGCGAAAGGATAGCCTGCAAAAGATCATTGCTCTATGGACTGGGACTGCAGGAAGGCGACCATGTTGCTATTCTGGACAACACGACGACCGATGCCGTCGAGATATTCCAAAGGAGTGTAGGATTGGTCTAAACTTCATCTACCGAAAAGAAGGGCAGGAAACTTGCTGTAATGTATTCTATCAAATAGATGTACTCATTATTTTCATAGTTAGTTTTTGTATGTGTCTCGTACCGGTGTGAGCCGGAGCGGGACATTTGCTTTGAGCGGTGTCGCCCTCTTTGACTTTATCAAGATCAAAGCACACCTTGGCCGCAAAATGCTCGAAAAGTCGGCAAGGTGTAGCGCAAACTCATACTTTTGCCGTTAATGCCAGACACCTTGGACGTTTCTGTGGTAAGAAGCGGCCAAGGTGTCATGAAGAATATGTAAGAGTTTATCAGTTGTTCTGCAGATATTCCTTGAAAAAGCGTCCCTGGGTGGTCGGGGTGAAGTTCCAGTCTTCGATGAGGGTAGGGGACCAGGAGGTGTCGAAGCACCAGACGGTGAAAGATATGCCTTTCTTTTCGAAGTATTCGGTGATGTGGTGCCCGTATACGTCGGTTGAGATCACCGGTATGTGGGCACCGAGTTCGTTTTCAAGGCAGAATCCGATCTCTGTGCATATTACAGGATATGTATCCGCTACATAGCCGAAATCAGCCTCCCATTGCTCTTCCCATGGCTGGCTGCGTTTCATAGGATATGGATGTGAAACATATGCTACGTTCGGCCTTTCGACAGGCGCTGTCGCTACCGGTGTGAGGTCATATGCCCAGTTGAAGCCGGCGCAGAGGCATACGGCATTCGGGTTATATACACGGATGGTGTCGATGATCTGTTCCTGGATTCCTTTCCATTCCTCCCATGTGCATTCTCCGGTGTTTTCGCCGGTCACGGTAGGCTCGTTGAACAGTTCGTACAAAGCGACCGTTGGCTCATCGTTGTAGCGGCTGGCGACGGTCCTCCAGAACTTGAAGGTCTCATCAAGGTCTGTGTCATACATAGGATTGGTGTACTTGGCTTCTTTAAGATTGCCGATGGAATGCCAGTCCATGATGACATACATACCGTGCTTCTTCGCCCATTCGATTCCCTGGTCCATGGCCTCGAAAGTCGCGTCCCAGCCCATTCTGTTGATGTTTGCAGGGTGTACGGCAAATCTGACCACATTGGCGCCCCAGTCCGCGGCCTCGGCAAAATATCTTTCGTTCCATTGGCCGTCTCCAACCAGTTTGACAGGATCGGAGAAGCATAAGCCTCTGAAAATGATTTCATTACCTTGCGGGTCGATGAACTTGTTCCCTTCCACCTTCACCCATTCGTCTTGTGTTGTTTTTGTTGCACATGCGGCCATGAGAGCGGCTGCGCAGATCAGAAAGATTGTGTTTTTCATGTTCGGCAGATTATTAGTTCCTTATTTATGATTACTTTACTTCATATCGATAGTGAAGCTGAAATTTGTCTTTGAATCATTGCTTGGCCCATAAATAAATGCATAGGAAAATACTTTATGGCCGCATATTGTATAATTCTCTATGAAGTCTTTGGCAAAGATCGGTAACCATCGAGTACGGCAGTATCGACCTGTATGAGCAATGTAGTGAGGTAATAAGATGAAGTCTTCACAGTCAAGTAACTCAAATACGGTTTTGATATACTTGGAGAAATCAGGTAGTAATTGACCGTATTGGTCTATTATTTCATTAAAGCCTCCATCGCCGGAATTGCGATTGAAGTTGTTCTTAAAAAAACTTTTTGTCTTTGCCTTAATATCTGTTACTGTGGATTTCCTATGATCCTTATACTCTTTCGCTTTATGCTTAATATTATCTGTGTCAATAACTGCTTTTGATTTCTTGCGAATGCTTTCAAGGTAATCTATTAAATTGCATATACTTGTGGCGTTGTTTGATTTTTCTTTTAACCACTCCCACCAATTTTTAGCATTCTTTTCGTAATTAAATAATGTAGAAGCCATAGCGTCATCAACTCTATGAATTAAGTCACCTACAGTAATTTCAGAGTGATCTATCAGTGTATTCAGGTCAGGCAATATTACACTTATGCCTTCTTCTTCTAAAGAAGCAATAATATATTGGGTTGTACCGAATGGATATTTTTCTTTGTAGTCTTTAGCAGTGAATATCTTTTCCCCGTCAATTTGCGGACTATATTTGTTACCTGATTTTTTAATGTTTTCCAGGTGTTCCTCACTAATTGCGACAATATGCTGGTCTAGACAGATAGCCCTATCATCGGTAACAAACATATCTACGTAAATATGTTTGTATAAGTCATTGTAATCATCTGCTAGCCATACTCTGTCTTTACTGTTTGTGAATCCAACAACTTGACACCCCATATATTTTACAAGCAGGGCACCTGATAATATTCCGTCAATATCAGTATTGATGATGATATTCTTATTCTTTTCAAATAATTCCTTAAGCATAATGAGGTTCTGATTTATAAATGAGGATTAATCTTCCACGCTGAAATTCCATGATCCGAACGGTTGACCGTAATTGAATTCCAATCCGTCTTCAACGAAGTCGCAACTCTGTTTCTTTCTCAAGCCTTTGTGATTGAAGTTGCTTTCAATGAAACCATTGTTGAATTTTACCTGCATGTGTCCGGCTCTTACATCGTCCAGGTAGAATGCGACATATGATGTTTGATATTTACGTACTTCTACGTCTTTTGCTCTTCTCATATCGATTGTAGAAGGCACTGTTTTAAGATCGTATCCTCCTCTTCCATAGTTAACTACCCAGAACTCAATAGGTGACGCATCATGGAAGAGATTCTGCATAAGGGCGACCTTATTCTCGACATTAGGCCAGTTTGCCAATACTGCATCTCGGATTTCGTCAATCATTTGGTCTGTTACGGGAGATTTCTTTCTATGCCAATTTTCAGCATGGCCATACTCCTTTCTCATATACTCTCTATAAGCAGGAACATATTTTCTTACATATTTGTCTTTCAGGACAGATATTTGAGCATCTGTGATGAATTTTCTTCCTGTCACATTAAGAGTGCAAGTGTTTGAATACTTGATTGATAGACCGATTTTCTCTTCCTTTCCCGTTTGGTCAACAGTAATCAGGACAACGTCTGCAGGTCCGACTTCGTCATTTTGAGTTTCAAAAGAAGCGTCTTTATATGTCAATCCACGAGCAGTCAGTGCTCTGATAATCTTTTCAGTGCTTGTGTAGTTGATTATTTCTTCTACTTTGTTGCGGTCATATCTTCTTGCAATTGCAAGTTTAACCTGATTTTGTTCTGCTGGTTTATTGGATAATAGTTTGTAGAACAGGGCAATCTCAAATTCAACACCTGTATTGGTATTGGTGCTGATATCGTTTAGTGTGTGGTCATATAGCATGGCGAATTATGGGTTTATAAGTTGAGAAACGGTCATGTTAAGACCTTTGGCGATTTTTAAAAGTGACAGATAGGATGGATTCCTTTCGCCTCTTTCAAGCATTCCTATATAATTCCTATCCATGTTTGATCTTTCTGCGACTTCCAGTTGCGTGAGACCTCTGTTTTCTCTTTTGGACCGAATGGTTTGTCCTAAGATTTTGAGTTCGTTATTATCCATGGCGTACATACAATAAGTATCATCTCATTCATAGTCAAGGAACAGTGATGGCTCTATCTCTCCTTTGCTGAACTGGACATCAAAAGAATATTTTTTCTGAATTTCCGGGTCACCAAACATAAATCTGGCAAAAAGGTTTACGAGGGCAACATTGATGCTGTTGCCGAACTGCTTGTAAGCCTGAGAGTTTTTGACGTCGTACATGAACGTTTCAGGGAAACTCTGGAGTCTTGCACATTCGCGTGGAGTGAGATATCTTTTTCTTTTGCCTACAATTGAGGTTTGTGTAATGGCGACAAGGGCAGGGAAATACGTGCCTGGTTTGACACGGAGTCCTGAAGGTCTGATCTGCATGATATGGTCCCATATATTTGGCTTCTTCCATTCGCCAGCCTGCCATTCAAACTTTGCTTTTGATCCAAAGAATAACTTGTTCTTCTTAGCCTTCTCCAGCCATGCGTTGATAAATTCCTTGTTGTTCTCCCAGAGTTCGCTGTTCTTTCTGACAAAGTTCTTTGCCCAACCAGGCTGATTGTCCCAATCTTTATAGAGAGGACTTTCTTCGATAGGGCAGAGGCAATCGCTCCAGATAGGGAAACCGGGCAATTTGTCACACTTGATTCCCTGAATGAATTCGTTCCAGTTGTCGATCCATTCAATCTGTTCGGACTTCAGTTGATATCGCTTAAGGTCCTCTATCTCACTGTCCTGCTGCAGAATGTTGTCAATTGAACATCGGGGAATCCTGTCTATGTTAAAGTAGAAGTGAGGCAGTCTTCCAATGTCTTTTCTGACGCACATTATGAACACTCTTTCGCGATGCTGGGGAACTCCGATATAATGTGGACTGAAAATCACCGGCTCATCAATGACATTATATCCTGTTTCTACTAATGAGTCGTGGATTACTTTCCAGGTATTCCCATTGTCATGACTTGCCAAATTGCGGACATTCTCCAGAAGTGCATATGGAGGCTTATGGAATTTGAGGATACGAAGGATATCGAAGAACAGGGTACCCTTGGTCTCGTCTGCGAAACCTAAGCGTTTGCCTGCTTTTGAGAAAGCCTGACATGGAAAGCCCGCACATAAAACATCATGAGCGGGAATATGCTTTTCTTGTATTTCAGTTATGTCGCCATCAGGGATAATTCCGTAATTGCGTTCGTATGTCTTACGGCAATCGGGGTCAATATCGCAAGCAAAAACACATTCTCCCCCCAAATCAGCCATCGCCTGATGAAATCCACCAATGCCACAGAACAGATCGATAAAAGTAAATTTCTTCATTTAAAATATGTTTTTCATGCTAATTAATATTGCAAATATATAAATTAATAATCACAATAAGTATCATCCGGAAAAAATCTGTCAAAAAATCGATCCCCTCACATTCGGCAAAACTGCCTTGTTTTCTTGCCATGCCTTTGCAAAAGGGCAAGTGGCTGATTCCATGAGCGGACGTACGACAGCACGGGTGGTGCCCCAAAAGCCTTACAGCATATTCCACATTGCGCCTTCAACGTTCTTGTTCTTCCTGGCGTTCATCTTTCCGAAGTTGAAGGATACGCTGAAGAGGAAGAAACGGCCGAGGACATTGTTGTACACATCTTCCATATATTCTGCGGAAACGGTTCTGTTGAGGCTTCTTGTCTGGTTGAGGATGTCAGCCACTTTAAGACCGAGGGTCACGGACTTTATGCTTTTGCTGATGTTTGCGTCCCACTGCCATTCCGGAGCACCGAAACCGGAAGTGAATCCGTTATAGAAACGATATTTGAGGTTTGTGCCTATTTCCCAGCCTTTCCCCGGCTGATAGAGGATGTTGCCCCCGACAGTACTTGTCCATGTGTTCATGTCGGCGGTAGGGTCGAGAGAGTATCTTGATATCCTGTTCGTCGTGCCTGCCGCCAATGTGGCGTCCAGTTTGTCAATGCTGTATTTCAACTGTAATTGTGCTCCCCAGTTGAATGAATTCGTGCGGCTTTCTGCGAAACCGCTTTCACCGCTGTAGAATCTGTTTCCGTCAGCGTTTCCCCAGAAGTCCTTCATGAAATCGTTGTAGTCAAACTTTTGAAGGTCAAGACCTTCCGTTCTGTTTACCGCCTGATAACTATGACCTCCGCTGAAATTGAACTCTCCTGCCGCAGTGAGAGTGAATTTCCTTTCCTTGCCCAGAGGCCTGTTGTATGAAACGTAAGCGTAGCAGTTGCTTACAGGCTTCTGAGCATTGACAGGAACAGCATATCTGATTCCTGATTCATCCATCCAACTGGCATATACGGTGCTTCGTGTCGCCATGGATCCGCCCATATACATTCCCAGATATGCGAATGTCTCCCTGTTCGTGCTGCTCAGTCCGGCATATAATCCGTTCGTGTATTGTGGTTTAAGATAGATGTTTCCTGCGGTGATCTGTACAGGATTCGAAATGTTGAGAGCCGGCGTGATCAATGAAGAGGAAGGCTGGCTTGACTGGCCGTAATATCCGGCATAAATGCTCGTGTTGTCCTTTTCGTACTGATAAGTCAGGAAAGGAGCCCAGTTCGTGAGCCATTCTCCTTTGCCTGTGACGGTCTCGACGCCCATCGACCTTGCCCTGATCTCGTTCTGGACCGCATCAAGCCTCACTCCGAACTGGACGGTACTGGTGTCGTTGCTGTATTGAACGGTCATTGAACCACGCTCGCTAAGATAGCGGTTGTCGGTCAATGATGAATAATAATCGTTATATGTGCCGTCCGGATCTGTCGCCTTCCTGATGCTGGTGTTTCCGTTGTACTGGCTTGATAATGTCACGGCAGCGGTCCATCTGTCGCTTATAGGCTCGCTGTAATTGAATCTCACTGCTCCGGTGAATTTCCTTGTGTCCGTGTCGTAGAAGAGGTTCCTTGACGCAACCTGTCCCAGAGCCTCTGTCATGGAAGTCTCATGCGAAGCCTTCTCCATGTCGCTGAAATCATATTCAAGGCCTATGCTCACGCTGCGGTTCTTCTTGCCCAACTCTTTCAGACCTGCATAAATTCCTCCTGTCGTATATATTCTGCCGGAAGTTGATGAAGTGGCCGCTTCCGACCTGTTCCTGCGCAAGCCTTCCGAACTTGTTTCGGAAACATTCGCAGTGTTTATCGACTCTGTCGCATATCCGACATCCGGCCTTATGTACAGATAATACCTGTCATTCTCCTTGGCCTTGATCTCCACGGAAGCGCCGATCACGTTCTGGCCTCCTTTGGAGTCATATGCCCCTTCTGTCACCATGTCCGGAGCGTCTTGGAGGAAAGTGGTCCTGGAAGATTCCCGACGTGCCACCTTTCCGTTGTTCTTGTAGTTCACGTTCACGGTGCTTTCCATTCCCTTGATCCTGGAAGTGTTGAAGTTGATTCCTGCCTGTGCTGATGAATTCAGGCCTCCCAGACTGTTGAAATCGCTGTCCGTGCCATTGCTGATATATGCCGTGGAAGCCCCTGGTTCGAGAGCATTATATGCATTGCCGATCATTATCACCTGATCCTTCTCGGTATATCCTGTTACCATCGCATTGCCGTTGTAAAGCAGGCCTCTGTCGTCTGTCAAGGTGCTTCCGTTGTCCGGGGTGAGGGTGGAACCGCCCCCGATCTTGGCATTACCGTACCATCCCTTCGTGAATTCTTCCTTCAGTTCCACATCCATCACCTTTTCCTTGTCGTCTCTGGTGACTATTCCCGAAGCAGCCGCCTCATCCTTTGCCTTGTCGACGACCTTGATCTTGTCGACAATCTTTGCCGGCAGGTTTTTCAGGGCTGCAGTGGGGTCGTTGAAGAAGAAGGTCTTTCCGCCTACCGTTATCTTGTCTATCTTCTCTCCGTTCAATGTGACCGTTCCGTCGTCACTCACTTCCATTCCCGGCATTTTCTTCAACAGATCCTCAAGCATGGCGTTTTCTCCCACCTTGAATGATGAAGCGTTGAATTCTATTGTGTCTTTCTTTACTACTATCGGGTTGCCTACCGCTGATATCGACGCTGCGTCCAGATATTCCGCATTCTCTTCCAACTTTATGATACCCAGGTCGAAAGCGTCCCAATGAGGCTTTATCGTGTAGACCTTCTTGTGGGGATTGTAGCCGATCATTTCGGCGTTGACCTCATATTTTCCGGCGGGCACTTCTTTCAGCAGCACATCGCCCTTCTCGTCTGACAGGGCGAAATGTGTTATTGTCGTGTCACCTGCGGGAATGAGATATACCGAGGCCCATGAAATCGGCTCGGATGATTTAAGGTCTTTCAGGGTAAGCCTGACGTCTGTGTTGGCGTTGCGTTCGATCATGTCGAAGGACACGACCTGCGCCGTGGCCAGATGTGCCACGAGGATAAGGCACATGATAAGGGGAATTCGTTTCATTAAGTCCGGTTGTTTAAGGGTTGTTATAATATCGTTATCTTCTGAAATGCTTGTCGGGATGAGGGTCGTAGTACATCGGGGGAGCGTCCCTCCAACTGTCGTCTGGCCTGCCTCCAGGCATTATTATGTCATAAACGCCGCCCATCTGCGGAACTCTTGTACAGTCCCATCTTTGAGGACTCTGGCTCACGCCTCTTCCGAAGAGCATGCGCAGGCTGAATCGGAGCCAGGACGGCATTTCCAGCGGCTTGACATGCTTCATGAGTTCTTCGATGTCAATCGACACATTCGCAGTTGCCATAGCCTCGATTTTCCTCCGCCTTTCCTCCGGACTTATGTATTCGTCCGGTTCATAAAGCAGTTCCGGAAGCATTTCGCTACCTATATATCCAGCCTCATCAAACAGTTTCATGGAATTGCTGACCATTTCGGCATACTGCTCGTCCAGTTCGTCGCGGATCTGTTCCAGAGCCCTGATTTTCAGGTCAGTACCTTCCGGAAGCGAATCCCTGACAAAACCGATCATCTCCACGTATTCTTTTTCGTCTATGATCTTGTCGCGCACAGCCCTTTCTCCCAGACGGGAGATGTCTTCGGCCAGTATCTGTTCGCGGCTTTGTTCCTGTGCAGAAAGACCAACGGGCAACATGATGAGCATCATGCCGCCTATCAAGGTCATATTGATGTTTGGGGACATCAGTTTAATCGTGTATCTGTTAAGATTTTAAGTTCGGGGTTTTATGTTTTAAATACAATGTCTGTGCAAAATAATACGTGGTCTCACTTTTATTTGTATATTTGCATTCATGGCAGTGACCGTCATAAATAACCCGTATGAATTCGAGAGCCTGTTCCGCTACAATTTCAGGCCTCTGTGTCTGTATGCCCTGCATTATGTCGGGGATGTGGACATTGCTGAGGACATCGTGCAGGAATGTTTCATGAAACTCTGGGAAAGGCTCGAACAAGGTAGTGCCGTGGACAACAGGCGCGCGTACCTATATATGACTGTCCGTAACAGAAGCCTTGACCACCTTCGCAGGAAAGGTCTTCCGACCGAGTCTCTCAAACCCAACGACACATACGGCATCATCGATGATGAAGATGCCCAGGAGAGGTCTGAGGCGGAGGCTAGGCTCTGGACTGCCATTGACTCTCTGCCGCCTAAATGCCGTGAGGTGTTCATCCTGAGCAAACGTGACGGACTTAAATATGAGGAAATCGCGGAAGAACTGGATCTGTCGGTAAATACTGTCCGGAACCAGATCAGCAAGGCCTTGAAGATGATCAAGGACGGTGCGGTAAAGATATATATGTTCTTTTTTGCATGATTTTTAAAAAATACGTAGTACTATTTCATTGAATCTTCGTCTTAATGGCGAAAACAGATCTTATCAACGATTATGTCACACTCGGAAGACAGACAGATGGACTTTGTGCTCAGGCATTACAAGGAAGGGGCATTCGACACGCAGAAGGCAGTCGACCGCTTCATGGAGGCCAGGGGCATGAGACCGAAGACACGCAGACGTTTCAGTCCTGCCTATGTTGCAGTTTCTGCTGCGGCTGCGCTTCTTGTCGGAGTCTTCATCTTCAAGGGGCTTGATTCCCGCCGGTGGACCGAGGTCGCAACCGCTTCTGTACAGCAGAAGGTCGTGCTTCCTGACGGAACCGATGTGACTCTCGCTGCCGGTTCGGTTCTGAAATACAGGATGAAGGACAGGCGTGAAGTGAAGATGGAAGGAAAGGTCTTTTTCGATGTCGCTCGTGATGAAGACAGGCCGTTTGAAGTCGACGCGGACGGAGCCTTCGTCAGAGTGCTCGGAACAGAGTTCATGGTGGATGTGACTGATGATGAGGCCAAGGTGTACGTCCAGGACGGAAAAGTACTCTTTGCAATGGAAAGCAGGTCGGAAGGTGTCATCCTTACGAAAGGCATGAGCGCTAGTCTCGGTGATGATGAGACTGTGCCTGTCGTGGATGAGGTTTCCGACATCAATTCCATCGCATGGCAGCGTGGTTCCTTCATCTTTGACCATACTCCTTTAAAGGATGTGCTGGACTGCCTTTCGGACTATTATCAGGTCTCATTCGTAGCCACGGATCTTTCCAAGGAACTCAGCGGTGAGTTCCAGACGGATGATCTTGACCTGATCATCACCCTCATCGAGTCTGCCCTTGATGTGACGATAATCCGGAGATAAGTTCGTATGGAACTTACAATGAGACACGTACTTACATTATTGACAACAACTATTCTCATGGCCGTGTTCAGTACGGCCATGTCCTTGGAGGCAAGGCCTGCGAGGAACGCTCCAAAGGGAAGCATGACCCTGAAATCCCAGATGGAAGTGCTTCATCGGGAGTTCGGCGTGAACTTCGTCTACGACTCGTCCATCGACCTTGACATCCCCTACACAGGTACCCCGATGGACAAACTCCTCTCCCGTCCTTCCGACGCTCCCGCCCGTCCTTCCGACGCTTCTCTCCGTCATCCTGACGCTCCCGCCCGTCCTTCCGACGCTCCCGCTCGTCATGCCGACGCTCCCGCTCGTCATGCTGACGCTCCCGCCCGTCATGCCGACGCTCCCGCCCGTCATGCCCGACCTGATCGGGCATCCCTCGAAGACTGCCCCCGCACCCTCTTCGCCGACACCGGCATCACCTATGAGATCATGAAGAAATACATAGTCCTCACCAAGGCCGACTCCCGAAAGAAGCCCAAGGACTATACCATCTTCATTGAGGAACAGACCGACACATTGGACGAATCCTCCATCATAGCATATGTCGACCGTCGTCACAATACCACCCAGACCGGTCTCCAGAAAATCGACGGAAGCATATTCAGGCGCGGATATGCTGTCCTGGGATCGCCCGACCTAATCAAGGAATTGCAGAATCTCCCCGGTGTGTCGGGAGGAACCGAACTTCTTTCCGGCATGTATGTACATGGTGGCGACGGTACCGACAACCTCTTCCTCCTTGACGGTGTCCCTCTCTATCAGGTGAGCCACCTTGCCGGACTGGTATCCTCATTCAATACTGAAGTGATCGACAATCTTGATTTCTACAAAAGCGGCTTTCCCTCCCGCTATGGCGGTAAGACTTCGTCAGTGGTCGACATCACTACCAGACCAGGAAACTTTCATGAATACAAAGGTTCCTTCAATATAGGACTTCTGAACGGAGGTCTTCAAGTGGAAGGACCCATCATCCCCGGAAAGACTTCCTTCAACCTGGCCGTGAGACGCACATGGTTCGATGTCCTGACCATTCCGTACAATCTTATCGCGAACCTCTCCCTTCCGTATGGTGACAAAGGAAAGATCCAGTTGGCGATGACGGACCTGAATGCATCCGTGACACATCTTTTCGACAAGGACAGCAGGCTCTCCCTTAATTTGTATGCAGGATCCGACCATGTCAGATACAAATGGACTGACCTGATGGTGAAATACTGGGAAGGAACCCGTCATACCGGCGAATCCGGATATGACATCAATGTAAGATGGGGAAACATCCTGTCAAGTCTGGCGTGGCACAAGAAGTTTTCCGATGAACTTCATCTCAATACGGTTCTATATTATGTCCGTTCGAACAATGATGTGGCACAGTCAAGTGACAGATGGGAATTGAAGAAAGGGAATGTGCTTGCTGTTACGGACATGAATGTGGACGAGAGAAATTATTCCAGGCTTCATGATCTTGGGGCGAAGGCGGAACTGGACTGGATTCCGTCGGAGTATCATCATCTCAGGACAGGAGTCTCGTATGTCAGCCATCTGTTCAGACCGGTAAGGGAGGTTTCGGTCCTGAGTACGGTGAACGATGAACCTGCATATACTGAAGATGATTCATATTCAATATCATACAATGCTTCGGAGGTCGCAGCGTATGCAGAAGATGAAATCGCTTTCACATCGTGGCTGAAAGCCAATCTGGGACTGCGTTATGACATTTTCTCGCAAGGAGGAAGCACATATCATTCGCTGGAACCACGCGCGGCATTGCGCCTTCAACTGGGTCAGATGGCTGCTTTGAAGATGTCATACTCGGAAATGAGCCAGGCAGTCCATCTCCTTCATACCCATTATCTGGATATTCCCATGTCCAGTTGGATGCCTTCTACCGACCGCATTCCGCCTATGAGGTCGCGTCAGGCAGCGGGAGGAGTGTATATGAACCTGCCCCATGGAATCGTCCTGAATGTGGAGGGATACTGGAAGATGATGGACAATCTCTATGAATACAGCGGCATAGAGTCCATGTATCCCGACCTTGCTCATTGGGAATATCAGTTGATGAAGGGCAAGGGCCGTTCATACGGAGCAGAGGTGGAACTGGGCTGGAAGACAGAAGATACTGACATATCGGCCTATTACACACTTTCATGGACCGACCGTTTTTTCGAAGGCATATGGCACGACTGGTATCCGGCAAGGAACGACAACCGTCACAAGTTCACGTTCAATGCTTCCCACAGGTTCAGCCGCAAGTTCGACATGTATGTTGCCTGGAATTACCATTCGGGAGACAGGATGACAGTGCCGACCCAGACCGTTGACGGCCAAATGCATTATGCAAGCCCGTATAATTACAAACTGCCTGATTATCACCGTCTTGATCTCGGTTTCAATTTCAGGAAGACCACAAGGAGAGGACATGAAAGCATATGGAATCTGACTCTCTACAATGCATATTGCAGGATGAATCCTATGTTCGCGATGCTTGACCATGCTCCAGTAACTCCCGGATCGGAAGAATACAAGACTGAATTCAAGACCATGGCGGCGATTCCGATCATACCTTCATTCAACTACACATTAAGATTTTAGACTATGAACAAGATATTGTACAGATTGCTTTTTCTTCTCCTCCTTGCTGTTTCCTGCGAAAGGACCGTAGACTATCCTGCTGACGAGGATGGAAGGATAGTCGTGAGCGCGATGCTGGGCCAGAAGGAACATGACAGGATAAATGTGGCCGTCAGTCAGCCTGTTTCAGGAACGGAAGACGTTTCGGCAGAAGATGTAGCGCTTCATCTTGAAGCGGATGGAAAGCCTGTGGAACTGGTCAGGGACCTTGAAGCAGGGGAGTCTGGCCTCGTCTCATATATACCGCAGAGTGCCTTTTCTTCCGGTCAGGAACTCGTTCTCCGTGCAGAGGCTCATGGGCTTCCTCCGGTAAAGTCCAAGACCGTGGTGCCGGCTGTGGTTCCGCCTCTCAGGATTGAAACCGAAAAAGTGGAGAGTTACAGGAAAGATGAGACCGGACAGAGCATGTCTTATCTGGAAACACTTCTGAAAATTCATGTCGCATTGGACGAAAAACTTCCGGAAGATTCATATTTCGGCGTACAGGTACTCAGGAGGAAGATGTATGAATTCATCGGTGATGTTCCGGAATATAACCTGAAAGAGTATGAATCCAAGTCCGGAGAGGTTTCATATGACAACTTTTATGTCAATTCCGAAGTTCCGGAAGGTGGAGCATTCTCTTCCATCAGGAGCGAACTGGTCATTGATTATGGCGGAGGTGACATGATGGTGTCTGCGTTGAGGCCGGAAGACGAGAATCCTGCCGTTGACGTATATGTGGATGATATGGGAAGAACCCTGATATCGGCCAGTTATACATATGTCGATGGAGTAGAGGTCGCAAATTATGAAATCTACGAATACTATGACTACGATGTGAAAGTGTACAGACTGTCGTCGGAACTCTATCATTATTTCAAGGCAAGGTATATAGTGGAAGAATCGTCAGCACCGATTCACCTTGGATTCACTCCTGTTACATACACATATACTAATGTTGAGGGCGGGCTCGGAATGTTCGGATCAGTTTCGATGTATGAGACCGGCTGGTTTACAAATGATTGAATATGAAGAAGATATATTTTGTAATGATATTGATGACGGTCGCGGCATCATGCGATAAGGTATGGGTTGAGGACCTGGAAGAAAAGGCCTATGACACTATCAGAGGCAAGTACGAGATAGAATCTGCGGTCTGGGAAGGGTCCGAGCCGATAGATATAGACGGAGACGGAACGGCATCCTTTGACTATTACGAGGAGTGCAACAATGACAATTTCCTTTTCGATGCGGGCAGGTCGAGAGTCAGGAATGACAGTGGAACCCTTGCCGTACCTTATACTGTTGATGAAAATGCCCATTGGAACGGTCCTGTCAGTCTTGGTAGGAAATACAGGCAGGTCGATTTCAAGATAAATGCTGTTTTGGAAGGGGAGGAATGCCGTCTGGAATTTCAGTTTCCTTCAGATTCGGATGTGCAGTTCGAGCATTCCGGATATGGTGAAATCACATTGAGGACAGATGTCACATTCACTGTCCGCACTCCGGACGGACGAACCGAAGAAAAGAGCGGCCCCGTATTCATCAGATACAAGAGAACCGAATATTGGATAGATTAGATATGACACGAACTTTACAATATGCTTTTATTCTGCTTCTTGCTTTTATTCTCCCGTCTTTTGCGTCTTCGCAAGCGGCGGTAAGACCAGGTGTTGAAATGACCCTGAAATCCCAGATGGAAGTGCTTCATCGGGAGTTTGACGTGAACTTCGTCTACGACTCGTCCATCGACCTCGACATCCCCTACACAGGTACCCCGATGGAAAAACTCCTCTCCCGTTCTTCCGACGCTCCCGCCCGTCATGCCTACGCTCCCGCCCGTCATCCTGACGCTTCTGTCCGTCATCCTGACGCTCCCGCTCGTCATGCTGACGCTCCCGTCCGTCATGCCCGACCTGATCGGGCATCCCTCGAAGACTGCCTCCGCACCCTCTTCGCCGACACCGGCATCACCTATGAGATCATGAAGAAATATATAGTCCTCACCAAGGCCGATTCCCGGAAGAAGCCCAAGGACTATACCATCTTCATTGAGGAACAGCATGACACGCTCAACGAATCAGTGGTGACGGCATTGATAGACCCGAAAAGAAACACCACTCAGACCGGTCTGAAAAGGATTGACAGCAGGGACCTGAATTCCGGCTTCGCCCTTTTCAGCACCCCTGATGTGATAAAGACATTGCAGATGCAGCCGGGTGTCTCCTCAGGCACGGAACTCCTTTCCGGTTTCTATGTCCATGGAGGCGACGGAAGCGACAACCTTTTCCTTCTGGACGGAGTTCCGATCTACCAGGTCAGTCATCTTGTAGGACTATTCTCGTCATTCAATACGGATGTCATCAGCAATATCGATTTCTACAAAAGCGGTTTCCCGGCACGGTTCGGCTCAAAACTCTCATCTGTAGTCGATGTCACCACCAAGGACGGCGACTTCAATGAATATCACGGAACCTTCGGCCTGGGCCTCATAGACGGCCGTCTTCAACTGGAAGGTCCGCTCTGGAAAGGGAAGACTTCATTCAATGTCGGCCTCAGAAGGACATGGACGGAAACGGTCACAGTGCCGATTCTTGCTTATATAAACAAATCGAACAAGCCGGACAAGTACAATGCAAGATATGCCTTCACCGACTTCAATGCAAAGGTCACACACAAGTTCAGTGACACCAACCGCCTGTCAGCCAACTTCTACACCGGCAGGGATGTCTTCAAGTTCATGTCCGACCGGCATGATCATTTTGATGACGGATATGGTGTGGTAATCGACGAGAGGAGCATAATCGATCTCGGAATTTCCTGGGGAAATGTCCTTGGTTCACTCAACTGGGACTATGAACTTTCCGACATGATATCCATGAAGAACATCGCATATTACAGCGGCTCCATCTCGAACATGCATTTCTTCAATCAGGAGATAGATTCGGATGACAACAGCATAAAGACCGGTGCATACAACATGTCCGATGTCCATAATATCGGCCTAAGGTCCGATTTCCATCATGTCCTGAATAAGAAACATACTTTCAGATATGGCGCTACGGCACAGTATCATATCTATTGTCCGAACGCAGTTGCGAAGGCCGACATGGTGCAGGACAAGCAGGAATTTTCACAGACGGCGTATGCTGATTCCCTCAGGTACAATACTTTCGAGGTTGCTGTGTATGGTGAAGATGAGATGAAGTTGACAGATGCATTTTCGGTCAATGCAGGCTTCAGATACGGCATATATGCCTCTGGCGGAAAGGTATGGCATTCTTTTGAGCCTCGTGTCGCGATGAAATATTCCTTCAATGACAGGATCACGGCAAAGGCCTCATATACCGAGATGAGCCAGCCGTCCCATCTCATATCGTCACTTTATCTCGATCTGCCTACCAATTCATGGCTCCCGTCGACAGCCAAGGTCCGTCCTTCACGTTCCCGTGAAGTTGCTGCCGGAGTCTATACCACTCTTGCCCACAATCTTCATCTGAACGTGGAAGGCTGGTACAAGCATATGTATCATCTTCTGGAATATGCCGGTGCATACAACATTTTCCCTCCTCTGACGAACTGGGAAAGCAATTTCAGGAGCGGACAGGGCCGTTCATGGGGTGCGGAGATCGACTTCGGCTTTGACAACGGACGCACCGAGGCCAATGTCTATTACACTCTTTCCTGGAATCAGAGAAAGTTCGATGACTTTTACCGAGGATGGTATCGCGACAGGAACGACAATCGTCACAAACTGACGATAATGGCAAAACATAAGTTCGGCAGGAGGTTCGAAATCTATGGTGCATGGAACTATCATAGCGGCAACAGGATTACCATGGCCACCCATGAAGATTTTGTCTATACCGAGCCTAATAATGTGAAACTCCCTGATTATCATAGGCTTGATGTGGGAATGAACTTCGTCAGAAACACCAGGCGCGGAAACAGGAGCATCTGGAACCTGAGCCTGTACAATGCTTATTGCAGGACCAATCCGATCACGGCTTCCGAAGATGAACTTACAGTCGGAGACACCCGCCTGAGCCATTACGGAATCTCAATCGGCATGATCCCTATCATCCCGACTTTCAGTTACACACTTAAATTCTAGCGGAATGAAACCATACAGATATATAATCGCTTTGCTTGCTGCGGTTTCATGTCTTTCGTGCGTGAAACCCTTCGACCTGGATCTGGACGATGATCCCATCATATGCCTCGATGCCTTCCCCGGTATCGATGATGTGGTCGTGTTCAACATAAGGCCTGCATATTCGTTGTCAAACAGTGCGGCCCGTCCTGAATTCGATCCTGAAATTGTCTTCAATGTGAACGGAAAGGCTGTCCCTGTGGAGAAGAATACGGGATTCAAATTCGGCGAATCTTATCCGGAGGATGTGTATATTGCTGATTATAAGCCGGTTCCTGGTGATGAGATGATAGTTGAGGTCTCATCTGAAGGTTTCAGTACCATACATGCCAGAACCAGCATACCGCTTCCATTCCCGGAACGCAAGATCGATTACCGACAGGTCGATATCGGCGACAGGGAGTATTATCTGATCTATGTGACATTCAATGATGACAGCAGGACTGATTATTCATACGGACTTTCTGTACTGAATGAGAGCATATATTATTGGGAAGGAAGAGAACCGGAAGTGAATGCCTATTCCTATGCCGGATCACAGATATCAGATGACTTTGCCTTGGCTCCGGAATCTCTCGATGGAATGAATGTATCTTTCTCCGGATGGGAGATGAATTCATCAATGAGAGCAGCGGCATGTTGGGATGGCTCTGCCTTCAACGGCCAGGAAAAGACCCTGTCCATGACCGTTGTCCCGACTTCATGGCAGAACGGATATGAATATTTCTTCGAGCGTGAATCGACCGCTTACCGTTATGATGATTACGGTGAGGTGCTTGAGGAATGCAGGATGCTTGTCCATAACAAGATCCTTATGTACTCCATGAGCGATGAGTTTTATAAATATGCTGTCGCTCAGGAACTTATCTCTGATAACGCTGGCATCTTCGCCGGCATCGCCCCGTCTAATTTCTGCTATTCGAATGTGGAGAACGGTTATGGAGCCTTTGCCGGGGTATATTGTGTGGAGTCAGATTGGATTACACCTGAATTTATAGAAAACAACAGATGATGGGAAAATCGGTAACAGCGCTTTTAGCGGCATTGATGATATTGATCGGATGTGAATACCATCCGTATTATGATGGACAGGAGTTTTATGTTTATAACAGTGAATGCGGACTTCTGAAAGGGGATGGCGGACATGTCGTAGTCCCGATTGCCAGTGACCTTCCTTATGTCCTGACTTTCTATGGAGGAAAGGGAGAGAATCATTCTATCGAGGTGTCCGATCCTGAAATCCTTGATTATGAATATGTTGAGAGTGATGTTAAGATTACTGTAGGAGATGCTGATGTCATTCCGGCGTCCGTCACATTGCTGCCCGGACAGTTGGGAGACACATACCTGACAGTGAGAGATGACGATACGGGGGAGATTGTAAGGATTCTCGTGCATGTATGTGAGGCATACAAGGCCATACAGGTTTATGAGGGAGGCAAGATCTTCGGAAAAGAAACAATGTTTGTCTTCCGGTATCCGCAGGAGGATGATGTGGTAAGCATATGCAGACGGAATGCGGAAGAAGATGATGTTGAACTGGTTACGGAGGGCACATATAAGTTCATGGACATCGAAGGCCTTCTTTATTTCGAGGTATTCTTCCCGGCTGATGAGGACGGCATGCCGGCTGCGGAAGGAAACATCGTACGGAAACTGTACAAGGTATGTTTTACAGACACCAATTCATACTATTCGGATTTAATGCTGTCCAACCTGAACATGGACGGCTATACGATTCATACCAAGGCGACCTCAGGCAGCACTGACAATTACACATCCCGCTTTATGTTCATTGACCTCACTGACGCAGATCTTTCTTCTTTTGAATTGGTCTACGATGACTGTTTCTACGCTTACAGAGCCAGACTCATCACCGGTTTCAGTTCACCGGCCGGGGATTAGACGAAAAGGTTAGTCACACATTTTCCCGATTGAGCAAAGGAAGATGTCATGAGGCTTTCGTAGATTGTCAGAACAATTGCATTCCGATAGAAATCTCGAACATCACCTTGTCATTCATGCCGTCGTTGTATGGTTTGAAATATGAGCAGCCGATTCCGACGTATGGGGATGCGCCGATATCATAAAATCCGAAGTTCACAGAGGCTTTGGCCTTGAAATAATTGATGTCCGATTTAAGATATGTCGACCCTCCGTTCAGTTTGAATTCGAGAGCCTGACGATGTTTCATCTTCAACTGATATGAGGCACCCAGTCCGATGGTTCCCTGCTCGACATAATTGCGGGTGCTCTGCCTGTTCAGAAGTATGAAATCGCATGATACCGGAAGGAATACCGACCAGTTGCCGGCAAATCTCCATCCCGGATATACTCCGAGTCCCACTATCCCGAAGTCAGGCTTGCCCCAGCCTTGGAAGTCGGCTCCGGAAACGCTGAAATCAGTTGTAGCATAGAATTTTGGGGCATTGTCCCGGTAAGTCCCGGTTTCCTGGGCGGCAAGACTCACTGTTGTCATAAGAATTGCCAGGATTATCATAGTCCGTTTCATAATGAAATTTGTAAGTTCGTTGCAATGTAGTGATTTATAGACAGAAATGCAATAAAACGCCAGCACTTTCCGACAATTGCTGGCGTTCATGTTGTGGTGGATTGAAATTTCTGTTATCTGTATGCGGCTGCGTTTTTCGGTTCCGCTTCGCAGACATTCATCGGTATCGCCTGTCTTATGATGGCTGTCTCCTCGTCGGACAGCTCTGCAAGCGGTCTTTTGAAAAGTTCTTCAGCGAGATCGTTGCGAAGTTCACTGTAGACTCTCTGGACGAAGGCGTTTGCAGCCTGATACCCCTTGAAACTGGTTCCTCTGTCGTTCTGCATCAGTATCATTGCCTGGGATACAGGATAGGTTATGGTCCTGCCGTCCGGTAAGGTGAATTCCTTCTCGGTCTTGTCCGGATAGTCCGGGTTGTTGTCCTTGTTGAGGATGTAACCTTTCACCCTTTCCAGGGCAATGTCGTCAAGATCCCCGGGCCTGTCTCCTATAAAATACCTGTCGGCTGCGTTGGTCTTGAATACAATGATATTGTGGCGGCTTTCCTTGTAGGTCTCTACCTTGTAGTATTCATCTATTACCGTCTCAGCATAAGGATGGTCCGGAGTTACGGCTTTGTCCGAAGTGTAGTTTATGCGTATTCCCTTGATTCTCCGGAGTTCCTCCTTTATGTCCGTCATGATTCCCATGCGTGTGTCTCCTAAAGCCGTGATATGTACGGTGAATCGGGACGGGTCTTCGGATGAATTCCTCTTCCTGCCGATTACTTCAGCGACTTCTTCAAGAGAATGTCTTGCTCCGTCGATGAAGATCGTGCTTTCGTCAGGATCGTAGAAGACTTCTATCAATGCGCCGTTTGTAATCTTGCCCACGACAGTTGTAGCGTCGCTTAATACCACTATTTCTCCTGAATGTCCTTCTGTGACAGTCTTGCTGACCTTCACTGCCTGAACCTTTCTCAATTCTTCGGATACCTTGGCCACGATTTCCTCAGGGACATCCTTTTCGGCCTCGATACTGATGGTAGCATACTCCGGATCCTTGACATCTGCAAAGTATCTGATTACCGCATTGCCGATCTCTTCATTTATCTTGCAGAGCTTTCCGTTGCAGACTGCGAAATATTCTTCCCCCGGCTTGTTCGTGCCGGCGATCACAAAGACAGGGAAAGTTGCGGTGACCGGCTTGTCAGAGGTGAACATAGGTACAGGATCAGTCGGCTTCCCGTCCTTGCGTACCTCGAAATGGAGATGAGGACCAGTTGTGCGTCCGGTTGAACCGGCGTACCCGATGAGCTGGCCACGGTTCACCTTTCCGCTTATGGTTTCGTTCGAGTGGTCGACATCGGTCACAAGGTTGTATACATTACGCACCTTCGTCTTGTTTCCGTCAATTCTCAGATGGGACACGATCTGAATCTTCGAAAGATGTGCATATCTTGTCTCGATGCCGTCGGCATGTTTAAGGACCAGCATGAGACCGTTGCTGTCATCGCGTGTGATGGATGATATTTCACCATCTGCCGCAGCGTAGACCGGGTCGCCTTCGTCAAGGACATAGTCTATGCCCTGGTGATTACCCGCACCTGAAGGATCCGTTCTTGTGCCGAACGAATTCCTCACGGTCGCGTCGCATGGAGGACACATAGGGATATATGTCGCTTCCGTGCCATCAGTCAAGTCCGTTGAAACTTCGTCTGAAGCTTTTGCCTCTTTTGGACCGCAGCCGAAGCCCAGAAAGACAGCTGCGATTACGGGGAATGTGGCAGCCAGCCTGATCCAGGACCCTTTGCCACGATGAGATTGAGTCATCATAATGAATCTTTGTTTTGTCAATGAATGATTCAACCCACAGGAAATATCCGGATTATAACCAAAGAGTTGTTTGAATATGGTCGTTCTGTATGTTTTAAGTTCGTATCCTTCGTTCAGGACATCCTTGTCCGCTTCCCACTCCTGTACTTCTTCCAGATCTTTTTCTGCCATCCAGAAAAACGGATTGAACCAGAAAAATGAACGGAGTACCGAGAGAGCCAGACGTTCGAATGAATGTCTGTGACGGACATGACTGGCTTCGTGCGTCAGAATCTGCAGGCGTTCCTGATGCTCGTAACCGAATCCCATGAATATGGTCTTCAGAAATGAGAACGGAGTCCTTATGTCTTCATGCTCAGCTAGTGTATATTCTTCAGTATGAGTCAGTATTGAACGTCTGCGAAGTCTTTGGATCTTTATGGTGTTATATGCTGTCAGACTGAGTGAAGCCAGGACTGCGAGTATATAGATGACATTTGCTGCAATACCTGCTGCCATCTTGATGTCAGTCTGCTTCTTTGTCGGAATGTTTTCGGTTGCCGCTGTCTTTGAAACTTCCTCCCCAACCATTGATCCGGTTGCTTCTGCACGCGCATGTTCCTCCCCGATGAAATCAAAACCTGTCATAACCGTCTGCTCCGTAGCTGACTTTTCTGGAAATACCGGAACATTCATGGCCGGTATGACGGCAGCCAGAAGCATGGACGTCATTATGAACGCCCGGCACAGACCGAAGCTGACCTTCCTGACAAGCAGCCAACGGTATGCCACCATGAACAGTCCGCTGCAGACGATTACTTCTATGATATATCTGATAGTCATGTATAATCCTGAATATCAATGCTTTAACTGAAATGCCTGCTGCGTTTTGACGGCAGGCGTTTTGCGTAAGTTGTTGAAGTCTAGTGACTTGCGTGCTGCGCGCTACTTTTCTTTGTCGAGGATTTTTAGGATTTCGTCGGTCTCTTCGAGGGATATCGACTTTTGGGCGGAGAAGAAGTTCACCATGCGGCTGATGGAACCTTCGAAGAAGTTGTCAAGGACAGTACGCATGTATGTGTTCGTGTAGTCTTCCTTCGCCACGGCAGGGAAGTATTCATATGTCCTTCCGTATGCCTTGTGCGACACAAATCCCTTGCTTTCAAGAATCCGCACTATTGTGGATACCGTGTTGTATGCAGGCTTCGGTTCTGGTAGTTCGGCCAGAATATCATGTACCAGCACTTTCTCTTTCTGCCATATCACCTGCATTATTTCGAGTTCGGCCTTTGTAAGTTCCTGAGGTCTGTTCTTTGTTTTTTCGTCCATGACTTTTTTCGTTAAAGATTCTTCGCTCCCGCTCAGAATGACAATGGTGCACATCGGTCTTTCAGAATGACAATGGTGCATACAGTCATCCAAAATGACAATGCAAATGTAAAACTAATATTTTAATTATCCAACTAAAATCTTAGTTAATTAACGAAATTTTTCTTATTGCTCCAGTAACTTGTTGAATATGAGGCGTATTGAAGAGGCTAGGGCGGAGTCTCCATATTCATCCGCAAGTGAAGATAAGACAGCAAGAACATTATAGCAGGAGTCGAAGTAACCTTCTGCATGTTCATAATGCATGAGGAAAAACTCACATGAGGCAAGGACCTCGTCGGACATGGATGTACATAATCCGGAAGCCTTGGCAGATTCTCCGGCAAGATAATAAGCCTCTATAAGACCGACCATGTCTCTTTCATTTGCAAATCCATACAGAATCATGTCCAGCGGAAAATTCTCCTCAGGAATGACCGACAGGCATTTATCCAGTATCTCGACAGCGCATTCATGTTCGCCTGCTTCAATCAGTTCCATCGCCACTGATGCAAACATCCCTCGCTGAGACATCACTCCGGTGAATGTCTGCAAATTCTGATAGTCGACAAACCAATCTGTCCTTTCAAGCGTATCCCATGTATAGACAGAAGTGAATTTACGATATAGTTCATCGGTGTCGGTAAATCCTCTTTCTGAAAGACTGGTCTTGTTCTTTATAGGAACGAAGCGATATGTGAATCCGTCATACATCAGATAATCCTTTATGCCGACATTGAGGTCTCCTCCCGCACTGAGAAAATTCAAAGGTCTGTCCCATCTGTAATTCGACAGAAGGTCCAGAAGGAACAGTTCCGGTTTTGTGATTCCGTTCTTGCCCTCCGGAATCTCCAAGACAATTTCATCCGGAATCATATCAGCGTACTTGGGGTCAAGAATGCCATATCTTATCACATTTTCCTTGTTTACGGGTATGCTGAATTTTCGGGATACGATATAATCGGCATAATCACCGTTGGTCAAAGGTATTTTCGCCTCAGGATGACGGAATACCTTCATTACATCGGCCAGAGGATATACGGAATCCCTAGGATCATAAATGAGGACATATTCGTTTTCTCCCTGCATGTATTGTCTCTTTCCGATGCTCAGATCCAGTGGCGCGGATTCATTGGAAGCATGCTTCATCTGGTCGATATGCCAATCCGCTCCGAGAAGGGAAGTGTTCACTATACGTACGTCAGTGCGGAACCCCTCGACTTCCTGGGCATACCATAGCGGGAATGTGTCATTGTCACCGTGAGTTACCAGTATGCCGTTTTCTCCGATTCCCCTGAGGTAGTTGAAGGCCAGTTCACGTGCCGTGTATCTGTTGCTTCTGTCATGGTCATCCCAGTTCTCTGCGGCCATCAGGGCCGGTATCCCCATGCAGAGGCATACAGCAAGTGATGTTGTCCATCTTTTGCCTTTGAAAATCTCTGCCAATGCAAGCGTTCCGTGACCTATCCAGGCACTGAAGAAATAGAATGAACCTACATATGCATAATCCCTTTCACGGACTTGAAGGGGAGACTGGTTGAGATAGACCACAATTGCTATTCCTGTCATGAAGAACATCAGGAAATTGAGCCAGCAGCCTCTGGGATCTCTTGAAAACTGGAAGAACATGCCGATGAGTCCGAGCAGCAGCGGCAGCATGTAATAGTGGTTCTTTCCCTTGTTGTCTGCAAGATATGAAGGTGCCCCTGTCTGGTCTCCCAGCCTGATCCTGTCTATGAATCCTATGCCGCATTCCCAGTTTCCTTTGAAAATGTCTCCGGGTGAAGGGCTGTGGATATCGTTCTGCCGACCTGCAAAGTTCCACATGAAATACCTCCAGTACATCCAGTTGACCTGATAGTCGAGAAAGAATATGAGGTTCTGTAAGAAGGTGGGTTTCAGTTCCTTGCAGCCCTCCACCCTGACGCCTTCCTTCCCGATATAACTCTTATATATATCGATATATGACTGCTCCCTGTTGTCCCACATGCGGGGAAAGAGCATCTTAGACTCCGGACTATATGAAACATCTACGGTCCTTCCCTTTACATACCTGTCACCCATTCTTGTCCAATATTCCTTCTCCGATATGTCGTAGTCCGCTCCGAAAAACTCCCCGTACACTATCGGGCCTTTCGGATACTGGTCGCGTCCGAGATAACTCATCAGCGTGAAAGGATTGTCAGGCTTGTTTTCGTTCATGGGCGTGTCGGCGTTTGACCTGATGATGACCGTAGCATATAATGAAAATCCTATGATGATGGTTGTGACGCAGAGGAGGACAGTGTTCAGCAGGACCTTTCCATGTTTCAGACTCTTGAACAGACCTGTAAACAGGCACGTAAAAAGCACAAGCATGAATGTTATCGCTCCGCTGTTGAAAGGAAGCCCGAATACATTGACGAAAAGGAGGTCGGTATAGGCGGCAGCCTTCGGCAGAAGAGGAATTATTCCGAAGAGTATGGCAACCAATATAAGGCAGGAAAGTATGAATATGCCGCACAGTTCCTTCAAGGAATATGTCCCTTTTTCCCGGATTCGATAGAAGTACATGAAGACAATGGCAGGAATGCTCAGCAGATTCAGAAGATGGACTCCGATCGACAGACCGGTCAGAAAGCATATCAGGACGATCCATCTGCCGGAATGAGGCTGGTCCGCTTCTTCATACCACCGTGTCATGGCCCAGAATACGACGGCTGTGAACAATGATGACATCGCATATACCTCGGCCTCGACGGCAGAGAACCAGAACGTGTCGCTGAAACAGTAGGCGAGGGCTCCGACGACACCGGAACCGCATATGGCTATGACCTCAGCAACGCTGTATTCCTTCCGTGGAACCATCCTTCCGGCAAAGAATACGATGGTCAGGTAGAGAAAGAATATTGTCAATGCCGAGCATATGGCGCTGCACGCATTGATGGCAGCGGCGGCATGTTCAGGACTGACGAATAAAGTGAATATCTTTGCGAATATCTGCCATGTGGGATTCCCTGGCGGATGACCTACTTCCAGCCTGTATGAAGACGATATGAACTCTCCGCAATCCCAGAATGAGACGGTGGGTTCTATGGTCAGAAGGTAGGTTGCTGCCGCTGTGGCAAGTACGGCAAGCGACGTGATGATGTTGCATTTCTTGAAACTTTCTCTGGTCATAAATGTATCAGTTTTGATACAAAATTATAGAGAGAAAGTTTTACATTTATCTTTTTGAACGATTTTTATGAAGCGTAATATGTTGATATATAATACGTTCTGTAAATGTGACGAAAATCGGTAGAGGCAAAGTCTTACATCACACATTTCAGAGGTCTTCTGTCTCCGAAATCAATTTCCGGAGCCAGATTCCTATGTTTGTGTCATGTTCTCCGAGGCCGAGTTTCTTGCGGATTTCGCTGCTGATGATGTAATGACGCTTTTTCTGTATGAATTCTCCGACCTCCTTGCCTTTCAGACCAAGTGTGAAGAGGCAGCAGTAGCCGATCTCCCAATCGGTCAGTCCCTTCTGTTCAAGGGTGGAGATGAATTTCGGATGATACTCCTTGAATACTATCTTAGTGGAAATCAGAAATGATTCCCTGTCGGAGATCAGGTTCTCGATTTCTTCTTCGGAAATCCTGTATGCCTTGTCGTCAGATGAAATGTGCGATGCGAGGATCTTGTCCAGAACCGAAAGTCGCTGCCGTATCAGCGCCATCGCCTCATCATCCGGTTTCTGCCTCAGTCTGCGGGCATATTTTCTAATTATTGCAATGCAAAGTGCAATAGCGCCTATAGCGGCCAGAATTATGGCCCATGTCTGTCTCCGTTTCTCGACAAGTTCGAGTTTGTCGGCGTATCTTTCCAGAATTATCCTGGCGTTCTGCCTTTGGAGAGTGTCTGTCAGTTCGACATTTCCGGCATTTTCCAGAATTTTCTCCCTCCATTGAAGCGCAGTTTCCGTCTTCTCTTTGTCACCTTTATTGCTGTAATAACTTATGGCTATGTTGATTATGCTGTCATTCATCATGCTTATGCCGCATTTTTCGAGTGCGATGGAATACAGCAGGGCATGGCGGGCGCGGAGTTCGGGCGTATTGAGTTGGCTTCTGTCAAGTGAGTCCAATGCCACGAAAGCACTGTCCGGATGCATTTCAAGATGCGCTTCGGCATTGTCAAGAATCCGAAGCGCATCATTGTCGTACATACATGAGCCGACGCACAAGGATAGTATCAGAATGAATATTAGATTCGATAGTCTGGACATAGGTTCGTCTGATGAAACGTACGGGCTACTACAAAATCCGTTCCATAGGGAACCTCTGGTGATGTGCTAGATTCTCGGCTTCTGGATGATGCGTATGACCAATGAAAGAAGATAGACGATCAGGCCGTAGATGGTCGAAATCAGCGCTACCTTGTAACCGGCGAATATTATGACCGGCGATATCTCCGGATGCTGTATGAGGGCACCGAAGGCCTGATACAATCCTATGAGGGTCCAAAGGATGCTTACCGCAAGTGCGGCAATACCTATTTCCTTGACCCATGCAGGGAATTTCCATGCAGCGAAAAGCATGAATGCCAGAAGAAGAGTGATTACTCCCATACCGATGGCCCCGCCTTCTACGAACAGACGTGCCAATGCAGAATTAACGATAAGTGTACTCATGATAAAATGTGTTTAAAGGGTTGATGTCCGTTTCTGCAAAGGTATGTGGAAACAATGAAAATTCCTCCGTCAAATCCCTCTCCAAATCTGTCGAATCCCATCCTGATGCATATCAGACGGCATCCGGTGTCATATTACGGGAATTTATTCTTACTTTTGTCATATGAAGATGAAGAAGTCAGCCGCCTTGGTCACATACTGGATTGCAGCACTTTTCTGTGTTGCGGTCATACTGGTCAGTCTGGATTACAGTTTCCCGAAATCTGTATTCCTGGCGTCTCTTTTCATGCCGGGTGCGGTTGCCGCCAAATACTTCTTCGCCCAGATCAGATTTGACGGATCCGCCTCTTCCATCCGCAATGCGATATTTCTTTTCTGTGCAATAGCGGTCATGGAGTTCCTGCTTGTGATGGCCGGCCATATTATTCTTGAATATATGGAGCCTCATGTCCTGTACTATGAATTCGATGTCGCCTCCATTCTTATCAATCCCGTTTTTGTCGCAGCCATCATCCTTCTGCTTCTGATCGGTGAACATGCTGTCGTGATCAGATATTCAAAGGAAAAGGAAGATGAAAGGATCAGTTTCACTTCCGACAGACATAAAGTCATTCTGGACCGCAGCGAGATCATATATGTGGAATCGAATGATTCCGAGGTGTGGGTGCATGCCACAGCAGGCCGCAGGTTCCGTAACAAGACCGGTATTTCCCAGTGGGAGAATATTCTTGGCGATGACTTCATCAGAGTTCATCGTTCATATGTGGTGAAGAGGTCCGAGGTCGTTTCTATGGCGAATGACACTGTTGTTCTTGCTGACGGAAACGTGATTCCGGTGTCGCGGAAGTATCGGGAGAGGGTTCTGGTACTTGTGAATGCTGGGTGAAAAGAGATCCCCGGTCGAGCCGGGGATGACATAGGCTCTTGCCGGGGATGATGCTGGGGATGCAGGCTGCCGGGGAGGAGGCAGGTTGGTGTTGGGGAGGATTTCCGATTTTGTCAGAATGTGTATTTTATAGTGGATCTTGATGGGCCGGTCTTGAAATTTCTTTCAGGATCGGAAACGTCGCTGAAAAGAAAGATGGAAGGATAGTTGAGGGCCGGGCTGTATTTGGTCATGACTCTTCCGGGGAGATTGAGTCCATATATGATGTCCGGGATATAATATCGGTGTCCTTCTTTGTTATTGTCCGCGTCTGTGATTTTCCAGGTAGTTTCCTTGCCGCCATTTTTTAGTGTAAGCAGAAGATGGTTATCCTCCATTTCATATGATCCGAATTGATATTCTCCGTTTTCAGACGATGAATATTCCTGTCCTGTCTTGCTGACGATATGATATCCGTTGTCATCTCCCATCGAGAATGCCAGCATCATTCCATCTTCCATTCCTTCGACGTTTGAATCCATGATCGTCAGGGCTGCATATTCGTCAACAACCTTCACCAGCACATGGATTGTCTTGTCTATGTCGCTGTCAGTGATGCTGACTGTCGTGCTGCCGGATTTCTTCGGCTCGATATCTACTGCTGCCGGATATGTCACTGTCTGGAAATAACTGTCACCTGCACCCCTGTGGGAATATGATGCGGTAAGTACGCTTTCGTCTTCCACTTCAACGATATGGTTATTGCCCATTCCGCCTACAATGTTGAGTCTTGTGCCGCTGATTATGGAAGCGTATGCATGTGTAGCCACATTTCCATATTCGTCAAGAATCTGCATTTCCTTGTTCTTTCCGTAAATGTTGTCCGGGTCACCGTCACACGAGGTGAGCATTGCCGAGGCCATTACTGCCGAGGCCAGGATCGATAATGTAAATATTTTGTTCATGTCTGATAAGTTTTGATATTATAACGGAAATGATTCCAAAATACTTCCATAAATATGTATCAATTTGTCTATTCGTCGTCGTCTTCGTCTTTTTCTTCTCCCGGCTGATATTCAAGTATCTCTCCTGGCTGGCAGTCCAATGCCTTGCAGAGGGCCGAAAGGGTAGTGAACCTGACAGCCTTCGCCTTGCCTGTCTTGAGGATGGACAGGTTGGCGGCTGTGATTCCCACCTTTTCGGCAAGTTCTCCGGAAGACATCTTCCTCCTGGCCATCATTACATCTATGTTTACTATGATTGGCATGATAAATAATGTGTCAGATCGTCATTGCTTCTTCCTTGTTCAGACGAAGCGCGATATTGATGATTTCAGCAAAAATAAGCAGAAGCAGAGGGATGATGACCGCCTGTATTTCCATCTGGAAAGAAGTTGCTAGTTTTATGTCCGATCCCTTTCCATAAAGGCTTCCGATAGCATACATGTTGAATTTGATGCATAATTCGTTCGCTATGGCCAGAAGGAAACTGAACAATGCGCTCCAACGCAGGAGGGATACCTGCATCCTGCTGAAATACAGACCATTGCGGAAACCTCTGATGATGCTTGCCAATATGCCTAGGAAACATAGGATCAGGAGAATGCTCAGACAGTAACTTGTGATACGCATTGTGTTGCTGATCTTGAATCCCTGATGTTCGGGGAACTGGAAGTCTTCTCCAACTCCATATACAAAGAGATTCAGGGGCATTCCCTTTACTGTCGGCTCACCGTTTTCATCACGGGCAATTGTGAAGGCATGTCTTTCCGCTTCCGGAGTGATGGAGGCGCCTTCCCAATAGGTTGTCATGTCGCCGAGGGTGACATTTCCCGGACCGTTGCGCCAGTGTCTGTGATTCAGACCTTGTGGAAGATTCACTGTCATCGATATTGTCGTGAATATCAGCAGCAGTGTTGTGATTGAAAAATAGACGACGGTGCGTCTGCGGATTCCTTTGTTAAGTTTCATAATTCAATAATTTTTTATTGTTATTCGATATGCAAATATATGCATATTTATTGAAAAACAATAAAAAATTAAAGAAAATTGATAAAATATGTTGAATTATGCTCTGCAATACCCGTATCGTACCAGGTCGCTCCTGTCCTTTATCAGATGGACGTAGCCGTCGGAGAGCAGCAGGACTTCGTCAGCGATTTCAAGAAGTGCTTCGTAATTATGGTCTGATACGACTATGCCCATCTTCTCCTTCTGTCTGCCGATTAGTTTCTGTATGACTTCTATTGCTACTGGCGAAAGATATGAGAACGGTTCGTCGAGTATGCAGAAAGGTGCGTCGGAACATAGGCAGAGCCATATTTCCGCAATGCGCACTTCGCCTCCGGAAAGTTCCCTGACAGGGGTGTCTGGGTATTGGGCGAACTTTGGAAAGTCATCAGTAAATGCCTCATAATCTGCCCCGAAATATTCAAATATTTTCTTCAAGGTCAACTTCGGCGGCAGAAACGGCTTCTGAGCCAGATATTTCACATACTTTCCCATCTCGTCTGATCCGGTCACGACCTTGTCGTCATACCTTACAAACAGTTCCTGAGTCCTGAGTTCTCCCATTATGGCCCTGAACATGCAGGATTTTCCGCTTCCGTTTCTGCCAAGTACTCCTGTCACCTTGCCTGTTTCACTGCGAAGCCATGCACCGTTAAGCACGTTGAATGTTCCGAATGAAAGGCGTATGCTGTCTGCGAGTAATGTTTTCTTGATGTTATGCTCCATGACGTACGAGGATTATTATGGTCAGAAGGATGATGAACACTGCCATGTCCAGACATATGGCACGGCACATGAGGCTTCGGGTCGAGATGCCGACATTGATATAGAAGAACTTGCGGTCTTTCGAGGACAGCATCTTGAAAAGGAGTGTGCTGATGGCAAGGACGAGGATCTTCAGCATGGTCACCATTACCGCAGTGTCGCCGACCGCCTCGGCGCTGACCATCATCAGAGTGGTTACTGCCGACAGACTGCCCAGCCCTGAAATTATCAGGACCGGGCGCATATACATAAGCATAAGTGAGAATTTCTGTCTAGAATCTGCCATCTTCCTGCTGTGCCTTTTTTACTTCTGCCTCTCCCAGGTCGTATTCCTTGTTCGAGAATATGGCCAGCATCCTGTTGATCTCATCATATGATAAACCGGTGACATCCAGACGCATATAGTATGTCGAACGCGAATCTCCATCGATTACGGTCGCATATGGGATAAGTTCCCAGCCGTGCATTCCGAGCCAGTTGAGGCCGGCAATGCTGGAATTGAATGTCCTTGGCTTTCCGTCAGAATCCGTAACCACCAGTCCGTCTGACAGCAGGTATCTGTCATACTGTCCGTAATCCACAGTCATATCCACTTTCTTGTTGGTGTGGCTGAATTCGACCGTACAGTAAATGTAAGACTTGTGTCCCTGACTGCTCTCTTGCGCGGACATCATCTGTGCAGACATGCCCATCAAGGCGATTGCCGCTAAAATCCTGATTACTCTTTTCATGACTGTATGTTTTAAAATCTGAGGGCCAGGCCCCCGCTGAATGTAAAGAACCATCTGATCGGTCTTACGGTCTTGCTGACAATACCGCCATATGGGTCCATCCTGTCGATACGGTATATGTAGTTTTCAGTAAGATTATAATGAAAGGCCGGCATGAGTTTAAGGTCGAAATGCCAGATCTTGAAATTGATGTTGAACCCTCCGTCAACTGATAAGGAAAAACCGTATGGTTTCTCTGTCCAGGTAGTCGCCCAATAGCCGTCAGTGTCTCCTGAAGTGTGGATGTCGTCTGTGCCGGCGGCATATCCCGGGGTCAATCCGGCGTAAAACTCCATTCTGTCGAAGAGGTTCATCAGAAATCCTGCAATTCCGCCCGCGAATGCATTGTCGTCACTATATACAGCAGATGTAACAGCACCCATAGTCGCTGAATCAAGTCTGCTGGACATGGATCTCGATCTGGTCCTGAACGTAAATGCCATCGGGACACCGAAACAGTTGTCTATGTCTGATACTGACGGTGAATACTGGAAACCAGCCCTGAATCCTATTCCGTCAGGATAGTAGTGGCCATAGTGAATTCCTACGAGAACATCGCTCTCGATATTCCTGTACATAGGCACATTGACTCCTACTGTGGCAAATATCTCATTGTTTTCCCATATCGGGACATTTTTATTCTGTGCATGAGACATTGTGCAGAATAACAGTGCCAATAATATGATTATCAGTCTTTTCATGTGGTATATTTCCAGCGTATTCAAAAACTTTGCCTAACTCCTACCGTACGACTGACATGAGACATATCCCTGACTATTTCTTAAAGTATACCGGAATCACCATTTTTATGGCAACCGGCTTTCCGTCTTTCAGTGCAGGGGACCAGTCCGGTGACGAAGAAATCGCTCTTACGGCTTCATCGATAAGTTTCTGGTCCGGTCCTCTCAATGCCTTTGCATTTATGACCTTGCCGGTTTCCGAAACTGTGAATGATACGGAAACGCGTCCTTTTGCCGATGTTCCTTCCGGATATCTGATGTTTGCATGTACCCATTTCTGGAAATCAGCATCCGAGCCTCCGTTGAATGAAGGAGCACGGTTGAAGACCTCTTCGGAAGATTCATCAGTAGTGATCCAGACGGTCCCGTCTTCGGCAATAGTTCCATTAGGATTGGCCGGAAGGGCTGCAATATCCTCACTTTCAGCCTTCTTGCCGTTTATGTATATGTCCGGAACCGGCTTGGTATCATCATTTTCGGCGGGTTTGGTGGCAATGACGATCACCCCTTTATCAGTTCCATATTCCTTCATTGCCTCTTCTGTCTTAAGTACTTCCATGGAAGCGATATTGTTCGGACTGATGGTATTGAGATCGAAGTCCTCCGGCATCTTCTCGCCGTTCACGACTATCAGAAGATCCTTCCTCGCCACATCAGCCTTATCATCCTGATCGGCTCTGGCCCCAATAAGTACGATGGTACTATCTTCTTTCATGGATTCTCTCTGATCATCAACGGTTATCTTTCCGGTTACATATGGACCGGTAGTCGTAATGGAAGCACTTACTCTGTTATTGTCTTTAAGATATGCCACGATTACGACAGCATCTGGATCATCTTTGGCAGCCTTCATCTGCATATCTTTTGTCACGATAGCACCATTATGCATGTAGATGTTTTCGTTTAGGTCAAGTCCAGTGTAACAAATCTGGAGTTCCTTGCAGTCATTGTCAAAGTAGATGAGCGTAACTGTGTTGTTTTCCTTGTCAACCATGAATCTTCCTTCACGGAGATTCTTTTTAGTAAATTCGCTTTTGGGTTCAGGTAAAGAATTTTTACTATCTTTGCCGTCAGCAGTGTCATGGACCTTGACCACTCTCCCTTTCAGAGTGTCAGCAACAGCCTCAGGCTGCTGGTCTTCATACTGGTAATCTACCTTTGTCTCGGCAGTCGCCGCGAGAGAGATTCCCACGAGAGGAATGACGTAGAGAGCCTTCCAGGCACTCATACGAGATGACTTTTTGTTTAACATCATGGTAATACGTTGTTTAAGTGTACTGTGATTCAGGCTGTTGGCAACTGAGTAGCCGCTCTTGCTGACAGCCTTTCTTATTAATAGATATTGGTATTCCCTGATATCCGCTCCGCTTCGCAGGACTGCATCATCCGCCTCGAACTCATGAAGCGCACGAAGGTCTGCTCTGAGCATCCAGATGGCCGGATTGAACCACTGGAAAGTTGTGATAAGATCTGTGAAAAGCAGGTCCCACGAGTGTCTGAGTGCGATATGTGCCCTTTCATGTGTCAGGATCTGAGTGTAGCCGCACTCGTAATCCTCACGTGAAAGCACGATGAATTTCATCCAACTGAACGGTGCCGTATCAGTTTCTGTAATTATAAGAGTTTCACCGCTTTCAAGAGTCTGACTGCTTCCGCTTCTGATGATTCTCCTTATGCCGATAATCGAGACGAGCGTCTTGATCAGTACTACCAATGCACCTGCTGCAAACAGCGAGCAGAGAATGACCGGCCATATCGGTTCGGATGCTTCGGCAGCCATAGCGACAGTCTCCGCCATTTCATCGGCGTATGACTCCGATGAGGCCTTCATCGCCGGAAGGACCACAACCTTCTTTAAAGTGATCACGCAAAGTGGTAGCACGAATGAAAGTGCAGCCGTTCCCAGAAGCACGATGCGGTTGAGCCGATGAAATGTTTCCTTGCTGAGCAGCAGCCGGTAGAACATATAGAATACCGCCAGCGCGATCGCGGCCTTGCCTTGATATATGAGGAATTCAATCATGTCGCCTATGTGTTTGATTTACAGTGAGTTGCTCGTTATGCCTGCTGCATCCAGACAGCAGGCGTTTTGCGGAAGTGCTTGTGTGTAAGGGTTTTAACTGCCGCGCTCGATCTGGTCAATCAGTTCCTTCAATTCATCGATGCTGATTTTTTCCTCCTTGACGAGAGTTGATACTGCATTGAGATAGGAATTGTTGAAGTAATTGCTGATGATGCCCTTGAATGTGTTTCCGGCGTATTCTTCACGTGTGACGACAGGGTAGTATTGATAGGAATTTCCATATGCCTTGTGACTCACATAGCCGTTCGCTTCCAATGTGCGTACCATAGTCGAAAGGGTGTTGAAATGCGGCTTAGGCTCATCATACAGTTCCAGGAGTTCCTTTACGAACATGGCTCCCTTGTCCCAAAAGAGATTCATGATCTCTTCTTCTTTTTTAGTCAGTCTTTTCATGTCTGAAATATTTCTACAGCAAAGTTAACTAAAAAATATTCATATGCAACTAAATTTATTAGTTTATTAACTAAAATTTATAGTTACCCCTCCGTCTCCGCTCTTAAAACAAATCCCCGGCAAAATTGTCGGGGATATTCTCACAGGGGTTGTTTCCCGGCACCCCTGTGTGAGCAAATCATCATTTTAATGCTGTCAGAAGCATTTTAGGGCTCATGGGAGTTGCCTGAAACTACTCCTGTGAGAGGCTTTTCCTGAAATGCATGTAATCGGTACTGTATGTGCCGGGTGAATATGTCGTGCCGACTTTCTGCCATGACATTTCATATGAGTCCAACCGGGTGATCGTGTAACTTCTGCTTTCGTCCTTATCCAATGTTATCACATCACCGTTTATGGAATATGTGCTTGTACGGGAGTAATCCTCACCGCTCAGGGCATCGTATGTGCAGACATGATATGTGCCGTCTTCGTTGAAGGTGTAATCTATGGAGCCGTCTATGATGAAGAACGGGTCATCATAGTATTCTGTCCATGAGCCTATGATCATAGAGGTGTCGACAGGCTTTTCGCAACTGCATAATATTGCAATCGCTGATGTCAATGATATGAGGATACGTTTCATATGAATTCTATTTCAGTCTGTCCAGATGACAGAGGATGAGGTTGCCGTTGTCGTCGCGGAGGTGCATGCCGTTTCCCTGGCAGTAACGGAACCATTTGCAGTCGCCGCACTGGTCCTTCTTCATCCATGAACGGTCACGGTAAGGCTGGAAGCGGTTCTCCCATACGTCTATGAGGTCATCCTTGTATATGTTGCCCTGGTGATAGTCAGAGCGGATGCTTCCGCATGCCGAGATGGAGCCGTCTATGAGGACTGATGCCACGGAAAGACCTGCCTGACATGTGTAGAGATGGTCCCTGACTTCACCTTCATATTCGCCGAGGAAGCCCTCACAGCCGTAACTTGCACTGATCCGGCCTTCCTTGCGGGTCTTCTTGATGAACTCCATGAGACCGCGGAATTTCTCTCCGCTGAGTTGGAGGTCCGGGTCCTGAGCGGCACGTCCGACAGGGAAGACCGTGAAGAGTCTCCAACTTTTCAGGCCAAGGCTGATGAGATATTCCTTGAACTGTTCCAAAGAATCATAGTTGCGGTTGTTGACACAGGTCACGACGTCAAACTTGATGGACGGTTCGTTTGCGAGAATCTCCACAGCCTTTGAAGCATATGTGAAGCCGTCGCGTGTGCCGCGCATCCAGTTGTGGTCTTCCTCGAAACCGTCCAGACTTATTGTGAGCGAATGAACTCCCGCTGCAAGAAGTTGGTCTATCTTCTTCGGGCTCATGAGACGTCCGTTCGACACCATTCCCCAAGGGAATTCGAGGTCGTAGATCTCCCTGCCGCATTTCAGAAGGTCTTCACGCATCAGAGGTTCGCCGCCGGAGACGATTACCATGATCTTGTGGGAATCATATTTTTCCTTGATTCTGACAAGCACATTCCTGAAATCCTCGAACGGCATGTCCGGGTGGATGGACGATACCTTGCAGTCGCTTCCGCAATGGCGACATTTCATGTTGCATCTCAGAGTGGACTCCCAGAACAGTTGGGTCAGGGGATGTTTTTCCTGAGACTCCCTGACCAACTGTCTTTGAAGTTCCAATGCTATACGCTGTTTGATGGATATTCCTGACATATTATTTTATTATGATTTGATCTGCTTCCAGAGTCACGTCGGCTACGAATGTTCCGAAGTGCCAGTTGCCGTCTCCTTTTTTATCTTTCTGTGTCAACGGCACGAGGTAAGTGCTGTCCTTGTAATGACCGTCGGAATGTGGATCGTTGTCCTTCATGCGGATGTGGATCTCGTTGAAATCTCCGTCTCCGGCATGTCTTGTACCGACCATGGAGTATGTCCCGTCTTCATGCTGCAAGGCGTCTTCGAATCCGTAGAATTCTTCGACCTCGTTTCCGTTTCCATCCGTACGGTGGTAAATGAAACCGGGGGTAAGGGTGATTCCATTGACGATTTTCGCCGATTCGGAATCCACGACCCTGCATTTCACCTCATATGTGCAGTGGGGAGTGCCGTATTCGTCACGGCCGATGAAACTGAGGCCGCCGCCGTCGCAGGCAAAGGCTCCCGCAAGACCCATTGCCGCAAGGAGCCAATGACAGATTCTTATGATTATGTCTCTCATAATTTGCAAATATATGAATTATTCTACCTTTTCAGCCTCGATGGTTATATCCGCACCGAAGATGCCGTCATTCCAGTTTTCTTTTTTAGGACCGTCGCCTTTCCTTTCCAGAGGAACCACGTAGATGCTGTCCTTGTAATGACCGTCAGCAGAAGGGTCCGGATCGGTGAGCCTGATGTGCAGTTCGTCATATCCTCCTTCAAACACGAATTTTCTGCTGCCGAGTCTGAATGTTCCGTCCGTAACGTCCTGTTCGGGTAAGAATGGAGTGAATCCGTCAGTCTCGACCCCGTCTTCATTCTTGTAGACATAGGCATATCCCGGTGTCACCTTTACGCCTTTGACGATGTCGCCTGTCTCCTTGTCCACAACCTTTCCTTTCACATCGTATTCGATGTACGGAGTGCCGTATTCAACTCTGCATGATGCTGCGGTCGCAGACAAGCCCATGATGAGCAGAACCCATCTGCATAATTTCAATAATGTTTCCTTCATGATAATAATGTATTAAGTTCGTACTGTGACATAAGATGCAGTTCCGGACTCAAATGTGTACGAAAATCTTGCATTTCTGTCGTTCTGCATTAATAACGGCGGCATTTGCAGAATACTTCCGGAAATTTTCGATTTTTTTGAATTATATTATTTATGTTTGCGGAAGTATTTTCATCCCCGTTCCGTTATATAAGCAGAAAAGCAAATTTGGCAGAGATCATAAACATAGAGGACATCGAACTGGCAAGACTGTGCGCCCGTGGGGACGATAAGGCCAGAAAGGAGTTGTATACGAGGTATGCAGCGGGGCTCTATGCACTCTGTATCAGATATATAGGTGACAGGGAAGAGGCTCGTGACCTTATGCACGATGCCATGATGAAGATCTTTGACACGATAGGGAAGTACAAGCCTGTGGGAACGTTGAAGTCCTGGTGTTCGAGAGTTACCGTGAATCTGCTCATAGACCATCTGAGAAAGAAGAAACGCTTCGAGACAGTGCAGTTGGACCAGACTCAGGAGAAGATTCCCGAACCGCAGAATGAAGATGTAATGAAGATACCGAAGGCGGAACTGATGAAGATGGTCGGGGAACTGCCGCAGACAAAGAGAATAGTCTTCAACCTGTACTGCGTGGAAGGATATTCGCATAAGGACATAGCGGAAATGCTGAACATAAAGGAGAAGACATCATCCTCGCTTCTGTTCAAGGCAAGAGAACAATTGGCGGAAAATGTCAGGGAATATATAAGGAGAAACGGATTATGATGGAAGACTGGACAGATATCATAGGTGAGGAACTCGAAAGTTTCGAGGAACCTCTTCCTGCTGATGACTGGAGTGTCCTTCAGCAGAAATATGAAGCGTCTCGGAAAAAGAAGAGAGCCGCTTTCTTCGCGTGGACCGGTGGTCTCACGGGCATTGCTGCTGCCGTCGCTCTTGTCCTGCTTCTGATCCGTCCGGATTCGCCTGCTGTCATCCCTGGCCCTGCCGATGACCTTGTGGCTGATGAAATTCCTCCTGTCGAGGTCGTGACTCCTGCGGATACTGTGACGGCTGATCCTGCGCCGGAGGCGGTTCCTGAGGCTCCGGAAGTACATGAGAGTCAGAGGGTTCTGATCGCGGATTCCGCTACCGGGGAAACCTCTGCGGAAACAGACGGAAACGAAACTGTGTCTGAGGATAATAAGACAGAAGATGTCAGGGCAGACGGAGCAGAGGACAAAGTTGCTGAAAAGGAAGAAGTTGAAGTGTTCGATGTGATAAGGGATACTACATCAATGAACGACAGGCTTATCGCTGACGCATCAGATCCGTCAGATACCTCTGACCCGAAACAGGAGTACGATGAAACATATTCTCCGACCGGAACATTCGGATTCGAGGATTTCCCGGAAGAACCGGAAACCGTCAGGAGGCGTAAGGTCATCATGGGAATGTCCGGAACTGTGTCCGGAACTCCGATAATCAAGATAATGAAAAGTGATCCGTCACTGGATTTTGGACCTCCTTGTCTTGATCCTCCGATAGATTCCGTCGTGGTGGAGACACCCGAACCTGAACCGGAGCCGACACCGGCCATGATGAAGAGAAAGAGTGCATATGATGATTCATACTCGCATGAAATGCCTGTATCCCTCGGATTGTCGGTGAGATATCCTCTGACTGACAGGATCTCTGTAAACACTGGATTGAACTACACCAGATATGCTTCGACAAGAGAAAGATATTATTACGGCCAACTCCGCACTGAAAGCGAAAGGCAGTATGTGCATTATCTGGGAATCCCTGTCAGATTAGACTGGCTTGCCGTAAAAAGGAAGCATTTCGAATTCTATCTCGGTGCGGGCGCGCAGATGGACAAATGCGTATATGCTGTTGTGGGAAATGAAAGACTGCACGAAAAAGAGTTCCTGTTCTCTGTGAACGGAACCATGGGTATGCAGGTCAATATCGTGCCAAGAGTCGGACTCTATTTCGAGCCGGAAATTTCATATGCCCTGAATGAAGGATCGTTGAAGACATTCAGGACAAGGGAGCCGTTGATGATCTCTGCCAGAGCAGGTCTCAGATTCAGTTTCTGACCATCGGCTATCTGATGGTCAGAATCCTTGAGAAACCTGTGAGGTCGAATACGGACTTCACTTCGTTGACGAGATTCTCAAGTATGAACTTGCCACCGTTTGCTGTGACTTTCTTGTGTGTGCCGAGAACGACACGGAGTCCTGAACTGCTGATGTATTCCAGTCCCTTGCAGTCGAGCACAAGGACAATGCCTTTCTGTGAAACAAGTCCTTCCAGCCCTTTTTCCAGTTCTGGAGATGTCACTGTGTCCACTCTTCCGTTGACTGCGACAACAGTCTCGTCGTTTCTTGTCAAAATTTCAAGTTCCATATCTTATTATTTTAAATATCTGCATCTACATGTATGAGCACTGACTTGTCCTTCTGGGATATCTTCACGTTGTCGAACATGTTGCGGAGCATCATGAGAGAAACAGAAAGCGAAGTGAGGCTCTCTTCCGAATAGGCATCTTCGGTGATGTCCACCTAGTCGGACTCCATGTCCAGTTTGATCTGAAGTTGGTCGTACCATATCTTGAACCTGAGTTGTGTCTCAGGATTGTGTTCGTTGAATCCCTCCATGATAGAATCGATCGAGATCTGGAGTTTCTGAATGAGGTCTCTTTCAGTACACCATTCTTCGCATATCCTTGCGATGTTCCTGTTCACCTCCTTCACATCCTCTGTGTCTGTGCCGGTGGTGAATTCGAGGACACGCTTGGTGCCGATCTTGCCGAGCAGGGTGGTTATGAGAAGTATGCCTACACCCATCACCATCGGTGAGCATATCACAGAAGACACTTTCTCCGGAAGGAAACTGTAAAGTCCTGGAATGAGCGTACTTACGGCAAACGAAATGCTGAGGAAGATGACAAAGATACGCTTGTCGTCCAATGATCTCGTCGCTAGTGCTGAGAAGCCTCCTGCCATGATGTAGCATATGCTGTACATGAGGACAGCGCCGAGAACCGGAGTCGGGATAAGCGACAATGCTCCCGAAATCATAGGAAGGAACGAAGCGGCAATGAGCATTCCGGATGACAGATATGCCACCTTTCTGCTGGTGATTCCGCTGGCGCTGGCGATACCGATGTTGGTTGTTGCGGTCGACTGCATCGGACCTCCTATGAGACCGGCGATGAATGTGCCGGCTGCACTGGCCCTGATACCCCTTTCGATGGACTTCCAGTCAGGTTTCTCGAAGTCAGGATTGTCTGCGCTCTGGGTTGTCGAGTAGTCTCCGATATTGTCGACGATAGCCGCAATCGTGACTATCAGGAAAGGAATCACGGCCTGAAGGTTGAAATCATATGCAAGTTCCTTGTATACAGGAAGCGCGACCACCGGCTGTTCTCCCAATTGGAGGAAAGAGGCAGGATCGAAGACTCCCGCAATCGCCGATACGACAAATCCGAAAACGATTCCTGCGAGTGCCGTGTATGGTTTGAGGACCTTGATGAACAATGTGCATGAAAGCATGAACAGCAGCGTCAGAACCGCCACCAGAAGGTGCATAGGGTCAAATTCCGGAAGGGTGGTTCCGAGGAAATATTTCAGTCCGGTAGGAAGCGTGCTGATTCCGAGGATGAAGATCATCGTGCCTGTGACTTCCGGCGGGAAGAGTTTTCTCATCTTGAATGTGAACGAGCCGAGGATGCCTTTTAGGACTCCTGAGAAGATCGTCATTCCGAGAACAAGAGGAATACCTCCTATCTGGGCCGCCATGATGCAGGCGGCAAGGGCTGCCGAATCCGACACAGACATGGACTGATAGCCGGAACCGATGAAGCGTCCCGGAATGGTCTGGAGTATGCCCGTGATACCCATCGAGAACAATGCAGCAGACAGCAGGGAAGTGGACAGCGACAGGTCGAGTCCGACGGTACGGCCTACGGAAATAGGCAGTGCCATGCCGAGTGAGACGATCAGCAGCATATGCTGAAGCGATGAGAAGAAGAGCGGTCCTTTCGGCGGAGTCTGTGAAGCCGAATATAGAATAGTTTTCTTTTTAGCGCACATAGGTCAAATTCAGTATGTTCAAATCAGATGTTCACCTTTGTATTGTCCTTTTCCTTCCGTGTTCTTTCCGTACTGCACGGCATTCACGGGGCATATGTGGTAGCAGGCCAGGCATTGGGTGCATCTGTCTCCCCAGGTAGGTCTGCCGTCTACAAGACTGATGTTATGTACAGGGCATGTCCTGACGCAAAGCCCGCAGGATGTGCATGCGTCTGTGGTGTGGTAAGGCTTCGGGTCTATCTGGAACCTGTTGAACAGAGGGCTGACGACATATGTCTTGAAGAATGAGGCCGACCCTACATGACATTCGAATATGTCCATGTTCACCCTTGCCCTCAGTTCGTCCGCAATCTCCACGACCCTTTCCTTCGCACTTTCCACCTTGCTGTATTCCAGGTCCTTGCTGTCGATGTCAAAGCCCGGAAGAGCCACATATGTGTTCGGCATTATGACGGAATATCCGGCATTGCAGTACCATCCTCTTGCCTTTACGGCCTTCTTGAACACCTCTGCTGTCCTTCCGGCGTCATCTCCGCATGTGCATACGAAATACAGATATGACGGGGTGTTCATTCTGACACGCCTGATGAAGTCGAGAACCAAAGCCGGCGCGGACCATGAATGAATAGGGAAGACGAAGCCCACACGCTCGTCCTCCCTGATTTCAAACGCTTCATCAGAATAATCGGCCATAGGAAACAAAGTGTCTCCAAGATATCCGGCCAATTTTTCGGCTATCCATTTCGAATTGCCTGTTCCTGAAAAATAGAATATCATATTCTTTAAAGTTCTCTGTTTTAATCTGTAAAAATATCCATTATTTGAAAGAAATACAATACCCGGACTTATTTGCCTTCGATTTTTTCCTGATGGAAAGGTGCAAATTCAGATTCAGGGTCACGCCACGACGGCTTTCTCATGGCATAGATGATGAACGGGATCACCACCATCACCACACATCCTCCTATCAGTACCGAATACCATACGGCGCTGTTGCCGGTATTTATCTGTGCCGGAGGTATGAAACTCAGCACAAATGCGAGAAGAGAGCCTCCGAAGCCGAGGATTCCCATTATCCACATGAGGGCATTGCCCTTGCCGAGCCTGAACGGACGCGGTGTATCCTTCATCCTGTAACGCAGGACGACAGCGGCTGCAAACATCAGCATATACATTATCAGATACAGCAGTATCGTCAGTTGTGACAGAATCTGATAGAATGACTGCACTGACGGCATGACCACGAACAGGAGGGAGAGAAGCGTCACTATTCCGCCCTGGACAAGGAGGATGTTCCTCTGCACGCCGTTGCTGTTGCTTTTCTGGAAGAAAGGAGGCAGATAGCCCGCCTTGCCGACGGTGAAAATACCTTTTGACGGTCCTGCGACCCATGTCAGCACGCTTGCAAGCACACCTATCATCAATGCCACCGCTATCACAGGTCCTGCCCATGACATATGGAAATGCCTGAAATAATTGTCAAATCCGATGAGCAGGGACTGAGTGAGGTTGATATCCTTTGCCGGGATGATGATTCCCAATGCGAAGGTTCCCAGAATGAAGATGCATACGGTAGCAAGCGATCCGATGATGATCGCCTTCGGGTAGTTCCGGGACGGATTGTCCACATCCATCACATGCACGCCCATCATTTCCATACCCGCATAGAAGAGGAATATGCTGCTCGCCAGCACCAGGTTGTCCAGTTTCGTCAGGTCAGGGAAGAAACTCTGCGACATGTCCATATGATTCTGACCTCCTGTCGCTATGTATATGATACCCAATATGATAAGCAGTCCCGCCGGGATGATGGTGCCTATCAGACCGCCCCATTTGCTGATCTTTCCGACCCAACTGATTCCTTTCATCGCGATGAATGTGGCGATCCAGTATATCGCAAGCACGGCCACGAGAGTGAATATCTTGTTCGAGGCCAATGCCGCGTCCGATGCTCCGTTCATGCCGATATAGGCGAATGACACCGCACCGAAGGTGAGCACTGTGGGATACCAGATAGTCGACTCGATCCATTGCAGCCATATGGCCAGGAAGCCCGTTCGTGGGCCGAAAGCCTCTCCGACCCAACGGAACACTCCGCCCTGCTTGTCGGAAAACATGGCTGCAAGTTCAGCGGCGACCATTGCCGTCGGAATAAGGAACACAATAGCAGCGAACAGGTAATAAAAGGCTGATGAAAGCCCGTAGACCGCCTCGGCAGGAAGACCTCGCAGACTCACTACCGCAGTAATGTTCATTATCGCGAGCGTCGTCACACTAAGTTTGAATCCGACACCCGCATTTCCTTTCTGTGTCTTCATGATCCTTCATTTTAATGTGTGAATACATGACCTTTGCGTCTTTCGGCCTTCTTCGCCGCAATGCGTGAAGGAGTAGGATATTCGAGACGCTCCAGGTCCTCTACGGCCTCCTTTATGTCCGCTATGAGCATGTCGGCCATGTCGCGGGACATTCCCTGACGGACCACTATCCTCATCACTACCATATCCTCGATGTCCTTCGGCATCGTGTAGGCAGGGACCATCCATCCTTTCTGCATGAGTCTGTCCTGCAAGTCGAACAATGTCCATTTCGCCTTTTTCTCATATTCCGGTTTCATCATCCAGATGAAGAGAGGATTCTCCAATGTGTCCGAGTAATTCTCGAAACAAGGCATCTGACCAATCTTGTCATGGCAGTATCCGGCGATTTCCATGGAGTTCATATGGATTTCCTTGTAGCCTTCCTCGCCGAGGTGGATGAAGTTGTAGTATTGAGCAAGTATCTGTGCAGCAGGACGAGAGAAGTTCAGTCCGACCTGGGTGATGTTTGCTCCGAGATAATTCACGCTGAATGACATTTCATCCGGAAGATACTTCCTGTCCTTCCATACAATCCAACCCAGACCAGGATATACAAGGCCGTATTTGTGGCCCGATGTGGATATTGAAAGTACCCATTTGAGACGGAAGTCCCATTTCTTCTCCGGATTGATGAACGGGAGGATGAATCCTCCGGAAGCGGCGTCCACATGGATCGGAATGTCGTAGCCGGTTATCCTGTTGTACTGTTCCAGGGCATCGTTCAATGCTTCAATGTCGTCATTCATGCCCGTCCAGGTCACTCCAGCAATCGGAACTATGCATATTGTGTTTTCATCGCACATTTCTATTGCCCTTTCGATGTCGAGAGTAGGATGCTTGGAAGTGATAGGTACCGTACGCATCTCTATCTGCCAGAGTTGGCAGAATTTCTCCCATACGACCTGATAGGCCGTACTCATGATCAGATTAGGTTTGTCATATGGCTTTCCTGCCGCCTTTCTGCGGGCACGCCATCGGAGCCATGCCGCAACTCCGCCGAGCATGCAGGCCTCTGACGAGCCGATTCCCGGCGCTCCTGTCTTCCATTCGCTCTGTTCCGGTGAGTGCCACATGTTCGCTACCATGTTTATGCACCTTCCGCACATGACCGCCACGCGCGGATATTCGGTCTCGTCAATATAATTGATTCCTACGGATTCATTCATGAGCCTGGTGCCGTAGTCGTCCATATAGGTCGTGACGAATGTGGCAAGATTCAGTCTAGGCTGAGTCTGCGGAAAAGTCTCGTCCTTTACTATCTGATATGCTGTCTCCGCCGAAGTCTTGTGCTTCGGAATGAATTCGGATGGAGCCGGTTCCCTCATCGCCTCCGAACCGAAAATGATGTCTTCGCTGTTTGTTTCCTTCTTCATAATTTATAATAATTAAAAATAAACTCCGGCTTCAATGTCATAAAATGTGCCATTGAAGCCGGAGGAAGACTGTTTTCCGTAATTGACCGGATTGTTATTGTCAGTTTCTGGTGTCGGAATATATATGTCCGCTATGTGCCTTCGGTGAGATGCCTTTCTTAGCGAAAAGTTCCGATATGGTGACGATGTTGAAGCCACGTCTCTTCAATTCAGGGATGATCATCTTCAAGGCTTCCACAGTGTTGTCATTGCCTTTGAAATCGTGGAGAAGGATGATGTCGCCGTCCTGCACCTTTGACATCAGGTCGTCATATCTTTGCTGTGCGGATACGCTGTTCTCCCAGTCCATGCAACTGACGCCGCTGATGAAAGTATGGCCTAGGGCATCGTGCATTGCCTTGTTGTGGTCGATATATGGCGGGCGGAACATTGTCGGACGTGTTGAGGTATATTTCTCCACAAGGTCGTCGGTACGCTTGATCTCATCCTTCACCTGATCTATTGTCAGGCGTGTCATGTAAGAGTGAGTAAATGAATGATTCTGAATTTCACAGCCCAGGGAGATTGCCCTGCTCATCTGCTTTGCCGTCGAATCGTCGATATATTGTCCGATGACGAAAAACGAGGCGGTAACCCCATGTTCCTCGATTATGTCCAGCACTTTCGGGGTAGTCTCATTGTTAGGGCCGTCATCGAAACTGAGTGCGACATACATGGTTCCTTCTGCCTCACCGCTTCCGTTCTGCGTGCCGGCCTGAGTGACAGGGATTATGATCCTTTCTTCGCCTGCTACAACGGAAATCTGCGTCTGACGCTCTCCTGAGGCATTGTTCGCCTCTGCGGTCACAGTGACAACCGTTTTCTCTCCGTTTTTCTTGCCTTTTCTGCATGTGACCCAACTGTCTCCCGGAACGAGATACATCTGTCCCGAAGACACCACGGTAAAGTTCTGTTCTCCGCCTTCCACGCCGAATGTCAGCGATTCCGTATCAGCCGAAAGACAGGTTGATACCTGCTTATGCGACGAACATGATGCCATCAGCATTGCGATGAAAATAAAAGCATATTTTAGCATGTGAAGTTGATTTTTTATGTTTTGTCCGTAAAGTTAGACTTTAAAAAAGAAATATGATGAAGGTTTGGAAACTTTTTTCGCATAACAGCAGGATGGTGATGAAGTATAGCGGAGGTGCTACAAGCGAACTGGGATTCCCGTATGCACAACGTGAAAGATACTATAAGAAATATCCTGGATCAACGAATAACTAAATCCCAATTACAAGATCTACATTACTTGTCATTCTGAATGCAGTGAAGAATCTTTTGGAAAGCGTTGATTAATGCTCCGTTGCTCACTCTTATGATACCAGTGTCCTTCCTTCTTCAAGGCTTCATTCTGTCAAGTAACACTTCCATGACGTTACAATTTTCCGGATATATCCGACCAAGAAGTTCGGAGGTTCCGTTCTCTTTCTTATAGTCGAGTTCATCAGGGGTGAGAGGATGAATCAGATAAAAGCAGACGCTCTTTCCGCTTGACAGATCGGCGTATTGCATAGTGTCTAACTCAGGAACTGGGTATGTAAGCAACACACTGTCATATGGCATGTCTTCAGTAAGTAATTCTCCTTCTGCAGGACTTATCGTATGTCCATAGCCAAGCCACGATACAGTCCAGATAGGCAATCTTGCCGTGTCTTTAAGCAATCTGAACGGCCAATAATTTCTTTCATCCTTTAGTGACCCGTTATCAATCTTCCAGTCCGCAGGGAGGTAGATAACATATTCCGCACGATCCGGCAAGCCATAATTTATGCGGGTCTCTTCGTCAATATACATTGGACAAGCCCCGGCTCCGATGGTGCATAAAGTTATATGATTGCGGCCTTCCGAGGCAGGAATCATTGCAATGTCCAGATGCACGTCAGGCGAAGCGATTTCATGAAGTACATTCTCGAATGACCCGAAATGCTCTGTGATATAATCAGTTATCTCCTTTTCTTCATTCTCGGAATACAGCATCAGACCGGTCTTCTCCTCAGGATCCTTCAATGCTTCCGCCCAAAGGTACGCTATCTCATCTTTGAATCTCAGGGCATCTTCAACCATTATGTAAAATAGTCTGCCGCCGTCCTTGATGTCTTTCCTGTCTTGAATCCGGACAGATATGAAGTCGGAATAGAACCTGATGGCCTCAATATGTATCCACCTTGCCCTCGACATTACAATGTACCTTCCACCTTCAGTATATGCTGCTACCAGTGCGATTCCATCTTTGCTGATGACCGGAAATATTCCTGATTTCTTGAAAGAACTGTATTGACTGTTCATCAGGAAAACCAAGGCTCCCTTGAGGATGAGAACAATCATTAATGCTATAGGGAAACGTTGGAATTCAGAATTGAGCAGATCGGATACGGCAGCCACAACCAGAAGAACGGCATAGAGAATGTTGGCTTTTGGAAAAACGAAAAGGTTGTCATATAGAGCCCTGCACAGGAATTTAATCCTGCCCTTGGGAATGTCAAACCTGAGGTCTTCTTCAATCTTAACATCCTTTATATCAGGTAATTTCTTGAATGATAGTTTTTCCATAATCTTGAGTTTAGAGGGACGGTTATCTCCCCCAAATGTCGGAAGATTTTTGCGGATAAACAACACTCGCCGGTGTATCGTGCAAATGTATTATAAAATGATTTGTAATATGCATGTGATTGTGTAACTTAGCATTTTAAAGTGCTTTGAAAATGGATATACCACAGGGAAACAGTAGGGAAGAAGTCAGAATGAGAGATAAGATCATAAAGGACTTCTATGCGGGGTGGATAGCGGAGAACCCTGATAAGAAAATGTGGAATGATGATTTGCAGGATTATATTCTTGTCAAATATCTTTCAATTACCGAAACAGCCGAAAAGGCTGCCAGACAGTATGAGTCTACATTGGCAGTAATGAGGCTGTCGGAACTTCTTGCCAAGTCAAAGAAAATAACAGAAGTGCCCATAAAGAAAGGGACGAAGAATCAGAAACCTTTCTTGAAGATGTATATAATGCAATTGGATAATATCAAGATGACAGTAGGTCTTCAGAAATCGACTGGTGACAAGGTGCAGTATTGCATTACATCTTTATAACAAAAACAGCCACTCCGAAGAGTGGCTGCTATGCTTGGGGCTCGAAACTGGCAGGACATTGCTGCACCTGACAGAAAGGGTTGTCATCCCTTACGCGAATTCCCCTTGACTCTGCAAAAGTATATAAAATTACTTAATCTGCAAAAATTCTCTCCGCGTCAAAACCTCAAATGCGTCGTTTTAATGCTTTGAACTCTTCATTACAGCCCCTGAATGTTGAAGTGCAATCCCTATCTTAATGAGAAAAGCATTGTAATCCATGCGGATTTGTCTAACTTTGTAAGAATCGGGTGAACCATTAGAATGAAGTTTATGAAGAATAATAAGGTCATATTCGGGGGTACGGTGATGATTGCTGCATTATCAGCGGCGGGTGTTTTGAAACCGGGTGAACTTGCGGCGAAGAGTCCGGCACAGAAGGGAGGGCAGAAGCCTAACATCATATTCATATTGTGCGATGACATGGGATATGGAGACCTTGCATGTTATGGACAGAAATATATCGAGACTCCGAACATCGACAGGCTTGCAGCCGAGGGTGTTCGTTTCACGCAGGCATATGCAGGAAGTCCGGTAAGTGCGCCGTCGCGTTCCACTATCATGACCGGCCAGCATACAGGGCACGGGCATGTGAGGGGAAACAAGGAATATTGGCCGTCTTCTCCTATGATGAAATATGGGGAGAACGATGATTATACACTCACAGGGCAGGAACCGTATGATCCGGAGCATGTGATCCTTCCGGAAATAATGAAGGAGAACGGATATGCCACAGGCATGTTCGGCAAATGGGCAGGAGGATATGAGGGCTCGGTTTCTACGCCTGACAAGAGGGGAGTGGATGAATTTTACGGTTATATATGTCAGTTCCAGGCCCATCTTTATTACCCGAATTTCCTTAACAGATTCAGCAAGGCTGCCGGCGATACCGCTACTGTAAGGGTTACTCTTGAAGATAATGTCGGCTATCCGATGCATGGCGAAGATTATAGGAAGAGAACTCAGTATTCTGCCGACATGATCCATCAGGAGGCTCTGAAATGGCTTGACAATCAGTCGGATGCACAGCCTTTCTACGGATTCTTCACATATACGCTTCCGCATGCGGAACTTGTGCAGCCGAATGATTCTATAGTCAGTTTCTATAAGGAGAGGTTTGCAGAAGACAAGTCGTGGGGCGGAGACAGGTGGAGCCGGTACAATCCTGTCGATAATGCGCGTGCCGAATTTGCAGCCATGATTACCCGGTTGGATGCATATGTGGGAGAGATTGTAGCGAAACTTGAAGAGAAAGGTCTGGAAGAAAATACGATAGTGATATTCAGCAGCGACAACGGGCCTCATGAAGAGGGAGGAGCCGATCCGGGATTCTTTGGCCGTGACGGCAAATTGAGAGGACTTAAAAGAGAATGTCACGAAGGGGGAATAAGGGTTCCGTTCATTGTGAAATGGCCGGCAAAGGTCCAGGCCGGGACCGTGAATGACCATCAACTGGCTTTCTATGACATAATGCCGACATTCTGCGAACTCATTGGAGACAAGAGGTTTCCGAAGAAATATTTAAATGATGACTTGAACTCGGATTGTTTTGACGGCATTTCATTCGCAGCGACTCTTACCGGTAATGACCGCATGCAGAAGCAGCATGAGTTCCTTTATTGGGAGTTTCATGAGACCGACCAGATAGCAGTCCGTATGGATGACTGGAAACTTGTTGTGAAAAAGGGTGTTCCGTACCTTTATGACCTGAGCGTGGACATCCATGAGGATAATGATGTGGCCGGACTGCATCCTGAGATCGTGGACCGTATGGTGGATATAATCCATCGGGAACACCGCCCTTCCGAACTGTTCGAAGTAACTTTGCCGTCAAGGAGGTAAATGATGATGGAACAGACGATTGCACCATTCTCAGAGCCTCTGTATGTGATGGCGAAACCGGCAGGACCAGCATGTAACCTTGCCTGTGATTATTGCTATTATCTGGAGAAATCCAACCTCTATAAAGATGTTCCAGGTCATGTGATGAGCGATGAACTTCTGGAGCATTTCATCCGCGAGTATATCAGTTCCCAGACAATGCCTCAGGTCATGTTCACTTGGCACGGTGGTGAGTCTCTTATGCGTCCGCTGAGTTTCTATCGTAAAGTCGTTGCACTTCAGAAGAAATATGCCCGCGGAAGACAGATAGAAAACTGTATACAGACCAACGGCACTCTGCTCAATGACGAATGGTGCGTTTTCTTCAAGGAAAACAACTGGCTGGTCGGGGTCTCGATCGACGGACCTCGTGAGTTTCATGACACGTATCGTCGTAACAGACAGGGACTTCCGTCATTCGCTCAGGTGATGAAGGGCATCGGTCTCTTGAACAGACATGGCGTGGAGTGGAATGCCATGGCTGTGGTGAACGACTATAATGCAGACCATCCTGTGGAGTTTTATCGCTTCTTCAAGTCGATTGGCTGTCATTATATCCAGTTTGCTCCGATCGTGGAAAGGATTTCCAGACATGAGGACGGCCGTCATCTTGCCTCACCGATGAATGAGGGTTGTTCCATGGCCGATTTTTCCGTGACTCCGCAGCAATGGGGAAATTTTCTCTGCGGACTTTTCGATGAATGGATCAAGGAAGATGTGGGCCGGTATTTCATCCAGATATTCGATTCCACTCTTGCAAACTGGATGGGAGTTCCTCCGGGAGTATGCACAATGGCAAGGACATGCGGACATGCCGGGGTGATGGAATTCAACGGAGATGTATATTCATGTGACCATTATGTCTTCCCGGAATATAAACTCGGAAACATCAGGCAGAAAACACTTGTGGAGATGATGTTCGGCGAAAGGCAGATGGAATTCGGAAGGATGAAACGGGAAGCATTGCCGGCTCAATGCCGCGGATGCGGATTTCTTTTCGCGTGCAACGGGGGCTGCCCGAAGGACCGTTTCATGAAGACTCCGGACGGAGAACCGGGCCTTAACTACCTCTGCGAAGGGTATCATAAATATTTCGCCCATGTTGCTCCATACATGGACTTCATGAAAGACGAACTGCTTGCCCGGAGGGCCCCGGCAAATGTGATGGATGCTGTCAGAGAGGGGAGAATAGCCCCTCCGGAATGCTAGATGCCTCTTTCACGGCATATGGCCTCATAGGCCTGTGAAACAGCCTTGAACTTCTCTTCTGCGGCCTTCTGGACATCTTCTCCCAAGGTTGCGACCTTGTCCGGATGATATTTTACGGCCATTTTTCGATAAGCCTTCTTCACTTCCTCGTCGGTAGCGCTCGGATCGATTTCGAGGATCCTGTAATTGCTGTCGTTGCTCGGTCTGAACTGCGCGATGATCGAATCTGTCTCTCCTTTCGAAAGGCCTATATATGTCGCAATTGTTTCAAGCACATCGATTTCTCTCTGCAGCAGACCGTCACATGCACCGAGAGATACAAGGAAATGAAACAGTTGCAGGCGCTGGGAATAATCCATGCACGAACGGATCTGCGAACACACTTCGTAAAGATTGAAGTCCTTCTGCAGGATATCCTTTACAATTTCCTCTGCCTCTTCCGCAGCCTGCGCTCCGAAATTCCTGGCAAAGAACTCCCTGAGTCTTGCAATTTCCTCGGAAGAAGTCTTTCCGTCAGCCTTTATCACGGCGGTCGACAGGACCAGAAGGCTCATGAGGAAACTGTTTCTCTGTCCCTGATTCCAGTTCTGTTCTTCCTCATATCCGAATGATGCCTCAGCGAGTTTCTCAAATCTTGATGTTATGAAATATCCCAATATGCCTCCGATAGGTCCGAACATGGCCCATCCGAGAACTCCTGCTATCCATTTACCGATTCCCATTTTTCTGTTGTTTAGTGGTGCAAATTTATGAAATTAAATCGTATCGACGATATTATTTCTTATCTTGCGGAACATTAGAAACTGTTAATATGAAAGAAGAATGTCTTATCTGCAAGGCTCCGCTTGAATATCTGAATGCGGATGTGCTGATGGAATGCAGCATATGTCATAAGAAGGAGATGAGCAAGACCAGGTGCGTCAATGGTCATTATGTGTGCAACGGATGTCATACCAAGGGCATAGATGAGATTGTCGCACTTTGTCTGACTGAGACATCGTCCGATCCGATTGAAATCGTCCGCAAGATGATGGATATGCCTCAGTGCCATATGCATGGACCTGAACATCACATAATGGTCGGCTGTGCTCTTCTGACCGCATATGCCAACTCAGGCGGGAAAATAGATCTTCCTGCAGCCCTGAACGAAATGATCGGCAGAGGCAGCAAGGTTCCCGGAGGCGCTTGCGGTTTCTGGGGAGCATGCGGCGCCGCGATAAGCACAGGAATGTTCATCTCCATCATCACCGGATCCACCCCTCTGATGAACGAAGCATGGGGCCACTCTAACCTCATGACCTCACGCTCATTGCAGAGGCTCGGAGAAATCGGTGGTCCACGCTGCTGCAAAAGGAATTCCTACATGTCCATCCTCACCGCCATCGAATATACCGAAGAAATCACCGGAGTCAGGATGGACAGACCGGCTGTCATCTGCACTCATATGGGATCCAATGCCCAGTGCATCGGCAGGCGATGCCCGTTCCACCCTTTGGATTAGAGGTTTTCGAGATATTTCATCTAGAAGTGCTGCGAGTACCAAAACACAGGGCGTATCTGTGCCTGAAGGATTTACCTGAATCTCCAGTTGTCTATTTTCAAGTCTTTGCCTTTGAAGAGAAAGCAGAGGTCTGTGGTTGCGGATGGGCTGGTAGCGAGACGGACTTTTGTTTCTGACATTTCTGGAGAATTGATATCTACGGTTGCTATGAGAGTGCCTTCAGGGCTGTTTTCGCGGACTTCAATGCGGCCGTTGCCCATAGCATTCACTGTAAAGGTACGGGCTTTTCTTTCGAATTCGACTCCTCTGACGAGGATTGAGCCGGTGACATCTGAATAGGCCACCATGTTTCCTGTGTCCCCATATGCCTCAAACTGTACATCCTTTGTTCCGGCTGTTGTTTCCATCTGCTGGAGAATGAACGGGTTCAGTGTCTCGATCTGCTGTACACCTTCATATGTCGCAGGTATCATCTCGATGGTAACGGTACTTTCGTCAACCGGTATCTCTTCGATGCTTACGTTCCTGAATCCACCCTTCACGCCAAGGTTGTGCCGGAGGCTCATGCTGTGGTAAAGGAGATACCACTTACCTTTGTATTTATGGAGATGAGTGTGGTTGTTGCTGTAATCAAAACCGTTTTCGCCCGGATTTTTAAAGTAGTTGTCACGATATACCCATGATTCGGGAACGAGCGGGGTCTTGGAAGTCATGTAACTCATGCAGCATCGTGTCGGAGCAGGGGCTTCCTTGTCCCAGTCCGAATGGTCCTGCCAGTCGATGTTATATGTATAGACATATGTATCATTGATATAATTGAGTTCGCTTGCTTCAAAGAGATAACTGGTAGGGATATGTGCAGCACGACTTGCAAGACTTATCATGTCTTTACCTAGTCTGACGATTTTACCGACTCCACCGCCACCAAATGCGAGCCAGCCGGTTCCTTCATCATCTATTACAACGCCTGGATCGAATGGATGAGGGCAGTCTTCTACTCCCGGAGTCTGTCTGTCAACGAGGCTCTTCTTCAGAGGGCTGGTCCATGGACCGACAGGAGAGGTTGCGGTAAGCACTCCGCATCCGTTTCCGCTGTTTGAAAAGTACAGGTAAAAATGAGTCTTGCCATCTTCCACCACCTGTGATGTTACAGAGGGCGCCCATGAATTATATATCCAAGGAGCCAGTTCTTCAACGTTGATGGTTCCGTGCCATGTCCAGTTGACCATATCCTCTGTTGACATCATCGCGAGGGATTTGATCCTTTCATATGTGTTATCCGAATCAGGACCTTTCTCGTCACATTGCTGCTGGTCATTTGTGGCATATACATATAATCTGCCTTCGTACTCAACAGATGTCGGGTCGGCAGTGAAGTTGAAGTCTATCAATGGATTGGCGTGTTTCTTCTCAAGTTTTGCTGTTCCTGTCCAGTCTGCAGTCAGTATCGCTTCAGATGATCTTGGAGCACAGCCTGCCATCAGTCCCAGAATCGCGATTATACCTAGCCTTTTCATATTCAAGTTGATTTTTGCAAATATAACAATTAAAGGACAATAATTTCAAATGCCCGCCTTCCGGAAGAAGTCATCAGTCCTCGATCTTTGACGTCCATGCACCTTTCATTTTTCGGCAGACACTGTCCTTTTCACTCTTTGGTTTAGAGGCCTTTGAGATATTTCATCCAGATGACTCAAATGTGCGTTATCACAGATTTTCGGTGATACGCAACTGATTGAATAGCAGCGCTTTGCTTATTATGCCTGCTGCATTTTGACAGCAGGCATAATAAGCAAGTTGCTGTCATTCAGTGTGTTATATGCTGCGCTTGAAGTATTCCAGGAAACTATCCAGATCGTCATATAAAGGGACATCATAATATTCACATGTGATGCGGACATTGTCATAACGATAGAAATCCTTTTCGCATATCACATGCATCTTTCCGCTTCTGGCATGCAGGCCCATTTCAAGAAGGGAGATGGGGGATCTGCTGGAGCCGAGGATATACATGATGATCATATCCGCTTCTTCGAGGTGGGCAAGTTCCCATTTTACCTGATAGTCCATTTCTCCGGGACGGGAGGCATCCCAGTTCTCCTGTCGGGGATTGAAGAGGATATATCGCCCGTCCATTCTGGAAAATATGTCAAGGAGTTCCATCTGCCAGTCACTGCTGTTACCCATATCTATGGTTCCTGCAAGGAATATCTTGGTGAAACTCCCGTCACCGGATATTTCCTCAGGGAGTTCCCCGTGGGGACGGAGCATATATGTCTCAGAAGGCTTCTGCGAACAGGAAACTGACAGCAGAAAAGTCAGAAGAATGTAAAGAAATTGTGTTTTAGACATTTCGGTCATAACTTGACAAACTATCTTGCAGAAATATACTGTTAATTGATTTCTTATAGATATACCTGAGCAGTCGTCATTGCCTGCCATTTCAATGAGTTCGGCTTTGTCTTCGTCATCAGGACGGCCAGTCGCAAACTGATGGAAGATGGAGTGTCCGGCCATAGCAGCCAGTCGGGCTGAAATGAGTGCCGTAATGCACAATATCCTTATCTCAGTCTTACGGCAGTTCCCGATGCAGTGACCATAAGCATTCCGCCCCCTTCTCCCAGTACCTCATAGTCGACGTCTATTCCTACGACTGCGTCTGCTCCCATGGCTCTTGCCCTGTCTTCAAGTTCTTTCAATGCCTTGGTCCTGGCTGAGAGAAGTTCGTTTTCATAAGAACTTGAGCGTCCGCCTATGATGTTGCGGATGCTTGCTCCGAAGTCCTTGAAGAAGTTGACTCCGCTGATTACCTCTCCGAATACTATTCCCTTGTATTCTAAGATTGTGCGTCCTTCAATTGACTGTGTTGTTGTAAGTATCATATTCCTTATTATTGAATCATATGGTAAAAGGCACCATTGCCGATGCCTATGGTCATAAATGGCGGTATCCGTCTAGCATCCTGTCCCGTCAAGATTGCAGGCAGCGCCGGATGTGTATTCCGGTTCCGGCTGTAAAGTCTCTGATGACGCAAGATAATGTTTCATGGATACGACCACCTCGCCATTGTCTTTTACAAAACAGGGGATTCCGATCGTTCCTCTCTCGCGTACCTTTGCGAATGCGGGATGATTGTCCCTGAGTGACAGAAACTCCTTCAGGTCTCTTGCCTGCTTTCCGATGTCAATGATCTCATAGTCCGGATTGTTTCCGTACATCTGCTTGGCCTGAACGCAGTCAGGACAACTTTCCATTACATATATTCTTGTCATGGCTGATTCTTATTTTTCGATTGTACCTTCCCAAGTAATGATTCCTCCGTCAAGTTCGGTTACGTCAAACCCATTGACGGTCAATGTCTTTGCAGCAATCTTGCTTCTGCGTCCGCTTCTGCAATATACGGCGACTGGTCTTGCCTTGTCAAGGGATCCTTAGGATCGCTGATTGCCTCAGCAAACCGCTTGGCATCGACGGATACATATCCGTCTCCACTTCCGCATCCGGTAGAGAGGATTGCTGCTATCATAACGTGTAATATTGTTTTCATAATTTGTGTTATTTGGAATACTTCAAAATTAGATATAATTTTCGAGAATTCCAAATATCTGCATTTTTCTGATGAAGACAGCCTGTTTCCGTCAGAATCCTTTGCAGGCTTCAAGTCCTTCCTCTATCGCATCTGCTACCTTTATTTCGATCTCTGCCGGCGAACTGTAGTCCATATTCTGTGCAGAGATTACCGTGAGTTCGCCCAAACCCCAGAGATGCGACAGAGCCTTGATATATGGCGTTGCCTGTTCAAGCGGATCGCCTGTGCTGATATCCATGCCGCGTGTGGTTATGTACATAACCTTTTCGGCCTTGCATAGGCCGTAGCATTCCTTGTCGTTACTGTCGAATGTTACTCCGAATAGTGACATGTTCTCGAAGAAGACCTTGAGGGCGCTCGGGAAACTCATGTCCCAGAACGGGGCGGCGATGACGATTCTGTCGGCTGCTGCAATCTTCCTGGCAATGGACACGTGTTCCGGGGGGACAATGCCCTGGTTCCTGTCCTCAAGGGTATGATTATCCACAACAGGATATATATCCCTTGTCAGGTCAATTGTCTCCACCTTATATTTCTTGCGGAGTTCCTCAATGACAGGAGTAGCGATTCTTCTTGTTCTTGAACCTGCTCTCATGCAGGCGTTTATGTATATGAGTTCCTTCATGGCTATCTTTCGTTCAACATGCTGGTTTATTCATAAATGGTCGCCACTATCTTACGTGAACCTCCGTGATTCCGGAATTCGCAGAGGTAGATTCCCTGCCATGTTCCGAGATTCAGGCGGCCATCGGTGATGGGAATGGTAAGGCTGACTCCGAAGAGTGAACACTTGGCATGAGCCGGCATGTCATCGGAACCTTCCATGGTATGTTCGTAGTAAGGCTCATTCTCCTTCACCATATGATTGAGGATTGACTCGATATCTGTACGGACATCCGGATCATAATTCTCATTGATGGACAATGCACATGAAGTGTGCTGGACGAAGAGGTTGAGCAAGCCGGATTGAGGCAGCGGTTTCGGAAGGTGTTCAAGAATCTCCTGAGTCACCAGGTGGCAGCCTCTGCGCTTTGCTGAAAGATGGAATGTGGCCTGTCTGATCATATTTCAATGTGCGAAACGGCTTTGTCCCGAAGTTTTCAATTACACTGCTGATTTCCGAATAATGAGATCATCGACTTCTCTATACGTGGAATGACAGGGGAGTTGTGCCCTCCTTCAGTCATCTCGAAGGCCACCTCCGCTCCCTTTGCCATAAGGGTCTCGACAACCTTCATTGTATCCTCCTCGATGTTTGCGAACCTCTTTACCTTGGTTTCCTTCTCCTTTTCTCCCATGCTGACGTAGAAACGTACGCAGTGAAGTTCATTCTGCTTATGGAGCCAATCAATGAATCCGTCATACCAGAATGATCCCGATATGGATGCCGCGCCCTCAAATAAAGGTTTCCTGACAGCAGCCCATACTGCGAACAGTCCGGCCAATGACAATCCCATGATATATCTCTTGGGTTTTATGATATGCAATGAATTCTCAAGATTGAAGAACAGGTCCTCTTTAAGGCGCTCCATGAACTGAACGGCATTACCTCCGAATTCCCCTTCCTTCACTGCGGGAGCCTTCCAAGGGGTAAGATCGGAATTCCAGTCCATTCCTGATATGGCGACGATCGTCGATCCGAATCTTGACGACATTTCCTCGACAGATGCAAGGTCTTCCTCCGGAAGTCGTTGTGGGAGAAGTACATAAATGATACTGCTTGAATCGAAAGGTGCGATATCAAGATTAAGGGAATGGTATGTTCTTGATGTTATCATATCAATACAAAGATACACATTTTTGCTGATATTGGAAACAACCTTGCAGGTTCATATGTATTTCTTTCCCACAATCTTATTGTTATTGATCTGTGCCCTTTCATGGTCGGGCATCCAGATCCCCGGTCAACCTCCTTTTTCAAATGCCAGCCTTCCGGCAGGCGTCTTCAGCCCACGGTCTTCAAGATCCATGCATCTGTCCATGTTCAGTTTCGTCCAATGGCTCTTCTTTCTTCTTGGCGACAACCGTTGTGCCAAGCGTCCGTCAGGAAGTTTCTTCAAGGTGCTGTCAATCCATCCGAAGCACAATGCTTCTTCCACAACATCGAGGTAGGGCAGTATGCCCGGCGGGGGAGTCTTGCTCCTGCTCATGACAACCCAGCACTCCTTTTCCTTGGAGTGGTTCTCCTGCAGCCAGGCTCGGAGTTGGGAGCGGTGTGAGTATTCTAATAGTGTGTTGATTTCCATGGTGCTATTTCCTCTTGAACAATATCTCAGGCAAAACAATCGGAATTTCAACGAATTTAGTAGTACCCTCATCGATATCTTCATATCTCCAGTAAACAATATGCCTGATGCTGGCTTTATATGGCAGATATCCTTTTGTGGCGAGTTTGGATATCTTGTGTTGAAAGGCTGCAGAGAATTTAACTATTGTCAATGATCTGTCGGATGTGGTTACATATGCATAAACGTCGTTTATATTCATGTCCTGACCCGCATGGAGTGATTCAATGAAATCGGATTTGTCTTTAAACATTGAGAGCACTACGTCCTTATGTGAGAGCTGCATGAGGACTTCATCCGGTTCGTTATATGTGTTGGCGTCCACCATGAAATCAGCCGACATGAAATTCATGTAGCCGGACAGGTCGACATTTGAATGTACTGACAAAGTGTTTCGCGCCCTTGTGAGTCCAACATAAATTGTTCTTTTTTCCTCATCCGAAATGTGTCGCATTCCTTTGAGGGATATGAATACGTTGTCATATTCGTGGCCCTTGGATTTGTGTATGGTGGATACGACTATTTCGCCCTGTATGCTTTCATCGAAATCTGCTATGTCTGATTCCATGATGAAGTTTTCAAGGTCAGATACGTATTTTGTGCTGTATTCGGCCTCAAACGTGCTTATGCACCTTAATGCAATGTTCAGATCTATACTGCTTTTGAACCTGTCACATATCTGTTTTCTGGCATCATCCCATATGGAATCTGATATGACACTTGTGGCGCCTTCCTTGATTATCCGCATGAATGTGTGAAGTTCCAGAAGGTCGCTCAATGAAAATCCTTCGTTTGACTGGATGAGGCGTGCCTTGCGCCCGCTTCTATTCAGAAGAGCGGCAATGATCAATGCATCTTCGTTTCTGGATGTAAGAACTCCAATTGTTCCATTCAACTGTCGGGACAATATGTCTCTTACAACTGCTTCCTCATAGCATTCGCATTGATGGAGGGAAAAGCGAACCTTTCCTTCCTCATTTCGTGTGGCTATGATAGGGGAGCGCTTGAGTCGGTTCGGTATGCATCTCACAAAGTCGTTGGCACACTTGATGATACGCTTGTCGCTTCTGAAATTTTCCAGCATGTCATACTGGGTGCCGCCGTATCTGGTGAGCAACTTCTTGAGATGGATTGAATCGGAACCTCTGAATGCATAGATGTTCTGGTCATCGTCGCCAACAGCAATCACTCTGATGTCTTCATTTCTGGCTATCAATGCTTCAACCAATGCAAATTCATCACTGCTCATGTCTTGGGCTTCATCAATGACCAGGATGGACTTTGTGATGCGACTGATTTCCACTCTATTTTCAATGATCTCATTTATAGCCGCTTTCACTATGTCTTCTGATTTCTCCAACGATCCCCTTTGCCCGAGAATATCGAAACAATATGAATGGAAGGTCTTTATTTCAACATATTTGGCAGCGTTGCCAATCAGTTCGAACAGTCTCTTTTTAAACTCTGACGCTGCCGCTCTGGAGAATGTAAGCATCAACAGTTTTTCGGACTTTATGTCTTCCATCAAAATCAATGATGCGAGTTTTCTGACGAGTACGAATGTCTTTCCACTTCCAGGGCCGGCAGGTACAACAATGAATCTTGATTCTTTGTCTGATATTATCTTACGCTGAGTATCGGTCAGCGAGCCGAATATCTCATTATATTTCTTCGGGCTGACATTCTGGACTATCTCTTTCTGCCTGTCCGTGTCAAAGTACTTCTTTATGAACACCTTGAAATCCATAAGGAAGTAATCCTTGACGAAGATCATAGCCTTGTCATAGTCCTTGACGACCATGTTCGCAAACTCTCCTACAATATGAATCTGCTGAATACGCTGCTTGTAGAATGCGTCAAGATTCTTATAGTCTTCCTTTTTGTATTTGAGGTGATTATCTGCTGTTCGTTCGAGCTCAAGTTTGTTATATATGACCATGAATCCACCCTCAATGCTTATGATTCCAGCTTTGGAAAGGAATAGGAGGGCTTCCTGGATATCTTCTGTCTTGATTTTATGACTGTATAGACTGTTTGTGCTGTTGTATTTCTCCAGCAGAGCTGACATGGAGAAGTTGACGGTGGCATAGTCCTGCATTGGAGTCAGATTTTCCATCTTTTCCATTTCCGAGATGATGAAGCCCGATATTTCAGCCTTTGTCGCTAAGCGTTCTTGTAGTCGGATCGATGTGTCACATAGTACAAGATTAATCTTGTCCGTGTCGCCCTGACGCACAGCCTTCTGAGTGTAGTCCTGAATCTGCCAGAAGAAGATCAGGGTCTTGATATCTTTTATCTTGGATTTCTTGATGCCGTTTTCAATTGCATGCTCATTGAATACTTTCAGGTCAACGGCTGGACCATTTTCGTCTATATATGACAGCAGAAGCTGTTCAAGTTTGGTATAGTATCCGAGTTCGTTGACCAGTTTTTTGCGGAGATATGCCGTCATATCATTGTCTTTGGTCAATATGCCAGCTTTGCGCATGGACTCGATGGCACGAATTACAGCCGGAGTTTCTATTCCAAGCATGTCTGAAAGGTAATCCACTCTTGATTCTGCATCCTGAGTTCCTGCAGCAGACCTTCTTTTTTCGGATATAAGCGACTTTATGATTCTCTTGCAGTTTATCTTTTCAGAGTCACTCATTTCTTCGGATGAATCTATCATCCTCGACGCATCTTCGAAATTTCTGGGGATGATGCTGGTGGCGTATATACGGGGACTGTTCATGCCACGTTTGACATAGCCTGCGGTTTCAAGAGCATTTATTGCGCTCTTGACCTTTGTCTCAATGTCCATCATTTCTTCCCATCCGGCCTTACGTGCAACCTCTAGCGGAGAAATGTAGATGGTCTTTCTGTTTTTCGTCAATGCCTTTATGGCCTTCCATATCTGGTTTATCTCGCTGAGAGTCAGTTTTGTCTGGTTCAGGAGGATAAAGTGTTTATTGAGATCATCGTCGTTATATAACACATAACAGTCTGCTTGGGAATGAACATCACGACCAGCTCGACCTGCCTCCTGAAGGTAATTCTCCAATGAGTCGGAGATATCATAGTGAATCACGAGACCTACATCGCTTTTGTCAACACCCATTCCGAAGGCGGATGTAGCAACGATGATTCTGACCTTATTGTTGACGAAATCCTCCTGGTTCTTGACTTTAGTCATGGTGTCCATCTGCCCGTGAAAGGCCTTTGCGTCAAGACCGTCGTTTCTTAGTTGTTCCGCAATGTTTTCTGCAGATTTTGTTCTTGAGACATATACAATTGACGGACATGACTTTGATTGGAGTAGAGAACGTAGCGTGGTGTATTTTTCATTCTTGTTTTCTCGATGCAGAACGGTATAATGGAGGTTTGTTCTGGTTGCTGCAGTTGTGAATTTCTCCAAAGCGATTCCATTGAGTCTGTCGAAGTAGTCAATAATGTCACTGATTACCTTAGGACGTGCAGTTGCGGTAAAACATGATACAGGTATTGGCTTGTCCAATCCCTTCTTATTCTGAAGGTCTTTGAGAAACTCCCCAATATGTTGGTATTCTATTCTGAAGTCTTGTCCCCAGGCAGAGAAACAGTGGGCTTCATCAATGACGAAGCGATTAATTGACCGAGATAGGAGTACTTTTTCTAACGTCTTGGACCTTAATTGTTCCGGTGCTATGTATAGAAGTGATACTTCACCTGAAGTAATACGCTCGAAAGCTTGCTGTCTTTCGATTGGAGACAGCAGTCCGTTGATGTAGACAGCTTCTGCAACACCTCTTTTTTCGAGATTCTCGACCTGATCTTTCATCAAGGATTGCAGTGGCGATATGACGACAGTAAGGGCTTTGGTAGCTTCTCCTGCAATAAGTGCCGGCAATTGGAATGTCAAAGATTTTCCTCCTCCAGTAGGAAATATCGCAAGCAGTGATTTTCCTGCAATTGCTGCTTTGACAGCATTCTCCTGAAGCGCCTCTCCGTTGAATGTCCTGAATCCGTCATATCCGAACCAGTGCTTCAGCATCTTTTGGGCATCAAGGTGTTCAAGACAGTATTTGCACCGCCCGCAATTCGACCCTCTGAGTTGACGGATCACATCATCGACCATCGGAAACTGATGCTTTACCCAAGCAGGCGTGATTGAATATCTGTCACCAGTCCTTATGAGTGCCGTTGCATATGCTAGTTCAGTAGGGTGTCCATTGACTATCCTGCCTATATCTGCATTGCTGCATATCATTCCCTTCAGTACATCGGATATGATATCTTCTTTTGAATTAAATAAATATGCAAATCTGTTGATGTTATACTGAGCGTAATCAAAGAATCCGTTGAAATGCGAGTTATCGTGCAGTAATGAGAAATACGCCTTTTTGACATTTTCAGGAAGACTTTTGAAGCGTTCCATCTCATCTTCAAAGAGTTGTTTCGCCTTCAGAGAATCACTTAGCGGGTTATTGAACTGATCCGAAAGAATCTTGTCGTCTTTGACCAGATTGTGATAAGGCCTCTCGGGAAACAATATGGGGGATAGATACAGCGTGTCAATAAGTTTATAAGACTTTCTCAGGTATGGCTTCAGATAACATATGTCATGTGAAATTATATTGTGGCCACACAAATAATCTGCAGAAGATATGAACTCCATGAATGCTCCAAGTACGGAAGAGTGGAATGTGTCGCCATTCTGGTTGACAGCTCCAATGTCCAGAATCTTACCATTCTTACTGACTTCCAGATCAAAATATACAATATTATTCATGGCTGTTCGTGTTTATTTTCCGATGCAGTTTGTAAGTTTAATTGATTATCAATACTTTATGAAAATCGGGTACAAATAGTGTCCGATTTCTTTACAGACATATAATGTAATCTATTGCAAACTATAACTTTCCGTTATCCTCTTGCGTTACAAATATAGTGATATTTTAATACATTTTAATGCCTTTCGGCAACTAATTTTGTGTGTTATTTTCTGATTCGGCAATTAATTTCCAGTTCTCTTCAGAACATCTTCACCAGTAATATCGCCGCTGATTTCGCCATAGTGTGATAGGGCTTCACGGATGTCTTGTTGCTACTCTTCCAATGAGCCATCCAGTACTGACCATTATTACTATTCCTCCAATCCACATCAGCAACTTCTGCCACCAGTGCAGGATGTTGACTTCTTTCTCTATGATTGTTTCGATCTCACGGACTTCTGTGGATTCCTTGAAGCGGTCCTTGTAGGTGAGATAGATTCCCATGGAGTCAACAACTGTTTTGACTGTGATGGCTGTGGGTTGATAGGGTAGTGGTTCAGGTTCCATTTGGATGGATTGCTGAAGACGGGCTGACTCTTTGAGCGTGTTTATCTCTTGGAGTCTTGCTCGTCCTGTTGAGTCGCATTGGATCAGTGCTTGGAGGATTGAAGAATCCGGTTGTACTTGGATGACAGTGTCTCGTACTATCTCTTTGACTACCTCTGTTCGCTCTATTGATTCAGTTGATGAAGGGTATAGTTTAGGGCAACAGCCTTGCAAGGTCAATAGTGTTGTTAGCAATCTAATACATCTTCTCATAGCATCTTTTCCTTTAGTTGCCTGATCTCGTCTTTGAGTTGGGCGTTTTCATTGCAGAGCCGGTCCACTGAGGCTTTCAGCTCTTCGTTCTCGCGGCGAACTGCGACTATCTCTGTATTGACGGCTGTGATGTCCTCCAGGAGTTTCTTATTCTCGGATGATAGCAGGTCTATGGATGCCTGTAGGTCTTGCAGAAAGTCGTTCTTTCGCTTTCTGGAACCTGCAAACCATCCTACTGCTGCTGTGGCCATTGGGATGATATAGGTCCCGATGAAGTCCAATGTGTGATTGGTTTCCATGATGTCAGTCGTTTGAGAAGTACAGTTTCATTTCTGCCAGTCGTCTGCGTTGAAGACCAGGAAGAACACGGCCTTTGGAATATACCCAGCGGAGGAACTCGTCCATGATGGAGTTATCCAGCGGATTCGCTTTGACTTTGCGGAGCAGGGTAGAAGATGAGAAGTTGCCTGTGCCTACGTTGTAGATAAATGATATAAGGGCGTCAAATTGGTTCTGATTGATAGCCAATCCAAGACTGTTCAGATACTTTTCAAACGCAATTATATCAGCCTTCAAATACTCTTCAGCTTGCCTCTCAGAAATGACCATTCCGGGCTTTACACCGGCAGTATGACCATAGCCGATAGTCCAGACTCCTCCCGGGCATTTATAAGCCTTTAGACGCAGTCCTTCAAACTCTTTTATCAAAGCAATTCCTTTAGGTGATGTCTTCATAACTGTACTTGTGGTTTAACAAAACCCCGCCAGCCATGCGTGGCGGACGGGGAAACGAATGTCAGAATACCAGACTCGGATTACTCTCCGGCAGGAGCGCTGTAGGTTGCCTGCACGAGCATCTCTCCAGACTTCTCACCGGTAACGGTATTGACGAAGAAATACTTCATGAACACCTTAGGTGCAGCTGTGTTAGCGACTCCGTGAACAGATTCGTACTCTGCCTTGATGTCGATTGCTGCATCGACGATCTCACGTGGTGCACCAATCTGGACAGCCTTGCTGTAGGCCTTTGTCACACCATTGCTCTGAGGAGCAGATGCCATGATGACCAGCTTGAGATTCTCGGTTGACTCAGGCATATCGGTCAGTTGGAATGTGAACGCATCAGCGCCGTAGTCCACTTCTGCTTCAGCAGGAGCATCCACACCTACGAGGGTCGGAGGAGTTGCGGTTGCGACACCGCCACACTTGACGATCCAGAAGTTCAGACGAGAATAGAGGTTCGCACCTGAAATCTTCGACGAGGTTCCGAGAACACTCTTGCCTTTTTGCGTGTTTGCGAGGGCATTCCACGCGAGGATCTGAGCATTGGTGAGAGATTTCCAGCTCTGCGAGAGCTGCTTGAAGATTGACTTCACGGCTGCCTGTGCCGAGGTCTTGAATCCACCGCCATAACCGCGGTTCCTGATGTACTTGCGACCACGCACCTTGGCTGCGGTCACTCCTTTTGCGGAGCCTGACATCTCCTCAAAAGCGATAGAAGGAATGTACTTCATAGTGGTAAATATTAAGGGGTTATTGTTTGTCTCTTATACATATTGCATATAGGAAGTGGTCTCTCGGCATTCCTCCCCAGCCAAATTCTATATTTTTGATTGTGAGGACTCCATTCTTGATATTAGCCTCCAACATGTCAGTTCCATATTTCTGTACTCCATTAATGTTGTCACCGACAAATGGGAGTTCTATGTCTACGTCTGTCGGAAAGCCTTCCAGAGTTACTATATCATCATACGGCTGACTCTTAGTGTCGTAGCTACCAGTAGTCAAGGCTATCATGCACCAGTTGTCATCAATATAACATCCGTGGAAGTAGTCATATCTGTTGTCGGATGTAGTGTTAGTTAATTTCAACCTGGTTTCCTTGCCACACTCGAAAACACCCCTTTGACCTTTGGGGACATACATGCTCACGAGGTATATTGTGTACTCATCTGTCTGGTCAGACCAGTAGTCCAGTTTCTCTATGCAGACTGTATTCTGATTCTTGACCCAAGTTTTGACTGTCGTTCCATAAAACTTACCCTCAGTCTCGAACATTATGTAACCGGCACTCATTCCGCTGCGAGGGATTGAGAGAGCAGGCACATAGAACTCAAGAACAGAAGCTGCTTTGAAAGCCTCGCTCTTATTGTTGAATGAGAATTTACCGTTGAGCACTACAAGTTTCTCTGATTGAAAATCTTTCAAAGTGATTTCACCTGCTCCGAAATTATTTCCTATTGATGTTATCATGTCTGTATCAATTAAAGATTAGTAACAGGGGCTGAGCCGAATACCTCAGCAAATTCACTTTCATATTGTCCTCCACGATGGGCAAACGTTCCTTCGGTTTCATTACGCCATGTCTGTATCCATACTGCAAACAGGTTTGGTCTCGCCATCCATTCCCTTTCTGGATTTGAGCATCTTCCAAGAACCCATGATTCGAGGTCCGGTAGGTTCTCAATAGGCTTTTTAAGGGTAAACTGACCAGAAGCTACGCCAGTATTATTAGAATATGTTGCGTCAACAGAAAGGATTGTAGATCCGTGCGACAACTCAAAGTCAATGCTGTCCAGTCCTTGACTATCTGCAATCTCATTCATGGTTACCCTGGCACGTGGAGTATATTCCTGAGCATAGGCTGTAGAACTTTCCTTACAGACGGCACTTATGACCATTGACTCGCCTGTGAAGCCGGTCTTCTTGTCGAGCCAGTAGAACTCGCAGAAGTATTTCTTTCCTGCTTCAGGAGCAACGCCCATAACGGATGTGTAAAGTGCCGTCAGGTCGGCATCGCCCCAATCGGGAGCGAGACCAGGAGTGATGATCACTGTCTGACCCCAGCCGGATGATACTCCAGGGCTGAGGGCCGGCGACATCTTGAAAACTAGGACGTGACTTTCGGAAGGCTGCTGCAGACCGGTGAAGATTATTACCTCAGGAGAGATCCAAAGGTCGTCATACAGAACTTCGGGAACATCATTCATGTATGCAGGTGCATCCATCATGAGAGGCTCTCCGACCATCTGGAGATTTGAATTGATCCTGACGAAAGCATTATGCGGAGTCAGTTCTGCAGGAGAACCGAATGTGGAAATTCCTTTCATCTTCTCAGCAAGAACTGCCCAAGCCTTCATCTGCTCATCAGACAGTTTCTTATAGGACCTTGAGATTTTTGAAAGCCTGTTGCGAGACACAGCCTGAGCCGGTGTCTTTGATGATGAATGCATAGAACGAGCTGAGAGAACCTGACGGCCTTTTGATACTCTGGCCGTCACGTCCCCATCTGAACCCTTGAACTCATTAAATGCAATTGATGGCAATGCTTTCATAACTCTGAATCGAATCTCTGAAAGCAAAGATATATAATAGGTAAAGGCTTGATTTAGAAATGGATTCCTTTGCTTTCCTTTGCGCAGAGTTGCCAAGAAAGTACAAAAAATCCTGCTCGGAATTGAGCAGGATCAGATATGATAATAGTGATGTTTATTTCCAGAGTGGTTCATTCTGCCAACCTTTAGGGAAGCCCATAGCATTAAGGTCTGCATTAGGATGCTTGCTCAATAAGTCTTTTAGTTTCGCAGCGAAATCATTCTGTGGATGCACCTGATTTTGTAGATAAGCAACACAGCATAGGTGTGCATAAAGTCTACCACAATCTACAGCAGTATTCTTGATCCATTTACCGGCTGCATGAGTAGGCAAAGTAGGAGTACCTGGGAATACTTTATTCCAAACACGAGAATGATGGGCGACACAGTTTCTTAATCCGGCCAATGCTTGTAGCCATGATTCAAGAATCTTATGCTGCGGAAGTCCGACAGACCTTGCTATCGTTTTCTTTAGGGATGTATCATTGAGATTGCTGAAAGTCTTTGACAATGTTCCAAATGAAAGAATCTCAATGACCTTCCAAGCAGGCAAGTCTGTTCCAGGATACTTCACGAAGTGATCTTTGATAAAGTCCTCTTTTGAACGGTTAACCTCCTTCTGGATATTGTTCATGTTATCAGTGAAACGCCATTGATTATGACACAAAGACGAATCCAAATACCAAAATGCACCATGTTTCATCGAAATAGGGTGCGATATCTGTGCTCGGATACCAACCTCAGCACTTTGGATAGCAGTAAAGATTAATGCTCTTAACTCTTTGTCGAAATAGTATAGGTCTAAAGCATTCTCAAATGTGCTGCCTGGCTTAAAGAGGTGATTGACTTTGTCTGATTCCATCGGGCGCATATAATTTGCTAGTCTGAAATACCCGATAATACTTAACTGCCTTTCGGCAGCATTCTCATCAGCGATTACAAGTCCTCTATTGATTTTGAGCATCTGGATGATGTCATGTATGCTCAATGGATTGTTAGAATATACAGGGCACATAGGTATTATAAAATAAAAGTTCCGCCCTGGTGCGCTGTTCTACGGGAAGCGTGGCGGACTCTGTCAATGCAAAGGTAGCAATAAATCTTTGAAACGCAAATAAACTTTACAAAATGGTTGCCAAAGCACTAAGATTTTGATATTGTGAACGATAACCTGTTACAGTATCCAACAACAGATACCTGATATGTATCTGAAACATCTCAAGATTATTCCTGTTCATCGGCACAACAAACTCAATCTCAGAACTGGCACCATCAGGTACAGACTCCGACAGATAATTCCTCTGCCGTCCAGGATGACGCCCGACTCCAGGCTCCTCAAGCTGGATCTTCCCTAGCACCCTGTATCGGCTGGACTTTGAAGTACCGCACAGCGTCAGCTTAAACCGCAGCCTCACATCAAACAACGACACCATCTCCGCACCCACAAAATCTAAACTGAAAATCGGAAACGCCTCAAACCTCCGAGGAGTAGGAGAGTGCTCATTTCCCAGCTGCGCGAACCCATGATAAGCCGACACAAACAGGTTATACCCACTGATACTGTTCCCATCCCCATACGGCGGACGATGAGCAGCCACACCCTCAGCATACCGTCTCCACCTGTTCTGCTCCTTTGACGACAAACCCTTCCACGCCTTGATCGCCCTTTGATGCAGTCCCTTCTGCTCCAGCTGCTCCGCAGTCCCTGCAAACTCAGAATATGCCTTACTACGAAAATAACACACACCATTCCGGTGATAATACGTCACATTACCCACCGACGACCAGCAATCAGAAAACAAAGTATCAGGAACAAAACGAGGCATAAAATTGAAGATTAAAGGCATCAAGCCAGCCGGTTACAAGTCTTAAGCACATCCCAAGCACAAAGCAAACAGATGTCATACAGCAAGTTACGAAATATTATCTGCACAAGGAAAGCATCTGGAGGCGATAGCCGTAAGATGCATCTCTTTGCTATTGATATAATCAAGATACATCCCTTCGGGCGGGAGATGACGGTCAAGGAAGCAGTGACGCACAAGCGGGCGAAAGTGGGTGGGCCTATGGTGTTTGGGGACGGTTTTCGTGTCTGCATAAGCAGATGCGTAAACTGGCCACAAATGCCATAGGAGGCAAGGACGTAGTCCGCGGCAGGTGGCGGACGGACAAAGGTGATACGGGAGATGAGGGTCTTTCCGCCACAGGTACAACAGTCACTAAGAACCACAGAGGCCCCAACGCTGATGCGAGTGTCAGGCGAGTCTGTGGCTGGAACGAAGTGGAAGACACTGTCTCGCCGTTGGGCGCGAAGCGGTCAACTCTGCCCGCCCTCGGAAGAGTTGGAAGACTTGGAGCAAAGCGGAAAGTCTTTCAATTCTGGAGAGGAGAAAGCGGGCAGTATTGACAACATCGGCGCAAGCCGATACCTTGCCGTCGGAAGGCTTTTATGACTGACTGAGCTTGCGAAGGAAGTGATAAAAGACTGGAGAAGGCCCGCAGCTGCGCTGCTAAGGCTGGCAATTTATCTTTGGACTTTTGGCCCTCAAATAAGTTAAGACCTTCCTAAACACATTGAGGTTGAAAAGAGTATCGACATTCCGCATACCACGCCAAAAGTCCTGAGCCTCCCGACGGACTTGGAGGCCGTTAGTCCCTGAGGGAGGCTCATTATTGCCAGCCGCCTCGACTGAGCGGGTAAAAGCGATGAGTAACACTTTGGCACTAAGGGAGATAGTTAACATAATCCATATTGTGTAATCTGACGCTTGCAGGGCGTTACTACGGGCATCAAACCTTCTTAAATTGAGGTTGTTGGGGCGAGTGATGACAGTGGAAGTCTGTTACACAATAAACCTTTGGATTATGTTAATCTAGCGGGCCACGGAGGATGACGGTCTACTCCGCACTGCTGTAGCGAAGGCGATCATTCTTCCCTGTGGGGATAAGAGGGGCATAGACTGCTGGAGTCTTGTGGCTTCTGGCGGAGAGAATTTCGATAAGAG
>JAZQES010000030.1:0-14444 GCA_045539115.1 Candidatus Cryptobacteroides sp. | reverse complement strand
TTTCATCAATTGGATGTAATTTCTGTAATGATTCATATAGTGCTGATTGGATTGTTGTCATACGTTCTGCTGCAGAAGAGTATAATCATGTCAATATAGGAGGTAATTCAGCTTACTTCTCTTATGTTCATGCGAATGTCTCCATCACGAAAACTGCCACCGGACAAAAAATATACGAAGGAGAAATATCAGAGAAAGGAAGTCATACACACAATTATAATCAGGCGGCCAGAGATGGATATAAACGTATATCGAAACAGATTTCAGAGATATTGCTAAAAAACATAAAATAATGAAAAAACTATTACTATTTGCTGTGCTATTGATGATTCCGACTGTTTTCTATGGTCAGGGTACGGAAAAAAAGATAGCGATACTCGAAATTGTTGACCGAGACGAAAATGTTTCTCAGGGCATGAAATTGATGCTCAGAGGTCGTTTGACAGCGGCGGTGACTGCAACGCCTGAGTATGTGGGCTTGGACAGAGTAGATATGGATGCTGTCCTTGCTGAACACAATTTTCAGAGAAGCGGGATGGTTGCCGAGAAATATATCAAGCAATTAGGAGAAGCGATGGGAGCTGATTATGTTATGATTGTAGAAGCAGCATGGTTCAACTCATATAAGACAGAACTTGTAATCTCAGCAAAACTGATTGATGTGGAGTCCTTTCAAGTTGTCAAAACTGCAATGGTAAACACTCCGGTAAGTTCAGCTTCTGTAGATGAAAACTGTCGTACTTTAACTAAAAAGTTACTGAAACCATCTAATTCTTTCCAACAGACTCCAGGGAGTGGATATATTCCGAATTATTAATTTAAAATAACATCGATATGAAGACTTTTATTCTTGCATTAATGCTGTTTGCATCTTTGAGCATTTCAGCACAGACTTATTCCAGAAATACAGAAAACATTCAGCTTCATGGTCTGGAAATGGTTGAGACTTTAAGTGATGATGGAATGAGGATTATCAAAATGCCGTTCAAGTGGTTTGCTGGTATCGGAGAGGCAGATGACAAGCAGACTGCAATAGAAATTGCTCAGAGAGAGGCACAGGCTGCTGTTTCACGCATCATCAGAAATGAAGTAATAGACCAGGCAGCCAAGTTAAGTGTAGATGTGAATGGCAGAGTATGCCAGGCCTTGGTATCATCATGGGAGCAGTACTCTCATAGCATTCTTGTAGGCTGTGAGCCATTCGGAAATGCCGAAGTTCAATATAATCCCAATACAGGAATGTATAAGGTGAAGGCAAAAATCGGTATTCAAGGAGACAGATTCAAGAAAATGATGAACGAGTACAAGGAAAGGACACCAGAAGATCTGACACCAATTGAGGTGCAACAATTCATCCAGATAAATCAGACTGTGGTAAGTGTAATAATTTCAGAGTAGGACTTTTGTGAAAAGGATAGTATTCTTACTTGCTCTTTTGTACGGAGCAACATTAATGGCTCAGAATAAGGCAGTGGCAGTCACTGAGGTTGTGGACAAAGAGGACAAAGTTTCGTATGCCACTGAGATTATGGTGAGGACAATGCTTACTGCTGCAATATCTATGAAACAGGGTTATACTGCGTACGATAGGGTGGATTTGCAGTCAATTATGAGTGAGCAGAATTTCCAAAGGACAGGTCTCGTAGATGATGCAACAATCAAGAGACTTGGAGAGATGACTGGTGCATCCTTGATCTTGATGCCGGAAGTAGCGATGTCTGATGACGGAAAAATATACGTTGCTGTCAAGATGCTCGATGTCACAACAGCTCAGACATTGATGTCCACTGGCGAATTAATGGGAAGTTCTTCTGCCGAAGTGGAAGAAGGCTGCCGTGCATTGACAGCAAAAGTTTTAGGTGTAAGATCTGGGACTTCCAGTACAACAGTTGGTTCTGACGAGCCTGTAACCTTGTTTGGGTACCTCCGTGTATTTCCTACGGATATAGGTGAATTTCAGACTTTGCCAGCACAGTTGCTGTATGCAATTAACAAGAAAGCTACCTATGGTTATGATTCGTGGCGTTTGCCGACAACAGAGGAATTATCTATAATGCGTGCTAACAGTCACTTAATTCCTAACTTTAGAAATGTAGATTACCTCTGTTCAGATTCTTCAGTCAAGGGCTTTGCAAGATTGGTGACAACAGATATGTCTGTTAGAGAAAAAGAAGAGAGAAAAAAAGAAGAGAGAGAAAAAGAAGCAATGATTCGCAAAAAGTCCATCTTGAATCTTTTGGGTATTCACGATAATTATAGTGATTATGTTTTGTTAGACTCAATCGTAGTTGTCACTCATAAAATTAAATTCGATTTAAGTCTAGGAAAGAGACTTGATCTACAAATGCAACATCCGAATAAGAATTTTGTCGTATGTACTAACGAGATGTTAATTAGAAAATATGCCAAATATGAAGATTATCCCTGTTTGATTGATTGGTATCAAGGATATGGGACCAGTGACAGTTATAGGGTTAAGTATACATGTCCATATTATTTTTCAGTTATTGATGTAGACGGTATGGACAAGGTGGACGAAAAGGATCAAATCATATGGTATTATAGTCATGGAACCTCATATTATGGCGATAATTTTATTTATAATGTATTATACAAGGCTTCACTCCCATCAGAAGAATTAATCCGAAAAGAAATGCAAAAAATTAAAGGAAATGATATACAAGTTTACACTCATCAGTCATTGTGAGAAGCGATAGCGACGTGGCAATTCTTTATTTGATTGTGCTTGAGATTGCCACTGCCTGTCGGCCTCGCAATGACGTGGGAAGCATCATACTTACCAATGTATGGAGGCGACAGTGTAAAAAATGTATATTGCTCCTTAAAGGTTTCCACGTAATTTAGTCTTGTGTTGCAGTAAAACAATCATAAGGTTTAAAATTGCATATTTTTCCATACTTTTGCATTTGTGCCCGTAATTAAATTAATTTGGCAAGAGGGTATGTGTAAGATTTCATCTGATATTCCGGTATTTATGAAATTTAGATTTTTATTTATGTGTTTTGCTGTTGCTGTAATTTCTATAGGAGCAAATGCGCAAAAAACATCTCGGGATATTGCTGTATCTCGAGTTAAAGCAGTATTTGATGCGACTGCCAAAGGAGATGTTGATCGGTTAAAAGGGTTGTTGACCTCGGAATTATATCAAAAGACCTATCCTTACAGCGATTCTTATGTGCGGGGAATGCTACTGAATGTCCCTGCCGATAATCGTGAGAGGTTGCTATGTCAAATACAGGATCAATGCGAGATTTCAACTATAATGAATCGTGGTGGAGATGTAATCACTGTAATACTTACAGATAAACTTACAAAGAAGGATTTGAAGATACAGTTGCTTGATGAATATGGTGATGGGAATTGGAGAATATGCAATTATTGGTATTAAACTTAACCGATGAACAATTTTCCTCTATTAATCCGGATGATAGGTGCTAATAACTGATGTCCCATTGGTTATGTCAGTTTTTTTGTATGAACATTAGTTTTGTATTGTATTTCGCCGAAATTTGCTAAATTTGCTCGGATTTAGGGATTGCCGGTCAGGCCGGCAATGACGTCATCCCGGCGGAGTCATCCATGGCAATGACGTCATCCCCGACCTGATCGGGGATCTGAAATTTGAAATTTTATAACAAAACAACCATACAATTATGCAACAGTTTATCGACAATTACGATTTTACAGGCAAGAAGGCCATCGTCAGAGTAGACTTCAACGTTCCACTTAACGAGAATATGGAAATCACTGACGACACACGTATCCGTGCAGCGATCCCTACCCTCAAGAAGGTTCTTGAGAAAGGTGGTGCTGTGATTGTTATGTCTCACCTCGGTCGTCCTAAGGGTGTTACAGAGAAGTTCTCTCTCAAGCACATCCTCGGTCGTGTTGAGGAACTCCTCGGCGCACCTGTAAAGTTCGCTGACGACTGCCAGGCTGCTGACGCTCAGGTTGCTGCTCTCAAGATGGGCGAGTGCCTCGTTCTCGAGAATCTCCGTTTCTATGCTGAGGAGGAAGGCAAACCAAGAGGCGAGTTCGCAACTGACGAAGAGAAGAAGGCTGCAAAGGCAGTGGTAAAGGAAAACCAGAAGGCATTCGTCGCAAAGTTGGCTTCTTACGCTGACTGCTACATCAACGACGCATTCGGTACTGCACACCGCGCTCACGCTTCTACTGCCCTCATCGCTGACTACTTCCCTAACGACAAGATGTTCGGTTATGTGATGGAAGGCGAGATCAAGGCTATCGACCACGTCCTCAAGACTCCTGAGCACCCTGTAACCGCTATCGTAGGTGGTGCAAAGGTATCTTCAAAGATCACTATCATCGAGAAACTTTTCGACGCAGTTGACAACATGATCATCGGCGGCGGTATGGTATATACATTCAAGAAGGCTCAGGGCGGTCAGATCGGACGTTCACTCTGCGAGGACGACCAGATGCAACTCGCTCTTGACACTCTCAAGAAGGCAGAGGAGAAGGGCGTGAAGATCTATCTCTCAAAGGAGGTTGTGATCGCTGACGATTTCTCTAACGACGCAAACACCAAGATCTGCCTCAACTCAGAGATTCCTGACGGTTGGGAAGGTATGGACGCTGCTCCAAGCACTCTCGCAATGTGGGAGGAGGTTCTCATGAACTCAAAGACCATCCTTTGGAACGGTCCTGTGGGCGTATTCGAAATCCCTGCATTCGCAAAGGGTACAAACCGTATCGCTGAGATCCTTGCAAAGGCAACAGCAGAGAACGGCGCATTCACCCTCGTAGGTGGTGGCGACTCAGTTGCAGCAGTAACTCAGATGGGTTATGCCAACAAGGTAAGTTACGTGTCTACCGGTGGCGGTGCAATGCTTGAGTACCTCGAGGGTAAGGAACTCCCGGGTATCGCTGCTATCCGCAAGTAATCACACCTGCACCATCAGGTGCATTTAAATATGAAAAGTGCATGTGATATCTCTCGGAGGGTATCGCGTGCACTTTTAATTAAATCAAGCCGTCTTATGAACAAGTCTCACCTTCCTTTGCTTGCCACCGGCATTCTTCTTCCTGTATGTGCCATCGCTCAGGACAAGCCTAACATAATTGTGTTCCTTGTGGATGATATGGGCCTTATGGATACCTCTGTGCCTTTTGACACGGATAAGGAAGGCAATCCTGTGGTTCATCCGCTGAATCAGTGGTATCATACCCCGTCGATGGAAAGACTGGCAGGGCAGGGAGTCAGGTTTTCTACTTTCTATGCCCAGAGCGTGAGTTCTCCGTCCAGGGCATCGCTGATGACCGGTCAGAATGCGGCAAGGCACAGGACCACCAACTGGATCAATTCGGAAAGCAACAACAGGACAACTTATGGTCCTCATGACTGGAATTGGGAAGGGCTTGACAGTGAAGACAAGACCTGTCCAAGACTGCTTCGTGAAGCCGGCTATCATACCATCCATATCGGAAAGGCCCATTTCGGCTGTATCGGAAGCGAGGGCGAGAATCCTCTCAATATCGGATTTGACGTCAACATAGGAGGAAATTCCATCGGCCAGCCGGGCAGTTATTATGGAGAATGGGGATATGGATGGATTCAGGGCAACAGGTCCAGGGCTGTACCGGGGCTGGAAAAATATCATGGAAGCGATATGTTCCTTACGGATGCATTGACGCAGGAGGCTATAGCGGAAATGGAAAAGTCGGTCGCTGAAGGACTTCCGTTCTATCTGAATATGTCACATTATGCCGTCCATGCTCCTTTCGAGGCTGACAAACGCTTCATAGACAGATATATGGATAGCGGAAAGGGAGAACAGGCAGAGGCCTTCGCGACTTTGGTCGAGGGAATGGACAAGTCGTTGGGAGACCTCCTTGACAGGCTCGAAGAACTCGGCATAGCGGAGAATACGCTTGTGATATTCCTTGGAGACAATGGCGGGGATGCTCCTCTTGGAGGGCCGTCAGATCATGGTTCTTCCGCGCCTTTCAGAGGCAGGAAAGGCTCTGAATATGAAGGCGGTGTACGCGTACCGTGCATCGTGGCATGGGCGAAACCGGATGATGAAAACCGTTTCCAGAAGGAATATCCCGTAAGACAGGGTTATGTGCAGACGCAGATGGGAACAATCATGGACATATATCCTACGGTGCTTTCCGTTGCCGGAGTCGGACTTCCGTCAGATGTCGAACTGGATGGTTCAGACCTTAAACGGATGCTTGGCGGAAGGAAGGACATCCGTCATAGAAGGGATTTCCTTATGCATTTCCCTCATGGCGAGCATCGTGCGAACTATTTCACGACCTACCGTAAAGGCCCGTGGAAACTGATATATTTCTATAATCCGGAGACACCGGAATCTCCTTCCTGGATGCTCTATAACCTGAAGAAAGACCCATATGAAACGATGGATCTTTCTTCGGAAAAGTCTGGTAGGACACGGAGAATGATAAAGGCCATGAAACGCAGGCTGGATACAGAAAGGGCGCTATATCCTGTCGATGATGCTGGTAATGAGTTGAAACCAGTTGATTCTCAGGTTATTCTCCTTCCTGAAGTTCTTCGATCTGAGTAAGGATTTCGCTCGTCTTGCGAACGACTTTTCTGTTGATGCGGAATCCGATGAGACCTCCTATGATTCCTCCTATGGCTGCACCGCAGCAGAAGCCGATCACATAAGGTTCATTTCCCAATTTGCTGATGACTTCATACATCAGCCAGCCGAACCATATGATGAGCATAGGTATCGCTACCCAATGCCACTCGCTGTAATGCTTCTTTATCCTGCTCAGTTTCTGGGCTGTTTCAACAAGGTTGCCTTTTGAGAAATCGAGGCTTCTGAGTCTTATCTGCTGCAATATCGTCAGTCCGAGGCATACTGTAAGTATGATGCCTGTGGCGACTACAAAGGTGGTCGAAAGGTCCTGTGACCAGAAGAACCATGTACAGTAAGGCAGTGCGAGTGCTCCGGCGATGATGCTTCCTGCTATGGTCCTGTTGATGTCCGACATCTTCGACTTCATCGAGTTGCGCAGATGTTTCTCATTCACGATGTTCTGCTTCTCGAGTTTGTCTTTGAGGATGCTTATCTGGGCGCGCATCTCTTCCAGTTCATGTGATATCAATGTGTTTTCCATCTTATGCGCTTTTTATTCGTCCGACATTTTCTTTAATTGCTCCTTGATTCTGAACAATCGTACTGAAACATTCTTGACCGTGATGCCGACTATTGACGCGATCTCTTCGTAACTGAGATTTTCGAGCCAGAGAAGTACAATCGCCCTGTCGAAAGGTCCCAGTCTGCTGATCCTGTCCTGCAGCATCCTGACCTGTTTCATGTCTTCTGCAGAATCGTCAAACAGATTGATCTTCATGTCGAGAGGCACAGTTTCACCTCTACGTTTCTTCTTGCGGTCGGCGGAAATGCATGTATTGAGGCTCACACGGTATATCCATGTCCTTATGCTGCTGTCTCCGCGGAATTTTGCGAATCCCTTCCAAAGGTTTACAAGGATGTCCTGAAAGAGGTCGGCAACCTCTTCCTCATCCTTCGAGAACATATAGCAGACGGTGTAGATCGTCCCCTTATGTTCCCTTATGATCCGCGCAAAATCAAGTTCCAGATTATCCATTTCATTCAAGTTTTGCACATTAGACGCAAGGTGGCAAGGAAAACTACAAGAAAATTACATTATCGGAAACCAGATGAATACTGCACAGTCCCAGAGTGCATGGGAAATGATGATCGCTCCGAGCCTTTCAGGGAAGAAACGGTAGGCGAGTCCCCAGATGAATCCCGCCACCATGGCAGCCATGATCAGCATGAAATTGAACTTGGACAGATGGACAAGTCCATAGACCAGAGTCGTGATGATAAAGCCTAAGTTGGGGTTCCAGCGGCTTGAAAGCGTGTTCTGAATGCAGCCGCGCCAGAAAATCTCCTCTGCCGGACCTATGATAAACAGCATCAGAATTGACAGCACCCAAGGATTTTCCCCTTCCTTCATGCCGTAGATGGAATCGACCTGAGGACGGGCGAAGTCGAAGAGAAGTGTCGAAAAGAACTCTCCGAGCCAGAATATGCCCCAGAGGACGGCAGCCAATGCTATGCCGATGGCAATGTCGCTGAAACCGAACTTCAGGTCTTTCCACCATCCCGGACGGGCCCAGCAGGTGAAAAGCGTCAGCGTGGCTCCCGAGCATGTCATCATCACCCAGAAATTGACATGCGGAGCCGTCCATGGAGAGAACATTATAGTCCAAAGAACGGCCGCCAGGCATATGCCGACGACCGGTTTCTTCAATGATATCGTATTATTCATATGTGCTTAAATGAATTTTCCGACTACAAATGCTATTGTCAGAAGGACTGAGAACATAAGTTGCAGGTTTGCAGTACGTACGTCAAGGTCTGCGATGATTCCAGCGCCGCCCTCAATAGAGGTCATCATTGTCTTTGCACATCCGAGAGCGACCGGAAGTGTGAGGAAGATGATGATGGTTGACAAAGGCATTATTCCGAGAATTGAGCATACTCCCACCCATACAAACGGGAACACGACTTCAAATCCGTAAAGCCATGCAGAGAACTTCGAGCCGAGTCCCATGGCCATGGTGGTGATGCCGGCCCTTCTGTCTGTAAGGACGTCACGTGTGTTGTTCGAATGAAGGATGCCGTCTGTGATGAGGCCCACAGGAAGTGCGATCCAGAGCACGTCCCAGTCTATCGCTCCGGTCACTGCATATGAGGTTCCCAATGTAGGCAGGAATGCGAATGTGAGGAGGATGTCAAGGTCACCGAGGGCATTGAACTTCAGGACAGGGTAGAGAAGTGTGAGTGCCGCTCCGGCGATTCCTATATAAAGAAGCGGAAGTCCTGTTACAGCAAAAAGGCCGAGACCGCATGCCACCGACACGATCAGAAGGCCTGTTGCAAGTCTCTTGATTTCCTTCGGCCTGAACATTCCCGTAGTCATTGTCTTTGCACCGAAAGTGTCGTCGGCATCGACCTTCTTCTTATAGTCGAAATAGTCGCTCCATGTGTTTCCGGTCATATGGAAAAGCAGCATTCCGACAAGTGTCCACAAGCCGTAAAGCCAGTTTATTTCACTTCCCTTATAGAAAAGGAACGCAAGAGTTACGATTATAGGCATAGCAGATGCCGGGAAAGACCAAGGCCTTACCGCGATCATCCATTCTCCGAATGTGTGTTTTTTCATGATCAGTAAAGTGTTAAATCGTGCAAATATAGTAAAAATATATGAGATTGATTTTTCTGCCTTATGATGTCCGCGATATGACCTGAAATATGGAATCTGTAGATGGTTGAAATGGTATGAATATCATATAAAACTTGTACAATATAAAAATTGTATATATCTTTGTCAAAAATGATAAGTACATGACTTTTGAGGACATTACTGAGGACGGAAAACTATGGGCAGTCAGATACGATGGCGATAGGGATAATATTTTGGCAATGACTTTTGACAGGTGGAATGATCAAGACTGGCTGAGGAGTTTTTTCATGGCAAATTCCAATGATTTGTCTGATTATTTCAAAATAACTGATTTGAATCAGGCGATATATGATACTGTTTCAGATGCTCATGAACTGGAATGTGTCATATTGGATTCTATAGCATCTGATGAGTTGGATTCGTTATTCAAGCCATTAGGGAATTTAAGAGCCTCAGAGGTCATCTTGGGCAAGGAAAAGGCAAAAGGGAGCAAGAAATTTGGACACGATTCGTGGCTGAGACTTTATGCAATAAGATTTCAGTGCAATTCCTATTTGGTGACGGGAGGGGCGATCAAACTGACGCGTTCAATGCAGGAGAGGGAACATACTTTGGAAGAGTTGAGGAAGTTGGAGAAGGTCAGGAATTTTCTGATTTCAGAAGGAGCATACGATATAGATGGATTTTATGATTTAATGAACAAATAGATTATGAAGACAATAGAGGTATTGAATAAATTCAAAAGCGACACTGCCGGCAAATGGCGTGAAGAGGCAGAGTATCGCAGAAGAAATTCCCGTTGGCTGCTGTATTCTGCCATGATATCTCTTCGTGTCAAGGCCAGAATGGAAGAAGTGGGAATGACTCAGGTAGTCCTGGCAGAAAAGTTGGGCTGTACTCAACAGCATGTCTCCATGCTCCTGAAAGGTAAAAACAACCTGACTCTTGAGACGATAGCCAAATTTGAAGAAGCACTTGGTTTTGATATCATAGGGGAAGCGTTGACCCTTGTCGATGGTTATGCTCAGGACACTTCGTCATCTCGACATGCCTACCTCAGTGAGCCGGAGCAGGTTCCGTATGGTGATAAGAAATAGAGGTAATGTCCTGATAACAGAAAGAATTTGTTACCTTTGTGGAAGCCTGGGGACAGAAGCAGGTGAACTTATATATGAAGCGGATCCTGACTATATTATGCATCTTTGGAATGTCAATTATTTTGTCACAGACATCTGTGGCGCAGGAATATAAGTATGACGCGAAACTGGGATGGTTTCCGGCTGATCTGTTCAGCCTTATTTATATTATGGGAGAATCCCTTGATGCATCATACGGCCCGATGAAGACAGTGGGCATATTTTCAGCCGACTTCGATTTCAGGATGAAGAAATGGCTATCAGTGGGTGCCAAAGTCAATTACAGGAACTCATGGCGGGACATGATTACCGCAGAGGGTACAGGCATTGACAGGATGCAGACGCTTTCCGTCATGCCGACAGTAAAATTCACCACGGGATTCGAATATATATTCCGTTATTATGCAATGATCGGTTTAGGTGCGGGTGCAGATCTCTCTACGGACTCACAAAGATATTTTACGGCATACCAATTCACTCCTGTCGGTATAGCATTAGGTAAGAAGGTTTCGTGGTTTCTGGAACTCAGTCTAGGAAATGCATATACAGGATATATGACCGGAATCAGTTGGCGATTCTGATCCGGCATTTAAACTATAACTTCACAACCTTGATCACATTAGTTTACATTATGGAAAACAAATACACATCACCGGCCGTCGAAGTGCTGGAACTATATTCAGAAGGCGTGCTCTGTGGCAGCAATGAAATCATCGATGAAAACGAAGGCATCTGGTAAAAAATAAGAACGAACATTATGAAAAAGAACATATTATCAGCCCTTGCGGTGTGCGCAGTACTCTTCGGCTGCCAGAAAAGTTATGTACAGGAGCCGGCACAGAATGGAATTGTGCTTCGGGCTACAATCGAAGATGAGGCATCCACCAAAACGGAAATGGATGCCAGCAACAACATCCGCTGGTCTGAAGGAGATCAGGTGGTGACATTTATGAAAAACTCCTTGGGACTGAGGTATCAGATCAAGGATGAGTATGTAGGTAAGACTTACGGATATTTCTCGCAGGTGTCATCAGGCTCCTCAAGTGATATTGGTGCCGGCACCGAATGGGATCATAACGTAGTATATTATCCATATTCGGATGCTGTAGAGGCAGAGAAAGACGGCTCCAACTACTCTTTGAGTGTTGTACTTCCTTCCGAGCAGACATACGTTCCCGAGAGTTTCGGTAACGGTGCCATGGCAATGGTGGCTGTGAGCGAAGACAACAACATCACCTTCCGCAATGTCCTCGGCGGCATGAAACTCCAACTCAAGGGCACTCAGAAGGTCGCTTCCATCACACTCCAAGGCAAGAACTCCGAGAAACTTTCCGGTGCTGCGACAGTGACAGCGTATACAGACGAGAGCAAGCCTGCAATCACAATGGCGTCTGATGCTTCTACTTCAGTTGTGCTTGACTGCGGAGAAGGAGTTCAACTTAATGAAAGCACAGCAACTGAATTCATCCTCGCTCTGCCTCCGGTGCTTTTCAGCAATGGTTTCACAGTCACAGTCGCTGATCCGGAAGGCTATGTGCAGACAATCGTGACATCCAAGTCAAACGAAGTGAAAAGATCCAGTCTTCTTGTGATGCCGGAGGTGGCAGTAGAGATCATTAAGGTTCAGCCTGACAATGAGATCTGGTACACCGCCACATCACAGGTAACTCCGCAGAATTTAAGCGGAATTATTTCACATGAGTATAATGAGCATACCGGAAGAGGAGTGATCAAATGCGAGGCAGCGATAACAAAAATACCTGTCAACTTTTTCTCGAATCAGCCTGATGTCACAAGTGTAACAATACCTCAAAGCGTTACCACTATTGAAGGTAGGGCGTTTCAGGGATGTAGCCTGACCAGTTTCACCATACCTGAAAACGTGACAAGGGTAGAATACGAATCTCTTTCATGTGAGACATTGAAAGAAGTCACTGTAAATACCCGGAAGTTTAACTATTTTGCCGGAGACGCATTCTACAGGTGCTATAATCTGGAACAATTCACTGGCCCATTAGCATCCTACGACGGCAGATTCCTGATAAGTTCCAATACTCTTTTGTCTGTTGCTCATGCCGGACTGGCAAAAATTGAGATTCCTGAAAATGTCACGACAATCGCTCAGAACGCGTGTGTTTCTGCTCTTTCTGTTTCTGAAATCATTATTCCTGGCAGTGTTACCTCAATCAATACCTCGGCCTTTGGTTCTTGCCCGGCGTTAAAGGAAGTTACGATTGAAAACGATTGCGTTGTGTTTGGAGAACTTCCTTTCAACGGTTGTGGAGCACTGGAAAAATTTTACGGTCCGTTAGCATATGCTGAAGGCAAGTGCCTCATCAAGGACGAGAAACTTATTTCTACTGCAACTTGCGGTCTGACAATGCTCAGCATACCGGAAGATGTAAGACAGATATCGTTCCACTCAGTTTTTGGAACTACTCTTAAGCATGTCATCTTCCCGGCAAGCATACGCACGATCACTACGCCGGCTTTTAACTTACCAAGTGGTGTAACGCTGCAGTTTTTGTCTGCTACCCCGCCATCCCTTGACTTTTTCGCAGGAGAAAACATATTTTCTACCGACATTCGTCCCGACTTGAAAATATATGTTCCTGCCGCTTCCCTGAATGCTTATAAAAACGCCGAAGGATGGATGAATTATGCAGACTACATCTTTTCCGGAGATGACGGAGACTATATTGACGAATATGGCGTCAATCATGGTCCCGGAGTCAAGATTGGTGAAACCGTCTGGGCACCGGTTAACTGCGGCTACCACAAGACAGATTTCAAGTATGGCAAACTCTATCAGTGGGGCAGGAAATATGGTCAGGGCTATAGTGGTGATCTGTATGATATAAATGCTGATGAAGTCGGTACAGATTCAGATGCCACAACTCCGACGATCGAGGATGGTGGAGTATCTGTGATAACAGGCAATCAAAAAAGTAATGAAAATGTTTTCTATATGGGACTTTCAGAATATGACTATGACTGGGTAGACACTTATGATGACAAATTGTGGAATTCAGGCACGGAGTCCAAACCTGTGAAGACTGACTATGATCCATGTCCGGCAGGTTGGCGTGTTCCGACTTATGCAGAATTGAGTGAGTTGAGCCAGAACCGTTCTTCAAGGACGTCAAAAGAAGGGCAGCCAGGTTATTGGTTCAGTGGTGCAAGTACATATACAGACAAAGTTCCTCAGGTATTTTTCCCTGCTACTGGCGAACGCAGCTATTACGGCACTGCCAGTTCTAGAGGTCGTTCCGGCAGTTATTGGTCGTCCGGAGCGCTCGACAACTATTCCAGTTACCTCGGCATCGGCAGTATGAGCACCGTTATGAGCGCCGGCCCCCGTGCGTACGGATCCTCTGTCCGTTGCGTCCAGGTAACCGACAAAGTCGCTGAACTTTAGCGAAGAATAACAGGTCCTTGCGTAAGCGTGACTTGGAACTGCCACCGCAATTCTTACCTGAAACATAGAATTACAATAAGGTAAAAAGTGTTGGTGAGAAAATTTGCATGAATAAAAATTATTCATACCTTTGCATTGTCTTCATTGAAGATGTTGGATAATAAAGTATGGCATTTCAGCCCCAACTGGAATGCCTTATTTTTTTGACATAAAGCCAAAAGTGTATTTCACACAAGGGCGGAAAAGATCTCCAGAATGTCTTTTACAGATATCCAACATTAATTATGAAGAAAAAAGACTATTCTTATGCTGGTCTCATGCTTCTGGTTGAAGTAAGAGTACCTGTTCTTCTTAAAGTGAAGGCGTACACGCGTGTTCGTTTTGGGAAGACCGAGAAAGTCTCATCTTACTACAGGCGTATTGGGGTGCGCAAGTAGTCTGACAGGAACGGCATCGTAAGATGCTCTGCACGCTTTTGGCTTAGGGGACGATTGAGGGGGATGGAACAAAGTCTTTCAGTTGTCCCCTTCATTATAACTCAGTACAACTCATTGATACATAACATAAGATAGTGGCCTCCCGATTCACATCGGAAGGCCACCGCAATTCTAACCTAAAACTTAACCTATGAAAAAACTATTCGGTTAAGA
>JAZQES010000029.1:0-3392 GCA_045539115.1 Candidatus Cryptobacteroides sp. | reverse complement strand
TGTACTAATCTTGTTGACGTAACCATCGGTACAGGTGTAGTCAATATCAGTGACTATGCATTTGAGGAGTGTACAAAACTCACAGAAATTGTCATACCTGATAATGTGAATTACATCGGTTACCGTTCATTCTACGGCTGTACATTACTTTCAAAACTAACTATCGGTACAGGAATTTTGTCGATAGGCAATGACGCAATCCGAAACTGTACAAACTTGGCAGAAATGTACATCAAGGCCCAGACTCCACCAGCAATAGGAAATAGTGCTTTCAGTGTGAAAAACAATCCTTCATTCTTCGTTCCTACTGCTTCACTTGAAACTTATATTTCTAAATGGAGTTCTTACTCATCTTATCTTAAAGGCTACGACTTTTAATACTTGATAAAAAACGGTGCGACAGAAATTCAAAAACTGTCGCACCGTTTTGTTTTTATCGTATCAGAACTTTTATTTCTTCAGTTCTTCCAACATAGCTTTTGCTACAGCAGCAGACGCTCCTGAACCTCCAAGGGCATTACGGATGTCTGCATAGTCAGAAAGCATCTTCGTACGGTATGAATCATCTTCCAGCAGGGAGCGGATTTCCGAAAGAATCATATCGGGATTGCAGTCATCCTGAATGAATTCCTTGAATGCGCCTCGGTCTATGATGAGGTTGCCGAGACTTATGTATTTCAACTTCACTATCCGTTTGGCTATCTGATAGGTGAGGGGATTGCCGATGTATCCTACGACCTGCGGTGTATTGAAAAGGACTGTTTCAAGAGATGCGGTCCCGGAATTCACAACGGCAGCCTCTGCATGGCGGATTATCGATTGTGTCTCGCCGAACAATACATGAATGTATTTCCTGTTCTCTTCCGTCAGCCATGGCTCATAATCGCTCATGGTACGGGCTGGTGCGCCTCCGATAATGAATTGATAATCAGTATATTGCGGGATTTCCCTCATTTTAGCGGCAAACTCGGTCAGGACTGGCATCATGGTACTGATTTCCCCTTTGCGTGAGCCTGCCAACATTGCAATGACAGGTCTGTCCTCAAGAGAATTGCGCTTCAGAAAATCCTGTTTCGTTTCATTCATTGCACGGGAACCATCCACCGCGTCGATAAGCGGATTTCCTTTATATATGAACGGAATACCTTTGTTTGTGAAATATGGTATCTCGAACGGGAATACGATGAATAGTTTGTCTACGTATGCCTTGAGTTTCTTTATGCGTCCTTCGCGTGAGGCCCAGACCTTCGGGGCGATATAATAGAATACCTTGAATCCTGCCTTGTGGGCAAATTCGGCAATCTTGAAATTGAATCCGGGGTAGTCGATGAGGATGACGACATCCGGTTTCCATTCGAGAATGTCCTTCTTGCAGAAGGATACGTTGCCAAGAAGCATACGCGCCTTGACGAACACTTCTACGAATCCTATGATTGCTCCGTCCTTGTAATGACGCACCAGTCCGGAAGAGGTAGCGGGTTCAGAGACAACCCCTCCCACTACTACGTCGTGGGCCCCATCCCCTGTGGCCATGGGGGTAGCACGGTTTTGGGCAGCAGCCCATACCTCCGACATCAGGTCGCCGCCCCAGAAGCGGATTTCCGCCTGAGGGTCTTCGGCATATATTCCTTTCATGAGGTTGGAACCGTGCAGGTCTCCGGATGCTTCTCCGGCTATGATGTAGTAACGCATATGATTTTCGGTTAAAGATCCTTCACTTCGTTCAGGATGACATTGAAGAGTTCAGGATGTCATTGATGGGTTCAGGATGACATTGACGGGTTTAGGATTACACTGAGCGGTTCAGGATGGTGGAAAGGCGTTCGGTTTCCTGGTAATCCGTGCAGTCGATGTTATGTGCGACAACTGAAATGTAACCGTCTGCCACGAGCCTGTGGTCTGCATTTTCCGTGTTGCGCGGATCGTCCTGGAACTCTCCGACCATCATGTAGAGGTCTTCGCCTTCTTCGAGGACCGGATTCGAACTTTGGCCGAGCATTTCGGGAGTGATTCCGTATTTCGCATAATGGTTCAGGTCCCATTCCTTGAACTCGCGTATCCATCTGCCCATTCCCTGCACGCCTGTGCGGACTCCTTTAATCTCATCTGCCGGAATGTCCGGGAAATTCACATTATAATACACTCCGTGCTTCTTCGGCCAGTCCTGCATGAGTTTCATGAAGATCTCGCCGAAATATCTTTCCACTCCGCTGAAATCAGCGTCTGGATGGAGGGTGTCGAGGGATACTCCTATAGCCGGAATGCCGTTCAGAGCACCTTCCATTGCTGCTCCGAGTGTTCCGGAATAGCAAGAGGCTGTCGCAGCATTCGAACCATGGTTTATGCCGGACACAACGACATCAGGGAAGTTGTCGAGGAACATTGTGTTCAGGCCGAACTTCACGCAACTTGCCGGAGTGGCGTCAACATAATGCCATCCGTCTCCGAGATTCTTGTGTGCGATCTGCTTGAAACCGAGGGATACGGCCATCGACATGCCAGACTGATGCTTCTTTGGAGCAATGACGGTGACTTCGCCGAAACGGCTCATGATCTCTGCAAGGACTTTTATTCCTTTTGCCTCGTATCCGTCATCATTTGTTATGAGTATACGCATTTTTCTTCTGTTAATTTTTATACAAAGATAGTATTATATTCATAAATTTTTCTAAATTTGCATCGATTTTGTGGAAACGGGTCCACTCATAATCAAAGGCAATTTAAAGTTTAACTTTATATAAAATTAATTAAACGATGATTAAAGTAGGTATTAACGGTTTCGGCCGTATCGGCCGCATGGTTTTCCGTGCTGCTGTTGAGAATTTCTCAAACGACATTCAGATCGTAGGTATCAATGACCTTCTCGAGCCAGAGTATCTTGCATACATGCTCAAGTATGACTCAGTTCACGGTCAGTTCAAGGGTGAAGTTGCTGTTGAGGACGGCGCTCTCGTAGTAAACGGTAACAGAATCCGCCTCACTGCTGAGATGGATCCAGCAAACCTCAAGTGGGACGAGGTAGGTGCTGAGGTTGTTGTTGAGTCTACAGGTCTCTTCCTTGAGGATGAGAAGGCTCGCAAGCACATCCAGGCTGGTGCAAAGAAGGTGATCATGTCTGCTCCTTCAAAGGACGCTACTCCAATGTTCGTTTACGGTGTTAACCACGAGACTTACGCTGGTCAGGATATCATCTCTAACGCTTCATGTACTACTAACTGTCTTGCTCCTATCGCTAAGGTGCTCAACGACAAGTTCGGTATCGTTAAGGGTCTCATGACTACAGTTCACGCTGCAACAGCAACTCAGAAGACTGTTGACGGTCCTTCACGCAAGGACTGGAGAGGTGGCCGCGGTATCCTCGAGAACATCATCCCTTCATCTACAGGTGCTGC
>JAZQES010000028.1:0-2048 GCA_045539115.1 Candidatus Cryptobacteroides sp. | reverse complement strand
GAAAAATTAAACAAGGTTAATAAATCCTTTCTTCTGAGCGTCCTTGATTGTTGCGTCGAGGCCATTCTTCTCGATAGTCCTCATACCTTTGCAAGACACCTTAAGTGTGATGAATCTCTGCTCCTCCTCTGACCAGAACTTCTTGGTCTTGAGGTTAAGGGCGAAGACGCGCTTTGTGCGTCTCTTGGAATGGGAAACATTGTTTCCTACCATTCTCTTTCTACCTGTAACTTGACAAACCTTTGCCATTGTATATAACTTTTTTAATTAATTCATTATTAGCGGGCTGCAAATATCGCATAAAAAAATTGCAATTGCAAAATTTCTACACAAATTTGAAGAACCTGCGCCATCTTATACTATTCGGAAACTTCTTGTTTCCGTCGATGGAGAGCCAGATCAGAGCGGGTTTTCCGACTATGTGATCTTCTGGAACAAAACCCCAATATCTCGAATCAAGAGAATTGTGCCTGTTGTCTCCCATCATGAAATAATAATCCTGAGAAAAAGTATAACTCTGAGTCTCTTCTGTGTTGATGTAGATCTTTCCGTCCCTGACCTCGAGAGTGTTGCCTTCATATGAAGTGATTATCCTGCTGTAAAGCGGAAGATTCTCCAATGTAAGTTTCACTGTCGCTCCTTTTGAAGGAATCCAGAGAGGTCCGAAATTATCTCTTGTCCATCTGTAGTCAGGCGAGAACGGGAAGATTGTCTTTTCGGAATCCGGATAATCGGCCGGCCAGACGTCTATGTTCTGCTTTACAGAAACGACATTTGAAAAACCTTTTATGGTCTCGAGCATTTCAGCCGTGAGAGGAAGAGCGGGATAACCGGGCAACTGTTGGTCAAACCAGACTTCTGAAGCGTTGACTCCAAGTTTATCAAGGTTTACCGGATTTATCCTCTGTCCTGTGGTGATGACCTCATATGAGTTCTGGACTCCTGGCCATACCTGCTGGGCAACCGAATTTATGTAAACCTGTCCGTCTCTTATCTCAAGCGTATCCCCTGCTGAAGCGACACATCTCTTCACATAATGGTCCTTCTTGTCGGAAGGCCGTACCTTTATGTCACCGAACATCTTGTACGCATATTCACGTCCATATGTCCTGATGATGGCGTGATAGTCAGCAGCCGGTTCACGGACAAAGACCGTATCACCGTGAGGGAATGCAAATACCACATAATCTCCTGTCTCAACCTTTCCGAAGCCCTTGAGCCTCTTGTAATCCGATTGGATAAGTGTCGAATATGACTCCTTTCCGCCGATCACATTATGTGTAAAAGGTATGGTCAGAGGCGTCTGCGGCATCTTGGGACCATATGCGAGTTTGCTTACGAAAAGGTGGTCACCCGTGTAAAGCGAACTCTCCATAGAAGATGAAGGAATCTTGAAAGCCTGGAAAAAGAATGTGTTGATGAATGTCACGACAACAACCGCAAATATGATGGCATCAAGCCAGTCAAGCAGGGCGTTGCGTTTCTCTCCTTCCTTGTATTCCTTCTTCCAGAACAGCCATTTCACCTTTCTGGTGATATGATGGTCGAAGATTGGAATCAGGCCGAAGAGCCACCAATAGTTTCCGAGCCATATTACCCACAATATGTAAAGGACTGCCCAAAAGCCGAACCTCGCCCATTTATTGTGGTATAATTCCTTCAGACTCATTCAGTCAAACTATTTTACAGAATTGATGACAGCCTCAAATGCCTGAGGGTTGTTCATGGCAAGGTCTGCGAGAACCTTACGGTTCAGACCGATGTTCTGCTTAGCGATGCGACCCATGAGTTGAGAATAAGTCATACCGTACTGACGTGCGGCAGCGTTGATTCTCTGGATCCAGAGTGCGCGGAATGAGCGCTTCTTGTTCTTACGGTCACGGTAAGCATAGGTGAGACCCTTCTCGTAGGTGTTCTTTGCTACCGTCCAAACGTTCTTTCTTGAAAGAAAATTACCGCGGGTTCTTTTAAGAATCTTCTTGCGGCGTGCCCTTGAGGCAACTGAATTTACCGATCTTGGCATAAATTTAACTGGTTTATGGAGGCAG
>JAZQES010000027.1:0-27880 GCA_045539115.1 Candidatus Cryptobacteroides sp. | reverse complement strand
AATCTTTTCGGCCAGACGCTCACTCGCAACTTCCTCATCCTCAAAGATATGGACCGGAATATTTTCGTAAGTGTGCTTGATACCGTATGGAAGACCGGCCTCTATAAGGCCACCGTCTTTAGGCAGAGAAAACTTCTTCATAACAATTCCATGTATTTCAATCAATTATTGTCCGAACCAGCAAGGTACTTTTCCCATGCCCACGCAGATGCGAGTGTTTCCTCCACTGTCCGCTCCGCCTTCCAGCCGAGTTCTTCATTTGCAAGTTTAGTATCGGCCCAGATTGCCATGACATCACCGGGCCTGCGATCCACAAAGCGGTAATTGAGTCTGAGGTTGTTTACCTTCTCGAATGCTGATACGAGTTCATATACGGAAACAGGTCGGCCTGTTCCTACATTGAATATTTCATATCCCTTCTTCATTCTGCCTTCAACCATCCTCGATACCGCAGCGACATGAGCCTTCGCAAGATCGACCACATCGATATAGTCTCGAAGACATGTTCCGTCCTCTGTAGGATAATCATTTCCGAAGATGCTCAGGTACTCACGCTTGCCGATAGCGGTCTGAGTGATGAAAGGAACCAGATTATTAGGCACACCGCGAGGAAGTTCTCCGATAAGTGCCGACGGATGCGCTCCTATAGGGTTGAAATAACGGAGAGCGATACCATTGATCACAGCATCTGAAGAAGATGTCGCGAACACCACATCCCTGAGTATATCCTCGCACATCTGCTTGGTGTTTCCGTATGGAGAAGTGGATGGCAGTCGAGGAGTCTGCTCCGTCACAGGAAGCACCTCCGCCTCGCCATATACGGTTGCAGAAGAAGAGAACAACACATTACAGCCGCCATGATTCTTCGCAACCTCGAGTATGTTGAGGAATGACACGAGATTATTACGATAGTACATCAACGGTTCTGCAACAGACTCTCCTACTGCCTTGAACGCAGCGAAATGGATGACAGCATCGATCTTATGTTCAGTAAAAAGCATATCGACCGAAGCATAATCACAGCAGTCAATCTGATAAAAAGGGATTTCCTCTCTTCCGGTGATCTTCTTTACTCCTTCAAAACCGGTCATATCGCAGTTAGACAGGTTGTCTGCCACAACGACGTCATACCCTGCCTCAATGAGTTCAACTGTCACATGGCTGCCTATATAACCGGCACCACCAGAAACCAATACTTTCTTTGCCATAACTTCAATCTCAATAAAGTGGTGTCGGATATACACCGTTATCTACAAACTCCTGGAACTTGGCAACTACTCCCGGACGGTCCTCCTGGAAAGTGACGCCGAACCAACGTGATGAAGTCTTCAGCAGTTCGCACTTGCCTTCACCGCTCTTGATTATGCTGTCAATCACAAACGGGATATAAAACTCCGACTTAAGTTCTCCGACATTCTTCTCAAGGAACGACTTGAATATTTCTTCGCTCTTCTGGAAATAATCCGGTGTGAAACCCCACATGTTCATTGAACATAGAGCCTTCGGAGCAAGGGCTACAGTCTCACCTGTGACGCTGTTCTGGCCATAGATGACTCCGTCTTCTGCTCTTGCAATCTTGTGGTGCTCAACCACATCGGCAAGATATCCGGAGTCATCCGCAGATCCTACACCGCGGGACACCTGACCTGACTCGGAAAGAGTGTTGTCAAGTTCAAATCCCACAAGCGAATAATGTCCTTCAGTACCTTCGTGGTTCCTGAGCCAGTCTGCAAGAATCCTGAATGATTCCTTTCCATAATAATCATCACCGTTGATGACCGCAAACGGTTCCTTGATGACATCTTTTGCCATAAGGAGAGCATGTGCAGTTCCCCAAGGTTTCTCCCTCTCAGGATTCAAAGTGAAGCCTGCAGGAATCTTGTAAAGTTCCTGAGTGACGAAATCCAGTTGAAGCGGTGTGCCGTCAAGACACTTCACATTACCGTATTTCTCGTGTACCGCCTTGATCATATCTTCCTTGAAGTACTCTCTGACGATATATACTACCTTTCCGAAACCAGCCTGAACTGCATCATAAATCGAATAGTCAATGATGGTCTCTCCTGAAGGACCGAGTGTATCAAGTTGCTTAAGTCCTCCATAACGGCTGCCCATGCCGGCAGCAAGAACTAATAATGTCGGTTTCATCTTATATATCTTTATTTGATCATCCTGTTTGCAATGCTTATGATCTGCTCTGCAAGGGCATCTGCAGCATCTTGAGTCGCAGCCTCCGCATAAATTCGGATAATAGGTTCAGTATTTGAACGGCGCAGATGTACCCACTCCTTACGTTCTTCAAAGGAGATCTTCACACCGTCTATGGTATTGATGTCCTCAGAAGCATAAACCTCCTTTATCTCATTAAGAATCTTGTCGATAAGAGCCGGATCTGAGAGTTCGATCTTATTCTTTGCAATAACATATTCCGGATATGTCGCGCGAAGTTCTGAAACCTTCATCTTCTTGTCTGCAAGGTTGGTGAGGAAAAGTGCTACTCCAACCATGGCGTCACGTCCGTAGTGAAGGGCAGGGAATATGACACCACCGTTTCCTTCACCGCCGATGAGAGCGCCGCATTCTTTCATCTTCGTAGTGACGTTAACCTCACCCACAGCAGCAGCGAAATACTCTCCTCCATACTGCTCGGTAACATCACGAAGTGCCCTTGAAGACGAAAGATTCGATGAAGTGGCAAGTTTCACATCACCGCCTGCCTGTGCTGCACGTGAAAGAAGATAATCAGCGACACTCACGAGAGTGTATTCCTCGCCGAATGGCTTTCCGTCCTCACAGATAAGCGCAAGACGATCGACATCAGGATCGACAGAAACACCGAAGTCTGAACTGGTAGCCACAACTGCCTCGCAAAGTTCTACAAGATTTGAAGGGAGTGGTTCCGGATTGTGTGCAAACTGTCCTGTAGGATCACAGTTCACGCAGACACATTCAACACCCATACGTTCAAGCAGACGTGGCATGATGATGCCGCCGACAGAATTTACGGCATCAAGTGTCACCTTGAAGCCGGCTGCACGCACAGCCTCCACATCCACTTCAGGAAGAGCGAGTACAGCATCGATATGTGCATCGGTGAAATCCTTTTCCTCCACCGTTCCAAGAGAATCCACATCTGCGAAGTTGAAGTTCTCCGCTTCTGCACACTCAAGAATCGCCGCACCTTCATCAGCATTCAGGAACTCACCCTTCTCGTTCAGAAGTTTAAGCGCATTCCATTGTTTCGGATTATGAGAAGCCGTAAGAATGATACCACCGTCAGCCTTCTCAAAAACTACTGCCATTTCCGTTGTAGGAGTCGAAACCAGACCTGCCTTTACCACATCCACACCGCAAGCGATGAGGGTACCGCAGACAAGTTGCTCAACCATGTCACCTGAAAGACGTGCATCCTTACCGACAACAACCTTATATCTTGCCCCGTCCTCCTTTGGAAGACGTTCACGCATCTTCTCGCAATAAGCGTATGTAAACTTGACTACATCGAGCGGAGAAAGCCCCTCTCCCGGAGCACCACCGATTGTTCCACGAATTCCTGAAATTGATTTTATCAGTGTCATATATTTATAAAATAATGAAATTATACCTAAATAAATTTAATATCCGACTACCTGAAGTAGTCTGCAATCCTGCGATATCCATCCGCATCGGGATGAAGACCGTCTGTAAACAGCGACTCATCAATCTTGCCACCCTTGCCTAGAAGAGTTTTTCCCGGATCGGCAAAATTAACATTCTCTTCTCTGGCCATAGCCTTGACCGCCTTGTTCAGAGTCTTGACACGAGCCTCTCTGTTCCTTCTCGGAAGGATACCCATGACTGTAATCTCCGATTGGGGCAGACGAGTCCTCACGGCATTGATGACAGCCTTTATTCCTGCAACAATTTCCTCATCCGGATCTCCCCAGGAGATGTTGTTTGTTCCAATCTTTATGAAGACCTTGTCTGCTGTCAGATTATCGAGTTCTCCGTGATAAATACGCCACAGAACATTCTCAGTCCTGTCGTAACCGCAGCCCAGATTGAGGGATTCACCTCCGAGTTCCGCCCACGAGTCTGTCCCATTCTGAGCAGGAGCCACATCTGAGCCACCCCAGAAGTGCATGATCGAATCTCCGATCACAATCCTCCTGAAATGCTTTCCGTTGCCCTTGGACAATATTTCATCATGTCTCTCCAACCAGTTGTAACTATCTCTCTGCTGAGTGACCGGTCTGGTGGCCGAAACATCGCCTGACGGCTCACATAGAATGTCCCTCAACAACGGCTCATATGCATCAGCATATGTCGTCATGCCATAGTCAGACATATGGATTGCCTCCACTGTCATTTCTCCGCTCATGCCTATATCCTCATATCTCAGACGGTACAGTCCCGTCACTCCCTCAGCAATCAACTGCTGATATGCTTCCTCCAATGACTTCAAGGCATGTTCCTGAGCATCTCTGTAATACTTATAGACAGAACCATGAGGATAGCCGCAGTGATCTGTCAGAACGACAGGCGTGTCAGGTCTTGCAGCCCTCAACCTACGCACCGCCTTTACGACAGTGTCGCGAAGAGCAGGTGCCGGAATCGCATATGCATTAGGCATTCCATCTATGACATATACTGCAGCATCCACCTCTGACAGGACATCTATTATGGAAGACTCGAAATAAGCGCTTCCGGAAAATCCCAGATTGACAAAAGGACGGTCCAATCTGCGCTGAAGAATATTTGTCCATGACATTGCCGGACGGGAAGCGCATGCTCCCTGACAGATGGACGTACCATAGGGAACCACCGGCTTGACGGCAGAAGGACGCTCAAAACAGAACTTGTCCTCTTCACCTACACCGATTTCCAACCACTCCACCTCATTGTAAAGCGGCAGAAACAGAGTATATCTGCGAGTGTTCCCACGCATATTCACAGGTTCGATAGCAGAGTAGGAAAAAGTCACAGTATCCTTGAAAGAATACTTCGGTGCAAGCCAGACCTCATTACCATGTTTATCCTTGGTATATAGATCCACACCAGAGACGCCTGTTGCCGGCATGTGCGGCATGGCAGTCCTGAGTCTTACCTTATACCTTACGGTAATATCCTTCGAGTCTGTGGTGAAACAGATACTCTCACCTGCTGTCTGTCGGCTAAGCCTCCATACTGCATGAGACAGACCTTCCTTGACCCTGTCGGGTAGCCTGTCATAGAATCCCTCTCTATGCTCGCCCTGAAATGCCTGTCCATGAACAGCGGGATAACCGGCCTCCTCCGGATCATACCATTTCCGGTCTTGTGCAAACATCGAGGTTGCGGCCAAAACGCATAAAATGACAATATTGAATCTCTTCTGCATAATCGGAACTTAATTGATTATTTTCTATATTTCCAGTTGAATATAGGCAGGATGAAAGATATGACCGAAGCGACAATCCAGAAGATTGCCACAGGGGTAAAGTCATACTGGGTCACCTGAATCAATTGTCCTGTCGTCTGGTCCATGACCTCCACCATTGCCTTGTTGGTATCGATGAGCCAGCCGCTTGCCACATCCTGAATTCCGGCTGCAACATAACTCGCCATACCAACAACCCCAAGAGCAGCACCTGTAGCCTTACGCGGCACAATATCGACTGCCATGAGACCTCCGAGGAAGCAGATGAGTACTCCAATGGAAATACCGAAGAAGACCATCGCTATAATATTGATTACCAACGAATCGCCTCCCAGCAGGAAAAGAAAGAGCGAAAGGGAGTTCATTATACCGAATATCAACGCCGGCAGATAGCGGTCAGACTTGAACAACTTGTCTGACACCCATCCTGAAAGTACAGTACCGAGAATACCGAGAAGCGCATTGATTGAAATTATAGTAGTGGCCTGCGTAAGAGAAAAGCCCTTCTCTTCCTGCAGGAAAAGCACACCCCAGCCGTTGATTGCATAGCGTGCGACATACATGAATGCACTTGCAGCCGCAAGAATCCATACTGCAGGGGTCTTAAGCACCATCTTCTGCAGATCGCCTGTTGACTCCTGCTTCTTCTCTTCCTTTACCTCTCCGTACATATCCTCAACTCTTGGGAGCCCCTTGCTCTGAGGATTGTCATGAAGAAAGAATATGATGACAATCACGCCGATGACTCCTGCAAGAGAAGATCCGATGAAGCCCCACTGCCATCCTGCGACAGATACGAGAATACCCACAAAGAGGAATGAAAGCCATTCTCCAAGATTGTGGCTAAGGCTGAAGAAGCCGTAGAATGTACCTCGCTTACTGAGCGGAAGCCATCTCGACAGAGCGATGATAGCAGGTGGCGAGCCCATAGACTGCGACCAGCCGTTGATACCCCACATAATAGCGAACAACGTGAATATCAGAACTGCAGGAAGCGAGCCGCTAGCAAAGCCAAGAATGCCGAGGATAAAGTTTGCCACAGCGGACACAAGAAGTCCTGTAGCCATGAAACGCTTGATGTTGCAGTGGTCTGCAAGGAAACCGTTCACGAACTTACCTATGGCATAAGCAAACAAAAGTACAGAGCCTATGAGTCCGAGTTGGCTTGCATCGATCATTCCGCTGTCAATAATCGGTTTCTTGACAACATTAAGACTCGTACGGCATACATAATAAAGACTGTAGCCTATAGTACCCGCAAGAAAAGACTGAAAACCGAAGATACGGAATTTCCTTTCCTGCTGCGCTTCTTCCACCATCACTTTAGAGGGTTTGGAGATGCGGTAAAATGATTTGATTGCTGTGATTAGTCTCATGATTGTTAACTATTTTTGGACATCATATGAGTGAGTCAGTTTGCCGTCCATATCAAATGTCCTTATATGCCAACCTCTATCATCCGCCTCAAATTCAAGACGGTCTGTATCATCATTAGCGATTATAGGGAATTCATTGCCACAGTCTCCGACCTTTACATTCAGGTGTTGATGATGATGGCCACTGAGCATCACATCCACTCCTGCCTCATTTAGAACAGGAACGAAATTCTTGTTAAGCCATACCTGTGCATACCAACTGTCAGGGAAAAGAAGAGCAGGAATATGCATCACAGCCACCTTGACAGGAGCATCGACAAAAAGAGGATCCTTTATCACCTCCTTAAGCCACTCAAGTTCTGCCTGACGGAACACATCGTATTCCACAGTTCCAGAATACTCAGGTGCCGAATCAGGTTTATCCTCACCTCCGTCAAGAATCAGGAATGCAACAGGTCCCTGACGGAACATAAAGTAAGGTCTGCCAGAAGGTGTAGGACAGAACTGTGCAAAATAATGTGCGTCACGGCCACGTGTCTCATGATTGCCACGTGTGTATATGGTAGGTATGGCAGAAGTAAGTTCAGGAACAACATGAAAGACATGACGAAGCATGGTGTCGGCATCATTGATATATGAAATCATGTCGCCGTTCATCAGAAGAAAGTCAAACTTTGACTTATCGACTCCCTTGACAAGTGCCTTATACTTCTCATCTTTTCCGTGAATGTCGCTCATCATGAAGAAACTGCACTTTTCCGCATTGCGGTCAAGAGTTCTGATGACAGCCTCCTGCTTTGCAGAGACCTTGCGCTCAGGACCGTAATCGGTACCATAAGCACTGTCATCATTCTCAACTACCTTTGCATATATCTTGTAGCGATATGCTGTTCCCGGCTCAAGTCCGGTCACAGTGATGGAGTGAAACGTACCTGCAAGACGTCTTCCATCAAGAACATTGTAAAATCTTTTGCGTGTGGATATTTCAAACGGAGTACCATCATCCGGAGCGACCTCGACAAAGGCAAAGTTCTTCTGGGACGACTTCCACATCACAGTAAAACCTGTCTCAGTCAGATTCTGGATCCACGGCCCATACTTGATGTCCGGATAATTCACTCCTGAACTGTTCACAAGGGCAGCACAGGCTATTGCCAGGGTTAAAATCAATTTTCTCATAGTGTTATCATTTATGTTGCTATTATTTCATCTTGACAACAGCCATCACAGGATGATGATCCGAAATATAAGTCAATCCTGCCCACGGGCCACGAAGGGTCTTGAACTCTACTGCCGTACAGTTCTCATAGAAAATATGGTCAATCTGCTGGGTCTTCGAGCCATAACCGTGGCAAGTAGGATACTTGTCTGTCTTCGGAGCATCTGCGCGGACACTGTTCATCTCAAAGTTCTTGCAAGCCTCCGATCCCTGAGACACATTCATATCTCCTGAAAGAATGACGGGAAGTTTATCGGTATTCTGCGCTGTCATCTTCATGCGGATCAGTTTCGCGCCTTGTTTCTGTGCTTCGACACCAGCGTGATCAAGATGCGTATTGTAGTGATAGAAACACTTTCCTGATTCCTTCTCCTTGAAGAGAATCCAAGTAGTGGTCCTCTTGATGGTTGCATCCCAGCCTGTCGAAGGGACATCGGGAGTTTCCGAGAGCCAGAATGTTCCTTTATCCACTATTTCAAGTCTTTCCTCATCATAGATTATGGACGTGGTCTCACTCTTGCCGATAGCATCTATACCATCGGAACGCCTTACTCCGTAAGCCTTATACTTTGGGAAAGCAGCCAGGATTTCCTCCCTCTGGCTCGGATAGCACTCCTGAGTACCGATGATGTCCGGAGCGACCTCCTCAATCATGGCGCATATGCCCGGAAAACGGAAATCCCATGCCTGCTCACCTGTATCAGAATCAGCCGGGTATCTTACATTGAATGACACGACCTTCACCTCTATAGGCTCTGTTGTCACAGGAGGTGTAGGATTCTCTGGCTCTTGCGTAGAAGGGTTCTGAGACTGAGGAGGTGAGTCATCAGTAGCATCCGGCTTTTCTCCGCAGGAAAATGCAAACAAGGCTACCGCCAATAACGGAATTATCTTAAGTAATGATTTCATAGTAGTAGATTTATTTAGAAGACATGTCAGTTATGGTAAATGGATGTTCAAGCGCATTTCTTGCCGCCTCAAGAGCAATCGGAGCATTGGCGTCTGTGACAGGAGTGGTTCCTGTTCCCGAATTGTTGTAACGATATGTATTTCCGTCAAGAAAAATATCGTATACCGGAGAAATCAATGCTTCAAACACAGCACATGATGCTCCGTATCGGGCAAGGCCGTAATCCATATGATAACCGTCACGTGTAAGTCCAAGTTCATTGTTGAGACTTGTAGTTCTCAGATTCTCAAGCATGGCACCAGTGGAAATTATTCCGTCAAATTCAACATCTTCCATGACTTTCATTCCGAATGCTGCAACAACATCCCACATTCCCACATGATCCGTCCATGTGATGGCCGATGCTGAGCCGGACCCGATCTGCGCATTGTCATGGTAAGCCTGAGACAATATATAATATACCAAAGGTTCCTTTGCCTGAGTATCCTTTATTTTCTTGACAAGTTGCTTGAAATGTGCCCTCTCTGTCGCATCCCATGTCCAGGCGAACTTGCTGCCCGTATGCTCCTGAATCGTAACGATGTCCCAACTGCGGCTTGACGCAACCTGCTCAAGTGTCTTTCCTTTGGTGACAGTCCATGAATTCTGACCTGAAGCATACTCATAAGCATCGTAATCGGAAGATGTCTTCCAGCCGCTGTTATATTGCTGGACAAGACGCCCGCCATAATACATGTGTATCATATTCACCCCATCTATTCCTGCCGCCTCAATCATACCTGGAAGATGAGTGACGGCATCCATCGTAAAACTATTTCCGATAAACAAGATGTCAAGCATCTCTGTTTCGGGCAATTGAGGGTTAGATGGCTGCTGTTGATTCTGGTCTGTATCACCATGGGGAGGCAAGGTCCCGCCGTCAGGCGAGGCCTTATCTCCACATGCGACCAAAATACTAACAACAAAAAACGATGAAAGAATCTTCAAAAATATCTTCATGTCTATTCGGTTTTCTGATCGTCGTAGATGATGAAATGGGTAGGAACAGGTCTTTCTTCTCCGCCTGACGGTTTATTGACAACTGTTCCGTTGATACTCAATGCTGTCGATCCTCCACCATCCATGTTAAGCGCGTATGGCGGATTGAAATGATAGACAAGGAACTGGGTCACCTGCTTTGCACTCATACCCTTATAGTCACCGTCACGACCGTCTATTGCAATAAGAAGTATATGATTATCCTTGCTAAGAGCAATCACACTGCGCGGATGTGTGACACCCTGATGCCTGTACGGATGCTCCGAATGCAGTTTCGACAGATCACTTGATGTAAGATTTGCAGGTACGAAAGATTCCCCTACAGGATCATAATTATCTATCAGCATAGGTGCGCTGGTGAAAATATTGGCGCAGGTATGCTTCCTATAGTATCTTCTCTGTTCTGTCAGAGTCATGCCCTTTCCCGAATGCTCGAGATAAATTTTACCGTCAGAGGTCATAAAGGCTCCAGCCTCACTCTTCCAGTTATCAACTGCATCGGAAATGAGATTGTTAGCGATATTGTTGATAGTCACGCCATCCACCTTGATGAATACAGAGCCTCTTTCATAAGTGGCATTGAGTGCGGCAACAGCCCCGCTTTTTATCTGTGCTTCGGACGTAATGATTTTCTGCTGATCCGGCTCACACCTGAAAGCGAATCTGTATCGTGGATTGTTCATATCTACATCGAGGACAAAGATTCTCTGTCTTGTCTTTGTCGCAGGCTCTGTTCCGAGGAACTTATAGAGATTCAAGCCCTCTGAAACAGTCTCAGTAGTCCAGCCCGCAGTCGAAGGGCCGCCTTCAGGGATCCTGTCAGCAGGGTTATCCTCCGGCTTTCCCGGATCATCCGGCTCTTGAGGAGGCACTACCTCTTCATTGCCCTGATGAGGCGGACGTTCCTCAACATAAGGATCCTCCTGCCCGCAGGAAAGCAGGCAGAAGGATACCATAAGAGATAGAAATAAACGAAATTTCATCTATATTCTGATTATTTTGCGAGTTTGAGAACAGGCTCATCGCCACTGAGATCCCAAGCATCCTGATTCCAACCAAGATCTGCAGCAAGTTGTGAAGCAGTCTTTCCTGCTGGAGCAGCCTTACCGTGATATGGATAATTGTAACTTGGCGTACCAACTCGTGCGCCATCAATATCAGCCATATCGGTAAGAACATTAGTGGTAGCCATCTCGAAATAATCACAGAACTCGTAACCCGGCTTATAGAAACAATTCCTGAACTTGTATGTTCCGTCTGCACCTGCCATACAGCCTACTATCGCACCATTTGAGTAATGCATTGCACCATCACCTTGAAGAGCATAAGAAGACACCTGAGATCCCCAGACAAAGCAGTTCTCGACTGTGAATGTCAAGTTACCGGTACACTGTCCGATGATACCACCTGTGCCGAACGAACAATTGAATATTGTTGAAACGCCACAATTCCTGACTATCGATGCACTTGCGTTCTCGCCGATGATTCCTCCCATCTGCTGAGGTCCCTCGAGAGTACCACCCTTGACATAACAGTTACTGATGGTAACAGGGGCAATATCCTTAGCGACGAGGAGTCCGGAGCGTCTGGCAGCAACGAGATCGCAGTTATCTATGAATACATTCTGGATATCAGCATAGAACGCCTGACCCGCAAAGATTGCTCCTCTCTGTCCTGTAGATGTATTGGAAGAATTCCTTACAACCACATTATTAACCTTATTGTTCTTGAACTTATCTGCAGTATAAGTTTCTCCATCCTGATATCCGAAGAAGTCTGCCACGATGGCACGGTCAGAATTCGAGGTATTGACAGTGCAATTTTCGAAGATCACATTCTCGATAGAGCCGAAGAAAACACGGAAGAAGCCACTCGCAGTATTAAGATTGCTGATCTTGTGTCCCTGACCATCGAAATGTACAATCTTATCGTATGGTTTGGTGCTGTTCACAGGAATGAAATATTCACTGTCCGCCTCCATATCGATATCTTCCTCCATTCTGAAATATATCATTTCGCCAGAAAGAAGTTTATCGTTCATTTCAAGAATATCATCAACTTCCAGAATCAGGTATGGGTCATCCTCTGTACCTGTTCCCTTAAGAGCCGGAAGCATCTTGAAAAGAAGGTAAATCGCATTGTTTTCGGATGAAATCTCATAGTTGTCAGAACCTGTAACGGAACTGATTACTACAGGAAGGACGTAAACCTGATTCTCGATACAGCCACGACCGATGAGGTTGATCTGTCCGAGAGACGACTCTGTATTGAAATAAGGCAGCATTACCTCTGCATCAACAAAACTATATGAGTCTGAAGGAAGCATCTCATAGTCTGTATTGTTTGCTTCATTGTAGGCTGCTACAAGTTCAGGATCCACACCTAAAGTAATGGTAAGAGTGCTTCCGCAAATACTCTCAGCAGCGACCTTGATGTTTACAGTCTTCTGCTGGCGTTCATTCACCTCAAAAATACCGACTTCCGGCAAGTTCTCAGCCTTCAGACCGAGGACTCCCTTCAAGTCAGAATAATCTTCTTTCTCCGGATTGCAGGACACTGCCGAGAAAACCATCAGCAGCAGAAGCACCGGCGCAAATATTTTTTTCATATAAATACTATTATTTCAATTTAACATCTACATAGATTGGGAAATGGTCAGACGCCTGAGTCACATCTCCCGATTTGAATTCTTTAGGAACATCTGTTCCAACTACTTCGTACTGCGCCTTATTCTTCAAAGCGAAGATAAAGTCAATGCACTTGACCGGATTGGTCACATTGAAAGTGTTCTTCGTAGTAGAGAGCAATGCCCAATCCTCTTTGAATTTAAGGATAGGGGCATCGGAAGGCTCACAGTTCATATCACCGCAGACAAACACAGGGACTTCCGAATCACCGTAGTTTTCCTTTGCCCAATCTGTTATTATCTTTACTCCCTCCATGCGTACCTGCTCGCTTGTATGGTCAAGATGGGTCGCCATGAACACAAACTTGTCAGTCATCATTATGGCGCAGGAACGAGGTTCCTTACCGTTTCCCTTTGGAATCGAGAGATGCGCTGTGCCTGCTGTGCTGAAGTCAGGAGAAATGACCATTCCGTTGCCATATCCGCCGCCTCTGTAAGGCATTGAACTGAAGAAATGGTAATTCCAGCCTCCCATAGACTCTGCAAGACTCTTTACCTGATAGACATTGGCGGTCCTTGTCGTACATGAGTCCAGTTCGTTGAGACACACGGCATCCGCATTCAGTTCAAGAAGCATCTTGGCTATGGACGGGATGCTGCTCACTGCGGACTTGCTGAAAGCGCCTACATTGTATGACACTAATCTGACCACACCGTTTTCCTTGTCGAAGGTCGATTCGACATTGACTTCAGGTGAAGGAGCAGCGTGCGGAGGCACACCATCAGAGCCTGATGAAGAATGATTGCCGCATGATGTGACGATGACAGATGTCACCGTACACATCATTGCCAGCAATAATACTATTGGATTAGCGAATCTCATGACTTTCTATTCTTCAGCACCGTTGCCACTGCTCAAAGTCAGCCAGCCAGGATTCTGGGTCAGTGACGGGTTAAGAGTGATCTCATTAAGAGGAATACCATAGAGGTAGTCTCTGTTCTCATCCCATGAGAATGAAGGGCGTGAGTACTTGTGATGCTCGTAATATCCGCTCTCACCGTCTGAAAGGATAATGGTACCTGCCTCATTGACGTTGCTGATTTTCTTGACAACGGCAGCGACACCTTCGCCAGTAGGTGCTGTATCTCCTACATAAAGAGTGACATCATTCTTGCCGTCACCATCAAGGTCGTAGTTGCCCGGACCTGCGAAATACAGTCCCTGAAGCGGAGTTTCGAGAGTCTTACCCTCTGCCCAACGCACAATATCGTAATATCTGTGTCCCTCCTGGATAAGTTCGATTGTACGTTCACGACGGATCTCAAGAATCACACCGATATTATCGGTATTCTTTGTTGCAACCTTCGGATAACCGGTGTGCTTATCAAGAAGATACTCATCCGGATCAGCATTTGCTTCTGCAACATTGATTGAAGGCATGCCGACTCTGTCACGGATAGGCTTGATGGACTTGTCGAGAGCAGCCTGAAGTTCAGGACCTGCAGTTCCAAGTTCAGCCATTGCTTCAGCATAGTTGAGATAAACCTCAGCAGCACGGAAGAGTACGAGATCGATGTCTCCTTCATTATATTTCTCGCTGGCTGCGTCTGTCCAGTATTTCACAGGAGAGTAACCTGTTGTTGTGATCTGAATATCTACAGGCATCGCTTCTTCTGTGCCGTATCTCTTGAATCCAGGAGTACGGACAGACTGCGAGAAGCGAGGGTCACGGTTCTTGATTTCCTCAACGAATGACATCTTGTCCCATCCAGCCTGATTCTGGAAACGGGTACCGTCCTTCATAAGGTAACTGTTGACGAACTTCTTGGTCATACCCGGCATACCCATTGTGCTTGAAGTAATGTAGTTACCTGCACTGTGTGTCACAGAGTGAGCGACATTGTAATTGCGGGCAAGGATGATCTCGACATCTGTACCTTCGGTCACACTGTTGTGGGCAAACAGACCTCTATAACTCTGTTTTACACCCTCATCATTGTAGATTCTGTATCCGCTTGAAAGAATGAACTCATCAGCCGCCTCTGCTGCAAGACGGAGATAATGCTTCCAGTCGTTTGCATCTTCAGGAAGAGTACTGAGAATCTCTTCACCTTCATGATATTTTCTGAATGTACCCTCAAAAAGGCATACGCGTGACTTGAGTGCAAGCGCAGTCCACTTTGTAACTCTGTAGGCCTCCTTGGTTGAAGAGAGATTCTCTATGGCAAAATCAAGATCTTCAAGAATCTTGGTCATCACATATTCCCTGTTGTCACGAGGCTTGTAAAGTTCAGCATCATTTGAGCCAAGGGTCCTGTCTGTCCAAGGAACATCACCGAACATCTTGACCTTCTCGAAATAGAAGTATGCCCTGAAGAAACGTGCAAGTGCTACATATTTTGTACGTACTGCCTCATCCTTGCAGTTCACCGAATACTCGATAAGAGTGTTGAAGTTACGAAGGTAAGTCCATGACCAACTATCTGAATCAAGTCCTCTTGCACCCAACATGATATTGTCAAGTTGGTAGTTAATAATCAAGTCATCCGTTGAATTATACAACGCACTACCAGGGAAGCAAGCATAGAATCCATTCGAATATGCCTGAAGTTCCACCTCATTCTTAAAGAATGTCTCAGGCGAGAGCGAATCCAGCGGAAATCTGTCGAGTGCACCTTCGCAAGAAGACAATGCAGACACGACAAGAAGAGCCGCAAATATATTTTTAATTTTAAGTCTCATAATGTCAATGTTTTAGAATGTTATGTCAATTCCGAACATAAATGTCTTCTGCCATGGATAGATGTGCGACTTATTACCCTGCTTAGCCTGCTCAGGGTCCATATATTTAGTATGGAAACCAGGAGCGATATAAGCAAGGTTTTCACCTGAGAAGTAGATCCTCACAGCATCCATATTGATCTTCTGCATCCACTTTGAAGGAAGTGAGTAACCGAAAGTAAGGTTCTTCAGACGGCAATAAGCAAGATTCTGGAGGTATCTGTCATTCGGAGTACTGAGTGCACGACCTGTACCGGCGCTGTCATCACTTGAGTGTGCTATATAACCTACCGGTCTTGGGAAATATGCATCAGGATTTTCCTCTGACCACACCTGGTCCATGAAGTCCTTCTGTACGTAAGATGTCCAAGGTCTTGAGTAAGGTCCCCAGAAGAAGCGTGCGTCTCCTGTAGGATACCAATGCTGACGACCTATACCCTGGAAGAAGATAGAGAAATCGAAGCCCATCCATCTGAATCCCAATGTAAGACCATAGTGGAAGCGTGGCTGACTGTTACCGATGATGGTACGGTCTCCCGGATTATCTACAGTATTATCACCACGGTCAATCACACCTTCCTTACCTCCGATGTCGAGATATTTAAGGTCACCGGCCTTAAGACCTCCCGCAGACTTGATGATATAGTTGACTGAAGTCTGATCGACCGGATAGTTTGCTGCTTCCTCATCTGTAGCAAAGAGTCCCCCTGTCCTGTAACCCCAGATCTCACCGTAAGTCATTCCCTCATAGTAAGCCTTTGCAAATGTCTTGTCTGGATTGTCGAACTTTGTGATGTGGCTGATATAGTCATTGAATGTTGCTGTCACATCATACTCGAATGGTCTGCCTGCAAGTGTGAAAGCGTCACGCCATGAGAGTGTAAGTTCATAACCTTTTGTACGGAGATCTGCATTGTTGGTCTTTGGAGCCTCTGCACCGTAGAATCCAGGAAGCGCATCACCGTCTGTAAGCATGTCCTTGGTGTCACGTATATATGCCTCACCTGTGAATGAGAGTCTATTTCCTAAGAAACCGAGGTCGATACCTACGTTATGCTGCTGAACTGTCTCCCAAGTAAGGGTAGAAGCAACAGGTGCTCCAATGGAAGCAGAAAGAGGCTTCGATCCACCGAACAGATAACTTGAATTTCCTGTAGTAAGTTCACGGATATAATCGTAGTATCCGACCTGCTGGTTACCGAGACTTCCGAATGAGTAACGCAACTTGAGGTTGTCCCACCAACCTGTTACAGGGGTGAAGAAATCCTCTTCAGAGATTCTCCAACCTGCAGAAGCAGATGGGAAGAAGCCCCAACGCTGGTCTCTCTTGAATCTTGAAGTACCGTCATAACGTCCGCTCAATTCAAGAAGATACTTACCTTTGTAATCATAATTTATACGGCCGAAGAAACCGGCAGTAGCATATTCATTCTGTCCTCCGCCTGTCTCCATCTTCTTCTCTGCCACTTCCTTGCCATCAACCATTGTGATAGTGCTTCCTACAAGGTTCTGGTCATTGAGAGACTGAGAAAGGAGATTGTAACCTGTGAGTTTCACATCCTTGAGATGCTTGGTCTCATAATTGAAACCTGCCATGATCTTAAGGTTGTGGCTATCCTTGAATGAATCGGTATAAGTAGCGTAAACGTTTGTAGAAGAGAATGTATGTGCATTGATTCTCTCATAGAGTTTATCCTGACCATAGTCTCCGGACGTAACTGTCTCTACAATACCTGGAATCTGAGAATAGTCGTTATTCACAGTACGGTTCATCGTGCTTGAGGCATTGTAGTAGTAAGTATAGTTTGCCTTGATTTCCAACTCCTTGATAGGTGTGATGGTCACCTCGGTAGTGGTCTGGATCTGGTTCTGAGTCTCAGAGTTCTTCCAGTTCTCGTTATGGAGAATGGTGTTGATACCTGCACCGATAGCATTTGAAGTGTAATCATTTGCACCAACTACTGTTCCATCCGGGTTGATCGGGACATAACATGCAAATGCAGATGCTGTGGTATGATAGAAAGTCGAGTTGAAGTCTGAAAGACCAGGATAAGTATAAGTCGATTTGAAATAACTGGTATTGTTGCTCACGTTCAGCCACTTGTTGACATCGAACGAGAGTCTTGAACGAAGATTGTACTTCTGATAGATATCCGGATTCTGACGGAACATACCCTGCTCCTTGTTATAGTTGCCGGAAAGGAAGTACTTCATTCTCTTTGTACCGCCGCTGAATGAAACGCTGTGGTTCTGGGTCGGCTTGATGTCGTTGAACCAATAGTGCCACCAGTCAGTATTTCCATAATATACATAGGTATCTCGACCCATTCTCTGGTCGATTACTACCCACGGACGTTCAGGATTCTCGGTAACATCGTTACGACGGGCCCAGAGTTCATCCATATCAGCCTGAGTATAGGTTACAGCCTGCTTTCCGTTGTAGTTCTGGTGGAATAGGTTGTTGATATATACCGAATAGTAACCTCTTGTCTCCCAATCAGTTTCAGCAGTAGGAGCAGTGAAACCGAATTTTCCGCTATAACGTACAGTTGCGAAACCGTCATCTTCTGATCCCTGTTTTGTGGTCACAAGGATAACACCGAATGATGCACGAGCACCGTAAACGGCTGCCGATGAGGCATCCTTTATCACCGAAACGCTTTCAACATCGTTAGGATTGACTCTTGAAAGATCTCCCTCGACACCATCCACGAGAACAAGCGGATTACCACCGTTGATAGATGTAAGACCTCGGATGTTGAGTGAAGATGTCTGACCAGGACGGCCGGTGTCAGCAGTTACTGTAAGACCAGGGACCGTACCCTGAAGAATGCTGCCGAGGTTTGCTGAAGATCTGTTTGAAATTGCGTCGGATTCGACGACTGAAACGGCACCGGTAAGATTTACCTTCTTTGTTGTACCGTATCCCACTACGACTGTAGCATCCAGTTCTGTAGAGGATTCTGTAAGATAAACATTGAGGACGCTCTGCGAAGCAGGGAGATCAACCCTCTTGGTAGAGTAGCCCAATGAAACGAATTCAAGGGTCACATCCCCTACGGGCACCTCAATCGAATAGTTGCCTTCTAAGTCAGTTACCCCCCCCCGTTGTGGTGCCAGCAAGAAGCACTGCCACACCCATCAGAGGTTGTTCCTGTCCGTCAAAGACCGTTCCTTTCACCTCTCTCGAGGCTCCAGTAGAAATCGGTGAAGTCGCATTCTGTGCCAAAGCGGCTGACGCCACGGACACAAAGAAACAGACTGTCAAGATCGATTTCAGAAAATTAGATTTTGACATAATTTAAAGGTTAATTGTTAGTTATTATTAATAAACATCGTTAAAAAGTGATTAATCCTAATTATTTAGGTTACTACATTTAATTACGATATTTTCTCTCCATTCATTCAAGAATCTGTCCCTGATGACAATTGTCACCACATTGGCATCAGGAGAAGGCTTCGCAGCAAAATAATGGTTTGCCTTACGCGTGAGCCTATAGTCTGAAGGCTCCTCACCCAACTTCTCATATCTGACTCTGATAGACTCGGCGTGAAACGGCGAGTATTCCTCCACCTGCGTCATCTTACCCATAGGCTTCCCGTCCTCAAGCCACTCTATGCTCCACTGCGGATCATAATCCCAGACATTCACCACCACAGATTCCGGATTGAGAGTAGTCTGGCCCGGACGATAGACCTCATACTGAAAATCTCTGTCACGTCCTATGGACTTATAGTACCACGACAGATTCCCGTCTTTCTTGGTGAACACCTTATAACCTCGCGGAGTGCCATCCGTACAGTGATATACATCCCACCATGTACCACAGATGGCAGCCACATTGTGCTCCATCACTCCGGGAGCATATTCGAAAACCGCGTTGGTATGGTTGTGTCCGGAGATGAACGTCACCTTATGCCCCTTGAAGAGATCAAGAAGAGCATCATGATTGGTTATCATTCCGGCATAGTGTCTTCCGTTCAATGGAGAATGTTGAGCGACATAAATATCAGCATGTCCGGGCACATATTTCATCAGTATCCTGACCCAGTCTACCTGACGGTCTGTATAGCCAAGTTCATAACCGCTGCGGGAATGATATATTATATTGTCCAGAACAATGACCACGTCATCACCCATGAAAAAAGCATAGTCAGCCGGGCCGAAAGCCTCATTGTATAAGTCGGATGCAAGGCCATCATCGTTGAACTTTCTGTTATGGTCATGATTTCCGATAACAGGATAGAACGGGATGGATTCTGACCTCATGGTCTCTTTCCAATTGCTCATCAGATGATATTTATCGTGGGTGATGTCACCAAGCACAATAGCGACCGTCGGGGTCGTCATGCCGGATGCACATTGCCGGATGTCATCAAGAGGGACTCCGGCAAATTCGTTGAAATGGTCCTCACTGCGTGGCTGAGGATCCCCGACAGCAATGATATTATACGCAGATGATGCAACCGGAGTCTCTTTCAGGTCAAATTCGAAATAAGACCGCCCTGCCGCCTTCCTATAAAAGGCCGGAGAGCCTTCAGACCAATCTGCGGTATAGCCCGACGGCGTGACTATATAGACAAACTCTGCACTATCGCAGATGTCAAGAGTGAAAGTTCCCCTCCTGCCTGTCTGCGTAAAATTACGTCCGTCCGTCACGACAACAGATGAGAGTCTCTTTCCTCCACAGGTGACACGGCCCTTCACGATTCTTGCTTCCGTGAACACACATGCCAGAAATAACGTCAAAAGAAGTATTGTTGTTCTTTTCATGGTCACTATCTGTAATAAGGTGCCATTCCGCAGACATTCGGCATGGCATCGATGATATACACCTTTACATCAATTTGAGCAATCATATCAATAAACTGCTATAAGGTTGGGAACCGGACGCTCACCCTCATGGTCAAACTTTTTGTTATCACGCGGATGACTGATGACTCCTGTCTCTTTTGACCACAATGCAGATGAGCCGCCACCATCAAGATTAATGGCATCTGTCATCCCCAAAAGATGACAGATATAAGCAGTCTCAAAAATGCTGGCTCCATCAGCGTTGCCTTTGAATCTACCATCTATCACCACAAGATAGATGTTTCCTGAATCATCCTTTCCGATGGCAGTACGGGGATGACGTCTGTCATAAAATTGTGCTGAAGTGTAATGAGTCCTGATCTTGCTGCCTGCTGCCTGCTCAGCCTTCATCGCCGCGACATTTTCTCCATCAGCCCTGTCACCCATCAGTTTCGGCACAACAATCTTGTCGTCCAGAATAAGGAGCGGACCGGTTGCCATAGATGACTTCATCTTATTTGTAACGGAAGCATAATTTACAGAATCAGGACACTGAACTATCTCCATCTTCTTTCCTTTGCCATCCTTGAATCCGAAAACACCGTTTACTCTGTAGAGTTCAGTAGGATGAGTGTACCCCAGAATCTGCTTACCTTTCTTGAAGAAGACGCTTGGAATTTTTTCATTGACATGAAAATAGCCACCATTCATTACGAAAGCCGCACCGATTTCCTTTCCGATTGAACTAGGTGTCCCGTCACTTTCTCCCGGTCTATGAAGAATCTCTGTCTTGAATTTCTTAGCCGGATATTTTACAACACTGATGCTTTGGACAGAATTAAACATATTCACCTGGGCGTACCTTGCGACTGCACCCTTTTCCAGCGGAGTGACATTCCAGGAAGCGGTAACAAATGCCAAAGAATCTGAGACGAGATCGTAGTTTTGTGCCGGAACAACGGTTGTTGACACTAACACTGAAAACAAAACGATAAAGAGACGGTTAAGCAAGTTTTTCATAATAAGTATATGTTATGACTTTATAAATCAGCACAATTTCATAACATTCGTAAATTTTCACAAAAGTACATGCCCCCCCTTACGCATACATCTAATTTTACGACTTTTTCATCTAATTTTGTGTCATGTCCACATATTCACAAATAAAATAACTACATTTGCCTCATCAAACTAAAATCCTCAAAATGGAAGACAGCAAAGCACTCTGATAAGATGAGACTCTATAGTTTACGCAAGTGCAGTTATGTGAACTATATCAGACAAGCAAGTCAAATATTCCGAACAGTTCGATCTAAAGGTTCACGCAACAAAGAACGCGAGATTGAATAGTACAACTTAGACATGATTATCACTTTAAACATAAAACATTTCGTATATAGTGCAGTAGCGCTTGCTGCGTTTTTAATATTCAACATCACCGCTGATGCCAACACCCGGACCTTGTCCACTGACAACGGGCTTTCAAACAATACGGTGTACAATATCGTGCAGGATAACCATGGAGTACTCTATATCGGCACACTTGACGGGCTGAACATATGGGACGGACATAAGATGGAGTGCTTTCATGCTGCTGACGGAAAATCATATTTCGAAGGCAACAAGATCAGGCATCTGTATCTGACTGCACCCGACAGGATCTTCGCTATGACAAGACACGGTCTGGCAAAGATTGACACTCAGACGGATGATGTTGTCTTCATAGACAGTCTCGACCCTGAGTCGGTAATAGACATTGACAATAAGGAGAACATATTTGCCATAACGGGAGATAACAGGCTGCAATACTATGAGGCCGGTTCTGACAAATGGTCGGTCATCGACGGATTCATACTTGACAAATCTGACAAGTGCCAAAGAATAATCATTGGTGACTCGGACATTCTGTATATCTTCTCGGAAAAGGGAACATGGCGGATTGTCCTTGACCGGACATCGGCTACACCCAATATCATTAATATAGACAATCTTGGCCGCAGACACCTGTACATAAGTGAACCGCATTGCGGCAACCCGGTCTATACAATCACTGACGATTTCAAAATCGCCACATTCGACCCTCACATCGGAACATTTACAGAAATATGCAGTTTCACACCACCAGAGGGCTATGATTACAGAAAAATCAAAGGAATTGCAAAGGGCCCCGACGGCTATTGGATTAATTTCTGGGAGCAGTTGTTCTTCCTGCCGGAAGGGAGTTCCCGTCTGGAACCCACAGACATAAAACATCATTCCTTTACAATCGTCCACGACAGATTCCAGCCGATTCTATGGATAGGGACTGACAGCAAGGGTCTCATAGGATGGAATTATATGGAGCCGACGATGAAATGTCTAACATATAGAGACCTGCCATATAAGATAAGCATGCCCGCACGCTGCATCCATGCAGACAGCGACACAAGGACTCTTCTTTTCGGTACCAAGGGAGACGGATTGGTCAGGGTAAAGAATTTCACAAAGAAGGGCGAAATAAGTGAAAATGATATTGACATACTTCATACCGGCAACAGCGTCCTTGGGGACAATTCCGTGTATTGCATCAGCGAAAACCGTCATGGATGTCTGCTGATCGGCACGGAGGGCAGACATATGAACTACTACAAGAACGACAGACTCGGCAGGATAAAAGGTAGCGACGGGCTCTCCCAGATTCACTCGATAGTCCCTCAGAATGACTCGACCTTATGGGTGGTTACCGGATATGACTTTGCATACAGATGCCACACATCCATATTAAATGGCATTCCTTCTATCACATCCATAGACTCCATCGGATTCCGGAGCACATTCAAGGTCAGGACTCAGATATTCGACATAGAGATCCAGGACGACTCGACAATATGGTTCGGAAGCAAGGGACACGGCTGTCTCATATACCACACAAATACGGGAAAGTCCGAACTTCTACATTTCCCGAAGGAATATGGAGTTGCCATCAATGAGATCACAAATATCTCAAACTATGGAGACATGACTATCAGCACCAGGAACAGCATTGCCATCTATGATCCGGAGAAAGGCTTGAGTTCGATAGTAGAATCACCGACTCACATATCAGCAAAAGCCACCATAAAGGATTCAAAAGGCAACATCTGGATAAGCACAAATTCCGGCATTGCGGTCTTCGACAGCAACTATAATTTCCTCAAATCTTACGGCAAACTCACCGGCATGCCCGTGTCTGAATACTCGGACAGGGCATTCTACCGGGACGAAAAGATCGGAGCGATGTTCTTCGGAGGCACAAACGGTCTGACTATCATTGACGACAATTTTGACGTTCGTCCCAATGAATATCATCCGCCGATTCACATTACAAAGATAACTATCAGCAATCAGGAAAGACCGCTGTCGCAATCCTTGGATGACGGAAGGCTGAAACTGCCTCACTCAAATTCTGCATTTTCCGTAAGTTTCTCAGCTATCGACCATATCAGTCCGCAGGACTATACTTTTCTATATTGTCTTGACGGGCACGACGACGGATGGCATAAGACAGAGGGACGCACCATACATTTCACCATCCTTGAATCAGGAAATTATACACTTAGAATCAAATACATCAATAACAGTGTACAGATGTCCGGGCCGGAGTGCTCGCTACCGATCAGGATTGTTCCACCGATATACAGGAGCCTGGTTGCTTATATCATATACGCATTAACTTTGGTGGCATTGATCTGGTGGCTGACGGTAAGGAACAGACGCAAGCAGGAAGCCGCAAAAGAAGAAATACGAAAGAAATACAGGGAAAGAATCAGGAATATAAAGGCGGACACCAGTGCAGCCATATCCGAAGATATATCAGTCACCACGACATTCATACTTGGTCTGTGCCAGCAGATTCATGCAAGGACAGCAAATATTCCAAGCATATCGGAAAAAGTTACTCTGGTGGAACACAATGTAGGCAAGATAGGCAGGACCCTCAACATGTGGAATGAACTGCGCAATGTCTCGGAAGACCCATCAAATACTGACAACCTGACACTGGTTTCAATCAGCCGATCTTCCAAGAAAATTCTTGACATTGCCACAACTACTGTCAGATCTGCAGGAATCAAGGTCAATCAGGTCATACCAGAAAACATCGTCCTCGCTACAGACAAGGAGCAATTCCTCACCTTCTTCAACGCATTGACAAAGGTCATATTCGACAAGACCACACCAAACGGACAAATCCTGTATGAATTGTCTCAGTTGGAGCAGGGCAAAGTCATGCTGAAGTTCGACTTTTCTACTGATGCAGGCACATACAGACTCCTGACGGAAGAAAATGGAGAGTTCTCTATCTGCGTGCAATCAGCAGAAAGGATGAGAGTCAGGACGGAGCACACATATAGCCTCAGTAAACAGCAGGCATGCATTGAGATAACCTTGGAGTCAACTTATACCGCAAGCACACTGGAAGCCTCGCATATCCAGATCAAAGAGAACCCTCATCATGACAACATATTCATCATCAGCAAGAACAGCGAAATAATTTCGTTCCTGAATTATTTCATGTCCGAAAGATATAACCTGACAGTCTTCGGAAGTAACGAAGATGCCGCTGCAGGTATGAACGAGAATTATCCGATCATCATAATATACGATGCTTCGTCGCTCCAAGGGCAGATTACGGATTTTATGGAAAGGCTCAATACCGGCAAAAAGGAGAGGCTCATACCGGTAATAACACTGCTGTCCTCCCTCGCTTCCCAGGAAAAGGAAACCTGCCTGAAAGCCGGATGTGATATCTGCATGGCCTTTCCGTTCAATGTAGACACCTTCCTCTCATCGATTGACCGCCTAATCGGAAAGAAAGGACTCATCACGGAATATTACAATTCTCCTGACAGTTCATTCGTTCTTGAAGAAGGCAAGACAATGCATAAAGAGGACCAGATCTTCCTCAGAAAGATTGTCGAAATCATTGACACCTATATGGCCGACCCGAACCTTACAGCTCCTGTCATAGCCGAGAAAATGGGTGTCGGCATCCGTGTCCTCTACAGAAGGATTGAAAATCTGACGGACAAGAGCCTGCGCACCATCATCATCGAGTCGCGAATGCGACATGCCGCAAAGCTGATCGCCTCTACCAACCTGAACATCGATGAAATCATGCTGCGCACAGGCCACCAGAACCCAGGAACATTCTACCGCAACTTCAAGAATTACCACGGAATGACCACGAAGGAATATCGGGAAAAACATTTCCCAAAAAACAGGAAATAAAAATCGACTAAATCGGCTTATGAATCATCTCAAAGACCGATTTATCATACTCTAACAGACTCTATCAGACTATCCTTGTGTCCCCAGGGGGATTGTCAACATAAGTCCTTTTCTTTGCAGAAATAGAAAATGAGTCCTACTCTATACGACTAATCCAAAGCACAGATTAAAATTTACTTGAACGAAGCATACTTATCATTAAGTTCCCTCTGCATGATATCGCAAGTCATTTCGTTAATGTCAACAGCCTTGCAATAAGAGCGGAAGTTCGACACAACATCAAGGACCTGAGATATTATTCCTGAAGGGTTGTCGATGTCGTTCTCTCTCGCTATAGCCAATATATCCTTTTCAGTTATATCAAGCACCTTTCCTTTGATACTCATAAACTGACCTTTCTGGAATCCCAATGTATTCGGATCAATACTATAGACAATATCATATGCTGGAGCAAGCGACCATGTTCCCTGTTTATCCATAAGGAATGAGAAGTTCTTGTCGTGATCATCAATATTTCCACCGAGCACATTGAACACCATCATTCTGAAAAGTTGTTCCTTATCGGCATAGTCAAGTTTAAGACGTCTGACTACATTGAACGCTTCCTCGTATGAACTAACTCCACCTGTCAATGCCGCAAGCGACTGCATATGCACTTTACCTTCGGGTGTTCTGTCAAACCTCTCAGTTATGAAATGTGAGCACATATCAAATCGCTTCAGTTCGGAATGTTTCATTCGTATCCCTGCATCACAACACATTTTGTAGTATGCATATTCAAGACGGGCGTATGGAAACATATCCGACTCATTGTCATATTTGAGGATATAGTATTTATAACCTTCAGGAAGAAGAGCCTGACCAGATTTGACACTGCCATCGGATTCATTTATAGCAATCAATGCCTTTGGCCTTTTACCTCCTGGGGATGTTCCTAATTTAACCAAGTCCGCCCACAACAACTCCTGATTGGCATCAAAAGTCAGTTCAGCACGTTCTGACAAAACCGATTTTGCAAATGCATATAATTCGTTCACATTCACATCGAAAAAATCATCCTCATCATTTATATAAGCCGGATCATATTCCAATGCTCCCATTGCACGTTTGCCGATAAAAGACAGAAGGTCTACACCTGTCACATTCTTCATGCTGATCTTATGGTTTTCTGCCCACTTGCGGAAAATACTGTTTCCCCAATGGTCAGGAAGAGAGTCCGCAAAGACCGGATGCAAGCCACCAAAACGATCCTTGGGACTTGTTCCTCTGATACTTTGACGAGACTGCACCAGATTGGATACCAAAGGCATTCTTAAAGGAGATATGTCAAGACGCTTTTCAAGAAAGTCCTTTGCAAAACTAAATACTGCTGTCGTTGTACGCCAGTTGGAAGAATCCCAGGTCAAATATCCTACTGTTTCTCCCCACAAAACAACTCTTACTGCATTTCCATTCATTTCTTACCTCCTTTCTTATTTTGTGACATCCACATCTTCTCCGGATCAATGTCGCTGACAATAGGGATAAGTTCACTTAACGATATATCCAAACCCACCGCATCCATCAGCAGCAGAAAGTGAGAAAGCGACAAGCCATGTCCTTTTCCATTTTCAAACTGGCTAATCGTGAAGATTGAAATGCCGGTCTTCTCATGTAGACGCTGCTGGGAGATCTTAAGAGACTTCCTGTATTTTGCAAATGCTTCTCCCAGTGAGATTACAGACTCGTATGGAGTGTTAATATCATCATACATACTATTGATATATCTATAACTTTTGCACAAAAATAGGATATATTATTGAAATATCAAAAGATATGCATTTATTTTAACTCATGGGAACCGCGAAGATAAAAAGAAAACCGCCTCCAAATCAACATTGGAAGCGGCTTCAGAATCGTATGTCCGGAGGATTAGAGAAGGTTGGCTTTCTCGATATCCTTGAAATATCTGTAAGTGTTCACCTTGAGTTCTCCTACTGCGAGTTCGTCTGCAACGATGATTCCGTGCGGATGAGCCTGGAGGGCAGAGAGAGTACATTTCTGCGAGTATGCTCCCTCGATAGCCTCACGAAGAGCGTTGGCCTTCTTGTGACCGAAAGCAAGCACGAGAACCTCCTTTGCATCCATGACTGTTCCGACACCCACTGTGAGGGCTGTGGTAGGGACCTTGCTTACATCTCCGTCGAAGAAACGGGAGTTCACAAGGATTGTGTCATAAGTAAGGCTCTTGATTCTTGTACGTGAAACGAGTGAAGAGAATGGCTCGTTGAAAGCAAGATGTCCGTCCTCACCGACACCGCCCATGAAGAGGTCGATACCGCCGGCAGCGACAATCTTTGCCTCATATGCTGCGCATTCAGCCTCGAGATCCTCTGCATTTCCGTTAAGGATGTTGATGTTCTCCTTTGGAACGTCGACATGGTCGAAGAATGTCCTTGCCATGAATGAGTGATAACTTTCAGGATGCTCCTCAGGGAGTCCCACATACT
>JAZQES010000026.1:0-7915 GCA_045539115.1 Candidatus Cryptobacteroides sp. | reverse complement strand
ACATCTGCCGAGCCTATGCCACAGGAGCAAATTGACCGTTTGTTTGCTATGCGTACCCGCAACTCTATCGGGCGCATTGTGTCCAATCGTCAGGATTTGAGTTTTGAACAGTTGCGTATCTACTACGATGAGCGAGGTAAAAGGCTTAATGATAATTTCAAGCGTACACTGGAGTTGCTTACAGATGATGGCAAGTACAACTATGTGGCATATCTGCTTGCTGACGAGAATGGCAACTCAATCAAGGTGGCAAAGTATTCAAGTCTTGACCGTTGCGATTTGGTAGAGAATAACGAGTATGGATATTGCTCTCTTATCAAAGCGACCAAGAGTGTATTGTCAAAACTGGATATTGAGAACAAGGTGGCAGCAACGATAACCCCAATGGAGCGCATTGAGACTCCATTGTGGAATAAGGTAGCTTTGCGCGAGGCAGTCATCAATGCCATTGTGCATAACGACTACTCATTTGAAGTGCCTCCAAAGTTTGAGATATTTCCCGATAGGCTTGAGATAACCTCAGCAGGTCGTTTGCCCGAATCTCTAACAAGAGAAGAATTCTTCAATGGAATCTCCATTCCTCGCAACAAGGAGTTGATGCGTATCTATCGTGATGTGGAACTGGTAGAATCGTTAGGTTCTGGTATTCCGCGTATTTTGCGCGCATACGGTGAAGATTGTTTTAAGTTTACGGACAACTTTATCCGTATTACTTTGCCTATAAGTGTACAAGATGGCACCCAGTCGGCACCCAGTCGGCACCCAGTCGGCACCCAGTCAATTCCAGATGTTGAAAACCTCGATAAACTGATTGTGTTCTGTACTGAAGCACGCTCTTTTGGTGAAATGTTAGCATTTATGGGGCTTACCGATAGAACTAAATTTAGGAGAAAATATATTCATCCACTTTTGGAGGCTGGTATATTGGAGCAGACTATGCCAGAAAAACCTAACAGCAGGAATCAGAAGTATCAATTGACGGATAAAGGATTTAATTTATTAGATTCTCAAGAACATAAAAATTAATATTGGGGTTGGTTGAGAAACATAAACTCAAATATTTATAGAGTTATATAGACAGGAGTTCTATATAATATTCAGTTTTAAGTTGTTATGTTCTTGATACATTTATAAAGAGTTTCTACAAAATAATTATTCTGTTGCATTAATAATTATAGAGTCTTAAATACAACTATGTGGTTCGGAAGAGAATGTGTAGTGTACCTTGATTATATGAAAAAGCAAGGTGATAGCATTTACGATGTTTATATTGATTTTCGCTTAAAAAAGGATTTAACCCTTTTTGTGAGTTCAAGTGAAAACAATCAGAACTTTGGGGAAACAAATACCTATTTGGAACTATGCAATGTTAAAACAAATAAACGATTACGTTCAGGATGTTATTATAAACTTAATCTTGCATTGATTAATGAACTACAATTTATCCAAAACGAAGAGTCTTTATTTATAGGGCGAACTTATAATTGCGAAACAATGAAGTGGCCTAACATTGATCAGGAAGAGTTGTTGCAATCCCATGAGCTATTAGACCCTACAGAACTTTTGCATAATAATAATCCTAATGAACTAATTATTCAAGATTTATCAAATAAAAATTTAACCCTAAATGTTCGGGATGTTAATCAAGCCAACTGGAATGAAGTATTAGAAGATGGTATAATCAAATTAGTCTATGATTTGGGTGCTCCGCTAAATGCTAGTAAATATGAAGTACAAACAATATTTGATACTAGAAGGAATACCTTGGAAAGAGATAAGCCGATCTTAATTATATCACATTGGGATATGGATCATATTCATTGTCTACGATATGCGAATTTGCAGACAATACAAGATTGTTTTAGTAAATTTGTATGTGTTGATGCAATGAAATCGTTGACATCTCATAATATTTATAATAACGTCTGTAATGCATTGGGTATAGGAAATGTATATTGTATACAACCAGCTTATCGAACCAATGGCATCTCTATGCATCTGTGGAAAAGAGTTGGGAATATTTCTATTTATACTGGAGAAAAAAGTACTAATATAAATTATTGCGGATTATGCATGTTTGTTAAAGGAATGCAGAGTAGTGTGAATTTTACAGGGGATATAAGATTAATACAAGCAAAGAATATTTATGATCAAGAATTACAACAAAATATAGTAACTGATAATCATATTCTTATAGCACCGCATCATGGAGGTGAAAATACTTCTAAACATCGTACATATTCTATTCCAACAACAGAAGTTATAATTTCAGTTGGAGCAAATAACAATTACGGACATCCTAGTAAACATATGCTTTCTTATTTAAGTATGCTATGTAATAATAACATTTATAGGACAGATGTTTACGGCGATATTATTATAAACATTTAATGTATCTAATGTTCTTTATTTAAAAAGATATTCAGTTATACTCAAAAGGGGAAGCTTACACAGGAATTATCAGATTTTTGGAAGAATATAAATTCTATACTAAAACAGATCATGGATATTGAATTTGCCAAAGAAATTCGAAACAACATCGATGCCCACAAGAATAATTCTTTCATAAGGCAAATAGCTCTATATAGAGAATGTCAATGGGGTGAAAGCATAATCTATTTGTCTATATTCACTAAACTTGTTGATCTTATTCAAGATTATATGAATATTATCAATAATAATATGAAGAAAGTGTATAATAAATATACACCAGATATTAAAGAATATATTGAGAAATTAGACCAAATTAAGAAAGAGTTGGAAGAGTTGTAAAAAAACTTATAAGCCATTGTTTGTCTAATTTATATTGAAATAAAAATTAAACAAGTAGGGATTCCGAACTTAGGTGGAACAAATTTTAGTGTACCTATTTCTGTCTCAAATAATTTCACTACCTTTGCATCAAAGCAGGAACTCGACTCTGCGAGACACTGCAAAATGGTGCAGAAATCAGGTGGAGCAATAGCGGGAGATTACGTTTGTTTTGATTCTTTAACGCAAAGATATAGAGTCATTTAGAAATGAAACTCATTTTCAGTTGGAACTGGCTCTTGGGGCCAGTTCTTTTTTTGGATCATAAGACAGTTATATATGAAAAGACATGTTTTAGCAGCGGCTCTTGCTGTTCTTTTGGCCGGAACAGCGGCATATGCCCAGGAACCGGCCGGTTCTCCGGAGGGAGGAATTTCGCCGGAAATGCTGGCTCGTATCAGTGAAGGATATGAAGGCACCGCTTCGGACAAGGCCATCAGGAATGCCCTTGCAGGCACTTCCATCGCCACTTTGGCAATCAACTCGGAGAATGCGGCGATGATTGACACGCATTTTTCCGACAGGGTAAAGACCAAGGGAATTACAGACCAGAAGTCATCAGGACGATGCTGGCTCTTCACCGGTCTCAATGTGCTGAGGGCAAAGATGATAGATGAGTATGAACTTCCGGGCATGGAGTTCTCCCAGAATTATCTTTTCTTCTACGACCAACTTGAAAAGTCGAATCTTTTCCTCCAAGGTGTCATCGACACCAGGGACCTTCCTTTTGACGACAGAAAGGTTGACTGGCTTTTCTCAAATCCATTGAGTGACGGCGGACAGTTCACGGGAGTGTCGAATCTGATAGTCAAGTATGGCCTTGTGCCGTCTGACGCCATGCCTGAGACATTCCAGTCCGAGAACACTTCCCAGATGGCGATGCTGCTCAAACTCAAACTCCGCGAATATGGACTCGAACTGCGCAGTGCATATGAAGAGGGAAAGAAAGATATCGGTAAACGTCCTAAGAAGGATGTCGAGGCAGGTATGCTGGCCTTATATGAAAGACTTTATGATATGAAGGTGGCTCAACTTTCAGAGATATACCGTATGCTTGTCCTTTGCCTCGGTGAGCCTGTCAAGGAGTTCGAATGGGCAAGGTACGACAGGGAAGGCAAACTTGTAAGCCGCAAGACCTATACTCCGAAGTCTTTCTATGACGAATATATAGGAGAGGACCTTGAAAACAATTATGTGATGATCATGAACGATCCGTGCCGTGAGTATGGAAAGGTCTACGAAATCGATTATGACAGGCATGTCTATGACGGTCATAACTGGCTCTATATCAATCTTCCTGTGGAAAGGATCAAGGAGATGGCCATCGCTTCCATAAAGGATGATGTGGCTATGTATTTCTCATGCGACGTGGGCAAGTTCTACAGCCGCAGCAAGGGCGTGCTTGACATTGCCAACTTCGATTATGCCTCGCTCATGGGAGTGGAATTCGGCATGGACAAGAAGGAAAGGGTGCAGACTCATGCCAGCGGTTCGTCTCATGCAATGACTCTGATCGCAGTGGACATCTGTCCTGAAACCGGCAAGCCTGTGAAATGGATGGTGGAGAACAGTTGGGGCCCTTCATCCGGCTACCAGGGCTGTCTGATAATGACAGACGAGTGGTTTGACGAGTATATGTTCCGTCTTGTGGTCGAGAAGAAATATGTTCCTGCCGACGTGCTTGAGATGCTTGAGCAGACGCCTGTCCTTCTCCCTGCATGGGATCCTATGTTTTCACCTGAAATCTGATGAATATGAGGAAATTACCAGTGATTTTTGCGGTTCTCGCCGTGCTGTGTTCGTGTAATGGGAAAGGTGGGGAAGACTGGAGCGGAATGGAATATATCACCTTTGATGTGGAAGGCCGTGTGACTGACGTGAAAGGCAATCCGCTCGAAGGCATTGCTGTCGCGACCAGTTACGGTGATACTGTCAGGACCAATTATGGCGGAGTGTATCTTGTTGCAGGATCATGCCGCCCTATGACTGCCGTGAATGTGGATTTCATAGATACCGACAAGGAGGCCAACGGCGGCGCTTTCATCAAGTTCAGCAAGAGAGTGGAACTAGAGTATTCAGGGGGCGCGCATGGCCCTTATGTCGGCAAATATGAGGCACGAGGCATAGATGTCACCATGATGAAGGAGTCGGTCATCACTCCGGTGGAGCCTCAGAACGGTGATGATAAATGATTTTTTACTACATTTGCAAATTCTAACGATAAACGATCAGTAAATGGCACAGAAACCATCAATCCCAAAGGGAACCAGAGATTTCGGACCGGCAGAAATGGCAGGCCGCAATTATATTTTCGATACCATCCGTTCCGTATTCAAGACATATGGATATGCACCGATAGAGACTCCTTCGATGGAGAATCTCAGCACGCTTCTCGGCAAATATGGTGAGGAAGGTGACAAACTCCTTTTCAGAATCCTCAATTCGGGTGACGCTTTCTCGAAAATCAATTATGATGAGTATCGTGTCGAGGGAACAGAGGATGGATACAACAGCAAGGCTCTCTCCCTTAAAGTGTGCGAGAAAGGCCTTAGATATGACCTTACAGTGCCGTTTGCACGTTTTGTCGTCCAGCATCAGAATGAGATCTCATTCCCTTTCAAGAGGTTCCAGATACAGCCTGTATGGCGTGCGGACCGTCCTCAGAAGGGACGTTACAGAGAGTTCTATCAGTGTGATGTTGATGTCATCGGCTCGACTTCGCAACTCAACGAACTTGAACTTGTGCAGATAGTCGACAGGGTGTTCACCCTTTTTGATGTGAATGTCTGCATCAAGATCAACAACCGCAAGGTTCTCACCGGTATGGCGGAAATCTGCGGATTCCCAGACAAGGTGGTCGATATTACTGTTGCAATCGACAAGATCGACAAGATCGGTCTGGAGGCTGTCGAGGCTGAAATGCTCGAGAAGGGATTGACTTCGGAGGCTGTCGAGGTCATCAGACCTGTGCTTCAGTTGTCAGGCTCGACTGCTGAGAAGATTGCTGTCATGCGAGACCTGATGAGCGGAAAGTCAGCATCTGGAATTGTTTCTGAAACAGGTCTCAAGGGCCTTGATGAACTTGAAGAACTTTTCGGATTCATAGATGCTGCAGGCATCCGTCATGAGGTTGAGATCGATCTTTCACTCGCTCGCGGACTTAACTACTATACAGGAGCGATCTTCGAGGTGAAGGCCAAGGATTTTGCTATCGGCAGCATATGCGGCGGTGGAAGATATGATAACCTCACCGGTATATTCGGCCTTCCGAATATGTCCGGAGTCGGCATTTCATTCGGTGCAGACCGTATCTATGACGTCCTCAAGGGCCTGGACAAGTTCCCTTCCGAGGTTACATCCACTACACGTCTTCTCTTTGCCAATATGGGCCAGGAGGAACTCAGATACCTTATTCCTGTCGTGAAGTCTCTCCGTGAGGCTGGTGTTCCATGCGAAATCTATCCTGAGCAGACAAAACTCAAGAAGCAGTTCGATTACGCGGACAAGAAGGCTATCCCATTCCTTTCCATCGTGGGCGGAAACGAGGTTGCAGAGGGAATCATCAATGTCAAGAATCTCTCGACCGGTGAGCAGAAGTCATTCGCAAAGACTGACGTTGACGGCATGATCGCATTCATGAATTAACGGATGTTTTCATTTAGGGCGCTATTGTCATTTCGAGCCCGTCGAGAAATCTGCAATTTTTTAAATAAAAATTTGCACTTTCAAAAAATGTCCGTATATTTGCAGTCCAATATCGCGGGATAGAGCAGTTGGTAGCTCGTCGGGCTCATAACCCGGAGGCCGGAGGTTCGAGTCCTCCTCCCGCTACTACCGAGGAAAAATCGAAAGGTTTTTCCTCTTTTTTTATGCTTTTTTCGTCCGGAAGACATATATTTTCGACTTTCTGCATAAACTGTGTGGATTATTTGCTATATTGCAAATCTGACCACATACTTATCCTACAATGAAAAAACTTCTTATCGTCGTTGTTGTACTGTTGCTGTCATTGTCCCCGTATTGTTATGCCGGCGATGTAACTCCTGTTTCAGAAAAGCCCGATTACCTCAATTCGGTAAAGTTGACATTCCTTTCATGGCTGAGTGGCAGCACAAAGATATCCTATGAAAGAGCATTCCCTCAATTGAGACAGAGCGGCGAGATCTGCGGCAGCCTCATCATGGCCGGATATGACAAATATGACAATGATCCGGTGGGATTCACTCTCCGATATGGACATAAGTTTTTCCTTCCGGACCGCGATGAAATTTCGTTGAGAGGCTTCTATCTGCGTCCCGAGGTCGTATATTCCCATTATTATTATACCGGCCGCATAGACGGAAACCGTGTCCTCTCCAATATGGGAGCCCTATTGGGCACGGTGGGCTATCAATATGTATATCGTCGTTTCCTCGCTGATTTCTGGGTAGGTGCAGGCTACGCATTCGGTACACCCGCCGAAACCTATTACCACCATGGATTCGAACTTTGGCATTGGATGGGGACCGTCAATACCGACATAGCCCTAAGTTTCAGCATCCGTCTTGGTATCTGCTTCTGATCCTTTCCATGGAATGGCCTTTGCTCATGAAAATCATTTGCAAATCTGATTATTTGTAGTAAATTTGCAATCCGATTCGCGGGCGTGTTGAAATTGGTAGACAAGCCAGACTTAGGATCTGGTGCCGAGAGGCGTATGGGTTCGATTCCCTTCGCCCGCACAAGGGGACATCTTCATTCGAGGATGTCCCTTTTCCTTTACCATAACTGATTGAATATCTATCCAATACATCAAAGAATTTATTACGGTTCTCGGTTCGATAACATCTGATACTTCAAAATACTTCGAAAATATAGAAAGTTTATTGGAGAAATAAAAAAACTTCATACCTTTGCATCAAACGCATTTTAAAGGTTATCCTAACCTTTTATCAGATACCTATCTCCCAAATGGGTGTCTGATTTTTTTTAACAGAGAACCTTAACCGAGGAGTAGAGATAGGGAGAGGCGAAGAAGTCCAAGAAAAGTTCTTTCAAGGATAACTGAATTAAAATGCGTAGAACTTTTTCTTTTGACCTTCGGCTTACTATTGGAATAGCAGTG
>JAZQES010000025.1:0-15704 GCA_045539115.1 Candidatus Cryptobacteroides sp. | reverse complement strand
CTGTTTACGCTAAGGTTAAGGTAACTATGGATTACACTCTTGACTGCGACGAGCCAGAGGTTGTATACGTAACTTACGTTTTCAACAGATAATCTGATTACACTCTATAATTAGAGGTCGGCAAACGCCGACCTCTTTTTTGTTATGTAGTCCTATGAATACTATGTTGTGCTATAAATGAAAGATGCCCGGTCGTGCCGGGCATAATATAGTGGAGTCAGTTATGACGTAGACGGATCGTCAGGACACGAATCATTAATCAATTATTTTATTTATCTCTTTTTCCGTCATCTTCATGATAGTGGCAATATCCTGCACCGATATTCCAGATTCTGCCATCTGTTTCATTGCCTGTTTTAACCCTTCCATTCTACCTTCCATTCTACCTTCCTCTCTCCCTTGTTCTATACCTTCTTCCAGGCCTTTCTTGAAGCCAATCTCCCGCCCTTCTTTTGTCGCGTCCTCTACGGCTTCTTGAAGCGAATTCAGATAGTCATTACGATGAATCATACTCATCTGATAAGCAATGCGCTCCTCATGAGTCATTTTGGCCAGTTCTGCCATGTCATATAATGGTTCTACCTCTGTTCCAGCAACTTTTGCCGGACATTCATTCTGTTTTGCCATATTCTTAATACTATAAATCCACAACTCTTCACGAGAGTGACAATCGTCAATTGTTTTTCTGAATCCTTCGAGATCAATAAATACCAAGGTTGTACCGTCACCTAATTCAATGCCATTTTCGATGTCGCGATACCGGTAAGTCGCTATGTGTTCATTTAAGCGGAATGATGAGCCCTCGAATGTCCAGTTCTTGCAATTCAGGAAACTGACTACATATAACGTTTTGAAGTCATAGTTCCACTTCTTGCCTTCTTCCTTTTGCCTTCGATATTCTTCAGTAGCCTGATTCTGTATTGCTAATGATGAATAATACACCGCTCTTTTATTGAAATACTTTTGTGACCAGTTCTGCATTTCAATCAAGAAACCCCTGCCATTTTTTTCGCGGCAGAATACATCAAATCTTGAGGCTCTGTCATCTTCTGTCATGCCAGGATATTCATTCAGGCAATATTCAAGATCGATGATTTCTGTCCCAAGCAGGCAATTCAATAAATTTTTAAGAACTTCTTCACTTCCATGTTTTCCCAATACGATCTTGAATCCTTTGTCCAGAGTAAGGTCTGCATAGCGGTAAAGTTTACTCTCAATCAGTTGATAACTGACACCGTCAATTTCAACAAGTTTGTCCTTCGGACATTGCATTTTGTCTTTCATCATGATATAATTTTAAACAGTTGATAAATTGTTATGGCATAGCAAGCCCTGTAAAAAATTATATCACCCCTCTTTCCCCGCAAGTTAGAAATATTTCGGTAGAAACAATATAAAAAGAGAAAAATGTTGATTTCATTTCGTCACATTTTTCTCTTTTTTTAAAGTATGTGATTTTCTTGAAGATTTCTGACTGCCTATTTCAAGATTATCTTTTCAATTATCGGAGTCTGATGGCTGTATGAGATGAATGCCAGTGACGGTATCGGCTTGGTGATGATCAGGTTGGCTTTCTTGCCTTTTGTGATGGAACCGAGGATGTCGCTTACTCCCATTGCGTATGCGGAGTTGATCGTGCAGGCATTGAATGACTGTTCGGGAGTGAGTCTCATTCTGATACAGCCCAATGCCATTACAAAACGCATGTTACCGCTTGGACTCGATCCGGGGTTGTAGTCGGAAGCAAGTGCTACCGGCAGACCGGCCTGAATGTATTCTTTTGCTCTTCCGTATGGAAGTCCGAGGAAGAAGGAACATCCGGGGAGCATCGTAGGCATGGTTTCGCTGCCACGCAGGACTTCTATTTCAGCATCTGTCGTCTTTTCCAGATGATCGACTGACAGGGCATTATATCTGACTCCCACCTGTACACCACCGGATACTTCAAGTTCATTTGCATGGATCTTTGGCCTGATTCCGAATTCTGCGGCTTTTTCGAGGATCCTGGCCGTTTCTTCTACTGTGAAGAACCCAGCGTCGCAGAATACATCAACATAGTCTGCGAGGCCTTCTTCCGCCACTTTCGGCAGCATTTCATTGCATACCAGATCCACATATTCAGCCTGACGGCCTCTGTAAGCACGTCCTACGGCATGTGCTCCGAGAAAATTCGCCTTGACTGTAATGGGAGATGTCTCTTTTATGCGTCTTATCACGCGGAGCATCTTGAGTTCGTCTTCAACGGTAAGTCCGTATCCGCTCTTTATCTCGACCGCTCCTGTACCCATGGCCATGATTTCGTTCACTCGTTCCATGGACTGACGATACAATTCGTCTTCCGATGTCTCGTGCAGAAGGTCAGCGGAATTAAGGATTCCGCCACCACGGGCAGCAATCTCCTCATATGACAGGCCCGCAATCTTGTCTCTGAATTCTCCATCCCTGCATCCCGCATAAACGATATGCGTGTGGCTGTCGCAGAATGCCGGCATCACGAATCCACCCTTTGCATCTATATACTCCGCTTTGCCCTCCTGACCCTCACTTCGTCTGTCATCCTGTGTGGCACTTCGTCTGTCATCCTGAGCGTCATCTTGTCTGTCATCCTGAGCGTCAGCGAAGGATCTTCCGCATAAAGATTCTTCACTCCACTTCGTTCCGTTCAGAATGACAGTGTCCTTCATTCCGTCCAGAAAGACAGAATCCTTCGTTCCGTTCAGAATGACAGCGTCCTTCGTTCCGTTCAGAATGACAGTGTCCTTCATTCCGTTCAGAATGACAGTGTCCTTCGTTCCGTTCAGAATGACAGTGTCCTTCATTCCGTCCAGAAAGACAGAATCCGACATCTCTCCAAATTCAGCGATGATTCCATCCTCAATCACCAGATATGCATTCTCAATGCACTCCACGTGATTCATGGCCTCACCTTCAAGCCTCCTGACATCTGCCGGCAATATACCCGCCAGTGTACCGATATTATATATTATCTTCTTCATTTGTTTTTAGATTAAAGATCCTTCACTTATGTTCAGGATGACAGATAATAATACTGTTTTAAAGGAAACGATTGTATGAAAGTGACATGCCACCCCGGGGTCCCCGAAAATCTGTCGATTATTGGGGTGTTGACCGGCTAGGGGGTGCCCTCGCAGAGGGCGGGGGTCACTGGAATACAATCGTTTCCTTTAAATATTATCTGATAAATTCCACCGACTTCTCGATCAACGGATGCATATAAGTGTCATCATCGATGAAAGGTACATTCTTGCGGTAGTGTGCGAAGATCTTCTCGATTGCCCATGACGAACGCAGAGGTCTGCGGAATTCCAGAGCCTGAGCAGCATTGAAAAGTTCGATAGCAAGTACACGCTCGGTATTCTCCACTACACGTACGAGTTTGGTAGCGGCATTCGCTCCCATGCTTACATGGTCCTCCTGACCCTGTGAAGAAGGGATTGAATCTGCCGAAGCAGGCATGCAGAGACCCTTGCTCTGGCTTACGATAGATGCTGCCGTATATTGAGGAATCATGAATCCGCTGTTCAGACCAGGCTTCGCCACAAGGAAGTTAGGAAGACCTCTCTGACCGGAAATGAGTTTGTATATACGTCTCTCTGAGATGTTTGCGAGTTCTGAAAGTGCCAATGTCAGCATATCCATAGGTATGGCGATAGGCTGTCCGTGGAAGTTTCCTGCTGAAATGATCAGATCTTCATCAGGGAATACGGTAGGGTTGTCAGTGGCACTGTTGATCTCGGTCTCGATGACAGATTTCACATAGCGTATGGTGTCCTTGCTGGCGCCATGCACCTGAGGAATGCAGCGGAACGAATATGGATCCTGGACATGAACCTTTTTCTGTCTGATGATCTCACTTCCTTCGAGAAGTTCGCGGAAACGGGTAGCAGTCTCGATCTGACCCTTGTGGGCGCGTACTTCATGAACCTGTGGATAGAAAGGCTCTATTCGGCCGTCATAGGCATCTAATGACATTGCACCGATCTTGTCGGCCCAGTCTGAAAGCCTTTCGGCCTGAATGAGTGACCACACTGCATGGGCGCTCATGAATTGAGTTCCGTTCAGGAGGGCAAGTCCTTCCTTCGACTGAAGCCTTACAGGTTCCCAGTCCAGTTCTTCCCAAAGTTCCGAAGCCTGGCGTACTTCTCCATTATAGAGAACCTCACCAAGTCCTATCAGAGGAAGGCACATGTGGGCGAGGGGAGCGAGGTCTCCCGAAGCACCGAGGGATCCCTGCTGATAGACAACAGGAAGTATGTCGTTGTTGAACATGTCGATGAGACGCTGCACTGTCACCAGTTGCACTCCTGAATATCCGTATGAAAGCGACTGGATCTTCAGAAGGAGCATGAGTTTCACGATTTCCGGACGTACGGTCTCTCCTGTGCCGCATGCGTGTGACATCACGAGATTGTGCTGGAGTTGGGATAGATCCTCGGCAGGTATGGTGATGTTGCACAGGGAACCGAATCCTGTGGTCACGCCGTATACAGGCCTTCCGATATCTTCCATCTTGGTATCCAGGAATTTACGGCATTTTACGATTGCCGCTTCAGCCTCTTTCCCGAGTTCCAGTTTCATGCCCTCCGACATGATTGTCCTGACATGATCGATTGTAAGTTTCTTGTGAGAAATTATATGGTTCATTGGTCCTGATTTTTTATCAACCCACAAATATAATTAATTATCTTTGCGGTCCCAAATGAAAATTCAAACCCTGCATAGACATCTTGCCTCTCTGCTGATGTTTCTTTTCTGCTTTAATGGACATTCTCAGGAATGGAACATGAAGTGGAATGCCGATGCTGTACTCTCTGCGGGAACGGAAGAGATTCTGCCTTTCTGGGCAAGGACAGGACATCACGGAGTCATTCCGGAAAGGTCCTCGGGAGTCGTCCGGACCGGTCTGGATCTTGGATATATGTCTTCTGACAGCCTTTTTTTCGAGGCCGGGACTCAGGTCGCCGCAAGGTGCTTCACGATTCAGGGAGGAGGTCTTTCGGCCGACGCTCTGATGGACAGACTGTATGTAAGCGGTGGATGGCGTATGCTCAGACTTGATGTCGGAATGCGTCCCCGTCGCAGCGAACTAGGTCCGCTTTCATTGACCGGAGGAAACATTGTATGGACTTCGAATGCCCGCAACATTCCTGGAATCGACCTTCGTTCCGACTGGATATATCTTGACAGACGTCATGTCGTGGGCATAAGGGGAAATCTTGCTCATTATCAGCCGGTTGATGACCGTTATGTGAGCGGTATGATGATCCATGACAAGTCTTTAGAACTGAAATTTTCTTTTGCCGGCAAGGTGGAAGTGTCAGGCGGAATCGAGCATATAGCCCAATGGGGAGGTGTTTCTCCTTCTGTCGGACCTCAGCCTTCTTCGTTTCAGGATTATATGAAGGTGTTCTTCGCCCGCCGGGGAGGGGAGGGAGCACATCTGTCAGATCAGTTGAATGTGCTGGGTAACCATCTGGGCAGGGAGTATATGAGGATATTGTGGAATCACGAGACATTCGGAATGATATTCCAGTATGACAAGCCTTATGAGGACGGTTCCGGAACAAGGCTTCAGAATTTCCCGGACGGAGTGTGGACGCTGAAGTTCTCTCTGAGGGATAGAAAGGCCGCAGTGACTGATATCCTTTATGAATTCGTATCCACCACCTTGCAGTCCGGTCCGGTGCATGACCGTCCTGCGACCGAAGAGGAAATCGCAAAGCAGGATCCGAACTCACATTATTACGGAAGAGTGGTGATCGGAGGATGCGACAATTATTTCAATAACGGCATATACAGAAGCGGATGGACATATTACGGCCGTACAATAGGCCTGCCCCTTATCAATGGAGTGCAGTTCAATGAGGACGGAGTGGCAGTCGGAATCCTCAATAACCGTGTCCGTGCCCATCATTTCGGAATATCAGGAAATGCCTGGAAGGTTCCGTATACGTTCAAGGCTACATACAGCAGAAACTACGGTTGCTATGGTCAGGCCGAGTCGTCATTCTATACGTCGAAGCCTTGGCAGTTGTCGCTTGCATTGGAGGCATGTGTGAACAATAAGGTTACAAGGATGCCCGTAGATATCCATCTGGGGCTATATTCGGATGTCGGAGAACTTTATCCTGATTCTTTCGGGCTGACGTTGAAGTTCTCTTATGCAGGATCGAGGCTATTCAAGAAATCCTGACCTGTCCCGTCTTGTCTTTCTTGACATCAGAAGAAGATAGGTCATGTGGAACGGCACCTTGAACATGATGCCGTTGCTGTCGGTAAGATATTTCCATATATATTTCCTGTCCGACGTCGAGAGTGTGAAATAAAAGGTGAAGATAACCACTTCAAGATATCTTCTGTCCTGGACGGATGCACGATTGTAGGCCTCTGAGGCCTTTTTCAGCATGAGTCTGACATTATCGGTGTCGTCGTGACAGATTATGCCTTTCGAGATGAGCCACTGCGTTACGAAGGCTTTATGGGCTTTTTTGAAGCATTGTGCCTGGGTTTCCCTGTGTGCCGAACTGATCTGCTTCCCGGAACGTCTGTACAGCATCAGGACCTCGTCAAGGGTATGGAACCTGCATCCTTTCATCATCAGGAATGTCCATAATTCATAGTCCTGAGAATATCTCGTCCCGTTGTCATAAAGTGGACTGCGAAGCCCGAGGATGTCTTTGCGGAACATCACTGAAGGGTGGCAGATCATGTTTCTGAAGAAAAGAAGTCTGACGGATGAATGTCTTCTGTATTTGTGTCTTCGGGTTATGCGGCCTTCCCCGTCAATGCAATGTACGTCGGTGCCGCATATGCTGATGTCCGGATTGCGGGTGAGGAAATCTACCTGCTTCTCGAATCTTTCCGGCAGGGCTATGTCATCGGCGTCCATTCTTGCTACCAGCCCGCCTTTGGCCAGTTCCAGGCCTTTGTTGAGCGAACGGGTTATCCCGATGTTCTCTTCATTGACAATCAGCCTGATCCGCGGATCTGCCGAAGAATATTCTTTCAGCAGATCCACAGCAGACTGATAATCTGGATTGTCACATATTATGATGAATTCGAAGAGTCCGTACGTCTGGTTGAGGATAGACTCGACGGACTGCCGTATCCATTCGATCTTTTCCTTGTACAGGCAGTAGATGACGGATATGAGCGGTCTTTCCATTTATTTCAGGATGTCCCTGATGAGATTGTCGTCAGCGATGTTAGGAATTGTCACCTTGAGTCCCGGTGTCCTTTCCATTTCACGCTTTATCGCATGCATTGCACCTTCGTTGCGTGCCCAACTGCGTCTTGCTATACCGTTGTTGACGTCCCAGAGAAGCATCTCGCGGATGTGGCGGTCAGAATCTTCCGAACCGTCGATCACCATTCCGAATCCTCCGTTCATCACTTCGCCCCAGCCGACTCCGCCGCCGTTGTGGATTGAAACCCATGTGGCTCCGCGGAAACCGTCTCCTATGACGTTATGGACTGCCATATCTGCGCAGAACTGCGATCCGTCGTAGATGTTCGATGTCTCACGGAAAGGAGAGTCTGTGCCGGATACATCGTGATGGTCACGTCCGAGGACTATAGGTGCGGTGATTTCGCCGTTGCGGATGGCCTCGTTGAATGCGAGGGCTATCTTTGTACGTCCTTCGCAGTCGGCGTAAAGGATGCGGGCCTGTGAACCTACCACGAGGTTGTTTCTTCCTGCTTCCTCAATCCAGCGGATATTGTCCATCATCTGACCCTGGATCTCTTCCGGAGCCTCTGTCATGATCTCACGCAGAACCTTTGCGGCAAGGGCGTCGGATTTTGCAAGATCTTCCGGCTTCTCTGACATGCAGACCCATCTGAACGGTCCGAAACCGTAATCGAAGAAGAGCGGTCCCATGATGTCCTGGACATATGAAGGATAACGGAAACGGCCGTCTTCCTTGAGTACGTCTGCTCCTGCTCTTGATGCTTCAAGCAGGAAGGCGTTTCCATAGTCGAAGAAATACATTCCCTTGTCAGCCAGGCGGTTGACTGCTGCAGCATGTCTGCGGAGAGACTCCTGTACGCATTCCTTGAACCTTTCAGGCTCTTCGGCCATCATCCTGTTGGATTCTTCATAACTGTATCCGACAGGGTAGTATCCGCCGGCCCATGGGTTATGGAGCGATGTCTGGTCTGAACCGAGGTCAACGCGGATGTCTTCGTCTGCGAGTCTTTCCCAGAGGTCTACAACATTGCCCTGATATGCGATCGATACGACTTCCTTGTCGGCTACGGCCTTGCGGATACGTGGAATGAGTTCGTCAAGATTTTCATGAATCTCGTCCACCCAGCCCTGGCTGTGACGTTTGTGGGCAGCATGAGGGTTCACTTCGGCACATACGCTCACGACTCCGGAAATGACTCCGGCCTTAGGCTGCGCGCCTGACATGCCGCCAAGTCCTGCGGTCACGAAAAGCATACCCTTCATATTCTCTTCGCTTCCCTCCATACCTCTGGCCTTGAGTTGCTTGCGAGCGGCGTTCATCACTGTGATGGTTGTGCCGTGAACGATGCCCTGAGGACCGATGTACATATATGATCCTGCGGTCATCTGGCCGTACTGGGATACTCCGAGCGCATTGAATTTCTCCCAATGGTCAGGCTTCGAATAGTTCGGGATCACCATTCCGTTGGTGACGATCACACGTGGAGCGTCCTTGTGGCTAGGGAAGAGTCCGAGCGGATGGCCGGAATACATCACGAGAGTCTGCTCGTCTGTCATTGTGGCAAGATACTGCATCACAAGACGGTACTGTGCCCAGTTCTGGAACACGGCGCCGTTGCCTCCGTATGTGATGAGTTCATGCGGATGCTGTGCGACGCGGTAGTCCAGATTGTTCTGTATCATGGCCATGATTGCTGCCGCCTGCCTTGATTTTGCAGGGTATTCGTCGATAGGACGGGCATACATTTCATAGTCAGGACGGAATCGGTACATGTATATGCGTCCGTATTCCTTGAGTTCCTGTGCGAATTCCGCTGCCAGGACTGCATGATGCTCCTGAGGGAAATATCTGAGAGCGTTCTTTATCGCCAGCACCTTCTCCTCTTCGCTGAGGATTTCCTTGCGTTTAGGAGCATGGTTGATGGTCGTGTCGTATGGCTTAGGCTGCGGCAGTACAGCGGGGATACCTGCCAGTATGTCTTCGTGGAATGTCATGATCATATCTTGCTGTTGACGATTTCAAGGATTTCTAACTCTTCTGCGATGGCCTTGGCCGCGATTTCTGCTGCCTCTGTGCAAAGACGCTCTGCTGCTTCGCGGTCAGCGAGGCCTGCCGCATTGATGCGTACGTTGAGTTGTGCTCCGAGGACTGCCGAGCGTGCTGCAAGGGCACCTACACCTGCATCTGAAACAGAATTAGGGTTGCCTTCCTCTGCCATTGCACGTACTATCGGGAAGACTTCAAGGGCTGTCTTCATAGTCTTGAGAGGAACCTCTGTCGCATATAATGTAGCGGCTTCAAGAGCCTCTGCACGTGCCTTCTTCTCTTCTTCGGATCCCTTAGGCATTCCGATTGCGGCCATGATCCTGTCAAATGCGGCTGTGTCTTCGTCAACGAGTGCGAGCAACTTGTTCATCACAACCTGTCCCTGGTCAGCCCAGTCCGAGAATTCTTTCCATCTTGCATCCCAGCCGGCCTTGTGTGATGAAAGGTTTGCCACCATTGTTCCGAGAGCGGCTCCGAGCGCGCCCATATATGCAGAAATCGATCCGCCTCCCGGAGCAGGGGATTCTGATGCTGTCTCGTAGGCGAATCCCTTGCATGTCATCCTTACAAGTCTTTCGCGTGCGGCAGCCTCCTTCTCATCTTCGATGAGGAATTCCACCACCTTCTCCTTAGGGTTGAACGGCTTGAGGTCGTCGAGTCCCATAGACTTGACTGCAATCTTCATGATCTCGTCTTCAGAGACACCTGTAGACCTCTGCTGCTTCTCGAGGAAATAACGTCCGGCCTCGATCAGAGTACGTTTCGGAACCAGACCTACGATTTCTGTTCCAGTCACTCTGAGGCCTCTTGCCTGAGCAGCCCTGCATACCTCGTCAAATGCCACGTGGAGCGGGGTCGTGTTGATATCCGTGATGTTCATTGACACCTGAGCGATGCCGTATTCGTCTATGAACCAGCCTATTGCCTTGCAGCCTTTCAATGTGCCCGGAAACATTACGGTCTTTCCGTTCTCGTCCTTTACGATCTTGCCCGTGATAGGGTTGCCTTCTCTCTTGGGACGGCCCTTTTCGCGTACATCGAATGCGATGGCGTTTGCTCTTCTTGTGGATGTCGTGTTGAGGTTGTAGTTCACTGCAATGAGGAAATCACGTGCACCTACATTTGTTGCACCTGCCTGTGCCGCACGGTCTGTGTATTTGCCAGGTCCGAAATCAGGCTGACGGTCCGGGTCAGACATCTTCTCCGGAAGTGCCTCGTATTCACCTGCACGGCAGACTGCAAGATTCTTGCGTTCAGGCTTCTGTGCGGCAGCCTCATAGCAGTAGCATGGGATCTCGAGTTCGGTGTAGATGCGCTCTGCAAGTTTTCTTGCAAGTTCTGCACATTCCTGAAGAGTTATACCTGAAATAGGAATGAGAGGCAGTACATCAGTTGCTCCTGAGCGTGGGTGTGCTCCGTGATGCTGTCTCATGTCGATGAGTTCACCTGCCTTCCTTACGCCCTGGAATGCAGCCTCGACAACTGCTTCAGGACTTCCTACGAATGTCACTACCGTACGGTTTGTGGCTTCGCCCGGATCGACGTCCAGAACCTTTACTCCTCCTGATTTCTCGATTGCATTGACAATTGAATCAATGACTTCCATGTTGCGTCCTTCACTGAAATTAGGCACGCACTCGATGATTCTTTCCATATATGGTTAAATTTGTGTTTTCCTAAAAGTCAATAAAGGTAGTGTTTTTTTTCAATAAACAAAACCCTTTCATGACTGCTCTTATAAGACAGGAATGAATGATACTGCCTGTCCTCCGTCTGCCGCCATGGCGATTTCAAGCGTGTCTGCAGATGTGACAGTGCGGTGCTCGATACGGTAGCATGTCTTGTCGGGTGCCTGACTGCCGTCCGGCTGGGTGATCACAGGGGCATTCATGTCATCGGCATATATGGCTGCTTCGTAACTCGTTCCCGGTTCGAGGAAATCAAGCGGGATGGAAAGGGTGCGTGCTTCCGAGTTTGTTCCGGCTCCAAGGAAGAAGCGGTCTCCTGCACGTCGTGCCACTACGATATAGTCTCCGATTTCTCCGGCTAGCGCTTCTGACCAGTCGCAGTCAGGGTCGAAGTCGCGGAAGAACTGGAATGCAGGATGGCCTTCGTAATTCTCTATCAGGTCGCAGGCCATCTGGAGTGGGGAGTATATGATGACCCAGTTGGCCATCTGACGTGCAAGCGTTGTCTTGATGAAGGTCTCTGAGTTGTCTCCGTTCCATTCTTCTCTTCCAGGTGTGGCGCATGCTGTCTTGTAGTAGATGTCGAATACGCCCGGAGTATAGTCCATAGGGCCTCCGAGAAGACGTACGAACGGAAGAATGCACTGGTATTCGGCACTGTTTCCTTCGCTCCATGCGTTCCATTCCATTCCTCTTGCACCTTCGCGTGTCATCATGTTAGGCCATGTGCGGCGTATGCCTGTCTCCTTTATCGGCTCATGAGCATCGATGACGATCTGATACTCAGCGGCTTTCTCAACGACTTTCTGATAATGTTCCACGCCTCTCTGCGAGTGGTGTCTTATGCCGTCAGGCATACCGCCTGCATATCCCGTCTTGAGATAATGGATTCCCAGGCTCTGATATTTTGAGAATGCCTTGTCGAGTACCGCTTCATATTCGAATATGCTTCCGCCGGTCTCATTGTGCATCCAGAGGTCGACTCCTTTCTCAGCAGCGTAGGCTGCTATCCTGTCGAGGTCGAAGTCGGCATATGGCTCACAGTAGTCGAATTTCTGACTTCCTCCCCAGTTCTCCCATCCCTGGTTCCATCCTTCGAAGAGAACTCCTCCGATATTGTTCGCTGCAGCAAAGTCGATGTGTCTCAATGCATTTTCTGTTGTTGCTCCGTGGCGCGGACCCATAGTCCAGACCTGTGTGCCGAGATGCATCCCCCACCATACGCCTACATATTTCTGAGGCTGTATCCATGAAACATCCTCAATGGCACATGGCTCGTTGAGGTTGAGGATCAGTGATGAATTGATGAGTCCTACGGCATCGCGGGCAATCTGGAATGTCCTCCATGGAGTCACGAACCTGCCGCCTGTCCTTGCGAGGGTCCCGTCCGGACGTGGTGCGAGTTCGCTCTTGAATTCAAGACTGTCCTGACGGTAAAGATTCATTTCAGGAAAATCATAGAGGGCCGCTTCGTGGATGCTTCCGTAAACGGAACCCATCCGGAATGTGAACGGAGTATTTGCATTTTCTGTCGCGCTGATCGCCTGCTCGCGGTAAGGCAGTTCATAGCCGGAGAAGTAACTTCCTATCGACCAACTTGTGCCGTCCTGCGCAAAATTGAAATATGTCCTGTCTCCGACTATGGTAAGAGAATCGGTCGGAGCGTAATATTCGCTGCGGAATCCCATACCGTCCTCAAATGCCCTGAATCTGACGATGAGTTCCACGCCTTCAGCGTTTTCAAGATGGACGGCCATTTCATTATGGCAGTCTCTCATATGCTTGTTTTCTCCCCATGGCTGAGTCCACTCCATGTCGGTTTTGTCGTGTGTCACCTTGACGATCTCGAATCCTTCCGCCAGTCCTGCTTCAAGGGCTTCAAGACCGATGTCTGAGACATCGATTATCTGCTGTCCATAGGCTTCAATCTGATACTGAGGAGTTCCGTTTTCACTCATCGAGAACTGTACCCGGATATTGCCTTCCGGTGATGTGAGCGTGGTTTTGTCCGAACATGCTGCAAATGCGAGTGCAGCCATGATGCCGATGATGAATCTTTGTTTCATATATTTACCTGTTTGTTCTCAGATTGCTGTATCTTACAAATATAGCCACTTTTTCTGGATTCGGGGATAATAAAAAAAGGGCAGCCTCGGCTGCCCCTCTTATGGTTGATTAGAACATTTCTGGTTCGTTGTTCTGTTCGTTGTTTTCAGCAGGACGCTCACGGCGTGGTCCTCTTGGGCCTCTGTCGTCGCGGCGTGGTCCTCTGTTGTCGTCACGGCGTGGTCCGCGGTTGTCACGACGGTCATTGTCACGGCGTGGACCTCTGTCACCTCCGCGCGGACGGCGCTCAGGCTCTACATATCCCTCAGGCTTCTCGAGAAGAGCCTTGCGTGAAAGTCTCATCTTTCCTGTCTTCTCGTCGATCTCGAGGAGTTTCACGTCCACTTCGTCACCTACGTGGAGCACATCCTCTACCTTTTCGGTCTTCTTCCAGTCGATCTCAGATACGTGGAGAAGGCCTTCCTTGCCTGGGAGAATCTCTACGAATGCACCGAACTCAAGGATTGAAACGATCTTGCCATGGTATACTGTGCCGACTTCAGGAACAGCAGTGATGCCGTTGATCCAGCCCAGAGCCTTGTCCATCGCTTCCTTGTCCTGGCCGAAGATGTCGACAACGCCCTGTGATACGCCGTCAACCTGCTCCTCAGTGATTGTGATTGTAGTGCCGGTCTCGCGCTGGATACGCTGGATTGTCTCTCCGCCCTTTCCGATGATTGCACCGATGAACTCGCCTGCAACACGGATCTGGATCATGCGTGGAACAAACTCCTTGTAGTCCTCACGTGGCTCGCTGATGGTCTTCATCATCTCGCCCATGATGTGGAGACGACCCTGACGTGCCTGCTCGAGAGCCTGCTCGAGAACGTCATATGAAAGACCGTCAACCTTGATGTCCATCTGAGTCGCAGTTATACCGTCCTTTGTTCCGGTCACCTTGAAGTCCATGTCTCCGAGGTGGTCCTCGTCACCGAGGATGTCGGTAAGGATTGCATAACGCTCGTTAGGATTGTCCTTGTCAGTGATAAGACCCATTGCAACACCTGCTACTGGCTTCTTGATTTTCACACCTGCATCCATGAGGGCGAGGCAGCCTGCACATACTGTAGCCATTGAAGATGAACCGTTTGACTCAAGGATGTCGGAAACGACGCGTACTGCGTACGGATTCTCCGGAGCCATAGGAATCATTGGCTTGAGTGCTCTGTAAGCAAGGTTTCCGTGTCCGATCTCACGACGGCCTACACCGCGCTGAGGACGTGCCTCACCTGTTGAGAAAGGAGGGAAGTTGTAATGGAGGACGAACTGGTCTGTGTCCTGGATGAGAACCTCGTCGCGCTCCTTCATGTCGAGTTTCGTACCGAGGGTTACAGTCGAAAGTGACTGAGTCTCACCACGTGTGAAGATTGCTGATCCGTGTGCGCATGGGAGATAGTCGGTCTCACACCAGATAGGACGTACTGTAGTTGTATCACGGCCGTCGAGACGCACACCCTCGTCGAGGATCATGTTTCTCATGGCAGCCTTCTCAACTGCATGATAATATCTTTCGATCATCATTCTCTTCTCTTCCTGCTCTTCCTCAGGGAGAGTTGCGTAGAACTCTTCCTTGAGAGCCTCGAAGGCGTCTGATCTCTCGTGCTTTGCTGAACCTGACTTTGCGATAGCGTAGCATCTGTCATAGCAGAACTCCTGGATAGCCTTGCGGAGGTCCTCGTCGTTCTCCTCATGGCAGTAAGTCCTCTTCTCGGTCTTTCCAACAGCCTCGGTGAGTTCCATCTGAACCTTGCAGTGCTTCTTGATCTCCTCGTGAGCGAACTTGATGGCCTCGAGCATGTCGTGCTCGCTTACCTCGTTCATCTCACCCTCGACCATCATGATGTTGTCATATGTAGCGGCAACCATGATGTCGATGTCAGCATCAGCCATTTCGCTGAAGTTAGGATTGATCTTGAACTCGCCGCCGATCCTTGCAACGCGTACCTCTGAAATCGGACCTTCGAAAGGAATGTCGCTGACTGCGAGGGCTGCGGATGCTGCAAGTCCTGCGAGTGCGTCAGGCTGAATGTCCTTCTCTGCAGATATGAGGTTCACATTCACGAATACTTCAGCGTGGAAATCCTCTGGGAAAAGCGGTCTGAGGGCACGGTCAACGAGACGTGCGATAAGGATCTCATAGTCTGAAGCCTTTCCTTCACGCTTCATGAATCCGCCAGGGAAGCGTCCTGCAGAAGCATATTTTTCCTTGTAGTCAACCTGGAGAGGCATGAAGTCAACGTCCTCTTTTGCGTCTTTTGCGCATGTAACAGTAGCGAGAAGCATTGTGCCACCCATCTTTACGACTACAGCACCGTCAGCCTGCTTTGCAAGTTTTCCGGTCTCGATTTCAATTATCCTGCCGTCGGATAATTCGATTGTCTTTTTTACGATATTCATTTTCTGTCTTTCAACCTGCCTCCCCCTATGGGAGTTGATTATTATTCCTTGATTCCGCCCATATGGAACTTTTCACAAGTTCCTATATACAGTTACGTATGATATATTGTTCTGCTCCCTTGCGCCGCAGGTTGATGTTTGTTAGCGCTCAGGATGCGTCTTTGCGTAAAAAAGGGGGATAACCCAATTTCTTTGAGTGCTCCCCCTTCGTCGGTTCCTACTATTATGTAGCTTATCGACGGAGACCAAGCTCCTT
>JAZQES010000024.1:0-126389 GCA_045539115.1 Candidatus Cryptobacteroides sp. | reverse complement strand
AGAATCGGCCTCTGAAGTACTTCAGAGGCCGATTAGAAACAAAAAAGGCGGTTAAAAAACCGCCTTTGTGCTCCCCCAGGGGCTCGAACCCTGGACCCCAACATTAAGAGTGTCGTGCTCTACCAACTGAGCTAGGGAAGCGTTGCTGAATTGCTTCAATATGTATGCGGAAAAACCGCTTGGTGCTCCCCCAGGGGCTCGAACCCTGGACCCCAACATTAAGAGTGTCGTGCTCTACCAACTGAGCTAGGGAAGCAGTTTATGAAAGAACTTTGTGATTCGCATGGGGCTCGAACCCATGACCCCAACATTAAAAGTGTTGTGCTCTACCTGCTGAGCTAGCGAATCAATCCGTGGTCATTCTTGGGCCTCATACGAGTTCCTTTCGAATTGGGATTGCAAAGGTACACTTTTTTTCTTATCGTGCAAAATTTTCTTAAACTTTTTTCACATTTAAATCACATCTTCCAGTTCTTTCACGATGATATCCGCTGCAGAATCCGCCCATGCTGCAAATGATCCGTCCTTATCAAATGTCTTGCTGAACTCCAGAAGGGCATCCATATCAAACCTGTCCCCCGCAACTCCTGCTCCTGACCTTACCGCATCGAATGCATTGATTTCCTGTTCTATATGCGAAGGCACCATCATTACAGGCTTTCCCAGATACATGGCCTCACATATCGACTCGAAGCCGGCCGTGCTTGCATATGCCATGCAACCAGCCATCTGACGAAGAAATTCCTTATCATCCAGGAGATGAAATGACAAGGTGTCATCAACCTTCAATACCGGCCCTGCTTCCCAGTTGTCCCAGAAGAAATGCAAAGGCACTTCCGGGTGGACGGAATGCCATTCTCTCACATCCTTCGCAAATCCCTGATTGAGCATATATCCGTGGATATAGTCTCCCTTGACCGGTGTCAGTCCATGAATCTCTGGGCGGATAAGAGGAGGGACGACGACTATATTGTGTTCAAGGTCTGCCGGCATCTCCCTGAAAGAAAGTGCGAGATGCTTCACCGAACCGACAGAGGTGAGTCTGCTGAAGAAATCGAGAGCCATGCTTCCCGGATATTTGTGACGTGGCAGTCCGAAGTCCTTGTGGAGAAACAGATACTGGTGTCCTATACTGACCATCGGTGCTTCCAATTCATAGAAGAATGATGTCATTCCGGCCAGAAGTTCATAGAAGTTGACTATTACATCCGGTTTCAGCGACCTGATCCTGTCCCGGATAAGTTGCATGGACGGATAATATTTGTGCATGTTGAACGAGTTGAACAGCACTGTCCCGACCATGTTTGGCTTCCGGTTATCTGCCGAAGGCATGAAATTCACGCTCTCGAACTGTATCAGGGGTGCCTTCACTCCCCTGACGAAGAAATCCGGTAGTTGTCTGCTCGGACTTCGTCCGACCAATATGGCGGCCACTTCATGTCCTCGGTCGCCAAGCAGGCGCTCAAGAGTCATGGCCTGGGTCATATGCCCTCTGCCCTCTCCCTGCACTATGAAAACGTACCGCATGATTACATATCCTTATAATAAACAATGCTCCAATTGCCTTGGAAATCCTCGACCAGAGCGGACAGAGTCTCGACCCAATCCCCTGAATTAAGATATCTGATCCCGTCTATCATCCTGTCTTCCGGACGATGGATATGGCCGCAGATGACTCCCTGACAGCCCTTTGTACGGGCCATGTCAGTCAGCATCCGGTCAAAATCAGAAGCATTTGAGACAGCCTTCTTTACCTTGTTCTTGATGGCCTGTGAGAAAGAATAATATGGCTTTCCAAGCAAATACTGGATACGGTTGTACAGGACATTGATCTTAAGCAGGACATTATATGCCACATCACCCAGTTTCGCCATCCATTTCATGTTCGATGTAATGCTGTCGAACACGTCTCCATGAGTAACGAAAAACTTGATTCCCCCGCTTTCAAGGACCATATCTTTCAGAATATTCAGTTTTCCCATGCTCATAGGCAGAATCTTGTCAAGGAAGTCATCATGGTTTCCACGGATCATATTGACGACCGTCCCGTGCATTTCCACCATTTTCATGATGATGCGGAAAAACCTCGCATGCTCCGGTCCCCAGAACGCGTTGTCGTTCTTCTGAAGTTGCCAGCCGTCTATGGTGTCGCCGTTCAATATCAAGGTTTCGCAATCGATCCGGGACAGGAAGTCACTGACCTCCACGACCTTGGAATATTGCGAACCCAGATGTATATCCGACAGTACTACTGTCCTGTATGACTTTCTTTCTTTCATAAAAATAAAAAACCTTTACATTCCTGTCATCCTGCGACTGCCTTCAGGATGACCCGCACAGATGTGCGAAGGAATGTAAAGGTATGAATTTTTATTTAGAATGCTATACCGAGTTTGAAGCCTACATTGTTCAATCCACTTAAATCATAACTTTTGTTCCTATTGGTAGAATAACTGTAGAAAGCCGCTACCTGGAAACCGAAATCAGTCTTATGGAAAGGGAAGAATGTAAGTCCGACCTCTGGTGAGACATAGAAGCCCCAGTTGTCATGTCTGTTGACGAAAGTGGACATATATGTACTCTGCACCGAATATTCAGTTCCGATCTTCGCCTCGATGTATGGCTGCACCTCGCTTCTGAGGAACCTTACCCTGAGAGTGGTGCCGAAAGGCACCTGATAGACCGACCTGTCAAGATCTGTCGTCAATGCCGAACCGTCCTCGAAGGTGTAGGTCTTCTTCGGAATATATTCGTTATTGGTGTTGAAACTTGCAAATCCTCCGACTGCAAACATCGGTGTTATGTAGTAACCGCCTTCGATATAGGCTCCATATCCCTGTGCATTTGTCACGAAACTGTTTCCGACAAGGGCATTGAACTGCCAGCCACCGTTGATGTAGTCTCTTTTGCCCATCTGGGCATGTGCCTGATCTGTAATGAGCAAGAGTGTCATTGCAGCGGCCATGATATATAAGAATCTTTTCATGATGATCTTTCTTTAATTAATTCCTTATTTGGTCTGTGTCTTCGACAGATATGGCGACTGGGCGAATGCCTGATCCACCGCTGCGGACATTCTCTTCACATCACCCTGGAGTGTGGCTCCAGCAGGGCCTCCGATGTATGCGTTCCATACGATTTCAAGAGGCTTTGAAGTATCCTGCTCTCCTGTAAGGTTGACCATATCGGCTATAAGAGCATTTGTAGTGTAGGTGTAAGTGATCGGCCTAGGATAATAGAATCCTGTCCAGTTTCCCCAATAGCCTGCAGGCCAGTAACCTGGATAGTCAAGCCACCAGTATGGGTTGTCGTAATATTGCACATACTTCTCCGTCTTGATGACGAAAGTCACCTGGATACCAAGGTCTGCGTCCGGATTTGACGGAGTGTAGATATATCCTATCTTCTCCATGTTTGTCCTGAAAGCCTGGATCAGTGCGAGGGCGTTCTGAGACTGCGAATATACAGGCTTGTCGCTCTGGCCGATGACAAGAAGGCTGTCGGCAAGGTCAAATGTCTTGAAATCCTTGAAAGTCACGTCCTTGCCTGGGGATGTATATACAAGGTACTCGTTGTCGCTGTCCTGTGGGAACGGCTCCTTGTGGCATGCTGCCAATGTAAGGATGGCAGCCGAAATAATCAGAATCTTCTTCATAATCTGTTCTATTTAAAATCCGTTTTATAATGAACTTCCCTCTATTACGTTAGAGTTCTCATATGGCACGATCTGACCGTCAAGCCATACGGTATTGGAGTTGAAGTTAGGGTAGACCGTAGCAGTGGCGCGGTTGGATCCCGGAAACATATATATTTCGACCTGGGCATTGATTCCGATTCCCATCACATTCATCGAGAAGGTCACGCGTCCTTTACTGTCGACTCTCACTTCCTGTCCGGAGATCATTCCGTCAACCGTCACACCACCTACTCCGTTAGGGCCTGCCGCGAAGTCGCTTGGGGAGATCTGCACTACCGCTCTGTTACCCTTGACTGAAATGAAATTGGTTGATGAATTGACGAATCTGGTCATTCCGTTCTTGAAAGAGACATTGTCAGCCTCCAGCACGAAATCCTGATTGCGGAGTGCTGCACGAGCCTGTACAGAGGCAATTGAATCCGTCAATGCTTCAAGTTGTCTGTCCTTTTCAGAACGGGCCCTGAATTCAGCCATATCCTTATGCCAGTCATCAACCAGTTTCTGCCTTCTGTCGGCACCTCTATTGCTATTGTCTGTCTGTGCAGACGCGTCGTGGGCGATCGCCGATAGCCCTGCGACAACGACCATTACGGTCAGCAAGATTCGTTTCATATACGTAATTTTTAATTTTTCAAAACTATTATAGCAAAGTGCAGACCAAAATGAAAAGCGGCCGGAAATCTTTCGATTCCCGACCGCTCTGACAAATATTCCTAGACTGTCAGTTAAGGTTGAAGTTCACAACCGCTCTGATATCCTGTGATGTCGATCCCACAAGAGCCTGGAACTCACCCGGCTCGGCAACCCACTCATGCTTTGCAGCGTCGAAGTAACTGAGATCCTCTGCATCGATCTCGAAGTTCACTGTCTTCGACTCACCGGCTTTGAGATAGATCTTTTCAAAGCCCTTGAGTTCCTTTGCAGGACGATCTATGCTTGCCTGAGGGTCAGCGATATACAACTGAACAACCTCTGCGCCGTCAACTGCACCTGTATTCTTCACATTTACAGATACTGTAAGAGTTCCCTCCGCTGTCATCGAAGCCTTCGATGCCTTTGCGTCCGAATACTCGAATTCGGTATAACTCAAGCCATGACCGAACGGGAACTGTACAGGTATCTCCTTGGTGTCGTACCATCTGTAACCCACATACACACCCTCGTCATAATGAGTCTGCCAGTACTGGTCGTCTTCTTCCTTTATACCAGGATACTGACGTTCAGTCTTGATAGGGCCGTCCTCATATCTGAACGGAACCGAGAATGGAAGTCTACCGGAAGGGTTCACCTTACCTGTAAGCACGTCTGCAAGAGCATTGCCTGACTCTGTTCCGCCATACCATCCCTGAACGATCGCGTCAACCTTGTCTGCCCATGGCATTGCGACTGCCGAACCCGAGATGTTCACCACCACGAGATTCTTTGCAACCTCCGCAAGAGCAAGAATCACATCCTCCTGACCATAAGGGAGAGTGATCTGGAGACGGTCTGTACTCTCATTGTCCTGATGAGCGCTCTTGTTGAGACCACCTACGAAAATCACATAGTCTGCATCCTTTGCAGCCTCTACGGCAGCAGCGATAAGAACCTCTGGAGAACGGTTGTCAGTAAGGTCCTGGCCGGTATCAACCGCATTATATGAAGTAGAAGTATCACCTACATATCCACGCTCCCAAACGACGTCAGCCTTTCCGGCAAATGCGTTCTGAATACCTTCAAGAGGATTGACCTCATATGCGGTCTTGAGGTTTGAACTTCCGCCTCCCACAACCATCTTCTTCACTACATTCTCACCTACCATGAGGATCTTGCCACCTTCCGGTACATCGAGAGGAAGCACGTCATTATCATTCTTGAGAAGGACCACACCTGCCGCAGAAATGTCTCTTGCAGCCTGATAATGCTCAGGACATACGAAACGGCCGTAGTTAGGCTCAGGTCTCATGCTTGTACGGAAAATGGTACGGAGGATACGGCGTACCTTGTCGTCAAGTTCCTTGGTAGTATATTTTCCTTCACGAAGGCCTTTGAGATAAGGATCTGCCATGTGATAGTTCCTGTAACTGTCGCTCGCTGCACCACGAAGGCCGTTTGTCCATGTTCCCATTTCTATGTCAAGACCATTGAGGACTGCTTCTTCACTGTCACGGCATCCGCCCCAGTCACTTACGACAACTCCGTCAAAGCCCCATTCTCCTTTGAGAATGTCGCAGAGAAGTTTCTCGTTATGACAGTTGAACTGGCCGTTGTAAAGGTTGTATGAACCCATGATGGCCCATGCCTCACCCTCAACGACTGCAGCCTTGAATGCTGGAAGATATATCTCATAGAGTGTTCTGTCATCAACTACCGAATTGGACTGTGTACGTTGGAACTCCTGATTGTTCACAGCAAAATGTTTAACACATGCTGCGACGCCCTGTTCCTGAACACCTTTCACATATGGAACCACCATCTGGCCCGCAAGATAAGGGTCCTCACCCATATACTCGAAGTTACGTCCGTTAAGCGGTGTACGGCAGATGTTGATGCCAGGACCGAGCAGAATGTCCTTCTTACGGTAGCGTGCTTCTTCACCTATGCTCACACCATAAAGATGAGAAAGTTCCTTATCCCATGTAGCGGCGAGGTTCACCAATGCAGGGAAGGCAGTACATGAATCATTGGTCCATCCTGCCTGATCCCATTCATCCCAGAGCACCTCAGGACGGATGCCGTGAGGACCGTCTGTATGCCATACTTCAGGAATACCAAGACGCGGCACACCACGTGAACTGAACTTGGACTGTGCGGTGGTCATTCCCACCTTTTCCTCAAGCGTCATACGCGCAAGAGCATCCTCAACCCTTTCCTCGACCGGGGCATTCGGATTCAGATAAGTCGGGCCTTCAAATTTCGGCTGACTGCAGCATGCAGCAAATACGAGGGCTGCCGCTGAAAGGATAATGGTTTTTCTCATATGGTTTAATGTTAATTGTATACGGTAGATTTCACAAATATAGCAAAAAGATTCATACTCCCATGCCGGAGAGTCCGTCAGAACAGTTTATAATCAATATCAAACGAAAACGTCTGTCCTGGCTCGGCATCGAAGCCGATATACGGCTCGATGCAGGCAATCAGATGATACGACCAGAAGACAGCCTTGATCATAGGATTCGCGCAATACGCCGACACTCCTCTTCCGGTCCTCTGTTCTGTCAAAGTAAAGCCGTTCGGACTGCCCTGCAGGCCCTTTCCTGCCTCATGAATATTGCCCGTGAACACTGACTCTCCCTTCTGAAGAGTCCTGGTGAAACGTATGCCGCTGTCAGTGAATCCGACTTCCGAATATTCCGCACGCCAGTCTCCCTCAGGCTTGAAAGGGAAATCAAGTTGTCGTGAGACACCGGTCTCCCGCAGTCCCAATGTGAAGAAATTATGATTATATACATCTCCCTTCAAGGCCTTTGTCCCGTTATTGACCAGTCTGTGCGAAATACGGAAACTGTCGTCACCCATCAGGATTATTTCTTTCTGATAATCATAAGCATATCCCAGATCCGATTCCAAGACATGCCTCTGCGAAATCCTGTCCTGAGTGACTTCCAGACTTCTTTTTCCGGGATCAAGTATCTTATGCAGTTTGAATCTGTCGTAATCTCCCTCCATCTTCTCCAACATTCCTACTCCTATCTTCAGGAAAGGCTCTCCCACTTCCACATCATCGAGACCAATGGGGCTGAATTCTTCAGCCGGTCCGCACACCGCGTCATGAGAGAACGGAGAATATTTCTCGAACCATGGCTCACAGTAGTTGCAGCCACGATATTCAATGCTTTCAAACACGCCGGCCCAATCGAAACGGGTGCTGCGATAATAACCCTTCTCACCATCCGGAGCATGAAGAGTTATCTTCAAAGTGTCATTGCCTATCCGTATCATCAGAGACGTGTAGGGAATTCCGTTACACGAAGAGTCGTACATCCGTACGGGATGAGTTCGATCCAGACTTCCTCACCCGTATCATCCCCATCCTCACGATAATATGCGATCTGACCGACAGAACCGTTATACTCCTTCCAAGGCTTGATCACGACTGCCTTCGCAGTGATGGTTACAGGAGCGTTTTCAAGATTCCACGGATATTCTCCGGAATTCTCACGCACCTCGACCTTGAAATTCTCCGACATCAGGTCAGGAGCCATGTCCCTGAGACGGAAACCGTAGTTCCATGGAGTATCCGACACGCATGTCCAGTAATATGGGCCGTATTTTCCCTCATATGAAGCCTCGAAATCGTGCTTTTCCCATTTTTCGTTCATTTTAAGGGCATATACGAGCGGGCCACGTTCCACTACGGTAGCGCCGTCATACCAATGGCTTATCCTCACTTCCATAGGGAATGTCAAGGTCACGACATCACCCTTTGCCCATCTTCTGCTGATACGGACAATCTCTCCGCCAGCCGGTGTTCCGCAGACAGATTCGCCGTTCACCTGCACCTTGGCATCAGAACACCAGGCAGGAATCCTGAAATACAGAGGAAAGAATGCATTCTTCACCTTTTTGCCCGCAAAGTCAACAGTGACCTTCACAGTCTCGTCGAAAGGATAGAAAGTCTCCTGGGTCAAAGACACCTCCGTACCCTCTCCCACCTTGGCGGTAACCGAGGACGGAGCATATACGAAGGCCGCAAGACCGCCGTCCCTGCTTGCATACCAGAGGTTCTGGGTGAACTTTGGCCATCCCTGGTGCATATTGCATGAGCAGCAAGGATATCCGTTCAGGACGCCGAAAAGATTGTCATTGTCTTCATGCTGGGTCACGAAATTCCTCCATTCTCGCGAACATGCGATCTGATTGGTCTGCTGATAATACTGACGTCCGTCATATGCATCGGTAGCCTGAGTCGGAAGGGCATTGTAAGCGACGCGTTCCAGATGGTCCGCCCAGCGCACATCCGCCGTAGCCTGAAGCATTTCTTCCAGTGAATACATCATCTCAACGGCAGTACACAGTTCCGATCCGCGGGTAGGGTCACCGAAATGAACCTGCTCGTCTCCCGCCCAGAGTCCGGTTGGAAGCCCGAATGTCTGTCTCATTATCTTCAATGCATTCTTCGGAGCATTCAGGTCCTTAGGATCATGAGAGCGCTGCCACCATATTACAGGCTCCTTGAAGCCATGGGCGAGATTGACGGTATGCATCGAGTTCTGAGTGCGGAGTTCGTTGGTCTCGCCCCAGAACATTGCAGTCCATGGAGTCGTCTGACTGTGGATAAGGTCACCGAGTTCGAGAAGGAACTCGTCACCTGTGATGTTGTAGAGCCAATATACTATATCAAGATTGTCTCCGCCTCTCCATTCTCCCCAGAAGGTCCAATGGTCCAGAGGCTTTTCAGGAAGATTCGCCAACTGGTACTTGAAATACCCTGTAAGGACCTTGATGACACGCTCGTCTCCGGTAGCCATATAATACTGCTTCAATATTTTGAGAGCCACCATCTTAGGCCACCAGTCCTCGGCCTTTCCTCTCTGGAATCCCTCAATGTACGGACGCGAGATACGGTTACCGAAATATCCGTCTTCCGTCTGGGTTGTAAGCATAGCCTCGACCCAGACCTTCGCTTTGGCTATAAGTTCCTCATCATTAAGAAGATATGCAAGCGGAACAAGACCGTCAAGCCAATATGGGCCACGCTCCCATGTGTCGCCTTCGCCACCGATCCAGGCATTGTCCGGACCTACTACCTCACGATAAAGTTCGTCGAGGTGACCGGTCATTCCGTCCTTCTGCCTGAGAAGTTGGTCATGAAGCCATCCTTCCGCCTTTATCGCGCCGATAGGAAGTTCGGCGAATTCGGTCGGTACCAGAGGATGACGGTTGAACACATAATCCTGCGCTGCCGCACTTACCGCAGCAAGGGATACTGAAAGGAAGAGAAACAATCTTTTCATATATGAATCATTCTTTATTTCGTGAAGAATCCGAGGGTTGACTTGACGGCCCTCCATGAGGTTCCGTCAAGGTGGTTGATCATTCCGGCACCGTTCACCCACATTCCGGTAGATCCGCCGCCGTCAAGGTTCATGGCATACCTGCATCCGATTTCCTTCATGATGCAGCCGAGTTCCGTCATTGTGGCACCCGTGCTTTCGGTAATCCTGCCGTCACAGATGAAAAGCACTATACGGCCATCTTCCATGATGCCGACTGCAGTCCTGTCAGGACGTGAAGAATATACTCCGGACTCGCTCCAGCACTCGTAATTGGTGTAATAGTGAGTGTCATCCACCATAGTATTGTCGGCAGAGACCTTTCCGTCGTAAACGACCATAGGTCCGCAACTGATTGCATAATAAGGCTCCCAGTCCACCGCAGGAACAGGAGAAGAAGAAGTCACCTTAGGATATCTGGCCTGTCCGACCACATTAGCCTGCGGACGGTCGTAATAGTAGAATGTACCCTGCTGAGGTACTCCCACCCAATATGCTCCGGCTTTTCCATCCTTGTCGACACCGATGACCGGACGGGTAAGTTGATAGAGTTGGCTGTCAGAGCCCCAATAGCATCCCTCTATCTCACCCTGCCATACCTGGGTCATCTTGCCCTCGGTGATGATCACTCCTATATTATAATTTCCGAAGATCGCTCCGTTGATCAGAGCGAGACAGTCGCCGGCAGCCTCCGCCTGAGCCTTCACGCTCTTCTTTGCTCCGACCTCTTCCGGATACATCACACGGAAATCCACCTTTGCCGGATCGGCCACGGCATACCAGGCGTTGAAATTCCTGCCGTTGAGCGAAGAAGTGGTCTTGTATATCTCCACCTCCGAGCCGGCACCCGCATAAGTCTGCTTTTCCCATGTCAGGCCGACCGCCTCAGGCTGGGCCGCAAGAGCAACGGTCTGTGGATCGCTGTAAAGATAACCGTCAGAAGTCTTCACATATACGCTCATCTGATATTCCGTACCTTCTTCGAGGAATGCGCATGGAACCACCTGAAGGATCTCCGTACCGGCCTTGATTTCCGGACCATATGCCTTTATGTCGTTCACAGTAGGAGCGCCTTCCTTGCTGAAACACACTCCATGTTCAGGGTTGCTGCCGTCAAGTTTCCTGACCTTGTATGAAACCGCAACATATGCATGAGATGTCTTCACAGACATGACAGACGGTGTCTTCATCACATCCTTCAAGGTATATTCTATCGAAGCGAAACGCGAATCGTTCATCACGTCCGCACCTGCTGTCTGAACGGCGAAAACATACGACGCACCTTCCTGAAGACCTGTAAAAGTGTATTCCACAACATCTGCTTCAACTGTCGCGACGACATCACCGAAAGACTCCGCAGAAGCCTCGCGGAAATAGAGGTTATATCCATTTTCACCGGAAGCATTGTCTGTCCATGAAAGGGTCACAGAGGTATTGTCTCCCTGAATGACGGACAGGTCAGACGGTGCGGCAAGTTTCGACCCGCCTTCCACGCCGGCAAGGCCTTCACGGTCAAGCACCTTGTAATCAAGATGATACACCACCTTGGAATGGAGTTTCATATCTTCAGAAAGAGCCTGGACACCGAAATCATAGAGTCTTCCCGGCTCAAGGTTCTCGAACTCGAAGTTCACCGCATCCGCTGCCAATACAGTCAGCGGTGACACAGTGTAAGGATCATCTTCGCCACGGAGGAAAACCCTGTAACCGGTCTCACCCTGAGCATTGTCAGCCCAGGTCAGTTCCACTGTCGTCAGTCCGGTCTGTTCCACCTTAAGTCCTGAGGGATCAGCCAAAGGTGTCACAGCAGGAGCCTCCTCCTGACATGCTGCAAAGAAAAGCAATGCAGCAGGCACAATCATTTTTGCAATCTTAACCATATCTTTTATCATTTCTTATCAAAGGATGTCACTGACTTACTTCTTGAGAGGAGAGTTGATGAAGAACTTGCCCATCTCATGATAAAGGGTCTTGTCTTCATAATCAGTCGAAACCGCAAGTTCATACAGGGCATTCGAGCCCGAATAAAGAACAAGAAGCCTGTTACCGTACAGACCCTTATCCTTGCAATGAATCATATAGGCTCTGAAACGTGCCTTGTTTATCTCTGCACGGGAGTTGGCAGTTCCGTCAGAGCGTTTCGAGAGGATCGACGAACAAGGAGACAGGCTCTCGCCGTGGGTGCCTTCGAACTCGTATTCCATTCCCATACCGCAGTTCTTTATGTATTCGTTGCAGATAGTATCCCAACTTCTGTCTGACTCCCAGTAATAGTTAGGCTGAAGCACAGCGGCTGTCAGGTCATAGTCCGCCCAGTTCTTGACTGTGGAATTATGTCCGCTGTCAGAAGTGCTGTATCCGTAAGGAATCCAGTAAAGTCCTTCATTATATTTGTCGCAGTATGCCGCAACCTCCGGAATTACCGTAGTGAACTTCTTGTATTTTGAATTATAGGTCTCCGAGAAGGATTCCGAAAGGATATAGAATCCGGCAAGTTCGATATGCCTGTAATTCTTGGCGGCAAATCTGGCCCTCACCTGGTCGACCATCCACTTGTATGCCTTCACACGGTCTGCAGTCGACGAGAAATCCAAGGTGCTGCCGTCAATCTTTCCCCAATAAGTCGTTGATGATGACTTGTTTGCGAACTGATAGCAATAGATCGGGTCTGGAAGCGAGAATATGACATATCTCTTGTGAGGATATGCTCCTGCTGTCGCTATTGCCTCATCAATGCAGTCATCAAGAGCCTGGAAACCGTTTTCGCTGTCAAACCAGTAACTGAGTTGCTGGCTCCACTGCTTCTTTCCTGCCGAAGGTGTGGAAGTATTGGCTATCGAATACACATGTCCGTCGGATTCTGTCTCCAAAGCCAGGAATGAGTCAAAGAACCAATGATCCTGTCCGTTCTCATCCGTATATACCACGGATTTCTCCCATCTGTCCTTGTCCCAATATCTTGGAACACGTGCCGGGTTTCCTCCATAGCACAATGTCATGTCGGCGAATTCAGGAGCGCCGCTGCGAGCCGATTCCCATGAATATTTTGATGTGGATATGTTTACCATTGCATATTCCACCGATGCAATCGCTGAACTTGTCTGTGCGGTGCTTCCCTGAGCCTGAACGCCGAAGATATAAGTCACTCCGCTTGTCAGGCCGGTAAATGTGCAGGTGCCTTCTTCCGCCGCAGACGAAGTGGCATCATGTGTGCCTATAAGATGGGACTTGCTCCATGCTGTTTCAGAAGCCCTGCGGACATAGAGGTTGAAGCCTGTTTCCGCACCTGAACCGCAAGTCCATGTGATGGTGGCGGAAGTTCCTGAATCCTGGGTTATATACTTGATCTCCGGAAGAAGACATTCCTGCCAGCCCATATCGACTTCGAGAAGTTCTTCCCATGTAAGCACCTTATAATCACCATAGTAAACCACCTTCGAATGATTGCCGTACGCTCCCCTTGCCTGAACGCCGAAATCATGCACGTTGCCTCCTGCAAGCCATTTGAAGGTATATGATGTAGAGCCTGCAGCGATATCTGCCGTTGCGACATCGCTTCCGGTCTTCTTGTAGACTCTATATCCGGCCTCCGCACCTGAATTATCGTTCCAAGTAAGAGTCACTTCTGTGTCGCTGGTCTGCTCGATCTTGAGATTCGAAGGATCGAGGCAGTTGTCAGGGACAGGAACCGAGACATTGGGAACCCACACAATATAAGAATCCTTCTTTTTTTCTGCCCCCGCTGCCTGCACTCCGAAATCATATGTCTTGCCCGCTTCTAGACCCTGAACAAGGCATGACAACTGCTTTGCGTCAGCAATGCTCATCTTCAATTCTCCATTTCCGGCAGAGCCTGACTGGCGGACATATATATTATAACCGGCGCAGAGTTCACTTGCCGCCTTGCATTCCCATGTCATCGACACGCCTTCAAGTCCTTGAAGCACTGCCGTCACATTTTCCGGCTCGACAGGAGCATTCCAGCCGAAGCCGTAGTTTTCGGCGGGGTTGAAAAGCACGAAATTGTCATTTCTCTTCAAGGTAAGCGGTTCCTTGGCACTTGCGATATACTGATGTGTTCCGGCTGCATTCTTTATCTTGATGTCGAAACCTGACTTGTATTCGCCCGGATAGACTACAAAATAAAAGATCTTGCGGTATGACGAAGCGTTGAACCCACCCTTGAATTCCACATAAGACGCTGCATCTTCCGCAGGTACGGCGACGGGATTGCCGTCATTATATGATATCGTCGCTTTTCCGGACATCTTCACCTCCGGATCCCTGCTGACCAGCATGATTGAAGAAGGACTGTATGCGGACGGGCACTGCACTCCGACGATGGCACCGACATTCAGGAATCTCAAATATCCCGCAGACGATCTGGCGAAAGCAAGGTTGACTCCATCGGCGAAATTTTCCGCCACGGCTTCCTGGACTGTCGGAATCATTGCCGTAACTGATTCTGTTTCAGAAGAGAACACAGCATCTTCCTGTGCAGGATACAACGCATGATAATTGTCTGCCAGAGCGATATCTCCTTTGAATGTCGCAACTTTTCCTGTCTCATCGACAGTCACGTCAGAAAATGTCACTCCCTTGCCGTCACCGGAAAAGACCTTGATATGGTCGTCTTCATCCCAAAGCACACTGAAACCCTCACCCAACGAGGTCTTTGTAGAAGAAACCGACGAGTCGTCGGAATAGCCGATGAATGTCATCGGAACAGTCGTACCAAGAGCGCCTTCCTGCTCTTTGACGCAAGATACGGCAGCAGCCATTACCGCAGCCATATATAATAATATCAATCTGCTGTTCTTCATATCCGTCCATCAGGACCAGGTCCCATCATAATTTTCCTGTTCATTGAAAGATTCACCGGTCGAACCGGTAAGCACCGTCCCATCGGTGACCAGTTCCAGAATCTCCATCATGGGAGACATATATTCATATTGCTTCATATCTGTAAGCGAGTATCGGGATTTTTGTGACAAAATCACAGATAATTTTCGTTTGCGGCTGCAAAAATACAAACTTTATTTTGGATATTGCAAGAATTTGCCTACTTTTGCACCACACTACACCACACATAATTAAAATTCGCCTTTTTCAGACATGAAAAACACCGGAAAATACTACAAATGGGAGGTTCTCGGACTCCTTTGGATGGCCTACCTGCTCAACCAGGCAGACCGCCAGGTCTTCAACACAGTCCTCCCTGCAATCCGCGACTCTCTCGAACTTTCCGACACATCGATCGGACTCATCGCGACCATCTTCAATCTCTGTTATGCAGTGATGGTTCCGTTCGGAGGAATGGCCGGCGACCGTCTCAGCCGCAAATGGGTGACAACAATCGCCATCCTTTTCTGGAGTGTCGCGACCATGTTCACAGGACTCGCGTCAGGAGTGGTGATGCTCATCCTTCTGCGAAGTGTCGCAACCGGGGGGGGCGAGGCATTTTTCGGACCGGCAAACTATTCTCTGCTCGGACAATACCATACTGATACACGCGCACGTGCGATGTCGATTCACCAGACCTCTTATTATGTAGGTGTAATTCTCGCCGGATGGCTTGCGGGACACATCGCAGACAAACTCGGATGGGAATATTCGTTCATCATCTTCGGTGCTGCCGGCATTGTCTGGGGTATCGTAATGGCTATCCGTCTGAAAGACAAGGAGATGCCCGATCAGGTCGGGCATGACATGGAGATGCCCGATCAGGCCGGGCATGACATGGAGATGCCCGATCAGGTCGGGCATGATAAGGAGATGCCCGAACAGGTCGGGCATGATAAGGAGATGCCCGAACAGGCCGGGCATGACAAAGAGGTCATGGACAGTCATTCCCGACTCGATCGGGAATCCAAGAAGCCAGGCATCTTCGACGGATTCAAGGTAGTGTTCACGACTCCTACCGCCCTTGCCCTGACAATCGGTTTCAGCGGATTCATCTTCGTCATCACCGGATACATGACATGGGTGCCGGCATTCTTGCAGGAAGAATTCGGCCAGACACAGGCTGTAGCAGGTTTCAACTCAATGTTCTGGACATATGTGGCGGCATTTGCAGGCGTTCTTCTCGCAGGTACGCTCTCTGACAAGTTCGCCGTTCGCGACCGCAAGGTAAGAATGGTCATCCAGGGCGTAGGTCTCATCCTCGGAGCGGCATTCCTCTTCTTCGTGGGCGACAACATGGCTCTCTGGTTCATCTACCTCTGCTTCGCAGGCTGGGGATTCTTCAGAGCATTCTTCGATGCAAACATCTATACAGTATTATATGACGTGACTCCGTCAAGGCTCCATGCCTCATGTTCAAGCGCACTCATCACAACAGGTTTCGCAGTAGGAGCCCTCGCTCCGGTGATCCTCGGAGCGATGAAGGACAGCATGGGAAGCCTTTCTGCAACATTCCCTGTGCTCGGAGCAGTATGGATCGCATGCGGTATACTGATGCTTGTTGTCAGCAAGACAAGTTATCAGAAAGATTACGACAAGATTAACAAGACAATATAATGAAAGCGGAATTGAAATCGAGGAAGCCTAAAGCGGGTCTGCTGCTTGTGGCTTCCCCTAGGTTTAAGAATCTCTACGGTCCCAAGAGAGGAACGTATGGAGAAAGAAAAGAAAAGGCAGTCGAGGAAATCATGGCTACAATGGATTTCCTTGATCTGGTATATCCTGGCATCGTTTATGAACGCGAGGATGCAGAAAAGGCAATGGATCTTTTCTATGCCGAAAAGGTAGACTTCATCTACGCCGAGTTTCTTTCATGGAGCGAGGACTTCGCATGGATCAGATTCCTTCGTGACTGTCCTCAGATTCCTATCATCTTCTGCAATGTGGCAAAGCCTCAGATGACTTTCGAGACCACTCTTGACGAGGACGATTTCGTGGACTATCTATGTGCTGGTACGCTTGTGGGATCGCTCGAAGGCTCAGGAAGCATCAGGAGAGTCCCAAGAAAGAACGTGAAGACCATCATGGGAACACGCGAGCAGGTGACAGAGCAACTCCGCGTCTATGCCAATGCAGCAAGGACACGCGCGATTCTCCGCAGATCGACCGTGGGCCTCATGGCAAACATGAACGAGGCGATGTGGAGCACCTACATCGACAATTATGACCTCTTCACCAAGATCGGACCGGAGATTCATTATCTTCCTTATTCGGACTACGGTACTGAGATCGACAATCTTACCGACGAGGAAGTGAAGGAGTATGCTGACGAACTCACAGGCAAGTACAGAATGATGGATGATGTCGAATATGACAAGTTCATCGGCTGTGTGAAGGCTACTCTCGGAATCAAGAAACTTGCGGAGAAGAACGACATCGACTGCTATGTCTACAATGACATCGACCAGGCTACATTCAGGACAGCAGGCTGCCGCGCAGGATTCTACCCACAGTGGTTCAATGAGAATGTGAGCGTTCTCGTTCCTGAGGCTGACATAGGAGCAGGTCTGATCACCTACATCCTCAAACTCATGACAGGTAAGAATGTGAATTTCGTGGAGCCTTTCCACATCGAGGACAACTTCGGCACATTCGCAGGCGGACACGCCGGTCCTAACGACCATAACGACCCGCAGTGGCAGGAGAACGTGGTGATTTCACGCGATGTCCGTTTCGCGAAGACTAATTGGAAATATGCAGGAGCCCCATTCGCATGGTACCGTTTCAGCCCGGGAATGAAGACTGTGGCCGGACTTTACGAAGAGGACGGCAAGTACAAACTCATCACATTCATGGCCGAAAGCCTTTCCGAGAAAGACACTCCGCAGAGCGACAAGAAACATCTGCTCGCAACATACAGCCACACCATCTTCAAGCCGGTCGTGCCTGTAAAGGAACTTTGGGAGCAGGTTCTCCGCATCGGAGCGACACAGCACTATGCCATCGTGGATGGTGACTGGCGCAAGGAACTCGAGGACTTCGCAGAGATGATGGGATTCGAATTTTACAGTATAAAATAAAGATTGCCGGTCAAGCCGGCAATGACGACATAAAATAGAAACGTCATCCCCGACCTGATCGGGGATCTAAAAAAAGTTATCAATTATGAGTTTCATGTATAACCCGTTTCCGTTTGATGATCCGAAGCCGATCAACAGACCGAAACTTTCAGAAAAGACAATAAATTCAGTAGTTACAGGAGGCACTCCTAACGTTGCGAAGAAATTCGTAGCACAGATCGCCGACAAGGTGAAGTCAGAAGGAGTCATCGTTGGTATTGACGGTTATACCACAGCCAACTGGAACCTTTTCGTGAACCTTCTCGCAAGAGAGTGCGTGATCAACGGTTTCGAATTCGAGGCTGTGGATTCGACCAAGGCAGTCCTCAAGTCAGGAAAGGAAATCGACGATATGATAGACCCGCTCCTTATCTGGGATACTGAGATCGACCCTACCCTCCTTTTCGGAAAACTTTACCACGGAGGCTACATCGGTCTCTTCGATGAGGCGAAGATGAATGAATTCAAGTCTGCTGTCCCTGCGATGAAGGCTCCTGGCAGACTCGTGGTCGTAGCGGGCTACGGTTCGATGATTCCTGAACTTCGTGACATGTATGATGTGAAGTGCTGGTTCGATCTCACTCCGATGAAGACTATGCTCCGTATCAGAGGCGGCGAATATGCAAACCTCGGAAAGGAGCGTCCCAGCATAATCAACCGCATCATACGCCGTTGCTACTACTGCGACTTCGAGTGCGCAGTACAACTCAGAAAGGAACTCTGGAAGAGCAATGTGCTTGACTTCTATTTCCTCGACAACGATCCGAAGAGACTTCAGATGATGCCTTTCGAGTCATTCTCGGACATCTGCTCTGAACTCGTGAAATATCCTTTCCGTGCAAAGCCTTGCTACCTCGAAGGAGTATGGGGCGGTTCCTACATGAAGAAGTACCGTAATCTTCCTGCCGAGATGAAGAATGCCGCTTGGGTGTTCGATTTCATTCCTATGGAGGTCAGCGTACTTGTAGAAGCCGGCAGCGAGATGCTCGACATCAACTACTGCTCTTTCGTTCACAAGGAAGGTCTGAACCTCATGGGTGAGAAGGCTGTGAACAAATATCAGGGCTACTTCCCTATCCGCTTCAACTGGGACGACTCATACCATTCTACCGGCAACATGTCGATCCAGTGCCACTCTGACGGAAAGTACAACATCGAGCATTACAATGAGTTCGGACGTCAGGACGAGAGTTATTATGTAGTCCTCACAGGACAGGATGCAAAGACATATATCGGTTTCCGTGACGATGCCGACATTCCTCAGTTCTTCAAGGAAATCGAAGATGCGGACACAAAGAAGATTCCATGCGACTATGAGAAATACGTAAGTTACGAGCGTTCATTCCCGGGTCTTCAGGTGATGCTTCCTGCCGGAACGATCCACTCTAGCGGAAGGAATCAGGTCATCCTCGAGATCGGTTCGCTTACCATCGGCTCATATACATACAAGATGTATGACTACCTCCGTCTCGACTTCGACGGCAAGCAGCGCCCTATCCACACAAAACTCGGAGAGGAAGTCGTGAACCAGAACAGAAGGACATCTGTCATCCACGATCCGAACAACATCGACTACATCGTACAGAAGCCTCGTCTCGATGCTGAGGGAGAAGGCTGGAAGGAGTACATCATCGGTGAGAACCCTCAGATGTACATCTCGCTCCGCCGTCTCGAATTCGAGAAGATGTGCGAGCAGGACACAAAGAACGAGAAGTTCCACGTACTCACACTCGTTGACGGTGACAGAGCCCGAGTACGCAGCGTGGAACATCCTGAGCGTTGCTACGAAATGGATTTCATGGACATCGTCTGCGTTCCTGCCGATATGGGCAAATACGTTGTGGAAAACCTCGGCAAGGAGCCTATAAGCATTCACAAGACAACACTTCGCGAAGGATTCGAAAATGATGAAAAATAGTCGCATCATCCTTCTCGACGTAGGAGGAACATTCATCAAATCTTCTCTCGGCATCTCCTTCAAGGGTGCTGTCGAGGGAACTTTTGCAACCACTCCTATATCTTCAGACGGAACAGAAGATGAGGTCGTCGCTGCCTTCCGTGAGGCTGTTGCAGAACAGTTGAATCGTGCTTCCGAAGAAGGACTTCATGTCGAAGCGGTATGCGTTGCCATTCCGGGACCTTTCAACTATAAGGACGGAGTGTTCATGATGAAGCACAAGTTTGCCGCTGTATACGGACGCTCGTTCCGCGAGATTCTCGGAGATGTGATCACAGATGACGTAAGGCTTGCTTTCGTCCATGATGTGAACGGAGCGCTTCTCGGAGCCCTTACTGCAGATCCGGCTCTCAAAAGCGGCAATGTGGCACTCTCCACATTCGGAACAGGACTCGGCTTTGCATATGCGGAAGAAGGACAGGTCATGGAATCCCCTGCCGGTTCACCTGCAAGAGACCTCTGGAACATGCCTTATCAGGGAGGAATCCTTGAGGATTTTGTTTCCAGAAGAGCCATACTCAGGTTCTATGCGGAAAACGGAGGCATCCTCGGAGAAGGAGAAGATGTTAAGGAAATTTCCATCAGGGCAAGACAGGGTGACGAAAAGGCCATTGAAGCATTCCGCTGTGCCGGAAGACATTATGCGGAAGGTGCCAAGGGAATGCTTTCCGAACTCGGAATACGCCACCTCATGTTCGCTGGCCAGATCGCAAGGTCCTTCGACCTTATGGAAGACGCGGTCAGAGAAGGCCTCGGAGATGGCATAACCTTGTCTGTCCTCGACGACATACAGGGCACTGTACTTATGGGAATTGCCTCATTATAGCGATAATAAACAAACAATATATTAACCAACCTTATTATGATGCTAACAAAACGTATGACAGGACTCAGACATATGCTTTCATGCTGTCTGGCCTTCATTTGTGCAGCGCTGACTTCCGTATCAGCCTTTGCGCAAGACAGAAACGTAACCGGTGTCATCCTTGATGAGACAGACACAGGAATCGCCGGCGCTTACGTTGTAGTAAAGGGAGAGACCCGTGGTGCAATGACCGACGACCAGGGTAGATTCAACATCAGCGTTTCTCCATCAGATGTTCTCGTTGCCTCATTCCTCGGCTACCTTGACGAGGAAGTCACAGTGGGCGACCAGACAAAGATCACAATCAAACTCGTTCCAGCAGCCAACGAACTCGAAGAAGTCGTGAAGGTTGCATACGGTACACAGAGAAAGGCATCCGTAATCGGATCCATCAGTACCGTGGACATGACCACCCTCGCACAGTCACAGGGTAACCTTTCAACCAGTATCGCAGGTAAACTTGCCGGTGTGGTTGCAATCCAGAAGACCGGTGAGCCAGGTGCTTCAGCAGATTTCTGGATCCGTGGTGTGAGTACCTTCGGAGAGAACTCTACTCCTCTCATCCTCGTGGACGGTGTGGAAAGAAGTATGGATATGGTGGACACAGAGGATATCGCTTCCCTCTCTATCCTCAAGGATGCTTCTGCAACAGCACTTTACGGTGTGCGCGGTGCGAACGGTATCGTCCTCATCACTACCCGTCGTGGTGCCGAGTCAAAGCCACAGATCAATGTGAAGGTCGAGACCGGTATGACATCTCCTGTAAGACTTCCTGAGATGGCAAGCACCGAGGAATTCATCGACTTCCTCAACAACATGTATGTGAACAGCGGCCAGGACCCTATCTTCAATGATTATCAGAAGGAAATGCACCTTACAGGAGCGGATCCTGACCTTTACCCTTCAGTTGACTGGGTGAACGAAGTGTTCAAGAACCAGGCGATGACTACAAAGGCTAACGTGAGCGTATCCGGCGGTACAAAGTCAGTACGTTACTATGTCGGAGGTTCATACTATCTTGAGGACGGTATCCTCAACACAGCAGCCAACGACCGTTATGACGCACAGATGAGTTTCCAGAAATTCAACTTCCGCACAAACGTCGACATCAACCTTACAAAGTCGACAGTCCTCGGAATGAACCTCTCTACTCAGTTCACTGTGAAGAACTCTCCAGCAGCAGGTCTTGACGCCCTTCTCCAGCAGACAATGGTCATGACTCCTACTGCCATCCCTACAATCTACTCAGACGGTACTCTCGCTGCGATCAAGGGTGCGGCCAACCCTTATAACCTCTTGAACGAGAAGGGTTACAGCAACACCAGCAGCAACGTGGCACAGTCTACAGTATCTCTTACCCAGGACTTCTCGGACTTCGTGACCGAAGGTCTTACAGCAAGGGTTGCATTCTCATTCGACGCAACTAACACAAACACCCTCAACCGTAACATCAGTCCTAAGACTTACAGAGCGATCGGAAGGGATGAGGCGACAGAAGCACTCCAGTATGAGGTTATCGATGATTATGCAGGATATATCACTCTCGAAACCGCACATAGCGGAAAACGCTACATCAACTTCGAGGCAGGCATCAACTATGAGAGAGTATTCAACTCCGCTCACCGTGTAAGCGCAATGGTTCTCTACAGCATGAGAAACCTCAGTTACACTCATCCAAGTTCATACATCGCCGCATTCCCATACAAGTCAATGGGTGTGGCTGCACGTGCGACATACTCTTACAAGGACCGCTACTTCGCTGAGTTCAACATGGGTTACAACGGATCCGAGAACTTCGCTCCAGGTCACCGTTTCGGTTTCTTCCCTGCAGTCGCCGTGGGTTACATGATCAGCAACGAAGAGTGGTGGGATGACCTCAAGAATGTAGTGAACCTCTTGAAGATCAAGGCTTCTTACGGTAAGGTAGGTAACGACCAGATCGGTGGTAGCCGCCGTTTCGCATACAACACCACCATCAACACTGGCGCCACAGGTGCGGCATGGGGTACTACACCAAACTCGACAGCAACAGGATACACAACTGTCGGCGGCATCACAACTGACGAAGAAGGAAACCCGTTCGTAGAGTGGGAGGAGGCAACAAAGGCTAATGCCGGTATCGAACTCGGCCTCTTCAACGCCCTCACGATCCAGGCGGATATCTTCCAGGATTACCGTGACGGCATCTTCCTCATGCGTCAGTCAACTCCATCTGCAGTAGGTCTCCAGAAAGACCAGTATGTGAACATCGGTGAGATGCTCAACCGCGGTTTCGATATGTCGGCACAGTTCGACCATGTGTTCGCAAACGGATTCTCTCTCTCAGCAAGAGCAAACTACACATTCAACCGTAACCGCCTCATCTATAACGACCAGCCTACACCGGTAGAGGAATACCTCAGCGAAGTAGGATTCGCATACGGACAGAGAAAGGGTCTCGTTTCATGCGGCCTCTTCAAGGATCAGGCAGACATCGAGAACTGGCCTGTACAGACATTCGGTGACGTTCAGCCGGGTGACATCAAGTACAAGGACATCAACGGTGACGGTCAGGTGGACCAGTATGACAAGGTTGCGATCGGATACACTACAATCCCTGAAATCAACTACGGTTTCGGTGTCAGCATCGGATACAAGGGCTTCGACGCTTCTGTATTCTTCAACGGCGTTGCACATGTGACACGTCAGATCGGAGGTTCAAACCTTTACGGTGCATCATCATCACCTCAACTTACCGGACAGGTGTTCAAGGATGTTGCACAGAACCACTGGACAGTGGACAACCAGAATGTGAACGCACCATATCCAAGACTTGGAACAACACGTTCGAACAACAACGTGCAGACATCAGACTACTGGACTCGCGACATGAGTTTCCTCCGTCTCAAGAATGCAGAGATCGGTTATACCTTCCCTAAGAAGTGGACAAAGAAGGCCGGCATCCAGGCTCTCCGCCTCTATGTGATGGGAACCAACCTCCTCACATTCTCTGATTTCAAACTTTGGGATCCTGAACTTGACACAGCATACGGAACAAGATACCCTATCACCCGCAATGTCAGCGTCGGATTGAACATCAACTTCTAAACGAGTCTAAACAGAATATGAAAAGAATAATATATACATTATCAGCAATAGCACTGCTTGCCTTCGGCGCGGCATCCTGCGACTCCTACTTCGATGTGGAACTGCAGGATCAGGCTACTCTTGAAGAAATGTTCAGCAAGAGAGGTACAGCCCGTCAGTTGGCAGCGCACATGTATGCTTATCTCCCTAAGGAAGAGAATCCTGTTGACGCTACGACAGAGGGAGGTTTTTCAGGTCGTACAGATGCACGTCAGGTAAATGCTTCCGCATATGCCAACAACGTGTTCGACCTCCGCGTGGGTGACTATAGCCCGGCTTCAATCACCGGATACAATCTCTGGGAGAACTACTACAAGGCAATCGCTCACTGTACGCTCATGATCGAAAACATCCATCTCGACGTAGAGGACAATCAGGCAGTACGTGACTATATGAAGGCAGAGGCCCGTTTCATGCGTGCCTTCTACTATTTCTGCCTTTTCCGTACATATGGTCCTGTGATCGTATGGGGTGATGCACCTGCACCATCAGATGTCGTAGGCGCAGAACTTGACAGACACACCCTCGACAGAAACATCGAATTCATAGTAACCGAACTCGACAAGGCCATAGAAGTGCTTCCTATGAGCATCACTGAAGTAGGTCTTACAGAAGGTTCGGATATGGGACGCGCCACCAAGGGTGCGGCCATGGCACTCAAATCAAGGGTTCTCCTTTATGCAGCGTCACCTCTCTACAACGGAAACCAACTGTACGCAGGCATGACAAACCATTACGGTGAGAAGATCTTCCCTGAGACTTATGACGCATCAAAGTGGGAAGAGGCCAAGGCTGCTGCAAAGGCTGTCATCGACCTCAACTACTACAGCCTTGTAAATGCCGGCACAGAAGCGACAGGTGACAAGTTCGAAGACGGTATCCGTGCATACCAGAACATCTTCTTCAAGCAGTGGAACGAAGAGACCATCTGGGGATGGTGGATGAACTTCTACACTGACTGGCTCGGACGTACAGGAGGATTCATCGGAGCATGTGCTCCTCGTAACATCACCGTCGAGGGATGGCAGTCGCTCACTCCATCATTCAAACTCGTCGACGCTTATGCAATGTATGAATCAGGACGTTACCCTGTGACAGGATATGACAGGACAACAGGCATGGATGACTATTCAAGACCTGTAATCGACGAGAAGTCAGGTTACGAGGCAGAAGGTTTCAGCATGACTACTCAGTTCGAGGCTGAATGGGCAGGAGAATTCGAGGCACACAACTCTACACTTGGCCGTGAACCTCGTTACTATGCTTGTCTCGTTCCTAACGGATACTACTGGCCTTGCGACCCTAAACTCAAGACCATGACCAATCCAAAGACAGGTTCATCCGAGTGGACTGCCGAAGATATGAGATGTCATTTCTGGAGAGGTTCCGGCTCACTCTGCCAGCGTTGGGACCAGACTTCCACAAACAACTACTTCGGTTATGCATGGCGTCGTCTCTATGCTGCAAACAATCCTCTTGACGTAGGTTCCGACTACCAGCAGATCAAGTACGTATACCCTGCATTCCGTCTCGCCGAGATCTACTTCAACTATGCAGAGTGCTGTATCGAGACCGGCGACTATGATGAGGCTGTCAAGTATCTCGACATGATCCGTGAGCGCTCCGGTCTCAACTCACTCAAGGAGGCTTATCCTGGAATCACAAGCGATCCTGAACTCCTCAGATGGTGCTTCCGTCAGGAGAAGATGATCGAGTTCGCCATCGAAGGACCAATGCATTTCTATGACAGTTGCCGCTGGATGACTGCAAAGGAAAACTTCCCTGCATTGAACTGGACTCTCAACCTCAACGACGCTACCGACTACCATGATTCATGGGTACGTTCAAGCGAGGACTTCCCTCTTGCTAAGCATGCGAAGTTCACAGACAGGGATTACCTCTTCCCATTCGACGCAGACCAACTTGCCGAGATGACAAACATTACACAGAACTACGGATTCTAATCTGAATGAATATGAAGAAGATCTTTAAAAATATCTTGCTCTCTGCACTGATGATTGCTTCCGTGTCATCATGTGTGAAGGACGACAGAAACAACTTTCTGCCAGACGACTCATTCGGCTTCAACAACACAGTCAATGAGAACGTAGTGACTCTTCCGATCTATGGCGGCTCATATGACCTCGCCATCATCAAGAGCGGAAAAGGCTTCAATGAAGGTACGGTGAACATCACCACATCAAATGCTGACCTCCTCGCATACAACGAGCAGTTCGGCACATCATACTTCCCGGTTCCAAAGAATCAGGAACTTTACTCATTCAGCGAAAACAGCATCTCGTTCTCAAAGGATGAGGTTACCAAGCCGCTCACTATTTCATGGAATATCGGCAAGATCGCCGAATTCATGTCAAAAGAACCGGCAAACCAATATTGCATTCCGGTAGCGCTCCGTTCTGACAACCTCGAGGTAAACGAGGGAAGAGGACTCTTCATCCTCAATCTCGTGAAATCTACTGTCACTGCCGAGCAGACACTCCTCAGCGAGACCATCGAGTGGGAGACTGCACCTGTAAGCGTAAGCAAGGACATCACCGTACGTATCGACAAGACCATCCCGGGTCTTGACCTCAACATCGACTTTGAGATCGACAACGACCTTATCGCTGCATACAACGAGGCTAACGGCACTGACTATGAGGCAATTCCAGAGGGTCTCATCACTCTTGGAGCAGATCCTGTGATCAAGGCCGGCGAAGGCTATGCACTCCTTCCTGTAACCATGAACACCGCTGCTCTCGTAGACCCTGCAACAGGTCTCGTGAAGACTGACTGGAACGGCTACGTGGCACCTATCCGTCTCAAGAGCATGTCTATCGACGGCATCGAGGTGAACAACGGAATCACTTACTTCGTTGTGAAGGGTATCCGTCCTGTTCCACCACAGTTGTTCAACCGAGTATGGGGAATCTTCGCCACTTCATCGACAAATCCTTGGCAGGCGACATTCGGAGTATCTGACTGCCGCAACATCACAATGGACGATGAATACATCTATATTCCTCAGAGTGCAGGCGGAGATCCTGTCCTCAAGGCAGTAAGCATCTTCGACAACACCAAAGTCAAGAATGTGAACGTTGAGGGTATAGCAGGCGGAACACATACTCTCTCATGTGTCAGGATGATTCCTAATACAGATCCTGCTGTCAACAACGGAAAGGACATCCTCTCCGCATGCAACCTGTCTGTCGGCGACGGATCACATCTCCACTTCTATGTATGGCTGAACGGCATCGACAACGCTCCAACCCTCAGTATGGTCGAGGACTCAGGACGTCGTCTCGGTGACAAGTACATTGTTGTCGGAAGTTGGAACAACGGCGAGGTATACTGCAAGGACTTCAACACAGGCAACATCGTACGTTATGCTATGGTAGACGGACGTTTCGGTGAATGGCCAGGCGCAGACGGACTCGCCTATGCACGCGGACGCTGCGACTACAACGCATCTGTTACTGACGCTGCAGGCTGCATCGGTTCTGCATACATCTATCCTGGCGCAGCAGGTGCCGTAGCAGGAACAGTTCCTGGATTCCTCGTTTCTTCGACTGCAAGTGCCCACTATGTTGCCAATACATCCGGAAACATATATGCTTCTGCAGCAAACCTTGAGATGCCTATGACTCACGGCTACAACTTCTTCGATGATGAACTCACAAACAGCAAGTACATCGCGTATGTCACTGTCGGAGCAAATCAGGATCAGGGCAGCGTCAAGGTCATCTCTGACTTCAACGGCACACCTGACGGATTCATGGGAGTTCTCCAGAATCAGAAGGCAGTATTCGAGGCACCTGTTCAGGATGCTATGGATGCAACCGTTCTTTCACCATGCCCTGCAACTCACTCTACCGGTGACTGCGCGGTACGTGAGATCAACGGCAAGACTTACATGGCCGTAATGATCCAGAACGTAGGTATCTCACTCTTCGAAATGAACGCCGGTTTCATCGCTGAGTAATCGGATGAACAGACTGTTCTAAATATTGATGGTTTCATCCCTTCTCCTCTGCTCATGCGAGGAGGAGGGTAAACCGTCTTATAATCCTGGCAAGTAACTTTATCATGAATTCAGGAAATTCATTGTAAATTCGCCGTTGAAGAAATAGATTGCCGGTCATCCCCGGCTTGACCGGGGATCTGAAAATGAAATGAATAAAAAACAGATAACGATGAAAAGAATTACATTTATCCTCGCAGCAATACTTCTGCTGAGCAGTTGCGGAACCGGCACCAGACTCTACAATTGGGAAAAGGATGAAATCCGCCCTATTGCGGACGCAGCCATCTGCTACGGCGGCCACAGCGCACGCGACCCGTACCTCTGGACTCCGGAACGCTTCGAGAAGACAGTGGCATATACCGACGAAAACGGCCAGGAGCACTGGCTCTTCGACAACATGATCATGATGGAACTCTGGGACGACGACTATGCGGTTACATTCTCCATCGCCAATGACGGCAGGTTCTCATCAAAAAAAGAGCATTGGCAGAGACAACTTGACTACTGGTTCGACAAGGAACACGGCTTCGCCGCTCTTGACCAGTGCGTTGCCGATGTAGCGTCACGGATAGGCGAACCTGCCACAAAGAGAGGAATCATCTTCTCACTCCCCGATCCCGTATACTTCGAGCATTACACAAATGCGATGAAGGGCGAGAACCTCAACACAGTATATTGGGGAGAGATTGACGGAGTGGAGATGGATTTTGCAAAGCCGGAAGACAGAGTGAAGGCATATATATGGCTGATCGATTCCGTACGCGCAAAATTCGCAGAAGCGGCATACAGGCACATCGAACTCATTGGTTTCTATGTACTTTCAGAGGAACTCTCCACACCGGGAAGTTTCCGTTACGAATACAAGCAGCATGACATCACCATCAAGGCAGCGGCAGACTATTGCCACAGCGTGAACGAAGGATTCTACTGGGTGCCATATGCTATGGCTCCAGGCATCGAAAGCAGCAAGGATTTCGGCTTCGACCTCGTAGTGATGCAGCCGAACTACTATTGGACCGACGCTAAATGGACATGGGACCAGATAGAGAAGACAATCAGGGACAACGGACTCGGAATGGAACTTGAATTCGAGGGAACCCACGGAGAGCCTCTCACATCGTCTATCCTTACATTTCTGAAAAACGGTGAGGAAAACCCATACGCCGACCGCAACAAGGCCCGTTTCCAGGAATATCTCGCAAACGCCAAGGCTCGCGGACTTTACGGAGAAGTACCTTTCGTCCTCTATGCCGGAACAAACGGCCTCTATGAACTCGGAACATCAGAAGACGCCAAGGACCAGGCCCTCTACCATGAACTCTGCAAGTTCATAATCAACTCACCGCTCAAATGATGAAGCGGATAACAAGCATATTTGCAGGAATTATTATTCTTCTGGCCGGATGTCAGGAGAAGGAACCTGCATATACTCCGACACCTGTCATACAGATCAGTTTCGACAAGTTTGACGGAGAGAATCTGTACGTAAATGTAAAGAGCCTGAACACAGATGCCGTTTATGCCATGGCATGCGGAAAGGATGATCCTGTCCCGTCGGCAGAGGAGATAGCAAGCAAAGGATTTCTTGAAAAAGACGGCAGAATAGCCATTGCCGGACTGAAACAGAAGACTGAATATGTCGTTTACGGCGTAGGTGTGTCAGGAGAGAAATACAGCAAGGTCGTAAGTTTCTCCCTGACTACCCCGTCAACCTATCCATGGGAGACGGCGCGTACGGAAATCCCTGAATTCGCCGATCTGGACCTTCTTCCCGGCGGTGTTACATTCAAGACTCCGAACAGATGGGACGAGAACAGGTTGAAGCCTCATGTAAGTTTCACAGATGCGGACGGAAAGGAGAAATGGCTCCATGAAGCCTTCCTTTTCATCGGAGGCGAGGACGCGAAACGAGACCGTCTTCTCTGCATTCCTGACGGCAAGGAACAGTCCGGAAACCAGGATTCATGGAAGGATTTCGCAGATTACTGGCTTGCGGAGGGCGGTGTAGCCGATGTTCTTGACAGGACCGTCGCAAACACCATCGCGCGTATCGGCAAACCTTCATTCAAGCATAAGGTAGTGATGACAATGCCGGACCCTATAATGCTCGAATATTTCTACGACAAGAGTTCATCGACCACATATTGGGGAAAGGTCTATGGGCGTCAACTTGACTTCAACGATCCGGAAGACCAGATTCTTGCCTACAGATGGTACATTGACTATGTCAGAGAGTCATGGAACAGGATACGTCCGGAGAATCTTGAACTCGCAGGATTCTACGTGCTGTCCGAGATTCTTGTTGCAAAGCCATCGGGCTGGAACTACAAATATAAGAGATGGGACAAGATCCTGCCGGAAGTTTCCGGATATCTCCATGAAATGAACTACGGCCTGTACTGGATCCCATATTATCAGGCGGACGGTTATGACATGACCAGGGAACTTGGAATCGATTACACATGGCTTCAACCTAACAAATATTGGGATTACCCGGAGAAGGAGCAGAAGAAGAACTGGAGTTGGGTGTTCAATTCGATGAACATATACGGCCACGGAATGGAGATCGAGTTCGAAGGATCGCATGGTGAGCCGGGATGGAGCCAGTATGAGGAAGGCGTACCCCGCACAAGTTCATCAATTCTTGAAACCGTACGCACCGACAACGATGCACAGGGTACGAAAAAAGGCTCCCCTAATCCCCAGGCGGCAAGGAACAAGCAACTCCTGCGTGACTATATGGACCAGTTCAAGAATGCCGGACATTATGGAAAGTCGAGAATAGCAACATATTCGGGAACCAATGCGATGTATGAACTCGCAACATCCCCGGACCAGAAAGACAAGGAAATGTATCTGGAATATTGCAGGTTCATAGTCGACAGCCCACTCCGACAGAAGTGAAAATAAAAAGCAATATACGATGAAAAGAATTTTGACACTTGCAGCAATTGTAGCGATGATGATCGGTTGTACCGGCATCCGGCAGGAGACGACACCTGTGGCGGAAGACACCGCACCCGGCTTCACGCTCAGCGATGAGATGACCGAAGTGAAGGTCGGAGAAGACGGTAACCTGCTTGTGCTCCGCAACAGGGAGACCGGCCACAACTATGCCTCAGGAGCAGGCATGTGGAGACTCTTCTACAACACTCACGAGGAAAAGGAAATGCAGATCGACGGAACGGAAAATGTTCCGGAAGTATCCCGGGAAGGCAATGTGATCACTGTGGCATACAAGGACCTCGTGCATAGAGGACAGGCTCTGAAAATGGACCTCACCCTTACCGTTTCCCTTGAGAACGGCACTGTGCGTTTCGGTTCTACAGTAAGCAACAATGAGCCTCACACCATCATCCGCGAACTCCAGTATCCTCTCGTCGGTAACATGAACCTTCCGGAAGGACATAAACTTCTCACCACCCACACCGGCGGACAGATTCATGATGACGCCATCGACCTCATCGTGAATGTGAATCCAAAGACACTCTACATGAAGCCTGACCAGTATTTCCGTCAGTATGACCTTCAATATCCGCGTCATGCCGCATCGAACTGCTATGCATTCGTAGGAGAGAAGGACGGTCTGTATTTCGGAAGCCACGACAAGAGCCTCCAGCAGACCTGGCACGGACTCAGGGCATATCCTTCCGCTCCTAATCAGTTCGACCGTCTTGAAGCAGGATTCTACCGCTACCCTAACGCGATGTGCGGCGACACATGGACATGTGACGCAAGCGTAGTAAGGCCTTATATGGGTGCATGGACCGAAACATCGGGCATCTACCGAGAGTGGATAGACACATGGTGGGACAAGCTGGATGTACCGCAGTGGGTGAAGGAAATGACCGGCTGGCAGCGCATCATCTTCAAGCATCAGTACGGTGAATACCTCCGCAGATACACAGATCTCCCGGGCCGTATCAACGACTGCGGAAAGAGCGTAGGATGCAATACGGTTCTTGCATTCGGATGGTGGAGCGACGGAATGGACAACGGCTATCCTAACTACTACATCGACGAGACACAGGGAGGTGAAGAGGCATGGAAGAAGGCAATCGCAGACTATCGTGCGCAGGACAACCGTCTCGTCCTCTATTACAACGGACGTCTCGTAGACCGCGAGAGCGACTGGTATAAGCACGGCAACGGAAAGAATGCCGTCAACAGGGACAATACCGGAGCCGAATTTGCCGAGCATTACAAGTTCACCGGAGAAGGCACTACTCTCGGCTATTACGACACACGTACATTCTCTATCGCAAACATGGCAAACCGCGAATGGAGAGACATGCTCCTGCAATGGGCAGACAGGGCGATGGCATACGGTGCGGACGCCGTATTCTACGACCAACTTGGCGTTGCAGAAGAATTCCCGAACTGGGACATCTCCGGCGAATTCCCTGTCCAGGACATCTACACAGGACGTTACAAGGCTGACGCACTCAAGGAGATCCGCGACCATATAAAGGCAAAAAATCCGGAATTCTGCCTCGGTACCGAATGGCTCAACGACTGCACGGCACAATTCTGCGACTTCGTCCATATCGTGGAGTTCACCGCCGAGCCTTACAGTTTCCCTGAATGGTTCAAGTACACATTCCCGGAAGTGATCTGGTCTGACAGATGTCTGCGTGACGACACAGACGTTGAACGCAGGGCAAACAACACCCTCCTGAAAGGCCTCGTAAACGACATCGAGATCTTCAGATGCCGTGGACTCATCGACGAAACTCCTCATTATCAGGGCTATCTCGCACAGATCAATGCCATACGTCACAAATATCCTGAACTCCTTCTCGGAGCCGGAAGATTCGTGCATATGGACGGTTTCAGTTGCAGCAATGGCGAGATTATTGCAAGAGGTTATGTCAACGGAGACAGAATGGCAATTGTAGCCACAACGCTTGCAGATGGACAGACTTCCGGCAAACTGGATGTCCCAGGCTACGATTACATAGAGAACAGTTCGATTGGCAATGTCAAGATATCGTCAGACGGACGAAAGATCACACTTGACAAGAATGCGATAACTGTCCTGATCTTCGAAAGATAAAAAAAGATTTCATAAAGAGACGCCCGGTGATTGCCGGGCGTCTTCTATATGAAATCAGGACAATTTCAGAGCAGGTAATGACGGGAGATGAGGGATTGGAGGAGGCGGTGGCAGCATCGGACCGGGGTCTACTATCTCGGGACCTTTTCCACCGCCTCCGGTCGTTTTTGCACGGGAAATGCTGGCAGCCGTCTTATTAGCCTTGGACCATGCCTCAGAAGCGAACTTGGGAACTTGAGAAAGCAATCCGACAGCCTCATCCGCCTTGCCATTTTTGTGAAGTTTCTTTGCCTCTGCAATGATATTGTCAATATCCTGATTATAAAAATCTATCACATTCTGTTTGGCTGAAGTGATAAATCTCACGAATGCCTCATTTCGGAACGAAATATTTTTTACAGCGTTTGCATATGATGCTGTTTCAGTCTCACCGGAACCCTTCAAGTTTATGGAATGAGTAGCATATACACGTCCTTCATCCATAATCTTCATGGTAAACTGAAATCTGGTTATTATCATCGGAGGAACTGTGGATGCGACAGCCTTATCCAATTCTATAGCCTGAAATGTCAAAAGATAATCAGAATGGTCCTGATTAGCAACCATTTCCCCGGCATTCTCAATTCCAGAGGAAAGCCGCGACATAACAAGGTCCTGTGTTTCATATGACATCGCACTTCCTTCAACAAAGGCAGGAACAATATACATCTTTTCAGGGGCATCCTGCATCATCTGTCTATAGGTAACATTTTGCGCCGTCAAAGACAAAGAAATGCCTAAAACAGACAAAAATATAAATATCTGACGTTTCATTTTCTGTTGATTTTATTTATCACCGATTGTAATTCTGACGCTGGACACTCCTACGGGCGTAACTCCCACATCCACCCCAAGATACTTCTTGAGCATCCGGGCAAGAGGCCTTACGAATGTTTGGGCATCCATGGCTATAGGGGTTCCATTAATATTTGTACCCTGCAAAGGAATATGCACTGAATTGAACCTCATCATATTCTGTGATGAAGCCTCCAGTTGATACATGGCAGCACCGTCCCTTCCCTTGACGGCATTATCCTGCATCCAGACCTCAATCAGTTCCGCTACCTCGATTTCATACTCCTTGTATTCGATTTCTGTCTCGAAATCTACCGGACAACCATCAAATCTTTCAAGTGATATTTTGATCGGACGTCCATTCGCAGCAATAGAATTGAAATACTTCTGGAGTCCGTCGATAAGGTTATCCTTCATATTCAATACGGCCTTGATGAACAGAGGAGTCAGGTTATTAGATTTTGAAACAGGATCTACTGTACCGTTATTACCTGAGATTTCCACTCCCGTGTACGGGTCCCATGCCTGAAGACGGAACTCCAGTGAGTGCCTGGGGCCCATCTCATTGATCTTGTAAGAGATTTTATATACGATATCTGCAGAAGCGCATCTGAGTATTGCCTCCTCCGGAGTCTCGGCAAGATCTGCACCGGTATTTCTGCCGGTAGCAGCGATATTCAATGCCTTGTCGGTATCAACCGCTTCCAATACAGCAGCCAGATTTCTCAACGGAAACCCCTGATCCACAAACACTTCACCAATACTTGATATGAAAGTATTCAGATAGTATTCTCCTTGAAGAGCAGCACGGTAATCAGGATAATATCTATCACCTACTTGCATGACATATCCTTGCCTCATGCACCATTCTCCCTCCGGGATGACCATTATCGAAGGTTTTCTGGCCTGACCATAACTTTGCACTGAAAGAATGGCCACTAGAACTAAAACTATTATTCTTCTCATATTCCTTTCTTATCTAGAAAATATCATTCAATCCTGCTGAGAGTCCTTCTTCACGCATCCTTTCCCGAAGTGAATCGTAATCGACCTGAACAAAAATGCCCACCTTATACCCGCCTTTAACTTTCAGACGGTGCTGTCCGGCAGGCTCGCCGTCATTTGTGAGATTCACATAAGAAATCCACTCTCCGCCAGGCTTGAAGAATTCCTCGAAGAAAGCCGCATGTTCCCTCTTGGCCTTTCTGCCACATATCGGAGGAGTATTCAACTGCAGGTTTTCTCCATATCCGGGGATAGTCCTGAACAACGCTGCATCAACAGCATTTTTCTTCGCATTCAATACGGCTTTATCGACATTTTTACCATATCCCCAAATGAGCAGGTTCTTGAATCCATCAGGTGCTATTCCATATACCTCCACTTCATAATTGTCTGTTGACAAGAATGTCTTATTATCTCCCCTGTCCTGCGCAGAAGTTCCTGTAAGGACTGAAAGCAGAAAAATCAAAGTCAATAATCTTTTCATAATCCTGTATTATCTTAGAAATTAATTTTAACACCTACCTGAGCCGCAACGCCAGACTTGTTTCCGAAATATCTCTCGTTCAAGGCATCGTATCCGGCCATACCTTTGCTAACCATCAACTGGTAATTCAATCGCGCTACAATAGAGACCGGATATATGACAAGGCCTAATTTGAGACCAGGTTCAGCGTAATAGACTCCAGGGGTCTTCATTTTTCCGTTTGAGTCAAACTGCAGTTCATCATCATGTGCTGAATCCTTGACGTCAAATCTATCGGCACCAATCATAATATAAGGTGACAACTCTAAGAATCTCGTCAAAGGGAACCCATAGCCTGCGCCTAATGAAAACCTATAATTCGAGTATTCGTCCACACATTTGAGTCCATATCCGAAATCGAACATCGCATATGCCTTTCCTCCATGCCTGCCGATATGGGCTAGGTAGTCAAGTTCTGCAACCACAGCATCACCCAGACCGCCTGTCTGATATAACACTGATACTCCCAACCTTCCATCCGGTTTCTCCTTTAACACCATTCCTTCATGTACTGCCATAGGGGCACCTGAAATCTGATAGAAAGAAGAAGTTATAGAAGGATCAGAATAATTGTTGCCGACAACTGTTGCCCTGACATATGCCTGACGTTTGGAAACTATCTGACCATCTGAAGTTTCCTTGTAAGAATATACTCCATAACGTCTGCCGTTCTTTACTCCTTCCTTTGTTCCGATCCTTGCCTTGATAGGTTTCAACGCCACAACAGTTGAAGCCACCTGGAATTCAGAATTCTCCTCAAAAATGACTTGTTCCCATGCATAGTAGGCTTTCTGAACCCAGTTTATCTGATTATCGCTCAACTTCCAGCCTATCAATGTCTGAGTACCGGTATCCACATGCTCAATAGGGAATCTCATCAGGTCATAAGCCTTTCTTTTTTCCGCCTTGACCGTTTCCGGATCGGATGGCTCACACCAGGCATTCGAATAGAAGTCCGTCATGATATCCTCATTCCATGCAAGTCTGAACAGTGAAGTCATGACATGAAGCGAGTCACGGTCCGGGCAAAGATCCATTACAAGAACATAACTGTCATCTATCAGTTTCTCACCCAGTATCAGACTGTCACTAGGACTTACCAAGGTCATGTCTATATTGATATCTTTCTGGCTTTTGTTGTAGCCGCCTCTTTCCTTGAGTATTTTTCCGTCAAAGGAACCGTCACTCTTTCTATTATAAAGATAGGAAACTACCGACTTGCCGACCTGAGCCTGATTCAAGGTTTCCTCCAACGACTTTTCAGGCATGAAATAGTTTCGCGAAGACCACACCCTGACAGAAGGAGGTATCACATTCACATCAAAACGAGAATCTATCTTGAGTTCCGGTACACATGGGACAAAATAGTTGTCATACCTGTCTCCATGGGCAAGAATTACCACAGAAAGAGACGATCTGTCATACTCCTCCGATACAAATTTGTCCTTACGTGCTTCCTGACCCTTGGCAGATGCCATCATGGCCAAGGTGAAAGCAACAATCATTAATAATCTTTTCATCATGGTCATCTCCTATCTATACGGTACATATCCATTCGCAAGAGCCCTGTTTTCCCATGCTCTTGCCTGAGAAGGGTCATGAGGAAGACCTCCCAAGCCATAATCGTAGAACACAGACAGAATATACATAGACGCTGCATGTCCAAGCGATGCCGCTGTCTTGAAATAAGGAAGGGCCTCGGTATAATTCTTCAAAGTGTAGTAATATTCTCCGACAGAATACATCGCTTCAGTACTTCCTTTCTCAATGGCTTTTTTCCAATAGTTCAAGGCCTTTGCCGAATCTTTCAAAACACCTTTTCCTTCCATATACATAACTCCGAGATAGAACAAAGCATCACGGTCGTCAGAATCAGCCGCCTGTTTGAACAGGCTCAATGCATCATCAAATTTTCCGTCATTGTAATACATCAGTCCCAAGTTATATGCAGCCTTGACATGTCCCTTACCGGAGGCTTTGGCAAAACATTTCTCCGCTTCAGCCATGTCACCGTCCTGATACGCCCGTATGCCGTCCTGATACGATTGTTCCGCCTTTGGGCTTGTCCTGACTTCCGTATTTTCAATCCTTTTCTCTTCAGATGGGTGTCTGAATACATCGACGGCCTTGTAGATCGCGAAACCGATAAAGGAAACGGCAACTAAAATGGCGACCAGAGATATTACAACGGTCTTCCCTGTTCCTGGTCCTGTTCCTGGTCCCTGTCCCTGTCCCTGTCCCTGTCCCTGTTCCGGGTTCCTGGTCCCTGTTCCTTTTCCTGGTTTCTGCCACGGTTCCTTTTCCTGGTTTCTGCCACGGTTCCAGGTTCCGGTCGATTCAGTCGTTCTTGTCGTTTCTGATTTGTTTGCATTAGGATTCATTTCCTCGTAGTCACTGGCACATTCCCCATTTTTTGTAAATCCCAGTATATCTGTGAACGAGGAAACAGGGATACTTAATGGGGCAGCCTTTCTACTTTTCAGTGTAGGCTTATCTGCCTGGGCAAGTACATCGGGAAGTTCCGCCACAAATGTCTGGTTATTGGCTATATGAGCCCAGTCAAACTTCCATTTGATAGGATTGCCCATAGGATGTGTAGAGTCATCACCATGTATTATCACAAACGCCGGAAATCTTGTTGAATCATCTTCTTTAACAGCATCGAATTTAAAACGGGGCTGACACCCTAATACTTTAAGTTGGTCTATAACCCAATTTATCAAGGCAACCCTATTTATAGAAACTTGCTCCAATGGAGAGCCTTGATTACCTCCTTTTACAGTGACTTCCTCTTTCTCATCTGCACCATTAATCTTGATTTTACCCTGAAGGTCACATGTAACCGTTCCTTTTACCTTATATTTTTTCAACTCTAACAAGACAATCGTTTTTGAGGTAATCAACAGGGCATCAAAAGGATTACTCCATTTTTGGGTATAGGTAGAATGTACTAAGATGTCTCCCGCCAACAAAACAGCATCTTCATCTTTGAACAACTTATTCAATTCTGGCAGGATGGCGTCTATCTGTTCCATCTCCGACGGTCTTATTTTAGACGGATTAATTATTACTTTCAGTGCCATACATCACTTGATTTAATATTAAAAATTATTGTAAAATTACTCTATTCCACATGAAATTCCAAGTTTTCAGGATAACAATTTGTTATCGGAAACCTATCTTACCGGAGGTCTTGACCTCGGGCCATTCCCAGACAGGAATATCATCGACAGTAATCGTTATCAGTTCCTTGTCTTCCGTAACCTCCTGCAATACACATCGCTCAGCATGACGGATCAGAATCCTCTCCCACAACAAAGACACCTCCCTGGCATTCGACCATTTATCCGGGTCCCTGTTTTCATACATTTCACCGAGCGTCAGGTAGATCTTCCTGGAGGCATCATCTTGAAGAATGTACCCGCTTTTCTCAATTCGTTTCAGAATCATCTCGTTCAACTGGTCGAGATTGTAGTCTTCAAACACGAACCTGTTCGGGAAACGGGATACGATTCCCGGATCTGTCTGCATAGCCTTGTCGAGTTCCTTTTCGTAGCCGCACAGTACTACGCAAAAGTCCCTTGCAGACTCTGACTCTTCCGCCAGAGCGGTCATCATTATAGGAAGGACATTCCTGGAGTAGTCCCATTCATTAGCCCCTAGAATAAGATTGTGAGCCTCATCTATCATCAGGACCGAACCCTTGCTCATGGCGAGTACCATGGCCACATTCCTCTCTTCTGAACCGACCCATCGAGACAAGAATGACGCCCTGTTCGCAATTATGACATTACCGACTGACAGAGCACCAGCACTATGCAGCAGTGAGGCAAGAAGAATCGCTACGGTACTCTTTCCGGTACCAGGATTGCCTACGAAGCAGGAATGCAATGAAATTGGCGGGCAGTGAACCTGAATGTCGTGCCTGGCTATCCTCTTCTTATACAGAGCCAGATTACGAAGTCTTCTCACATGGGACTTGACCCCATCAAGGCCCACCATCTGATCCAACACGGCTTCCGGATTCCGTATAGGTGCAAAAACCCTTACAGAAGGAAGATTGGATCTGGAATAAGATGACGTACCATCCGCCTGTACAGTATGGTAAACAGGATTGTTCCTGTCAATGACTTTCTCGACATCCAGTTCCACGAACAGAGAAGAACCGGAATCATCGTTCTGTCGGATAGCCTTGCCGAGCCCGACAGTTCCCACGTCAGATGTGTCAGAAGACACAAACTTTCCATATTCAATGAGATCGACCTTGGATTCCAGATCCTTGCCACCTTCATGAAGCCGGATAAAATCCTTAAGGTAATCCGGACGTTTGTCAACACTGACTGTCAATCCATCCATCTTTTGTACTACCCTGACCCCGATACCCATTTTCTGCCATATGGGCTCCATATCTATTTCGTTTATGATGTTGGAGGAGGTTATCAGAACCGAGTAGAAAGATGCAACCTCGGCATTCATGAATTCAGACAGTGCCTCAGTCACGGCATATAGTCTGAATACCGGGCTGACTCTTTTGGAAGTGCAACTGAAATACAGCGGCATTTCTCCATCAAACGGGACTTCATCTGCAAGTTCGTCACCTTGAAATGCGTCAATCATCAGGATGACGGCCTCCTTACCGGAAACACAGAGATACAATCTCTCGACTCCCGGCATGAAATTACATAAGGAATATACATCTGCATGGAGAAGCCTGAGTTTGAACTGGCCATACATCTGCACTTCATTCCTGATGGAAAGAGATGATTTAATCGAATTAATTATTCCCATATTCTGTTTTTGTTTTTAAATTTGAACGCAAATTAGAGGAATATTTTCAGACAGATCATTTTCTTCCCTAGGGAAGTGAACAAAATACCAACAAACCATCTTTCACCATGCGATCGGACAAATTATCATTATCCTTTACAGGTAGAGTAGTAAAATTCCCTGAAACACACGAGAATATATCCTATATAAGGAATTTAGGCCATTACGACATACGTTCCATCCATTGGATAATGAGGCGCCTCCATTATATGATTTTTGATTATCCTCGCGAAAGGTGGGTTCCTTCGGACACTTTCTTTACCTCTTTCCATGAACTGTCTGAAGCAGACAGCATGATAATGCCTCATGTAAACAGATACACCCAGATGGTGATATGTTTCAACGCCATCGGCCTCTATATTGATCAGGCTGATGAACTATATCCGGAAGACATACTGAACTACATCATATTGGCGAGCAAACTCCAGCAAGGGATGTATCGCAATAGGACGGAAGCATTCAGCAGAGAAATAGATGAATCGGACAGACCAGTTACATTTTCCGAAGACATACATGTATCCAATTACATCAATCTGGAAGCCAAGAACAAGTCTCTGAGCCGTCTTGACGAATCAGCCGGTCCCTGCAACATCGACATAATAGACGAGATTCTCAAAGGATATCCCAGAAATGAGAAAGACAGGCTGATCCAGGCTCTATGGGAAAGGCTTGACGACGAGAAGAAAGCAGAAATTGCGGACAGGTACAGGATCCGCACAAGGGAAAGACATGCAATAACACTTACATATGACAAGGAAACAGAAAGAATAAGGTTCTTCCTCGGTAACGACGCAGGCACGCATGAATTCGACCTGAACGACAGCCTGCATTACACGGTGCTATATGTCCTTTATATTCTGGACAGATGGACAGACCATTTCTCACCAGGAGAATACAACAACAGACTGGATATCGGTTTTTACGAAACTGTCAGCAATAAGGTACACTTCAGATACAGACAGATTTTCAACGATTTAGGAGAATTCATATACAATTTCAAGACAAGTGACAGAATCTCGGATGAAAATACAGATAAATTTCTGGAATTCATGGAGAAACAGATCACAAAAGCCACTCTGTTCAAGCCGGAGACCGTTCAGGACATCAAGAACAAAAACAACAATTTCAGAAGCAAGGCATACGCAAGAATCAACAGATACCTTTATTCGATGTTCGGCAATGACTCTTCATGTCCGTTCATCATAGGAAATGAGTGTCATTTGGCGATATCACACAAGAGCATCGTAACCGACAAGATAGTGGCCAAAATATTCAACTGCATCATACTGCGATACAAGTATCCGATCCTTGTCACAAAATATCCCATGATACGCGACATGATCACTTTCAACGAGAACTTCAGCCTGCTTGATGACCTGACCAATAAAAACATCTGCATTCCACAGAAAGACACGAACTGGAGAAAGATCATCGACGAGAATTTCGGACCGGATACAGAAAGATATGGCAGCACTAGTCCCCAGGAAAGGCCAATGCTGCCAAAGAATCAGAAGACAATATCTGTCTGAATTTTCAGAACGAATTCCTGCGGGTCATGATGAAGTCGCAGTGGGTCTTGGAAATGTTCTTTGTCCTGATCATCTCGCCGACCATCGAACCCATCTTCCTGAAATCTGCGGAAACGGTGGTGAGTCCGTCAAGGACGACTTCGTTGAGGTCGAATTCGTTATATGATATGATATGCACATCCTTTCCGATCACAAGGCCATGGGCCTTTATCTTTCTGGCCAATGCGGCAAGTCCCCAGTCAAGTTGGGAGTTGAGGATAAGGAAGGTGTCCCCTGCCGAGATGTCGTCCGGAGGAGTGTTCATGAACTCCACAGGTATCTGGAATTCGTCACAGAACCTTCTCACTCCCTTGCAGATCCTGGAACCGTACAATGAAGCAGGCAAGGTGATCACTTTCAGGACACTTGCGGTCTTGAGTTTTTCCAGTCCCTGCATGAGTCCGTCATAGACATCATTCTCAAAATCCTGATACACAGCACCATAATTGCCAGGATATTCCCTCATCCAGTGGTCGACCATGATGAGTTTGCGGTTAGGGATCCTGCCGATAAGTTTCCTCGCTGCAGCCTGTGTCTTGTCATCAAGAGGGAAATGCGGGCTTATGACATAATAGTCATATCTGTCAAGATAAGTGTCAAGGTAGTGATTGAAAAGTTCCAGATCCTGATTATGGGTCAGGATTGTGAGTTCGCAGTCCGGTCCGAGTTCTGCCGCCAATGAATTGAACACGATTTCCTTATAGACACTGAGTTTGTCGAAAAGGACAAGAACGCGAAGTTTCGCAACCTCATGAATATCGGCAACATAGAATCCTTTGCCCTGATGAGGAATTATATAACCTGCTTCAGCCAGGATTCCATAGGTCTTCTTCACCGTTTCTTTAGAGATGGCCAGTTCAGCCGAAAGGTCATTCATTGACGGAATCTGGTCTCCTGCGGCAAGAGCCCCGCTCTTGATGGCGGATTGGAAAAATTCTATAAGTTGCTTATAGATAGGGGTTTTGTCCGATGTATTTATCTGTACACGCATAACTATATATTTTTTCTTTTTAATATACCGACACTTCATCTACAAACATCCAGGTATATCTCCATGGGATTTCACGGAATGCCTTGTATCTGAGATAACGTCCGCTGGCAGACACCGGGCCGCCGATCTGGACATGCAATGTCCTGCTTATTTCCTTCATCATCTCACTCTCGAATGTTCCGGCCAGGGTCCAGTTCTCCCCGTCATCAGAAATCCAGACCTCCACCTTCTGAGGAAGACCGACAGAATATGGAGGATGATGCCAGAAAGTAGCCGTAACATAATGCACCGGGGTTGTCTCACCAAAATCGATAGTGACATCGATATCGTCTCTGAAGCCCATCCACCTGTCTCCATACACCCAGTTGCCATATCTGCCGTCTGCGAGAGACTGAGGACCGGAGGCGATGTAAGGAGAAGAGTCCTTGATGTTATATGTAAGTGGTTTCCCTACTGCAAGATGATTTCCTTCTGTCAGGGATTCACGTCGTGGGCCGTATTCCTTCCTGATGTCGAACACATTATAGCCCTTTTTCTTCATAACATCAGTAAGGGAGGCTGTCCTTTCCTTGAAACCGGAATAATCCTTCCTATCCTTGGGACTCCATCCTATCTCCGCAATTGCGAATGAACGCGGATAAAGCATATATTCGAACTGCTGTTCGGTGAAGATATATTCGGTCCAGAGATTTCCCTGCACACCGAGCACATGATGGGCGTCCTCCTCCGGTATCCTGCTGACAGGATCATATGAATATACCTGAGAAAGAGGAAGATAGCCTCCGATGGCCTCCGGCTCGAAAGCAGGAGCATCCTGGTAGAAGTCGAGATAGCAGTGTGTATTCGGTGACATGATGACGTCATGGCCCATGGAAATGGCCTTCAAGCCTCCTGAAACGCCTCGCCATGACATTACAGTGGCCTGAGGAGGAAGTCCGCCGTCAAGAATCTCATCCCAGCCTACAATACGTCTGCCCTTTGAAGCGAGATATTTCTCCATATGCTTCATCAGCGCAGCCTGAAGTTCATCCACGCTCTGCATGCCTTCCTGCTCCATCTTTGCCTTGCATCTCGGGCATGTATGCCAGTTCCTCTTCACAGCCTCGTCTCCTCCGAGATGAATGTATTCAGAAGGGAAGATTTCAAGGATTTCATCAAGTACTCCTTCAAAGAAACGGTAAGTCTCATCTGCGGAAGGACAGACATCAAAGCCGTAGACCGGGTGAGAGCCGTCTGCACTCAGGCAGGAGAGTTCAGGATATGCATGAACCACCTCCATGCAGTGACCGGGCATTTCTATCTCCGGCATGACATTTATATGTCTCTGAGCGGCATATTCCACGATTTCCTTCAATTCCGCCTTGGTGTAATAGCCGCCGCATGCATTTTCAGCACCTTTCGGAAGAAATTTGCGTCCCAGTTTCTCCCACTCCTTGTAAGTATATCCGAGTCTGTATGAACCTTCCGTGTTGAGAGCAGGATAATTTTCCATCTCTATCCTCCATCCCGCACTGTTGGTAAGATGGAAATGGAGTGTATTCATCTTCAACGACGCCATCATATCTATCTGCTTGAGGATGAAATCCTTGCTTCTGAAATTACGCGATACATCAAGCATGAGTCCGCGATGCGGGAATCTCGGAAAATCGAAGACAAGGCACTGAGCAAGAGTATCTGAAATCGCCAGCATCTGTTCCAAAGTCTTCCGGGCATAAAACACTCCTTTGTCGGAAAGAGCCTTGATTTCTATTCCCTTACGGGTAATGTCAAGTTCATATGCTGCCTCTCTGGCAAAATCCGGAAGGGTTTCCGTCCTTTTTGCGAATTTCTTATCAGTCAGAGATATCCTGATGTCAGACCCGTCCGGCACAGGTACATATATTCCTTCTCTCATCTCTGTTTCCGCAGGTATCGGAATGATATCCTGAGGTCCTGCCTGTGAATAGGCAGCAATCGAAGAGATAAGAAACAATAAGATGGCAGTCTGTAAATTTCTCATTATGTATATTCAGTTATAGAGGAAAATTCTCGAATCGGAGTCTTCCGGTCTGTGCTTTAAGGGTTTCATTGGTAAGGTCGAAGGTGCTGTAACCGAGGGATCTGAACACCTGGATAAGTGCAAGAGCACGCTCGCGGAAATCGAAGAACTCCCTGTCTTCCTGCGGAGTCCAGCCGATTTCGGCAATGGCGAACAGACGTGGATAAAGCATATATTCGGCATGTGAAGCATATGGAATGAGTTCACACCAGAGATTTCCCTGAAGGCCGAGGATATGGTGGTGATGTTCCGGGCCGATACCGTCAAGAGGATCGTAACTGTACACATGACGCAGAGACTGGAGATGGCCCACCGCACGCGGTTCTTTCTTTATAAGATCCTGATAATAATCAAGATACACATATGTATTCGGAGACATTATCACGTCGTGACCCTCCGAGGCAGCCTTGATGCCTCCCGGTGTACCTCTCCATGACATTACTGTGGCCTGTTCCGGAAGTCCGGTCTCGACGATCTCGTCCCATCCGATGACTGTCCTGCCTCTTTCGCGGAGGAAGGCCTCAATATGACGCACAAGATAGCCCTGAAGTTCATTCTTATCCGTCATGCCCTCTTCCTTCATCTTCTTCTGGCAATTCACGCACACTTCCCAGTCCTTCTTGACAGCCTCATCACCGCCGATATGGATGTATCTGTACGGGAAGAGTTCGATCACTTCTTCCAGAACGGTTTCAAGGAATCTGAATGTCCCCTCATTCCCTACACAAAGATCCCATGAGAACGGTCTTGGCCTTCCGTCCGGGCCAACGCATGCGATTTCAGGATATGCCCTGTTCACTTCCATGCTGTGGCCGGGCATCTCGATCTCAGGAATGATGTCTATATAGCGTTCAGCGGCATATGCCACGATTTCACGGATGTCATCCTTGGTGTAGAATCCACCGTAAGCCTCGGGATCCTCAGCATTTGTGAAAGGATATCCTGCCGCCTCCCATTCATGGTACATCTCTCCCCTTCTCCATGCCACATGGTCTGCAAGATTCGGATATGCATCGATCTGGATACGCCATCCGGCTGCATCGGTAAGATGGAGATGCATCACATTCATCCTCAGCAATGCCAGAGCGTCAATCTGTTTCTTGACGAATTCCTTTCCCTTGAAACTGCGGGATTCGTCAAGCATGACTCCCCTGTGACGGAAACGCGGATAGTCAAAGACCTTGCAATAACGGACATCCTTATCAAGAAGCCTCATCATTTCAAGAGCCTGCCTTCCTCTGAATGCCCCTTTCTCGGTCATAGCCCTGATGGTCACTCCCTTCTTGCCTACGACAAGTTCATAAGCCTCTTCCCTGGCAAAATCCGGGAGGTTGTTGACTGCTTCTTCAAAACGGGGATCACCTATCTTGACCTTGATGTCGCTTCCGTCACCCTTGAGGGTGTAAACCCCTTCTGACACAGTATATTCCACTGGTGCCGGAATGATTCTGTCCGGGCCGGAAACTGCATGTACGGATAAGATCGAAGCGGCAAGGACCGCTACTGAAACAATGATTTTTCTTAACATTTTCGGATTGTCTGTAATGAGGTACAAATATACAAAATTATACCACACCACACCAAACTTTTTACAACAAAGTGAACAAAAAAAGAGGAACAGATCAGATCTGTTCCCCTTCACAAAATCAATTGTATATTTTAACCACCAATAACTTTCGATCAGTTAAGTTTGAAGATTGAGAGTCCGCCACCCTGCATCATTGCAACGATATGAAGTTCACCTTCAATCTCTACAACTGAGCAATCACCATATGTATTGCCGGCAGCGCAAGTTGCCTCATCACCTTCATAGAGAGGAGCAGTGAAGACCACCTCACCGGCGAGTGAACTCTCAAAGTTACCGTTATCCTCTACTACAACGAGATCGCAATGCTTGTTATCAGGAAGAACAACATAAGCGATATAGTTCTTGTCGTTATGAGTAAAGAACTGGAAACCGAATGCACCATTCAAAGAAGCGACAGCATTTCCGAGATCCCATTTTGGCCATGCTCCGCCTGAATGAGTTTCACCGTTGGCATTCTTTGTATAGAATGCTGCGGATGATGCTGTTGTGAGAATGGCCTGACCGGTTGCAGGATATACATTGGCCTCTGCAAGACCGCCTGTAAAGCCATCAAACCAGCAATACTCTCTATGGGCTGCATCAGTAGCACCATTTTCGACATGGAATGCCATCACCTTTGTACCACTCTGCGAAGGAGCCCAGATTGTACCGTTCTGCCAAGTTCCAGAGACAGAGATTCTGTCACCGTATCTTCTCCAATCACTTACATTTGCTACGCCATCCCATCTGTATGCATGGAACATTTCAGGATTTGCGTCAATGCCGTTCTTATATGCATAGATATTGAAGTTCTCGTTTCCATCAACAGCAAGGTTACATGCAATAAGAACAGGGTCACCAGCCTCATTAGGGAATACCTCGACAACCGATACAGCATGTGTACCGCCTGAAATACCCTCTACAGGGAGTGCCTTGTATGCAGGTGTTGCATCACCTGCGAGAAGAGAAGCGATTTCTACAGCATAGATTGCCGGCGCAGCAGCAGAAGAGTTAAGATAAACATACTTGCCGTCTGAAGCCATTGAACGGTTTGCGATATTTGGAATGAAACTGCACCATGCAGCACCGTCAGCATCAGAATAACGGGCAGCGACGCGAGTAGCGAATTCCTTAGCGATCACAGCAGCCTCCTGAGCGATTGTGAATGAAAGGAGTTCAGTCTGAGTACCAGCGCGAACAAGTGCCACCTTTGCCTCTCTTGGCTCCTCAGCAGTGTTAGCCTCAGCAGCGAAAGTCAGTTCAAATGACTCAGCCTTGGTTTCAACAAGTGTAAGCCATGTAGCCTCGGCAGGGATAACAACCTCGAAAGCGACGTTAGAGATACCCTTTACAACGATCTGGCCACCCTCTGCAGGGATAACCTCGTCAACTTCCTCAACGCTGTACTTTTCAGCATCGAAGACGATCTTCTTGATAGAAGCCTTGCCCTCACCGTTGTCAGCAAAAACGAGAAGTTGCGCACCTTCTGTAATTGCAGAAACCTTGATCACGTCTTCCTCAACGACAGCCTCGCAACCGAATGCGATAACGTCAACAACTGTTGCTTCAGTAGCGCCAGTTACAGTATAAGGAATCTCAACCTCAGTCTGACCGTTCTCAAGACCTACTGTAGTGCTGATCTCAAGTGCGAATGGCTCTGCGAGAGGAACCTCGAATGAACCGCCACTGATGAGAACGAACTCAACAGAGTTCTCACCTACGATAACGTTGTCGAAAAGCGACTTTCCTACGAGTTCACCGATCTCCACAAGTTCCTCAGAACCAGGATACTGCACATAGAGTTTGCCGTCGATGCTTGTGAATGTCGGAGCAGCCTCATATACAGGGCAGATCTTCTCGCCGTTGATGAACCAGTAAAGTTCACCGTCAACATTCTTGACCTCAACGGTAGGAGTTGCACCTGCAGCACCAGGATCGCCCTTGTCACCTTTGTCACCCTGGTCACCCTTTTCACCCTGTGCGCCATCTTCTCCGTTAAGGATAGTGATTGATGAACCGTCAGAGAAAGTGATAGTATAACCGTCAGTCACCTCTGTAACTGCAGTGATGTAAAGACCGTTCTTAAGTGCATTTGCGAGAGTTGTCATCGCATCAACATTAAGTCTGAGAGTTGCTACATCCTCTTCGAGAGCGTCAACTCTTCCTGCAAGGTCCTTGATATCGTTCTCAAGACCTGAATGGTCATACTCTGCCGGCTGGCAAGCAACTACTGCAAGACCGAGCATGAGAGCAAATAATGATTTCTTCATAAAATGAATGTTGTTTTAAAAGGTTATTAATATTGTAATTCTATCTTTTTGTCTTTGGTGTGGTGTACTGTGGTGTATTACACAGGCACAAAGATAGGAATAAATTTAAAATAACAGCACAGAAAATTAAAAAAATTAATTTTTCCGTGCTGAAACCTTTTAAAAATCATATTTTGCGATGAAATCAGATGACATTTTCATATGATCCGAAGGGGATCTGAAAGAAATCTGTTGTTCCTCGGCAGCCCATCTGTTCTCGAATTCCGTCAGTTTTTCGAAGAAGGCCTTCTCGTCATACTGCCGTTTTTCCCTCATGCAGAGCAAGATTTCTTCAATGAACATTTCCCATCTCGGCTTGCAATACGAGTCCAGAAGGCCGCTCCACAGACGGGAGGCATAATCACGTATGGACGTCTCATGCCCCCAGACGGTGATGATGGTGCGGGCGTTGCGCCTGTAATATGCTTCCTCATCCGGAGCGGAAGCACACGCGGCAGCGTCATCAAGCCATCTGTCAAGACGGAGTTGAGGTTCACATGCTGCCAGAGCATCCATGTCATCGATAAGTTCGAGCATCTTGCGTCCAGTTGTCTCTGCCCCAAGGAGATCCCCAGAACGATATGCCGCAGTAAATTCATCACGTAGAACGGCGAAATGGTTTCCGAGAACCTGGGTTCCTATGTTGACAATATCAAAACGATATGAGTCCCTGTCGGAAGGAGAGGCAAGAAGATCTTTCCATGCAAGGATGAGTGTGGCATTGTCGTATTTCACATTATGTATCGCAGTCCAATGCCAGAAGCCTTCTAAACAAGGACGCGCACACGCGAGAGGAGTCTGGGAAGAGAAGGACCCGCCGATATATACGCTGTCGGTCAATGTCTTCCACGCCTTGCGTGCATTCTCGTCCGGCTTGCCGAGTCTTCTGTCTGCGAGATTCTTCACCCACTCATCATCTGAAATTCCGGTATTCCAAGCCTTGTCGAAAAGATATTCGTACATGAACTGATTCACTCCGAAGCCTTCAAGAGTGGATCCCAGGCCGATCAAATTATCTCCTCCGCGGGCAAAGGCGTCCTCTATCCTCTCCCCTGTCTGATGGAAATGTCCTGCAAGCCTTACATTTCCTCCGAAGTTTCCGAGATAGCAGAGAATGTACGGCTGGCCATAGAAGGAATCTGTCAAGGTCCATACAGGAGTATGTTCGAGATAATAATCAAGGATAATCACCTTGTCCTGTGGGACGGCTCTGAGGTATGCCTCTACATTTTCTCTGGTCCAATGCTTCTGGTCATAGTAGAACATCCATCCCATCTGAAGCCATTTTGCGTCAGAATCGACGGTAGCCATGGATTCGTAAGCGCCCTTCGAGATGGCCGCAAGGGTCTCAGGGTCCCATGAAGGAGCCTCCACCTCATTGAAGAGGTCGACTCCGTATATATGGTCGGTGCCGAACATCCTTTCCTGCTCCTCCATGTATTCCTTCTGGATACGCGCATACAAGGTGTCCATAGGAGCGAGGAAATGGCAGAGATATTCCTCATCGAAACCACCCCATCCAGGGATATCGGTTATTCGGGCATCAGGATATATATCTTTCAGTTGTTCAGGCACATGGCCTCCGAAAGCGGAAAGCACCGGCCTCATGTTCAGAGCCCTCTCACGTGCCAGAATCTTCTTCTGCAGGTCAACCTGGGAGTCGATCCATCCCTGAGGCAGCGGTCCGTCGAATGAATCGATGTTGCACATGCGATGCCAAGCAAGATGGGCCGGCCCGGTGAAATATGAACGTATCTGCTCGTCCGTAAGTCCATGCTTGCGCCATACCTTCTGCCAGACTGCTTCCTGGCCGGTATTCGCCAAAGGCATTGTGACACCGTTGAGAGCCATCCAGTCTATCAGACGCTCCCAATCCTCCCATTTCCACCAAGGCATGGTGTAGCCGAAAGTGCAGTAATTAAGGAAGAAACGCTCATCCACCCTGGCTTCCGCCCTTACCGGTTCATCGAGGACAGGCATCGGCATAGGATATTGGACGGTGTCATAGGCATGCCATGACACCGTCACATCACATGTATTCTTCAAATAATGATTAAGGCCGACAGCCATTGAATTGGCATTGTTGCCTTTGATGACAAGACGGTCTCCCTTCATGGAGAGTTCGAAAAAGTCGACAGTATCTTCGGTCTGGACGAAAGAGATATTGTCAGCATAGGCCGGAACTATCCTTTCGGCAAGTTCCATGGCCGATCTCTCATCGGGAGAAACACAGGCTGAAACGGTCAGAATTGCAAAAGCGATCAATGATGTTCTTTTCATGAATTGGATGTTGTTTGTACTGACCGCGAAGATAAGCAATTTATTTGTTCTTCTTGTCCTCCTCTACCGTAGGAGCCGATTCCTTGTACTTGAATCGTCTGATCTTCTGGGTTGCAGTCTTTTCGAAAGGTTCCTTCATGACCTCGACCGAACTGACCTGGGAAGACTTGTTGACATTGCGGTTTGTGACCTTCAGGATCTTCTCCTTCCATTCGTCAAGTTTCTCATATATCTTGTCCTCGCTTTCCTTGTCCCATTCTATGAAGTTCTCGATAGGCTGGACAAGAGCGACAAGACGTCCGTTGCGTTCCACCACGATGGACTCGCTCACACCCTCGACGTTGTTGAGCACGTTCTCGATTTCCTCCGGATAGATATTCTCGCCGGAAGGGCCGAGGATCATGTTGCTGTTGCGTCCCTTGATATGATAACGTCCCTTTTCATCAATAACGGCGATGTCGCTTGTGCGGAACCATCCGTCCTCAGTGAAGACGCTCTTGGTTCTTACCGGATCCTTATAGTATCCGAGCATGACGTTAGGGCCCTTCGCAACCACTTCACCCTCACCGGTTTCCGGATTCACATTATGGAGTTTGAGTTTCACGTTATAGACCGGATAACCGAATGAGCCGACTGTCCTCCATCCGTTCATTGCATATCCGAGAAGCGGCGATGTCTCTGTAAGTCCGTAACCGATCGCATAAGGGAACTTCGCTTTGAGGAGGAATCTCTCCACTTCCGGATCGAGTTTCGCTCCACCGATTCCGTAGAATGTGACATGACCTCCGAAAGTCTTTTTCAGTTTCATTCCGATGATCCTGCACATCAGTCCGTTCATATGCTCGTTCATCCATGTGAGGGTGCGGCTCTTTGCAATGGTAGGAAGTACGCTTCCCTTATATACTTTCTCTATGATCATAGGGACTGTGAGCATTGTCGTAGGCTTCACAATCTTCATGGCCTTCATGAGAAGGGTCGCCACAGGCGGCTTCGGCAGATAATATACAGTCGAACCGGTATACATCGGATAAAGCATTCCAAGGGTCATTTCAAGAGTGTGAGCCATAGGAAGTACAGAAAGCCATCTGTCTTTCTCGGTTCTCTTGCATGAGTGGTAGCATGTGATCACATTGGAAGCGAGGTTACGATGGCTGAGAACCACGCCTTTCGCACTGCCTGTGGTTCCGGATGTATAAATTATTGCTGCGATATCGTCCGGTGTCGGCACTGATGTACGGCCGTCGCATGTGAACTTGGTATCGTCTTCCTTGATAACCTCGAATGTGTCAAGGTCGATGACGAGAGTCATTTTTCCGATCACCTCTTCACTCACCTTGCCTGCGAGCCTCTTCGAGACGAAAAGGACCTTGGACTCGGAGTGGTTGATGATGTTTGTCACCTCGTTCTGGGAACTGTCGGGAAGGATAGGAATCGAAATTCTTCCGAAGGGTACGGTAGCGAAAAATGCCACAGACCAGTTCGGCATGCTCTGGGAAAAGATGGCCACCTTGTCGCCTGCACCTACACCGTACTGGGTGAGTTTCTTGGACAGGCTGTCGCATTTGGCCTTGAAGGAGCCGAAAGTATATCCTCCTTCCTTTGTATCGTACCATTGTGTGTACTGTTTCTTCGAATAGACCGTAGTTGCATATTCATACAGTCTTGCGAGGGTATCCACATACTTCTCCCTCATCTTCTTCATTCTTTTGTAAACCTGAATCATAATTATAGTTAAAAGTAAATCTTCATGTCATCTGTCCGCCTGGCCGTTCTTGACCTTGCGTATGCAATAGGTCAGTATAAAGGCCGCGAGAACCACAACAATAAAAAGCAATATGATAAACAATATAGAGTTCATGCCTGTTTTCAGTTAAAATCGACGCGGCAAAATTAAGCATGACTTTCCGAGGATGGTAAAATATGTGACAGGGGTTAATATAAAGTGGAAAAAAACGCTATTTAGGGATAAAAATGCATATTTAGGGACATTTGACAGAAATTTACTATCTTTGTCCCGACACTTTTGGTACCATTTTCATGAGCAGATTAAACAATATCATCGTATCAGGAGCGAGTACGATCCTTCACTCGCTGGTTGTTCCTATATTCGTACTGATCTTCACTGTCTATTACAAGCCGTATGGAATATACGAAATTCTGCAGATGGAGAATGCGTCATTCACCTTCAACACGATCATTCTTTTCTGCATCATCCTCGTGTCCATATCAATCACAAGAGGATGGCTGTATCTTTTCGCCAAATACAGGAACCTTTCCAGAGGCGGATATCTGCTGTGGTGCATTCTCGAAAATGTGACAGCATCGCTTTTCATCTCCCTGTACATCGTGCTGATGTCACGCGAGACATTGCAGTTCTTCGACATTGCAGGATCGGCCGTGGTAATGATGACGGCGACCAGTTTCACGCCCTACGGATTTCTGTGGCTCGGGCTGGAACTTTATGCAAAGAACAATGAAGCCGCTCACCCGGCCGACGACAATTCACTCATAAGGTTTCACGACGAATATCAGAAACTGCGTCTTGTGATCGCTCCGGAGGCCGTAATCTTCATCAGGTCGGAAGACAACTATGTGCAGATTCATTATCTGGACCATGACAAGACAAAGAAATTCATCCTCAGGTCATCGATGAGGGCGCTGGAAGAGGACCTCACAAGACATGGACTTGTACGTTGCCACAGGTCATATTTCATAAATCCTGCATTCATCAGGATCATCCACAGGAACAGTGCAGGACTCATCGTAGCGGAACTGAAGCAGAACGGCTACGAAAGCATCCCTATATCACGGAAATATCAGGAAGAAATCACAAAACTTTTATAGGATGTGACAGTTTACCAGAACTTTACGATATTTGGGGTATAATCACAGAGAACTCCCTTGCTCTTGAACTCTACGTCGAGACCGAATACGAAGGCCAGACTATTGACGTCATCCAAAGGATAAAATACGAAAAGGTCAAATAAAAGGTTCAGACCCTATAAAAGTCCGTCGAGCCATTCTACCCTGTCGGCAAAGAAATTCTCGACATACGCGACTTCCTCTTCCCAGGTGTCGAAACGGACTAATCCTACACTTACATGCCAGGTGAGGGTATTCCATCTCCGGAAATTCTGAGCCTGCCCTTCACTGATGCTCTCCGCCACCGCTGCCATCTTCTCCTTGAATGAAGGAAGTTCCGGTTTGAGGGTTTCCCATTCCTGGCGGACTACATTCACAAAATATTCATCTTCGAACAGACGGCCGAAATATTTCCACCTGCTCCATATCATCTGATATCTGTCAGGCTGTGCCGGAAGGCCCTCCCAACTAGAATACTCATCCTTCCTGTAAGCAAGTCCCATGCTCCACTCAGCATCCCATACCGGTGCGATCTGAAGTTTGGAACCACGGGAAGGCAGGACATAATACATGTTAGGTTCGAGATTCGCCGTGAGTTCCTGAACAAGGAACCATTTCGCAAATGACTCCACATCAATATATTTCCGATATCCTTTATAAGGATCCCTGAAATCATCGCCATATAAGGCAGCCTCGAAATCATTCATGAAGCCTGTGATGAACTTGAAATTGTCGTCTCCCGCCACAATCTCGCCATCCTCAGGGTCAGGATACTTGAACGTATACCAATACTGTCGGCGGTCAGTCATGAAATTCAGCGGTTCCTCCCAGAAATAATTGTCATTCTCGAACAGGAATCCGTCATCTTCAATGTCAACACGGTTCTTCTTCTTTTCCACCTGATCAGTAAGGATATACATTCCGACATACTCGTCATTCAGGTACAACTGGACATGACGATAATGTATAGGATAAGGTAATCCTACCGTCTGGGCAAGTTCACACATATACGGTGTCCTCATCAGAGACTTGTCGCAATATTCGGCAAGCAGAACCCAATCCTTGTTTGCAGCAAAGCCCAAGACTCCCTGCTTCTCATCGAACTTTATCTTGTACGGCTTCTTCTCATAGCCCCATGTGGCGTTTCCCCTGCCCTTCATGCGTCCGGCAGCGGAAAGCATAGTTTCCTCCCCTTCCGTAATGGTAACGGAAACATTCTGATACTCATCCTTGCTTTCGATATTCCTGCCGCCCTCCACATCAACCCTGACCACAGGCACATATACCTGCCCGGGTTCAGGCTCCGGTTCCGGGTCAGTGCCGGGAGTCTGCTCAGTCTTCTCATCATCATCACCGATATAACCATAATTGAACGGCGAACATGATGCGACAAATATCACTGCAACGATCACATGCAGCAGGGCATTTGGCGACATAGGGTCATATTTCATTTATAATCAAGGTTTAAGCAATGGATGATTCCTCAAATAAAGTGCGCTTTCACGGAGACCTTTCAGGATATTAGGGCTGCTGGCCTCTTCCAGTTCAACGACAATGACCTTTGTTCCAGCCTTGTCAAGATTGCGGAATATGGCATCGAAACCGACCATTCCGCTCTGTCCGACCTCCCTCTTGTCCTTTATATGCAGGACTTCGAAACGTCCGGGATACTTACGCATATAGTCCACAGGAGCCGCATCTCCCACAACCGCCCAATAGACATCCATTTCCAAGAACACCTTTTCCGGATCGGTATGTGCGATTATATAATCCATCATAGTGGTATTGCCGACCTTTTCCAACTCATGTGCATGGTTATGATAGCCGAAACGGATACCTGCTGCGTTGCATCTGCGTCCTATGGCATCGAGATATCGCGTCAGAACTTCAAGTTCTGCCTCAGTCTTCAACTTTGGTGAATATGGCAGCACCAGCCTAGGGATTCCTGCCTTCTGATGCGCTTCGATGCATCTGTCCCACCATTCCAGAGCAGATGTCAGATCACCTGTCGACAATTCCTCGACTGAAAGCACTCTCGTCGCATGAGATGAGACAAGTTCAAGTCCCGCCTTATCGAGGACAGCCCTGAACTCCCCTGGTTCCAGACCGGAGAACTTTCCGTCAGAATAACTTGCCGCTTCCGCACCGGTATACCCCATCTGGGCAAGACGTCCGAGCACATATTCATGATTCTTTGCAAAAAGTTCCGGTGTACCTATAAGTCCACGCACCGAGTACAGTTGCACAGCCATTTCCTTTGCCGGAGCCGTCAGTTCCTCCGCCATACGATAACTCACATAGGCGAATTTCCTGCTGTCAGGGCTCCATGAATTGACATTGATCGTTCCCTGACCTCCGAAAAGACTCACAAGAACCTTCGGTTCGCCGCCACCTGCCGGAATCATCCGGAGTTGGACATTCTGGTTCGGAGTATGATCTCCCGGAGCCACCTCATAATCATGATATGCGATATAGACCACCTTCTGTCCATCAGGAGAAATATGCGGGAACCACGAATTCATATCCTCATCAAAGGTCATCTGGGTCTGTTCCTTTCCATTGGCCTTCATACGCCATACCTGCATTCTGCCGCTCCTCACGCTGTTGAACCAGATATGTTTTCCGTCCATACTGTATTCCGGTCCGTCATCCAGGCCGGGAGCATCGGTCAGCCTCACTTCCTTGCCTCCCTTGACCGGCATGACATACACATCCGCCTCATTATCCGGCCCGCGGAAAGCACAATATGCGATCATCTTACCGTCCGGACTTATACCATGAAGATAACTTGGTCCTACAGGAGTGATCTTCTTCGGTTCTCCCCCTTCAAACGGGACAGTGAACACATATGATTTCCAGTCCTTGAGCGACGGATCGTTGCTGCTGAGAGCGATCCACTTTCCATCGGCAGAAATGACATGGTCATTATTGCACTGGGTGACCGCTCCTGTATTTATCTCCACAAGATCTCCGGAACCATCGGGAGCAATCTTGTATAGACGTCCCTCCTTATTGATTACCAGCCACTTGCCGTCAGGCGTCCAGTTAGGAGCCTCTATAAGATAAGGGAATTCCTTAACGACATGATGAGTTCCCCTCTCCACATCATAAATTTCCAGATAACTTATCACCTGATCCGAATCCTGGGCATGCGCGCCGATAGTACCTGTCAATGCCATAAACACACAGAAGATTAAAATGTTGAGTCTCATATCACTTCCTGATCAAACACAATTTTGCCAAATATAACCAATATTTTCGTAACTTCATATATGACAAGGTCTTGGCTGCAAGGCAAAGACCGGATCAGGAAAGGCCATAAACGAAAGAGGATGACAAATTTGTCATCCTCTTAACATAATTACAAGATTACCTGACGGTTACCTCATTAGTATTCCTCTTCGTTCCAGAAGAAGTCATCCTTTGAAGGATAGTCTGGCCAGATGTCTTCGATGCTTTCGTAGATCTCGCCGTCATCCTCGAGTTCTTCAAGATTCTCAACAACTTCGAGCGGGGCTCCTGAACGGGTGGCGTAGTCGATCAGTTCTTCTTTGGTTGCTGGCCATGGAGCGTCTTCCAGACGGTATGCAAGTTCGAGTGTCCAATACATAGTATTTTAAGTTTAAATTATTAATTATCAATCTTTAAGCATTACCCCCATCCTTAAGGGGCCGCAAATATAGATAAAAAAACTTAATGATGATGTTCTTTTTATTATTTTTGCATAAATAATTTCATTTGCAGCCGAGACGGTCACGGCACAAGTTCCATACCACATGGAAAAGCAGGGTCAAGGCAGCAATATATTGACATCAAAAATATCACAAAATGGCTTATTTCAAGGATGAAAGATACGACGAGCAGACTACTGCCGCCATCGCTGCACATTACAAGGAAATCCTCAGACTTCTTGGAGAAGATCCTGACCGTGAAGGTCTGGTGAAGACCCCGGAGCGTGTGGCGAAAGCCTTGCAGTTCCTCACGCACGGATCTCATCAGGACGGCGCGGAAATCCTTCGCAGCGCTATGTTCAAGGAAGAATATCAGCAGATGGTCCTCGTGAAGGACATCGAACTGTATTCGACCTGTGAGCATCATGTCATGCCTTTCATCGGCAAGGCCCATGTGGCGTATATTCCTAACGGTACGATCACCGGCCTGAGCAAGATAGCCCGTGTCGTGGAAACATTCGCACGCCGTCTTCAGGTGCAGGAAAGGCTCACCACCCAGATCCGCGACTGCATCCAGGAGACCCTGAATCCTCTCGGAGTTGCCGTCGTCATCGAGGCCTCGCATACCTGCATGACCCTCAGAGGCGTACAGAAGGCCAATGCGATGACAACCACATCAGCCTTCAGCGGCATTTTCCTGAAAGACGAGCGTACCCGTAACGAGTTCCTCAACCTGATCCGATAAAGATCCCCGATCAGGTCGGGGATGACGACAATGGTAACATTCCCTTGCCACGAAGCAATATCAGGCTATACTTCTATTTCAGATAAGCGTCTTCAACAACCTTTGCACTTCTTGCGATGAACTCGCTGAGATCCTTACCTTTGAGCATTCCGTTGGCCAGAAGCGCAAGGTCAGTGATCTGTTTGAGAATCTCATTATTGCCTGCAAAAGCCTCAAGATCAGACTTATGCGAAGCGGCAGCAGTCTCCTTCGCCTCTGTAACAGTCCTCTTCACATCCTCGGAAGCATCGGAAGCCGCATCTGGAATGACCTGTGCCGGAGCCACATCAGCAGCCTTCGAAGCCATGATCTTTGCAACCAGAGGGTTCTGCATATTCACGGTGATATTATACATCGCCGGCATCTCGCCATAGAAATTCATTCCGCCGCCCATTGCTGACATCTCACGGTAACGGCGCATGAACTCGCTCTGGGTGATGAGGATAGGAGCAGCGTTCTCGCCAAGATTGTCAGCCTGTACATAATACTGATTCTCCTTCGGAAGCACCGCCTGGAAGATCACAGAAAGATCCTCCTGCTCTATCTCCGAGAGTTCCGGACGGATCTTGTCCTCCTTGGCGATGAGATTGTCGACACTGTCCGAATCCACACGTGCAAAACGCGCATTCTCCACCTTGGTCTCGAGAAGATTCACAAAATGGCTGTCAAGTTGGCAGTCCATCAGGAGCACATCATATCCCTTTGCCTTGGCAGACTCGATGAACGAATACTGGCCTTCCACATCGGTTGCATACAGGAACACCACCTTCTTGTCCTTGTCGGTCTGCTCGCCCTCGATAGCCTTCCTATAATCCTCGATGCTGAAATATTTGCCCTCTGTATTCTTCAGGAGGCAGAACTTCATGGCCCTGTCGCAGAACTTCTCGTCAGAAAGCATTCCATACTCGATGAAGAGTTTGAGGTTGTCCCATTTCTCTTCAAGTTGCTGACGTTCGTTCCTGAAAATCTCGTCCAGACGGTCTGCAACCTTCTTTGTGATGTATGTGGAGATCTTCTTCACATTCGCATCGCTTTGGAGATAACTGCGGGACACGTTAAGCGGAATGTCCGGTGAGTCAATCACACCATGAAGCAATGTAAGGAAGTCCGGAACTATGTTGTCCACAGAGTCGGTCACGAACATCTGATTGCAGTAAAGTTGGATCTTGTTGCGTGAGATCTCGACATTGTTCTTGATCTTTGGGAAATAAAGGATACCGGTGAGATTGAACGGATAATCCACATTAAGATGAATATGGAAAAGAGGTTCCTCCGCCATTGGATAAAGAGCCCTGTAGAACTCATTATAATCCTCATCCTTGAGGTCAGCAGGCTTGCGAGCCCAGAGAGGCTCAACCTTGTTGATCACATTATCTTTCTCTGTATCAATATATTTGCCGTCTTTCCACTCCTGTTCCTTTCCGAATACGACAGGCACAGGCATGAACTTGCAATACTTGTTGAGAAGGCCCTCTATACGCTTCTTCTCCGCATATTCCTTCTCATCCTCGGCGATATAAAGAGTGATGACAGTACCTCTGTCAGCCTTGTCACACTCCTCCATGTCATACTCAGGAGAGCCGTCACATGACCACTTCACAGCCTTTGTACCTTCCTTCCATGAAAGAGTCTCGATAGTTACCTTGTCAGCGACCATGAACGCAGAATAGAATCCGAGTCCGAAATGTCCGATTATGCTGCTGAGTTGGTCCTTGTATTTTTCAAGGAACTCCCCTGCTGATGAAAATGCGATCTGGTTGATATATTTGTCGACCTCTTCCTCGGTCATACCGATACCGTTATCGATCACTTTGAGGGTCTTCGCAGCCTCGTCAAGTTCGATACGGACTGCAAGGTCGCCAAGTTCTGCGGCATATTCTCCTGAAGCCGCAAGGGCTTTCATCTTCTGTGTCGCATCAACTGCATTTGCCACGAGTTCCCTGAGGAAGATTTCGTGGTCAGAATAAAGAAACTTCTTGATCACCGGGAAGATGTTCTCGGTAGTAACTCCAATTTTTCCTGTTGTTGCCATAATTATTTATGTTTATATATTTTCTTTATAGATCCTTCGCTCCGCTCAGGATGACAAACTGAGACAATCTGGAGGCTCAGGATGACAAACTGGGTCAATCCGGAGGCTCAGGATGACAAACTGAGACAATCAGGAGGCTCAGGATGACAAACCGGGGTATCGGAATGACAAAAAGGGCCGTCCCGAAGGACGACCCGATATAGTCAAATTATGTTCCAACACGCACAGACTGACAATAAGTCAGTATTCTCTGCCATCATATCACCTGCTTGTCTGGTACATCGGAGCATATCCGGCATTGTATATGATCCTGCACCAGTCCACTTCCTTGGTACCTTCATAAATATTGACATTGAACTGGCCCAGACAAATGAATTCATTATAGTCCTCATTTGCAGCCTTCCTCGCGGAAATCTTGAATCCTCCTGTTCCAAGACCGGTGGAATACTCAGCCCTGAGTCCTCCGGAACCTCGGTCTTCTCCGAAACATGCCATTTCCCATTCGAAATCGCCGTCCTCATATGATTGAAGTACAAGCCCTGCCTCATCGTCTTCCATGACGATGCTGACATCAAGAAGTCCGCGACCCTCGCCCTCCACAGGAGCAAAAGTAAGCAAGGCCTCATTCTCGACATTCATGTACAGTACGGGACGGTATTGGCTGAGGACATGAGATGTAACCGAAAAAGTAAGGTACTGCCATGAGGCATTTTCATCATCTATGGACATGCCGCCGGTATTCAGCGTACATGAAATCCTGCCGTCGTTGATATGATATATGTTTTCACCGACCATATCGATCTTTCCGTAAAATCTGTAGTCACCCACCTTCTCTTCATCACTCATAGCAAGGTAGCGGTCGAAATCAACAGCGAATTCAGCCATCTCCACCGGCAGTATGACATTATGCGCAAACAGTTCATCAGCATATCTTTGAAGATCATCGCTGCTTACCGGTGAGACCTGGGAAGGAATTATCTCACAAGAAGCGATGAGAACCGTTGCAGCCAATATATATGTAAATCTATTTATCTTCATGATTTCCCAATATTTATAGTCAGACATCAGAACCTGTAACCAATACCGAAATAAAATCCGGATGCATTGTTCTCAACTCCGCTCACCAGTTCGCAGAATCCGAACACATCTCTTCCGACCGCAACACCGATAGGGGTGATCTGGAAAGACGGATAAGGCATGAAACCTGAATCCCCCACATCCATCATGATACCTAATCCTACTGCACCGTACATCCTGAATATAGGACGGCTGATCATATAGAACCTTGCTACCGGCATGATATTGATGAGCGTACCGCTGATGTTGTCAGTGAATTCATCCTTGACAGGGGAATATACATCCGAAGTGTAACCGCTCACCGAAGCGGTAAGCGAAAGGGCGAACCATCTTCTGAAATTCATGTTGAACTCAGCGAAAAATGCTCCGGTAGATCTGAGACTTCCATGCTGCGGCTTATAGATCCAGTCGAGATAATTATCTGCACCTTGGAAAGCCGGAGTATCATAGACACTATAATAATAAAGATTGGAATTAGGTGTGGCCCAGCCGGCCCTCACTTCAAACTTGTAAGGTTGCTTCTCCCATTTGCTCTGTTTCTTATCCCTGTCTGCAGCATGAGACGGCAGCACTGAAAGAACAAAAAGACAGGCAATCAGAGTCAGGAATCTGTTCATCTGTAAGTCAGTTTTATTGTTAACGCATATATGATGCAGATAAAACCGGAAATGTTGCATTGTCCAGGAACAATGATTCTATGGTCTTACTATATCATAATGCGGCGGCATCAGAGGAGCGTACTCCACCGTACATATTTTCAATAATGCTCCTTCATTATAAAACCGCACTGTCATAGATCCGGCATAAGTAATTGATTCGAAGTCCATTATCTTCGAATGGACATACTCCACATCCATATCCGCTATTTCATAAGCCGCATAATAAGAAGATTCATCCACACGTCTCCCTGATACGCTCACTGACAATCGCATTCCTCCATCATCCTCGTCCACCACTCTGACTTCGAACTGACTGCCACGTACATTCATCTGCCATACATCGGGTGATACCATGGTCATGACAATGGGAATTCCATATCGGGAAACGATTTCGTTTCTTCCTCCTTCAGAGAAGAATCCTGATTCGGAAAAGGCATATTTACCCAGATCATATTCATAAAAATCCGTTTCATACGACAATTCCATCCTTATCAGGTCATACTTTCCGCACATCTTGACTTCGGCATCCGCCTCAACGAAACGAGAGATATGGAAGGCATTATAGAAATAATTCAGATACTGCGCGATTTCATCATCAAAAAGATTTTCACAAAATCCGACGATTCTGGCATCGACGGTATCATCAAAATCGTCCATATCGGAAACCTTGCAGGAAACCGCTGCCAGAACAACACACAGATACGGTAAAAACTTTCTCATGACATCAGAAACTATAACCGACACCTATCATTCCACCCACATACATGGTTCCATAGCCGACTTCGGCAAAACCGAAAACCTTGCGTCCGACACATATACCCACCGGAATGATCTGAGCGGCCGGATAGCAGTCGGTAACAAAATCATAAGTCCCGGTCAGTCTGCCACCTGTAACACCGACTCCCAGCGATGAGTACATGCGCACCATTTCACTGTTCAACCAATAAAATCTGGCTTGAGGCATCAGGGACAACACATATCCTGTTTCCTTGTCATTATCAGGCGTTTCCGGTTTCCATATCGTATCAACTCCGAATCCTATTGCCAGAGAAAACCATTCATTGAACTGAAAATCAAATTCAGCAACAATGTTTCCAGTCATATAAGTCGTACCTTGATCACTTACGAAGACATCTTTGACAGGAGTGTCATTATAAATTCCGAGATTGCCATAGCAGGTGATATGCAAGTCATCATACATAGGATAGCCACACCACCCAAGCCTCGCTTCATATCTGAGCGGAATGTCATCTTTCCCCCGGGCAGAAAGTCCGGAGGAAAGAAGAAGAATGGCACAAAGCATGACAACCACTCTTTTCATAAGTCAAGCAATTACTTATACATGAATCTCTTGATACTCATCTTCGGAGTCTTCTCGAACGGCTGGTCCATATATTCAACCAGATTTACCTTGCTGTATGAAGGCATTGACTTGTTGACCTCCGCCATGAGGGTCTTCTTGTATTCCTCGAGATCGACACCTTCAGCCTTAGCCTTTTCCGAATCCATATAGATAAGGGCTACAAGTCTTGCACCTCTGTCTACAACCACTGACTCGATCACATATGGCTGGTTGTTAACAGCAGCCTCGATTTCTTCAGGATAGATATTCTGGCCGTTTGCTGAAAGGATCATGTTCTTGCTGCGGCCCTTGATGAAGATATTGCCTTTCTCGTCAAGAAGTCCGAGGTCACCGGTACGCATCCAGTCATCTTCTGTGAAGGCTGCCTTTGTCGCCTCTTCGTTCTTGTAGTATCCGCTCATGATGTTCATACCTCTTGCCTGGATCTCACCTACCTTGTTGTAAGGGTCCTCGGAGTCTATACGTACCTCTACTGTATCAACTGCCTTTCCACAGGATTTCGGCACGAACTCCCACCAGTCCTCATAAGCCATGAGCGGTGCCGCTTCTGTCATACCGTAACCCACTGTGAAAGGAAGTCTGAATTTCCTGAACCACTTCTCCACATCAGGATTGAGAGCGGCTCCACCCATCACGATCTCACGCACCTTGCCGCCGAACGCATTGAGAAGGGTCGTGCGTACCTTTTTGAAAATCACCTGATTAAGTCCAGGGATAGCACAAAGAACCTTCATCACCGGCTTGTTCACGATCGGAGCAACCTTGCTCTTGAAGATCTTCTCCATAACGAGAGGAACTGTGATCACGAGATATGGCTTCACCTCTGCCATTGCTCCGAGAAGGAGTGCAGGAGTAGGTGTCTTTCCGAGATAATAGATAGACGAACCTCCGCAGAGAGGATAGATGAGTTCGAACATCATACCGTACATGTGCGCCATAGGGAGCATCGATACGATCTTGTCCTCCGGATATGAAGGGAGTCTCTTCTGGCCGAATGCTACGTTAGCCGAAATACACTCATAACGAAGCATCACTCCCTTAGGAGCGCTTGTAGTTCCTGAGGTATAATTGATGATGGCGAGATCCTTGTCGTTGTCTGTCGGATACGACACATCTGCAGCAGAGAATCCTTTAGGATATTTCTCAGTGAAGAGAGTCTGAAGATTGTCATTTGCCTGCTGGATCTTCTCATCAGCGGCATAAAGAAGTTTGAAGTCAGCAGTTGAAACAACAGCCTTGACAGCAGGCATCTTAGTAATGTCAAGTTTGTTCCAGATATCAGAATCCGTAAAGAGCACCGTACTCTCTGAATGGTCTACGAGAGAATTGACGCTGTCCGGATGGAAGTCCGCAAGGATCGGAACAACTACCGCTTCATATGTATTGGCCGAAAAGAAGGCTATACCCCAGCGTGCAGAGTTCTTTGCACACAAAGCGACCTTGTCGCCTTTCTTGAGACCTACAGCCTCATAAAGGACATGCAATTTCGCTATATTCTCTGCCACATCACCGAAAGTGAAAAGTTCGCCGCGATAGTTTCCGAGGGCAGGACGCTCCCAGTTAGCCTTGATGGCTTCTTCAAGTCGTGTAAAATAATGCTTCATCGTGGTATGATTAGATTTTAGTTTTTTCCGTTCGCAAAAGTACTAAAAAGGCCATACGCGTGTATTTATTTTACTATATTTGTGGTTAAAGGCCATGTTATGTGGCGAAAAACTGACAAAAATCATACATTTCATGAGAAATCGACCAATTGTAGCATTGATCTACGACTTCGACGGCACCCTCTCGCCGGGCAACATGCAGGAGTTCGGCTTCATCCAGGCCATAGGAAAGAAGCCTCAGGAGTTCTGGCAGGCAAGCGATGAGATCGCTATGGACCAGGACGCGAGCAATATTCTCAGTTATATGAAACTGATGTTCGATGAAGCCCGCAAGGCCGGGATCAAACTGCGCCGCGAAGACTTCAAGTCGTTCGGAGCCTCTGTCGAACTTTTCGATGGCGTAAAGGAGTGGTTCAGACTTATCAATGACTACGGCAAGTCAAAGGGAGTGAAGATCGAGCACTACATCAATTCATCCGGCCTTGCCGAAATGATCGAAGGCACAGCCATCGGCCATGAATTCAAACGCATATTCGCATGTTCCTTCCTTTACAACAAGGACGGCGAGGCAGAGTGGCCGGGAGTAGCGGTCGACTATACGGCAAAGACACAGTTCATCTTCAAGATCAACAAGGGCATCCTGAGCATCAGAGACAACAAGAAGGTCAATGAGAGCAAGGAAGAGGAGAACAAGAGAATCCCGTTCCCGCATATGATCTATTTCGGAGACGGAGAGACTGATGTTCCATGCATGAAGATTGTGAAGATGTTCGGCGGCAATTCGATCGCCGTCTATAATCCCGAGATAAAGAAAAAGGTCAATGTGGCGAAGAAACTTCTCCGCCAGAAAAGAGTGAACTTCATCACTCCTGCAAACTATACCAAGGATAGCAGGACATACGAAGTGGTCTGTGCCATCATCGACAAGATCAAGGCTGATTTCGACCTTGCCAGACTGGCCAAAGGGAAATAGGACCTCATATATACATTAAGTCAGCCAGTTGTTGCTGCGACCCCCGCCCTCCCGATGGTCGGGCACCCCCTAGCCGGGGGTGGCATGTCGCATTCACAACTGGCTGACTTAATGTATTATATCTATGACCTAGTAGACTTTCACTTCGAGTTTTGCGTATGCGCGTTCTACCTTTGCGAGAGCCTCTTCAACTGAATCGGCAGTGGCAAGAATGACACCTACGCGACGATGACCCTGAATTTCAGGCTTGCCGAAGATACGGATCTGCACACCCGGTTCTTCAAGAACCTTCTCAAGATTGCAGAACTCATACTCCTTGGTATTGCCTTCAACGACAATGGCCTTCGAAGCCGACGGGCCGTAGAATCTCACTTCCGGAACAGGAAGTCCGAGGATCGCGCGAGCATGAAGGGCGAATTCAGACATGTCCTGTGAAATCATGGTCACCATACCGGTATCATGAGGACGTGGAGAGACCTCGCTGAAGATGACATCCTCTCCTTTGATGAAGAGTTCAACTCCGAATATGCCATAACCTCCGAGAGCGTCAGTGATAGCCTTTGCAATAGCCTCCGCTTTGGCGACTGCCGCCTGAGACATTGCCTGAGGCTGCCATGACTCCCTGTAGTCTCCGTCCACCTGATGATGGCCCACAGGCTTGAGGAAAGTGGTTCCGGCACAATGACGGACAGTCAGGAGAGTGATCTCATAATCGAATTTGACAAAACCCTCGACAATGACCTTTCCGCTGCCGGCACGACCGCCCTCCTGCGAGATCTGCCATGCCTTATCGATGTCAGCCTCGGTCCTGATGGTGCTCTGACCATGACCGGACGAACTCATCACAGGCTTCACGACACATGGGATGCCGATTTCTGCAACCGCCTGGTCAAATTCCTCACGAGTCTGTGCGAAACGGTATGGAGATGTCGGAAGACCCAGGGTCTCCGCTGCCAGACGACGTATTCCTTCACGGTTCATGGTAAGTCTGGTTGCCTCTGCTGTCGGAATCACATTGAAACCCTCCTTCTCAAGTTTTACAAGACGGTCAGTAGCGATAGCCTCGATCTCAGGAATGATGTAATCCGGAGCCTCCTGCTTGATGACAGCCTCCAAAGCGTCACCGTCAAGCATTGAAAGCACATGATTCCTATGAGCCACATGCATTGCAGGAGCATTTGCATATTTGTCGAGAGCCACTACCTCCACGCCATAGCGCTGAAGTTCAAGAGTAACCTCCTTTCCAAGTTCACCTGAGCCGCACAGAACGGCCTTCTTGCCAGAGTTTGTGAATGTTGTTCCAATCTTTGTCATAAGTCTTTGGTTTTGTATCTGACAAAGATAATAAAAAAGTGGGTATATCCACCCACTTATGGATATACCCACATAATTTTCAGTAAGAAAGTCTAGAAAGAGAAGGTAACAGCCCTGTCGAGAGCAGGATCGGACGCAGCCTTCACTACTTCTGATTTGACTACGAGGCGGTCTTTTGAAATGCCGTATCTGTTTGTAAGAAGGTCAAATACATACTGTCCTCTGGCCTCGCTGAGTTTCTTGTTGACCTTAGGAGTTCCGGTATTGCTGTCTGCAGAACCCATGACAGTGATATAAACCTTGCTCTGCTTGTCCGCCTTTGTGAGGATGTTCCTGGCAATGTAGTCGAGATGCTGCATTTCATCAGGTGCGAGGGTAGATTTGCCTATCTGGAAATAAACAGCCATCGGAGCCATTCCGGCAAAGAAAGCATCTGCGTCGCATCCGCCGCCTGCATTCTTCTTCATTGCCTTCATCTGATTCTGAAGTTTTCCGTTTGCAGACACCAGTTCCTCATTCTGCTCGAGAAGAGAAGCATTCGCTACCTCAAGGGCCAGTGCGGCTGCCTCAAGCGCGGCAATCTGGTCGACTGCAGCAGTTTCAAGAGCGGAGACAACGGTTGAAGTCCTTACAAATCCAGGCCATCCCATATCAACGGCAAGTCCCATGGTCACAGACGGAATAAGAGTCACATCGTCATCGCCATGAATCCTTCCGTTTACTACAGTCGCCTTCATATCGATTACAAGATCGAGTCTGTTGGCAAGACGGAGATTATGGATGAGACCGGCACCTCCGGCGATTTCATTGTCGAAGAATCCGGAATCATCCTGAGCATATGAACGGAAGTAGCCGGCATGCAGATAAGGAACGAAATTCCAGAAACGAGTCTCCTTGTATCCTCCCAATGCATTGGAGATGTTCCAGAGGAAATCACCATGGACATAAAGATAACCGAATTTCTGGAGATACATATTCTCTTCCGTATCCAGAGTACGGCCCAGGACAGAAGGTTCGTCAGCCCAGAGACTGCCTGCAAATCCGGAATAACCCACTCTCATTCCGACCGAAGGAGTGAACCATTTACCGATACCGGCATCGATGTTAGGACTGATCCTGGCCTTGAAGCCGTCATTGAAGAACATATTGACACCGCCACCGGCGCCAATGAACCAGTTGTCACCAAACCTGTTGGTCTCATAAGGGCCTCGAACAACTTTGCCGTTCTCATCCCGGTTTCCATTCTCCTGTGCGTTGATTTCAGGAGACGCTGCCATCACGACAGCCACAAGAGCCATTGCTCCAAAAATAAATCTAAGACGTTTCATAACCACTATATTAAATGTGTCATGAAACGTCTTATACAAATTTGGTGTAAAAACCGTTTTTTCCAGGAAAAATTTTTAAAACCTGATGATCCTACATCTTTCCGATCTCATTGTCCATCCACTCCAGTTTGGCATTATAAGCATCGATCATGCTCTCGACGGCATCCTCAAAAGACATATGCTCATCCTTATTAACCACCTGAGTGATAGGCCATAACACATGATTCATACTTTCTGAGCCACGTATTCTTTCAGCCTCCGAAGCAATGAATTCAGGGAGGGCACGGAATTCCGACTCGAACATATTCCAGCGTTCCTTCACTTTGGCCTTGAAATACGGATCCTGGAAAAGACGGTCATAATACAGAGCATCCTTTATCCTGAACCAGTTCATCGGCATATATGTTTCCCAGTCAAAATCCCATACAGGCCCCATAGTCAGTTTGCCACCCTTGTCCTTATGCATATAGCAACTCTTAGGGTGATTAGGTTCCCATATACCGGTGAGTTCCATCACCATCCACCAGTCGATGAAAGAGTCCACATCTATATAATCCCTGTATTCCCCTTTCGCGAAACGGTTTCCGTCATACAGGGAGGCTTCCAGATTGTTCACATAACTGCGGATGAACTCGAACTGGGCGGAATCCACCTCATCCGGATCCTTGAACATATAAGGAAGATTCTTCCATGATGACCTGAACTTGTTGACCTCATCAAAATACGAATCCAGTTCCATGATGTATCCGCCGTCAGTCTCACCTTCATCAAGTTCATCGATATCAACCCTGTTCTTATCCACCTTGATATGCTCGCAAAGCAGATAATTGCCCTTATGCTCACCGTTGAGATAGACCTCCACGAACTGACCTCTTGGAGTATATGCAAGACCGGTCCTGGAGGCAAGGTTGAATGACACGGCATTTCTGAGAAGCGTCCTGTCCATCCAGTTTGCAAGAAGCACCCATCTCTTATGCTTCGGCATTCCCAGCACCTGCGCCTTTTCTTCGAACTTGAAGGCATATGGCTTCTTAGGATATGACCATGTGGAATTTCCACGTCCCCTCATGCCGGTCATGCATTCATGGTCCACTGTCCAATCCGGGTTATATAGTTTGAAAGAGGTACCTGTCATCCAGTCTTCCCATTTGCTCGGAACCTCTCTTCCTCCAGGAGTCTCCACAAAGAGCACCGGCAGTCCGGAATATACGACCTTCACGGTGAACGAATATTCAACCTTCGACTTGACTTCATATGTCACAGGCTTGGAAAAATCATTCACCGTCACTCCGCTGACCTGCTCCACGCCATCCACATATACCTTTGTGCCATTGCTGTCGAATGATGCAACAAGCATAGGGCTGCTGACCAGAGGACTTGTCAATGCAGGTTCCGCTTGAGTCACATCGACAGTAAAGTCCTGATACACAGCGGTCTGATTATGTTCCTTCAAGAATGAGATAGTCGTGAACAACGGTTCCTTTTCATAGCGTACACGGAAAGAAGGCGAACAGACATCCTTGTCATTCACATTAATCCTGAGCAGGACCTCGTCATCATATTTCTTGTCATATCCCCAATCCTTTATGACTGCGGAATACCTTCCGTCACCTTCCGAAGTCACGGAAGAAAGACTATAATAAGACGGACTTCTGCCGGGATCTGCCGGATTGTCATATTCCAGACGTATCTGGCAATCCGAAGACTCCGGATCATGATTGAAGACCGCATCCGCAGGGCTGACTGTAAATTCAAATGTTTCAGAAAGACCTTTGGCCAGAACGATCTCCTCCATGCCGCATAGGTCAATTGACTCAGGAAGAGCCAAATCCGGACCGTGCGGCGTACAAGCGATTGAAACGGCACTCAGCAAAAGCGCAAAAAGGCTAAAGGATCTGTGATGCATGGTTTCTGGTATCTACTTTATCGATTATTCTTTCAAGTATGCCATCCTCATTGAAAATGAAGGTACGGCGGATCGTCCCCATGACTGTCTTGCCGTACATCTTTTTCTCACCCCAGGCTCCGAATGTCTGAAGCATCTGCGTGGTAGGGTCTGACAGAAGAGTAAAAGGCAGTTCATGCTTGTCCTTGAACTTCCTGTGGGACACAGCACTGTCCTTGCTCACTCCTACCACCTGGTATCCTTCTGCAGTCAGAGCCTCATAATTGTCACGAAGATTACATGCTTCCGCAGTGCATCCGCTGGTATTGTCCTTCGGGTAAAAATAAACCACTGTCTTCCTTCCTTTCAGGTCCTCTGCACTGACCTTGTTGCCATCCTGATCCACTACATCAAATGACGGCATTCTGTCTCCGATTTTAAGCATATTCACAATCTCATTTAAAACTTTTAAAAATAAGAACTATTTGTGAAATATGCAAGTCCGGCAGGACATATTGACTTTTCCAGGCAATCTGACTATTTTTGCGGACACATAACGGAAAAACATGAAAAAGATTTATTTTGCCGGATCCATAAGGGGCGGAAGAGTCGATGCAGACCTTTACAGACGTATAATCGAGCATATCCAGAAGACAGACATCGTCCTTACGGAACATGTAGGAAGTCCTCACCTCAATCTCACGGAACAAGGAAAGAGAGATGTCGAAATATACGACCAGGATACGGCATGGCTTCGTGAAAGCGACCTCGTCATAGCGGAATGCACCTGCCCGTCACTTGGTGTCGGCTACGAACTGGCCTATGCCGAAAAATACGGAAAGCCTTGCCATATATTCTATGACAAGGCTAAAACCCATCTTTCCGCAATGCTTACGGGAGATTCTTATTTCAGCATATATCCTTACGAAAACGAAGAAGAGATATATGCCACAATAGATTGTATACTTATTTCATAGAAGCGGCAACTGCCTGAGCCTCAGGAATTCGCTGCCTGATCTGAGCAATACGTTTGCTGTCGCTTGGGTGTGTGCTCATAAATTCAGGAGCGGACTGGCCGCCGGATGCCATCTTTGTCCAGAATCCGATCGCACTCTGCGAATCATAGCCGGCAATCTCCATGAACACGAGGCCCATATAATCAGCCTCATACTCATGCTTCCTCGAATAAGGGAGTATCAGACCATACTGTGCTCCGAGTCCGAAGACTGTGACAGCGGTACTCTGGATGGCTGCAGATTTCTCGGAAAGCGCCTCTGAAAGAATCGCCATTCCATACTGGGAAAGTATCTGCTGGCTCATTCTCTCGTTGCTGTGCTTTGCCACTGCATGAGCGATTTCATGACCGAGGACCACAGCAAGTTCATCAGCATTCTGAGCAACTGTCAGAAGTCCCTCGTAGACCACAATCTTGCCTCCAGGCATACAGAACGCATTTACCTGAGGATCTTTTACAAGATTGAACTCCCAGGAGAGGTTGTTTATCTCAGAAGCATATCCGTTTGCCTTGAGATATTTTTCCGTAGCGGATGCAAGATCCTGTCCGACCTTCTTCACCAGTCTTGTCTTTTCAGCATTGCTGGAAAGCGTTGCTGTGCTCAGGTATTCCTTGTACTGCACAAGGCCTGCCTGATAGACTTCCTGATCAGATACAAGAAGTATCTGTCTTCTTCCGGTCAGAGGAACATTGCCACACCCTGCCAGCATGAGTGCTGCAAGGACAATTGTCAGAATTCTTTTCATAGGTCAATTATATTGAATCAGTTTGCGTGCGCCTGTGCCTGATGCTGCGGCTGTTGCTGTGGAACTGTCTTTGCAGCAGGTGACGGTGTTCCGCAGATCTTGTCAAACTCAGCCTCTGTGATCATCTTGCAGTTGCCGTTGAATGTCGAACCGAGTTCCACCGCAAGTTTGCGTACATGAAGATTTCCGTTCACGACACATCCTTCCTTAAGTGAAAGAGTATCCTTCACATATATGTTACCGTCGACCTTTCCCCAAAGATCGATGTCGGCACATACGATATCTCCCTTGATGACTGCAGTCTCACCTATCACGGCACGACCTTTTGAATAAACCTTGCCCTCGAAAGTTCCGTCGATGCGGATATCGTTCGGTGAAAGTATCTCACCCTTGATCACTGTTCCTGCTGAAATTCTGCTGACAGCATTCACATTAGCAGTTGTCTCTATCTTTGCCATAGTATATAGTTTTTATTATTTTTCTGTTTATGAATCTGAATTAAAGTCCCTTGCCGTGGCAGTTCTTGAACTTCTTGCCGCTTCCGCAAGGACATGGGTCATTTCTGCCCACCTGCTTCTCCACATGAACAGGCATTCTGCTCTTCTGCTCACCTCCGTTGGTAACGAGGTCGGTGCGTGAAGTCTGCATCTGGTCCATGTCTGTCCTTCTTGGCTGCTGTGGAGCCGGAGCCTTTGCCTCGGAAGCGTCACGAAGCGGAATGAAGGCCCTGAGAAGGAATGAAAGCACATCTCTGTTGAGTTCCTCGAGCATTTCGCTGAAGAGATTGAAACTCTCGAACTTGTAGATGAGGAGAGGGTCCTTCTGCTCATATGTAGCATTCTGAACAGACTGCTTGAGATCATCCATATCACGGAGATGCTCCTTCCACTTGTCATCGATCTGCCAGAGAGTCACAGACTTGCTCAAAGCCCTTGCAATCTCCTTACCTTCAGACTCATACGCTTTCTTCAGATCCACTGAGAGAGTCATCATCTTGCGACCGTCTGAAATAGGAATCGCTATGTTCTGATAAATCGCTCCCTGCTTTTCATAGACCTCCTTTATAATAGGATAAGCCCTCTGGAGCATGGTGTCTATACGACGGCTGTATGTCTCCATCATATGCTCATGAAGTCTGTCAGCCTTGGCCTTCGCATTGCTCTTCGAGAAGAATTCTTCGTCAAAGCCAGGATCTACGGACAAAGAAGTCATCACCATTTCTGTGAATCCTTCATAATCCATTTCCTCCGCCTTCTCTGCATATATCTGTGCAGTGTCCTGCATCATGTTCATGACATCGATCTCGACTCTTTCACCTGAGAGGGCGTTGCGTCTCTTGGTATAGATCACCTCTCTCTGAGAGTTCATGACATCGTCATATTCAAGGAGTCTCTTACGTATTCCGAAGTTGTTCTCCTCAACCTTCTTCTGAGCCTTCTCGATAGAACTGCTGAGCATTGAAGACTCGAGAGCCTCGCCTTCCTCCATACCCATCCTGTCAACTACCGAAGCGATCTTCTCACCGCCGAACAGACGCATAAGTTTGTCTTCGAGAGAGACATAGAAGATTGATGAACCCGGATCACCCTGACGTCCCGAACGTCCGCGCAACTGACGGTCCACACGGCGGCTGTCATGACGCTCTGTACCGATGATGGCAAGTCCGCCAGCATTCTTCACTTCCTCCGGAAGTTTGATGTCGGTACCACGACCGGCCATATTGGTCGCAATGGTAACGGTTGACGGTTCACCGGCATGCTTGACGACTTCCGCCTCACGTGCATGCTGCTTCGCATTCAGCACCTGATGCTGGATTCCACGAAGGCGGAGCATACGGCTGAGGAGTTCGGATGTCTCGACGTCAGTCGTACCCACAAGTACCGGACGACCTTCCTTGGTGAGTTCCACCACCTTGTTGATGACAGCGTCATATTTGGCCTTCTTGGTCTTATATATAAGGTCGTTATGGTCAATACGGGCAATCGGCCTGTTTGTAGGGATGACAACCACATCCAGTTTGTAGATCGACCAGAACTCACCTGCCTCAGTCTCGGCTGTACCTGTCATACCGGCAAGTTTGTGATACATACGGAAGTAGTTCTGGAGGGTGATTGTAGCAAATGTCTGTGTTGCAGCCTCGACCTTCACATTTTCCTTAGCCTCGACAGCCTGATGGAGTCCGTCGCTCCAACGGCGGCCTTCCATGATACGTCCTGTCTGCTCGTCGACAATCTTGATCTTGCCGTCCTGGATGATATAGTCGATCTCCTTGTCGAACATGGTATATGCCTTAAGGAGTTGGTTTACAGTGTGTACGCGCTCAGACTTGAGGGCGAAGTCGGCAAGTATCTCGTCCTTCTTCACCTGCTTCTCCTCCGCTGTAAGTCCTGATTTCTGCACCTCTGCTATTGCAGAACCCACATCAGGAAGCACGAAGAAGTTCGAATCATCGAGATTGCCGGTGATGAGGTCACGGCCCTTGTCGGTCATGTCGACAGAATGCTGCTTCTCGTTGATCACGAAATAAAGTTCATCTGTAATGAACGGCATTTCACGCTCGTTGTCCTGCATATAGTAGTTCTCCACCTTCTGGAGCAACTGCTTCATGCCCGGTTCGCTGAGGAACTTGATGAGCGGTTTGTATTTAGGATATCCCTTGAACGCCCTGAAAAGGAGCACGCCACCATCCTTCTCGTTGCCGTCAGCGATAAGTCTCTTGGCTTCGTTAAGGAGTTGGTTCACAAGGGTTTTCTGACTGTTATAGAGTCTTTCCACGAGAGGCTTGTACTCCATGAACTGCTGGTCCTCACCCTTAGGTACAGGTCCGGAAATGATGAGAGGAGTACGCGCATCATCGACGAGAACCGAGTCGACCTCATCGACAATTGCGAAATGATGCTTCTTCTGGACAAGGTCCTTCATCGAAGTGGCCATGTTGTCGCGAAGATAGTCGAAACCGAACTCGTTGTTGGTACCGAATGTGATGTTGCATGCATATGCCTTCTTGCGGGCCTCGCTGTTAGGCTGATGCTTGTCGATGCAGTCCACAGAAAGTCCGTGGAACATATAGAGAGGTCCCATCCACTCCGAGTCACGCTTTGACAGGTAGTCGTTGACTGTCACCACATGTACACCCTTGCCCGCCAATGCATTGAGGAACACAGGGAGGGTTGCCACAAGGGTCTTACCCTCACCGGTAGCCATCTCGGCGATCTTACCCTGATGGAGGACGATACCTCCGATAAGTTGCACGTCATAATGAACCATGTCCCAAGTGACCTCGTTTCCGCCAGCCATCCAATGGTTCTGCCATACGGCATAGTCACCGTCGATCTCGACGAACTCCTTTGATGTGCTGAGGTCACGGTCGAACTGAGTGGCCTTGACTCTGATCACAGGATTCTGAGCGAAACGACGTGCTGTCGATTTCATGATGGCGAATGCCTCAGGAAGGATCTCATCAAGAACCTTCTCGATGATCTCGTCCACCTTCTTCACAAGTTTGTCCTGCTCTGTGGCAAGTGCCTCCTTCTGATTGAGAGGAATATCCTTCTCCAGTTCTTCCCTGATCTGGGCTATGCGCTGCTCATCTGATGCAATCGCTGCCTGTATCTTGTCCTTAAGGGCCTGGCACCTGCTTCTGAGGTCGTCATACGACAACTTGTCTATCTCTTCATAGGCCGCAAGCACCTTGTTCAAGGTAGGCTTGAGGGCCTTCATGTCACGGTCGGCCTTTGTACCGAAAAGTTTTTTGAAAACGTCTGTAAATGACATATGTATCAATTTTTATAATTCGAAAAAGGTTGCTTGTACACAACAGTACAAACAACCTACAAATATAGTGACATTTAGTCAATTATCAAAAACGACAGGCACAAACTGCCAAAATGACAGAAAAAGTTACGACTATTTTATCAGAAACGTACTCCCACTGTCAGATAGAACATTCCGCGACGCATCTTGTAATCCTTGGCAAGATCACCTCTGAGTTTGTTCACTATTCCATGCTGATATCCGACTGAGGCTTCAAGAATATCAAAGAAAGTAGCACCTACGGCACCTCCAAGTCTTACATCCATCCTCTTGTACTTGGATTCCGGAAGTTGGCTGTTTACAAGATTCTCAAGAGTCTCGGACAGTCCCTTTGTCTTCACCTTTCCAGTATAGTAATTGTAAACAACCTGAGCATTGCTTCCGTCATCAAGACGCGCACGATAAGTCATCTTTGACGACATTCCGAAAGAGAGAGTCGGGCCTAACTGTGCAAAGATTCCGATAACCGGGGTAAAGTCATACCTGTACTTGAGATGGATCGGAATATCGAGATTATGATCCTTGATTCTTCCGTTTACACTTACAAAGCCCACATTGTTTTCCTCAGGCTTGCTGGTCTGATAGACATAGTCCAGACCTGAATGGAGGAAGAGAGTCTCCGGGATAAGTGCGAAATCCATTGTCAGTCCAAGATCCAGACCATTCATTCCATCACCCTTCTCAACCTCATTGAGATAAAGGTCCTTTACTCTATATCCGGAATGAACATATCCGAAATGAATGCCAGGAGCGAATATGCTTTCCTGATGATGAGGATACTTAGGCCTCCTATATCCATAAGACTGAGCCGAAGCATCAGACACTGCAACAAGTGCAAGAGCAGCGACAACTGCAATAACAATCTTTTTCATAATATTCAGTTTTTAAAGTTATTATCTGTTCTTATACATGCTTTCGTAATATTTGAGATAGTCACCGCTCGTGACTCCGTCAAGCCATTCCTGATTGTCAAGATACCATCTGACTGTCTTCTCTATCCCCTCCTCGAACTGCAGAGACGGTTCCCAGCCCAGTTCCTTGTGTATCTTGGATGAATCGATGGCATACCTCAGGTCGTGTCCCGCACGGTCAGTGACAAAAGTAATAAGCGGCAGACTGTGGCCCGCAGGATTTCCCAGAATCCTGTCTGTCACATCTATCAGCACCTTGATGAGGTCGATGTTCCTCCACTCGTTGAAGCCACCTATATTATATGTTTCACCAGGTCTTCCCTCATGGAAAAGCAGGTCTATCGCTCTGGCATGGTCTTCGACATAGAGCCAGTCACGCACATTCTCCCCCCTGCCATAGACCGGAAGCGGCCTGCCATGACGTATATTATTGATGAACAACGGAATAAGTTTCTCCGGAAACTGGTAAGGTCCGTAATTGTTCGAACAGTTGCTGATTATCACCGGCATGCCGAACGTGTCATGGAAAGACCTCACGAAATGGTCGGAAGAAGCCTTGGCAGCACTGTACGGACTATGAGGATCATATCTTGTATCTTCTGTAAAGAACTTGCTGCCGTATGGACCCCTGCCGTCCGGTCCGCCCTGCGGATCATCGATTTCCAAAGCACCGTAAACTTCGTCTGTAGAGACATGGTAGAACATCTTGCCTTCATATTTCTCCGGCCTGGCCTCCCATTTAAGCCTTGCTGCCTGAAGAAGAGACAGCGTACCCATCACATTGGTCCTGGCGAACGTGAACGGATCCTTGATGGACCTGTCCACATGACTTTCCGCCGCAAGATGTATCACGCCATCCACGGAATATTCGTCAAATACAGCACAGATCCTGTCGAAATCGCATATATCCGCCTTCACGAAAACATAGTTCGGCTGCGATGCGATATCCGATAGATTGGCAAGGTTGCCGGCATATGTCAATGCATCCACATTTATTATGCGGCAGTCAGGATATTTATTCACAAGAAGCCTCGTAAGATGGCTTCCTATGAATCCCGCTCCTCCTGTGACGATTATATTTCTTACAAATTCCATGATATCATCAGTTTCCGCGTTTGAAATCTTCTGCAAAGCAGTAAAGCGAATCACGCCAATGAGGGATATCAATTCCGAAGGTTTCCTTGAACTTCTTTTTGTTCAGAACGGAATATGCAGGCCTCTGTGCCTTTACAGGATATTCCTCACTGCCGCAAGGCACCACATTGCAGTCGTGATTCATCAGGTCATTCACTTCCTTGGCAAGATCGTACCATGAACATACGCCCTCGTCGGTATAATTATATATACCGGTCCTGGAAAGCATGTCAGCCTCGATTATCTCGACAACCGAATCGGCCAGATCCTGGGCATATGTCGGAGTTCCCACCTGGTCACATACGACCTTGACCTCCGGAAGGCGGGATGTCAGTCCTGCCATGGTCTTGACGAAATTCTTTCCGTAAACGCTGTACAGCCATGCCGTCCTGAATATCATATACCGGCATCCGGAAGAGACAATCGCCTGTTCACCAGCAAGTTTCGATCTTCCGTAGACATTTGCAGGAGCGGTCGGAGCATCCTCGGGATATGGTCTGCACGCCTTGCCGTCAAACACATAATCCGTCGAGAAATGAATCAGCAAGGTCCCTGTCGCCTGAGCCACAGAAGCAAGATTGGCCACAGCGGAAGCATTGACCGCGAATGCAGCATCTTCATCCTCTTCCGCCTTTTCCACATCTGTATATGCCGAACAGTTTATGATGATATCGATGTCATTGCCACGGACATGCGACATGACGGCATCCGCATCGGTAATATCAAGAATATCAGCACCTTCTCCTTCCGGGAAAGATGTGAAGAAACAATTGTGGTCAAGATTCAGGAAGGCTCTTCTGAACGAACGGCCCAACTGTCCCGTGCAACCTGTAATCAGAATATTCATATTTATTCCAAACTGTCAATAATATCTCTAAGTCGCGGATGTCTGCGGTCTTTTTCGGAAAGAATGACCTTATCCGCCGGAACCTTCCAGTCTATGTCAAGGTCCGGGTCGTCCCAAGCCACTGCCCTCTCGCACTCCGGCGAATAATAATCGTCGCATTTGTACTGGAAGACAGCCTCTTCCGAAAGTACTGAGAACCCATGCGCAAAACCTTTCGGCAGAAAGACCTGACGATGGTTTTCTTCTGAAAGTTCGACTGCGATATGCCTTCCGAATGTAGGAGAATCCTTTCTCAGATCCACCGCCACATCGAGGACGCGGCCTTTCACCACTCGTACAAGTTTCGCCTGACTGTGAGGAGGCCTCTGGAAATGCAGTCCCCTCACCACGCCATAGACAGACCTGCTTTCATTGTCCTGCACGAAAGAAGTCTCCGCCACACCTGCGGCAAAGTCTCTCTCGGAAAAAGACTCGAAGAAATACCCCCTTTCATCACCATGAACCTTGGGCTCGATGATGACAAGTCCTTCTATGTCAGTCCTCAGAACATTCATTTCCTTTCCGCAAGTTTTATCAGATACTGTCCATACGGATTCCTGGCCATCGGTGCGGCAAGTTCCAGAAGTCTCTCTGCAGAAATCCATCCGTTCTCATATGCTATGGCCTCAAGACATGCGACCTTGAGTCCCTGTCGTTTCTCTATGACTTCTATGAAAGTCGAAGCCTCTGAAAGCGAGTCATGTGTTCCGGTGTCGAGCCATGCAAATCCTCTGCCGAATGTCTCCACCATGAGGCTTCCCTCTTCAAGGAAATGCTGGTTGACGGATGTGATTTCAAGTTCTCCCCTCTTCGAAGGCTTGACATTCCTGGCCACCTCGACGACCTTGTTAGGATAGAAATAAAGGCCCACCACCGCATAGTTTGACTTTGGCTCCGCCGGTTTCTCCTCTATGCTTACACATCTTCCGTCCGCATCGAATTCAGCGACGCCGTAACGCTGCGGATTGCTCACCCAATAGCCGAATACCGTTGCAAGTGACTCTTCCTCAGCCCTTTTCATGGCATTCCTCAACATCTCTTCCAGACCGTTTCCATGGAAGAGATTATCTCCCAGGACCATGCAGACAGAATCGTCTCCTATGAATTCCTCTCCTATGATGAAGGCTTGTGCAAGACCGTCCGGAGAAGGCTGCTCTGCGTAAGTGAAATTCACGCCGTAATCGCTGCCGTCACCCAGAAGCCTCCTGAATCCCGGAAGATCCAAAGGAGTGGAAATGATCAGTATGTCCCTGATACCCGCCTGCATGAGAACGGATATGGGATAATAGATCATAGGCTTGTCAAAGATAGGGAGCATCTGTTTGCTGACCCCCTTGGTGATAGGATAGAGTCGTGTTCCCGAGCCTCCAGCCAGCACTATACCTTTCATAACTGCATCAATTTATCTGTTTGCGGCTCTACATAAGAGAGCCATCTTCGTCCGCACTATATCCCGGATCGGGCGGAAGCATCTTTCCCTGAGCGACAGCACCTGCACCCGCAGCCACTGCCAGAGCATCACAACGCTCGTTTTCCGGATGCCCGGCATGTCCCTTTATCCAATGGAAGGCGACCCTGTGCCTCGACAGAAGCGGCAGCAGACGCATCCACAGATCGGGATTCTTGACCTTGGCAAAACCTTTGCGCCTCCAGTTTTCCAGCCAGCCCTTGTTTATGGCATTTACCACATAGGAAGAATCGCTGGTGACATGCACCTCGGCATTGTTCCACCTGATGGCTTCAAGACCCTTGATCACCGCCAGAAGTTCCATCCTGTTGTTGGTGGTAAGGCAGAAGCCTCCCGACATCTCCATCATCCTTCCGGCACATTTCAGCACGACGCCATAGCCTCCGGGACCCGGATTTCCGCTTGATGCACCGTCAGTGTACAGGAATATCGGCGGTCTGGCCTGCTGGTTAACCTCTGCCATAGACTACTCGATGATCCTGCCGCCTCTTGGCTTGATTTCAGTATCCGGAAGTTCTATCGTCATGCGGTTCTCCACAAGGTCATCATATTCCGCACGACGGTTGTATATGTCGATAGCCGCATAAATGGCCGCTATCATCGAACGCGGATCGGCAAGGTCACGTCCGGCCATCTCATATGCCGTTCCATGATCAGGAGATGTCCTTACGATCGGGAGACCGGCGGTAAAATTCACACCGTCCTCGAAGGCAAGAGCCTTGAACGGAGTAAGTCCCTGGTCGTGATACATGGCAAGAACCGCATCGAATTTCATGTAGTTGCCCAAGCCGAAGAAGCCGTCCGACGAATAAGGGCCGAAAGCGAGGATACCCTCAGCATTTGCTTCCTGAACCGCAGGGAGTATGATCTGCTGTTCCTCGTCACCCAGAAGACCGCCGTCTCCGCAATGAGGGTTAAGTCCAAGGACTGCAATCTTAGGAGCATCTATACCGAAATCTCTCTGAAGCGAACTCTTCATAAGACGCAGTTTCCTGAGAATCTTCTCCTTGGAAATCTCCTTTACGACATCCTTCAACGCGATGTGTCCGGTAACGATGCCGACCTTGAGACGGTCAGCCACCATTATCATAGCAACCTCATCCACTCCGAACTCGTTTTCCAGATACTCGGTGTGACCGGTATAGCCGAAACCTTCACCTGCCATCGCACGCTTGTTGAAAGGAGCGGTGACAAGCACATCGATATATCCTTCCTTGATGTCTGCGACAGCCTTTTCAAGAGATGTCATAGCCGCCTTTGCAGATTCCGGGGTAGCCTGACCCGGCTCCACATAGACATTCTCAGGGAGGCAGTTCACGATGTTCACCCTCTTCTGATGGACATCCTTTGCAGATGTGATCACATTCGTATTTATCTGCTCGATGTCATGTATATGCTTCTTATAGAATCCGAATATCTTTGACGATCCGTATATCACAGGAGTGCAGAGGTCCAGCATCCTCTCGTCTGCGAGAGCCTTGATGATGACTTCGTAGCCGATGCCGTTTCCGTCTCCCTGGGTAATTCCCACAACTAGTTTCCTTGCCATTGTTTTATCTGATTTTGCTAATAACTTACAAATATAATAAAGTGTTTTGATTTTTCTACGAAAAACTTTCAGCGTTGCACAAGAGAATATCCACAAAATTTAGTAAATTTGCCAGTGTATGGCACAAAACGGAACAGATATGGACATTCAGTTTCTTCCGGGAGTCGGTCCGAAAAGGGCGGCCCTGCTGAAGAAGGAACTTGGTGTGGAGACGGTCGGAGACCTTCTGAGACTGTATCCTTTCAGATACATCGACAGGAGTTCCTTCGTCCGGATCGCTGATGTCAGGCCGGACATGGCATACATCCAGATAAGGGCGAAGGTCCTCAGGGCGGAAATCATCGACAAGAAGAGGCTGAGTGTCTGGATATCAGACGGTTCCGGAGAACTGGAAACCGTTTTCTTCAAAGGGATCAGATGGATGTCCGAAAAACTCAAGCCGGGTCTTGAATTCATTTTCTTCGGCAAGCCCACATCATTCAACGGAAGGATCAACATGGCCCATCCAGAAGTGGATGCGGTCCCTCTGGAGACTTCTTCCGGTCAGACAGAGCCTCAGGGCTCGATGACAGGAGTATATGCCAGCACTGAAAAACTGAAGAACGGAGGTATCACCGGAAAGGTGATGAACAGGCTCATGGAGGCGGCCTTGAACAAAGGGCTGCAACATGTGGAAGAAAGCATGCCGGACCATCTGATGAGGCAATGCGGGCTTGTGCCCATCCATTTCGCCCTGAGGAACATTCATTTCCCGAAGGACATGGTTTCATTGGAAAAGGCAAGATACAGGCTGAAATTCGAAGAATTGTTCTATCTGCAGTTATCCCTTCTCAAACAGAAATATGTACGCAGCAGGGCGGAACAGGGCATCCACATGCCTCTCGTCGGCAAGGCGTTCAACCTCTGCTACGAATCACTCCCCTTCCCGCTTACAGGGGCACAGAAAAGGGTCATCACGGAAATACGCAACGACATGAAGAGCGGTCATCAGATGAACCGCCTGCTTCAGGGAGATGTCGGCAGCGGAAAGACTATGGTGGCCGTGCTCACAGCCCTCATAGCCATAGGAAACGGATTCCAGGCATGCATAATGGCCCCTACGGAAGTACTTGCACAGCAGCATTATAAGAACATCCAGAAGTTTCTGGAACCGACAGGGGTGAAATCCGCCCTTCTCACGGGAAGTTCAAAGACAGCCGAACGCCGGGAAGTTCATGCCGGACTCGAAGACGGAAGCATCGGAATCATCGTAGGCACCCATGCCCTCATCGAAGACAATGTGGTTTTCCGCAACCTCGGACTTGCCATAATCGACGAACAGCACAGATTCGGAGTGGAGCAGAGATCGAAACTATGGAAGAAAGCGACCTGCGGAGCGCCTCCTCATGTACTTGTCATGACCGCCACCCCTATTCCGAGGACGCTCGCCATGACATTGTACGGCGACCTGGACGTATCGGTAATCGACGAACTTCCTCCGGGAAGAAAGCCGGTGCAGACAATACATGCCACAGAAGGAAAGAGGCCGGCATTATATAAGTTCATGAGAGACGAGATAGCCAAAGGCAGGCAGGTCTTCATCGTATACCCCCTCATAAACGAAACGGAAAAACTTGACTATCAGAGCCTTGAAGCAGGAGCGGAAGAAATCATGCAGAAATTCCCGTTCCCGCAGTACAAGACCGCAGTAGTACACGGCAAGCAACTCAACGATGTCAAGAAATTCAATATGGACGCCTTTGCGGCAGGTCGTGCGGACATACTTGTAGCGACGTCCGTGATCGAGGTCGGAGTCGATGTCCCGAATGCCTCCGTGATGGTTATAGAAAGCGCGGAACGGTTCGGACTCAGCCAACTTCACCAGTTGCGAGGCCGTGTGGGACGAGGAAGCGAGAAGTCATATTGCGTGCTGATGACAGGACACAAGTTGAGCAAGGAATCAAGGCATCGCATAGAACTGATGTGTGCAACCGAAAACGGCTTCGAACTGGCGGAAGAGGATATGAAGATGCGCGGTCCGGGAGACCTGGAAGGAACCCAGCAGAGCGGACTGCCTATAAGCCTGAACATAGCGTCACTTGCCAAGGACGGAATAATCCTCAACGCCGCAAGGGACTGTGCGGACGCTGTCCTGAAAGAGGACCCGGCACTCTCATCAGACCGCAATCAACTGCTGCGAAAGGAGTTACGAAAAGAAAAATATCAGATAAAGGATTACAGCAAAATCAGTTGATATGGTCACGGAATTACTTCAGAAATACATCTGGCTGGTGCAGACATTCACGCGTGCCGGAAGAAACGGCCTGAGTCTCGCCGAAATCTGCGACAGGTGGGAAAACCGCTTCGACACTCCGTACTCGCGACGTACCTTCAACAACCACAGGGAGGCCGTCGAGGAAGTGTTCGGAATCATGATTGAATGCGACAGGAGCCACAACCGCTATTTTATAGAAAGTGCGGAGGATGTGTCAGACGAAAACGCAGAGAACGCATGGCTCATAAACACTTTCACCGTCAACAACCTTCTCCGTCTGAGCAAGGAAAGACTATCGGGAAGAGTCGCAGTGGAAGACATTCCTTCAGGTCACATACACCTTACGGCAGTGATGGAGGCGATGACCGAGAACAAGGAGATCGTCATCGGATACAAGAAATACACAAGCGACGAGACAGGAACATATACATTGAGACCATACGCGGTAAAGGAATCGGCAAAACGTTGGTACATAGTGGCTTACTGCCTTGAAAGACAAGCATTGAGGACATATGGCCTGGACAGGGTGACATATCTCGAAATCACCGACAGGACATTCAAGATGCCAAAGAGATTTGACGTGGACGAACTTTTCGCCACAAGTTTCGGAATATATCTCCCGGAAGAAAAGGGAAAGGTGATAACGTTCCGGACAAGCGAGACTGAAGCGAGGTTCCTTCGCGACCTGCCTATACATAAAAGCCAGGAGGAAACCGGGCATAAGGACGGTCAGGTCACTTTCAGCATATTCGCATGTCCGAACAAGGCACTTATCATGGAGTTCTGCAAATATGGAGGCAATATCGAGGTCCTTTCCCCAAAGGAAGTACGCGAAAGCGTCGCATTGGAACTTAGGAAGGCACTGGACCGTTACGATGACATAACACAATGATATTATATGAAAAACACAGGCAAGATTGCCGGCCTGATAGCGCTGGCAGCAATTTCAGCAGGAATAATAATGTTCATGAAAAAAGATAACGGACCAATCAGCAGCGAAGGCTATATAGGCCGGACCTGCATCGACATCAAAGACGGACATATGACTCCAGAGGCCCTTCTGGCATTCGGAAGACTGTCTGACCCGCAGGTTTCACCTGACGGAAATCATATCCTTTATGGAGTAAGTTACACATCAGTGGAAGACAACAGAAGCGTGCGTAACCTGTTCATCTGCAACATCGACGGAAGCGGCAGACAGCAGTTGACCGAATCCGGCAAAAGCATCGGCAAGGCAAGATGGAGCGCTGACGGAAGACACATCGCATTCACCATGGGCGGACAGATATGGACCGCCGGCATATCGGCAAAGAAAGGAAGTTGGAAACTGTCCGACATCCGCCAGATAAGCGATGTCGAGGCCGGAATCGGCGAGTTCAAGATATCTCCCGACGAAAACATGATCATGTACATCAGTTATGTCAAGAGCCATGTAAAATCGCCGTCAGACTGCTACGAGGACCTTGACAAGGCTACCGCATACGAGACAGACGACCTTATGTACAGGCACTGGGACCATACCGTCATGGAAATCCCTCACACATTCATCGCCGATTTCGCTTTCGGAATGCCGGAGAAGTCCGTGACCAAGGAAAATTCGACAGACATCCTTGCAGCAGAAAAGGAACTGTATGAACTCCCTACGGAGCCATGGAGCGGCCTGGAGCAACTTTCATGGAGTCCGGACAGCAGATTCATCGCTTATTCATGCCGCAAACTTGCCGGCAAGAAGTACGCCTTTTCTACCAATACAGAGATATACATATATAATATAGAGACCGGAGAGTGCGGCGTGGTCGACATGAAGGGAGGCTATGACACAGATCCGGTCTGGAGTCCTGACGGTTCTTCGCTCGCATGGATAAGCATGGAGAGAGACGGATATGAGGCTGACAAGCAGAGACTTATGGTCGCATATGTAGACTGGAGTACAGTAAAGGAAGACGGTAGCGGACTGCCGGAGGTGAAGTACATCGACAATGTCACCGGAGCATTCAAGTACAATGCATCTGGTCCGGTATGGTCTGATGACTCGAAGAACATATATTTCGCATCACTCGTAGAGGGAATCCAGGGCATTTTCAGATTCTCGCTTGAAGACAACTTCATACACAGGATGACCGGAGCGGACAAATGGTATGATTTCGGATCGCCGTTCCATATCGACGAGAACGAGGACGGCACCACTTTGTACACCACATGGTGCAGCATGGACTTCCCTACCGAACTTGTTGCCGTAAGATGTTCATCCGACGAAACGGATTACACCCAGATAACCGACGAGAACGGCCACATCCTTTATCAACTTGCTCCGCATGAAACCGAAGCAAGATATGTGAAGACTGTTGACGGCAAGGATATGCTCACATGGGTGCTCTACCCTCCTCAGTTCGACCCGTCGAAGACCTATCCGTCGATCCTCATATGCCTCGGAGGCCCTCAGGGAACCCTCAGCCAGGGTTGGTCATACAGGTGGAACTATCGTCTGATGGCCGCGCAGGGATATGTCGTCGTGCTTCCGAACAGACGCGGAACAACGGCATTCGGCCAGGAGTGGACAGAACAGATTTCAGGAGACTATCCGGGACTCAACATGCAGGATTATCTTGCAGCGGCAAATGAACTGAAGGCAGAACCTTATGTCGGAAAGATGGCTGCCTGCGGTGCAAGTTACGGAGGATATTCCGTCTATTATCTTTGTGGTACACATGGAAATGTATTCGACGCATTCATCGCACACGCCGGCATCTTCAACGAAGAGCATATGTATATGACGACCGAGGAGATGTGGTTCCCTAACTTTGACAACGGAGGCCTGCATGAGACCGTTATCGACCCTCGCGTAGGAACTCCGGAATGTCCGGTCGGACCTGCAGGAGACGGTGTGACTTTCGGAGGCATAAAGCAAGGTGGTTCACCTTGGAGCAATGATCCTAAAGCCATAAGGCATTATGAACTGTCACCTCACAGGCTTGTGACAAACTGGCACACACCGCTGATGGTCATCCACGGAGGAATGGACTACAGGGTACCGGTGGACGAAGGAATGGCCGCATACAACGCAGCCCAGATGATGGGAGTGCCGTCAAGGCTTCTCATCTTCCCAGATGAAAACCACTGGATCCTCAAACCGCAGAATGCTCTGCTCTGGCATAGAGAATATTTCCGCTGGCTGGATCAGTGGTGCAGATAGTCATTCATCTTCCGTCTTGTCCTCTGAGACGAGGACAGCCGCAGCATAACATACGCCCATTGTGACGAAATAGCGCCATGAACCAAGAAGGGCAACAATCAGGAACACTGTTCCTACGACAACACATGCCAATGTGCAAACCTTTTCCATAACCGGAATTTGCTAAAAACAGACTTAAAACAATCCTAATAACACAATTTTTGTATAAATATTACAAAAATCAAAAACCAAGTCTACCAATAATCTGAAAAAAAATAAGAATTTCAGATTATTTACACACAATTTACAAAATTATTACTACCTTTGTCGCGTTACATGTGATGAACATTGCAAAGTTAACACCATTTTTGTAATATCCAACAACTTTTTACATTTTTTTAACACTTTTTTTGTGAATATTAACACAAATGTTGAATAGTAGCGAAATAGGAAAGGTAATAAAGGAGTATTTTGCAGAGGTTGGCCTCTCCCAGCAGGAGGTAGCCACCAGACTCGGAGTCCAGCAGGCGGCAGTCAGCAATCAGTTGAACGGACGCCCCTTCGGAAAGAATTCCGCAGCAAAATGGAACAGGCAGTTCGGCTTCAGGGTAAACTGGCTTCTTACTGGAGAAGGTTCAATGTTCGACCCGCAGACATCGGAAGGTTCCAACGAATACAGATATATGGAAGAGCATCCGGAACTCAACCATGATGACGACATACCTGTTATTCCGGCAAGATTGTTCAGGGTACCGGAAATCAATATATATGATTATGTAGTCAACTCTCCCACAGTAGAGAAACTGCCACCGGTTCCGCATTTCCAGAAGCATGACCTTTTCGCCACTTGTCCCGGCGACGCGATGTCTCCGAGGATATGCAGAGGCTATCTTCTCGCATTAAGAAAAATGCCTACAGACTCAACAATCATAAACGGCGAGATATACGTAGTGGACACAAAGTCACAGGGTATGTTTCTCAGAAGACTCGTAGACAACGGCAAAGGCCTTACATTCATATCCGAGAACCAGCAGGATTTTCCTGATTTCGAACTTCCCTACGACGAAGTGATCAACATTTTCAGAGTTGTCGGCGTCCTCATCACCAACATCTGATCCCGTCCGTACGCTCAATTTCAGAGTTTCTCATCGGGAAAACCCAGATATGACAGAGTAAGCGACAGACATCTTGGACGGGGAATGGCCCAAATGCAGCCAAACTGTATAAAAATCTCACAACCGTTCAGTAAAACTGAACACCTTGGCCGTTTATTGGCTGAAAAACGGGCGAGGTGTACGAAGTATCCGCCACTAGTGCGCAGTATGATGATAGATCATCTGCAAAATTATGTGCCCTACGATATATGTCCGACAGACTGAAATGACATCTGACACGCTTCTGGGTTTAATCCTTAATCTGATTTCATAGTGTTGAACATTTCAGCCGAAGCATCTGTTGGCATGACTGTTCTTACCCTGCATATTTTAAGGGAATGATATATCAGTTTACACCTAAGCAGTTATCTCCTGACTGTCATTCTGAACGTCAGTGAAGCATCTTTATACAGATTCTTCGCTGACGTTCAGAATGACAGGTAGTGTAGACATGTATATCATTACCAAAGGAAAATGGATCCTTCTAAATAACTGAAGTTTACATCTGCTTTGAGCAGTTTGCTTGCATATTCGCCAACTGCAGTGCCATTCGCACCGGCAACAGAATATAAGACTGGCGAATTGGATCTAGTGAAGAAAAGAGTTATAATGTTCACTAGAACTATTGATTTAGAGTGATTTTGTACGATTTTGGCTTGTTCTAGTGAAGTTTTCATGCTAAAAGTTCACTAGAATTCGACATTAAAGGATTGCAATACACCTCGGTCACATTCGAGACAATTTCTGTCCAAGGTGTCACTTCCTGATCTAGGCTGACTCCGATTAGAGCCTGTCTCTGAAAGAATTTGATTCAGGTGTCTAACCTTGATTACAATGTTTACCTTTCAGGCACAGTCGTAAAATGTCATCTCCATAAAAATCTGTATCAGAATCCCTTAACCAAGGCACCGTCGCCGGAATATACGATCTCCGGCGACTACGGATCAAGCGCTTCGGTCGGCTCGGCCAAAGGGCCGTCCTCGCGCTTGACCGTTGCCAGAATGTACTGCCTTAACGACTAGACTTCGCACGTCAAATCCAATCCCAGTCTCACAGGGGTCAAAATCTTCTACCCCTATGAGACTGAAATCCCCGTGCAGAGCATATATGAAGACATAGTCCTCATAGGGGTCAGGATTTTTTACCCCTATGAGAATTTTATCGGACTTGTCATGCCCGATATACCGTGTAAAGATGCACATGGCGTCATATCAGGCAACCTATGTATCAACATCTTATGTCTATGCGGATCGGGTTCTAGTGAAGAAAGTAGTCATAATGTTCACTAGAACTCTTGATTTAGAGTGATTTTGTACGATTTTGGCTTGTTCTAGTGAAGTTTTCATGCTGAAAGTTCACTAGAATTCGACATTAAGACTTGCTAATCGGTTCTAGTGAAGAAAGGAGTCGCAATGTTCACTAGAACTATTGATTTAGAGTGATTTTGTACGATTTTGGCTTGTTCTAGTGAAGTTTTCATGCCAAAAGTTCACTAGAATTCGACATTGAAGAACAGCAATACACCTCGGTCAATTCTTGGCATAAAAACGTCCAAGGTGTTCAGTTTTACTGGCAAAATGCGGGATATCTATACACCTCGGTCACTTTTGCGACAATTTTCGTCCAAGGTGTCAAATAAACATCATATCCGTCCGAAGGTATCTCGAAAGACCACTTCAGACGGATACATGTCAATTTAATCTTTGGGTAATGATTCCGTTCAGGCTGATGTCATACTGGGTGAAATAAACAAATCCCTCGACACCGCATGTGCAAATTGATTATCTGTCGGCAGAAGGATTGCCACTGACCGCCAAGACATGATCAGAAACAGGCCAGATTATTTTCCGGCAAGATATTGCTCCCAGGCCCAGGCAGCGGCGAGAGTATCCTCGACAGAACGCTCTGCCTTCCAGCCGAGTTCCTCATTTGCAAGTTGAGTGTCGGCCCAGATTGCAACCACATCACCCGGACGGCGTGGAGCAAACTTATAATTGAGTTTGAGGCCGTTGACTTTCTCGAAAGCCGACACTAGTTCATATACAGATACCGGACGGCCGGTTCCGATGTTGAATATCTCATAATCTGCCTTCATCTTGCCGTCGATCATTCTTGAAACTGCTGCAACATGTGCCTTGGCAAGGTCCACAACATCGATATAGTCTCTGAGGCAGGTTCCGTCTTCTGTCGGGTAATCGTTTCCGAAAATACTGAGGCACTCGCGTTTACCAATGGCAGTCTGAGTGATGAAAGGCACAAGATTGTTCGGAACGCCTCTTGGCAATTCTCCGATAAGAGCGGAAGGATGCGCACCTATAGGATTGAAATAGCGGAGAGCGATACCTTTCACCTGGCTCTGACCGTCACTGCCGTCAAAGCCTGCAGTTGCTGCAACCACATCCCTGAGGATGTCCTCGCACATCTGCTTGGTGTTTCCGTAAGGAGATGTCGCAGGAAGACGAGGAGTCTGCTCTGTAACAGGAAGATTCTCAGCCTCACCGTAAACTGTAGCGGAAGATGAGAAAAGAACATTGCATCCGCCGTGGTTCTTTGAAGATTCAAGAATGTTAAGGAAAGACACAAGATTGTTCCTATAATACATGATTGGCTTTGCAACCGACTCACCTACAGCCTTATATGCAGCAAAATGGATCACCGCATCAATCTTGTAGTCAGTGAAAAGTTTCTCAACGGCGGCAGCATCGCAGCAGTCGATCTGCTCGAAAGGAATGTCATCCCTGCCCGTGATTTTCTTTACACCTTCAAAACAAGTCATGTCGCAATTCGACATATTGTCCGCTACGACCACCTCATAGCCTGCATTGATCAGTTCAACAGTCACATGACTGCCGATATAGCCGGCTCCGCCGGAAACAAGGACTCTTTTTGCCATATTTTTAAGTTGATTAGATTTCACATATCTGACAAATATAATAAATTTGCAGAAACTGAGATACTGACAATATGAAGATTTACAGACTTTTCTCCATAATAGCGGCATTGACAGCCATTACTCAACTTTCTGCACAAGAGAAGAATACGGAATGCGGATTCCAGAAAGCCGTGGAAGCGACCGTTGCCGATCCGGCACTCTCGGAAGCCGTCATAAGCATATGTGCAATGAGCGGAGACGGACAGATTCTAGTGGACATCGATGCTGACAATCTGCTGATGCCGGCATCAAACATGAAGATGATATCCACAGGAGCGGCCTTACATGTCCTGGGACCGGATTACAGATTCAGAACAGGCATAGGATACGACGGAGAGATCAAGGACGGAGTGCTGCATGGAGACCTCTACATAGTGGGAGGAGGCGACCCTCTTCTGGCATCCAAGGACTCCATCGCCACGCCGGTCGGAGAGACATTCAGACAATGGGAAAGGATGATCCGTGATGCCGGCATAGAAAGAATCGACGGAAGGATAATCGGTGACGGAAGATTCTTCGAAGGAATGCCGGAACATCCTTCATGGCTGTGGAGCGATATCGGAACATATTACGGATCAGGCACAAGCGGTCTCATGTTCTATGAAAACATGCAGTCCTTCAAGGTAAGTGCCGGCAAAGAAGAAGGAGCGCCTGTAAACATCAGTCCGTCATATCCGGAAGCCCCTTGGATGGAGTTCAGATACGCATGCACCACCGGAAAGGCCGGCACCGGAGACCAACTGTACATGTATGTGAGTGAACTAGCACCTGTTGCAGAAGTCAGAGGTACATTCGGTGTGGACAGGGCAGCAAAAAGAGTGGACTGCAGCAACAAATATCCAGAATACACATGTGCCGCATATTTCCGCGACTACCTTAAAGGACGAGGCATAATGTGCAGCGGAGGTCCTGCAGATTTCAGGTTATGCACAGACATCGCGGCAACTGCCCCAAAACAAGAAGCACTCAAGATGATCGGACATACGGAATCTCCAACCCTCAAAAGGATAGCATACGAGACCAACCATGCAAGCAACAATCTTTTTGCGGAGACTATGTTCCGCATGCTGGGCAAGAACGCAACCGGAAGCGCATGCTACGATTCGGCCTATGTTGCACTTGACAATATTCTTAAAGAATTGAAAGTCAACCACATGAAAGGGGTGCAGATTGTAGACGGAAGCGGACTTTCACGACAGAATTATATCTCTGCCGCATTCATGTGCAGTTTTCTGGAAGCGATGATGTATTCTCCATGCTTTGAAGACTATATATCCACACTTCCGTCACCTGGTTCGAATGGCACGCTTGCCTACAACATGAAAGGCAGTCCGGCTGAACTCAGGTCAAGGATCAAGGTGAAGAGCGGAAGCATGAACGGTGTCAGATGTTACAGCGGATATATAATCCCGGAAGAAGGCTGCAAGGAAGACGCTGTCATATTCTCGATCATGGTGAACAACTGCACCTCACCTACATGGAAGGTAAGGCCGCTGCTGGACAAGATAATGGCGACACTGGCTACTCCGGTCAGTTCCCTTTGAAAAGAGTACGGCAGAGAGAAGGAACATCTGAAACCTTGACCACTTCTATCCCCTTCATTCCCTGCTGGTCAAGACCTTCAAGACTGCTGAAACTTGAAACGAATATCCTCCTGAAACCAAGACGGGAGGCCTCGATTATGCGTCTGTCGGTCTGTGCCACCGGCCTCACTTCACCACTGAGGCCTATTTCTCCGGCAAAGCAGACATCTGAAGGAATTGAGAAATCGAAATTGGATGAAAGCACGGCAGCAGCAACTGCAAGATCGCACGCCGGGTCGCTGACCTTCAGTCCGCCCGCCATGTTCAGGAAAACGTCCTTCACTCCCAGTTTGAATCCTGCACGCTTTTCCAGAACTGCTAGAAGCATGTTGAGTCTCCTGACATCAAATCCCGTAGCGCTTCTCTGAGGCGTACCATATGCCGCCGAACTCACGAGAGCCTGAACTTCTATCAGAAACGGCCTTGTACCGTCGAGCATCGCACTTACAGCCACTCCGCTGAGGCCTTCCTCATGCATAGGGATCAGCATTTCAGAAGGATTGCTTACCTCACGAAGGCCTTTCCCGGTCATCTCGAATACAGCCAGTTCGGAAGTGGAGCCGAAACGGTTCTTGATGCTGCGAAGAAGACGGTACGTGCCCCTGTTGTCCCCCTCGAACTGAAGGACGACATCGACGATATGTTCCAGAATCTTCGGACCGGCAATGCTTCCCTCCTTGGTTATATGGCCGATAAGTATCACCGGCACTCCCGTTTCCTTGGCGAACCTCAACAGCATCGCCGCGGTTTCCTTTATCTGAGTGACAGATCCGGGAGAAGATTCCACGTTCTGAGAATACATCGTCTGCACGGAATCGACCACCATCAGGTCCGGCATCATCGCCTTGGCCTCCGCAATGATGTTCTCCATCAGAGTCTCGCTGTAGATCATGCAGTCGGAGTCATCACCACCTATCCTGGCTGCACGCAACTTGACCTGCTTCGCGCTTTCCTCGCCAGTGACATACAAGGTCCTGAGATGAGGGCAATGAAGCGGGATCTGCAATGACAAGGTAGACTTTCCGATACCCGGTTCGCCACCGATAAGCACAAGAGAGCCCTCTACAAGACCGCCTCCAAGGATACGGTCCACCTCACCATTATTCAGGGAAATACGGTTTTCCACAGAAGAATCTATATGTGAAAGAGGCATAGGCTTATGGCCCGAACCTGGCACAGACACTGCAGCAACAGTGTTTTTCTTGCCCGTAGCCACTGTCTCCTCCACCATCGTATTCCACTCCCCGCATGCCGGGCACCTGCCCATCCATTTCGGACTTTCATTTCCGCAAGCCTTGCAGAACCACACTGTCTTTGTCTTCACCGTTGCCATATACAATTCTTTGTGGACACAAATATACAAAAAAAGATATTGCCCGCACAGGACAATATCTTGATATGGCGGCATGAGCCACCTTTATTTTCAGGTTGATTACTCAGCCTTGTTGCAGTCTACGCAAGTGCTGTCGCAACCAGCGCACTTTGTTGAATCGCAGCACTCCTCAGTGCATTCCTTTGTGCACTCCTCAGCCTTCTCGCACTCGCCGCAGCACTCAGTTGCAGCAGCCTCTTCAGCACACTTTGTGTTGTTGTTACATGCGCATGATGCAGCAAGGAACATAGCAGTTACTACTGCCAATGACATAAATACCTTCTTCATAGTCAATAAAAATTAATAGTTACACATAATAATATTCGGCAAAATTACTGCTTACATTTTAAAATAACAAGAAAAATGTCATCAAACACATGCGAATCAGGCGTCTACATCATCTGTCCAGTTCAAAGACCTCCATGTCATGAATCTTCCCGCTATCAATATGAAAGCGGAGAGCGGTACGTACGACATGGAAACCCTGGACTCCGGCGGCACCAGGATTCAGCACAAGCATGTCCCTTTTCACATCCCTGACAACTTTCAGGATATGCGAATGTCCGCACACGAATATATCCGGATGATAAGTGTCTATAAGCCTGCGGGCACGAGGGTCATATCTGCCAGGATATCCTCCTATATGGGTCATCAGCACCGTCATGCCTTCACACTCGAAAAACCTGTGAAGGGGATGGGTGAAACGCAGTTCATGGTTGTCACAATTGCCGGCAACCCCGATCAGTGGCTTGAAAGAGGCTATTTCCGAGGCAAGTTCCAGACCACCTCCGAAATCCCCGGCATGCCATATCTCGTCGACCGGTGCGAGAAATTCCCGGAACTGTCCGCTGAACACCCCATGAGTATCCGAAATAAGTCCGATGAACATATGTCAAAGTTTGATGAATATCTTTTTCTTGTACAAGACGACGGTGACCGCAAGATGCAGAAGCATATAAAGCAGAGCAAACAGCAGAGACATTCCTTCGCTTGTACCGAATACAGAAGTATAATCCCAGCCTATATATCTCCAGTTGATCTTCATCAGAAGGCCGGAAAGCACAAAAAGAGCAAGCGCATTCATTCCCAGAGCCTTGAAAGGGAAGAACGGCTTCTCAATACCCTTGACATCAATAAGATACATACAGAAGGCAAGGACGAACATGGCCCATCCTCCGGAGTAGAACACATATGAAACCGACCATAGAGGCTTGCTTATCGGTATCCAGAGGCTCAGGACAAGGCCACCAAGAAGACTGAGAGCGGAATATGTATACAGTCTGGAAACCACATCGACATATCCTGTCTCCTTACCGGCATTCCTGATCATTCCTCCGACAAGATAGCCCAAAAGGACGGTGCATGTGCCGGTAAGGGCTCCGAAAACGCCTTCCGGATCGAACGCCACCGGAAGTCCGGCTGCATTACGGTAGCCGTGGTACATATGCTGCTCGCCGATCAGGGCAATATCCACCTTACGCGTGAAACTTCCTTCAAGAGAAAAGGCTCCTTCCGGGCCGGCGAAAATCAGGGAGAGTCCCACATGAAGCACGGAAAGCACGCCTATGGCACCCCATATCTTCTTCGTATCCTTCAGCCAGAGGGCCAGCACCGAACCAAGGACATAGCACATCGATATACGGGCAAGAACCCCGACCAGCCTCATATCGGAAAGCCAATCGACATAATTTCTGAAGAAACCGAGGTCCGGATCCACAGAAGATGAACTCGGATAGAACGGGAAAGCCGTCAATGCCAGACCTGTGAGATAGAGGAGGATGCCACGCTTGAATATCTTTTTGACCGCCTGACCTGTCAGAGTTGTGTATTTCGCCAGGGCAAACGCCATGGAAGCACCCACGCAGAACAGGAAAAACGGGAATACAAGGTCGCAGGGAGTACATCCTTCCCATGCAGCATGACGCAATGGCGGGAAAATATTGCTCCATGATCCCGGATTGTTCACCACTATCATCATGGCCACTGTCAGACCTCTGAGGACATCAAGAGAAACGCATCTTTTATTCATGATTCATCTTATGCATTGGTTTCAGACTGCAAAATTAGCATTTTGATTATATTTGCACGATTATTTATCCCGATCACATGGAACTTTTTCATTCTCGAGACATTTCAGGAGGCATATGCCGTCTTGACCAGGACGAATCCGTTCATTGCATAAAGGTTCTCCGCCATCATTGCGGAGACGAGATATCCGTGATTGACGGCTGCGGAACGCTTTACCGTTGCCGGATCACCTCGGACAGCCACAAAGGCGTGGAGGCGGCAGTCCTTTCATCACAAGAGAACTGGGGATCACACCCGTACAGACTTCATATGGCAGTCTGTCCTACCAAGAACAACGACAGGTTCGAATGGTTCGCGGAAAAGGCCTGTGAAATGGGATTCGATGAATTGTCACCGGTAATAGGAGAGCATTCTGAAAGAAAGGTACTGAAGACCCAAAGAGTCGAAAAAGTCCTCATCAGTGCGGCCAAGCAGTCGCTAAAGGCTGCCGTTCCTGTTGTCAACGAGCCTGTATCCGTACGGGATTTCATCATGAAATCTTCTCCTGAAGCCTTGCGTCTGATAGCATACTGCTTTGAAGACGAGCGCATCCCGCGAAGAAGCGTCAAGGAAGTCCTGCAGACATCAGGAAATACCGAAATCATCATCCTGATAGGCCCGGAAGGCGATTTTTCGAAAGCAGAGGCTGAACTTGCACTCTCACAGGGATTCATCCCTGTCCACCTTGGAACATCACGCCTGAGGACCGAGACCGCAGCACTCACCGCAGTTTCAGCCGTATATATCCATAACATGGAATAGGAAACTATTTACGGATTATTTCGATGGAATAGTCCAGGCCCACCTTTATTATCGACGAAGAACGGCCGGTGGAACCTTTTTCAAGAGAAGGATCGACAATATGGTCAACCGCATTCCTGATCTGTTCGGATATTTCCGAGAATCTGGCAGGGGTAGGTGCTCCTGAAATATTTGCGGATGTAGATACTATCGGCCTTCCCAGTCTGGAAGCCAACTGACTGCAGAAATCCATCATAGGTATACGTATGCCCACTGTTCCGTCCTCTGCCACAGTATTGTATGCAAGTGCACGTCGGTCAGCCTTCATGCAGCCCCTCGCACCTGCCACGGCATCAGGATAGATGATGGTCATCGGCTTGTCATTGACCTCGACAAGTTGCACGGCCATCTCGGGAACCTCCTTGACATAGCGGCATATCATGTCCATATCTGCCGCAAGCAGCACGAGTGACTTGCTGTCTTCACGTTTCTTGATTGCATAGACCTTCGCAACAGCCTCAGGATCAGTCGCATCGCATCCGATTCCCCAGACTGTGTCTGTAGGATAGAGTATTATTCCTCCTTTACGGAGAACTTCAAGGGCTTTCTGTATCTCTTCGTTCATAAATCAATATTTTTCTGTCATCAGTCCGTATGCAGGGATATCTCGGTTATCACCGGATAATGGTCGGAATACCCTACCCTCGGGATATCGTGAGATATGGCATGATAGCGCTCAGGGAAAAGGACATAATCTATCCTCAGCATCGGCCACAAAGTCGCATAAGTGGCACCGAAACCGTCTCCCGCCTCAACAAAGGCATCCTTCCTGCCTCTGGTCATGCGGAAATATGTGTACGACATCGGATTGTCATTGAAATCACCGCATACGAAAGATTCCACAGGACAGTTCTCGATGTCCTCGAAGACTTTGTCCACCTGCTTCGGACGTCGGGTTATCGAGCGCTTCATCTTCGTACCCGTCTCGGCCATGATTGTGCTGTCACGCTTGGCGAGAGCCCTCACGAGACCCGTCAGCGAAATGTTGTAACTCTCGAAATGACAGTTATATACACGGAAACTACGGTCTCCTGCCTTGTAATCGGTATAAATGGCGAGGTTGGCACTTTCGTCAAACCTTATCTTTCCTTTACCCCTGACAGGGAAACGGCTCAAGGTCACATTCCCGAAGGAATTTCCTCTATCCGGAAACATGTAATATTCTACATTATAACCATTGAATCTGCGACCCAGATAATCCTTTACATTTCTGCCGTCCTTAAGTGAAAATTCCTGAAGACAGATGATGTCAGGATCCTGGCTTCTGATGTAACTGATGACAGAATCCATGCATTCGCTCTTTCCTCCGGCATGGTCATACATTGCGAAACGGCCTACATTCCACGACATTATCTTCACCACTTCCCCGGACGGTGAATCCTGTATGACCTCATCGGAATTGAACTGGACATATCGTCCGATGAAGAAGAATGACGGAATCAGAGCAAGCAGAGGTATCATGAAGGATTTCGACCTTCTGGTCAATGCCCAGATGAAGAGAATCACATTCAAGGTCATCAGGGGCACGAAGAATATGCCGGAAAGCGACACCAGCCATATCTTGGCTGGGTTTATGACAATCGACAGGTAGGACAACGCCAGAAGCGCCGCCACGATCAGCATAAGAAATCTTGAAGTTATGCCGAAGAACCTGTTTCCTGCCTTTTTTGCCATCAGTCCATCCTGCTGTATAATGTGTTGTTCTTCTTCCAGTACCACATGAGGAGGAAACCGAATATAAGACCTCCGAGATGTGCGAAATGTGCGATTCCACCACCTGTTCCGGTAACTCCGGTAAGCAGTTCAATAGCAGCGAATATAAGTACGAACCACTTGGCCTTCAACGATATAGGAGGGATGATAAGCGTAAGTACCGAATCCGGATAAAGCATTGCATATCCCATAAGTACACCATAGATCGCTCCTGACGCTCCGACAGTAGGAGTCATCTTCATGGCATGGATCGAAGCCATCGCTGCGGAAGATCCTTCGGCAGCCTTTGAAATCAGCGACTGCATCTGGATCCACTCCACTCCCGTATGAACCAGAGCGGCACCAAGACCGGTCACGAAATAGAATACAAGGAATTTCTTCGTACCCCACACCCTTTCAAGCACACTTCCGAAAATGAAGAGGGTGTACATGTTGAAGAAGAGGTGCCAGAAACCGCCATGCATGAACATATGTGTCACCGGCTGCCACCAATGGAAGAACGGAGACGTAGGATAGAAGAGGGCGAAAGTCTCATACATGAAGTTCTCCCTCATCAATGTCAGCAACATCATAAGCACATTTATGATGATTATATGCTTGATTGCCGTAGGTATTCCGGACAGGATTCCTCCCCTGTTGTCATATGAATAATAACTCATCTGTAATGATTGCTTTAAAATTTCTTGTCGATTTCATCAATCGGTATCAGGGACATTACCCTACGTCCCGTACTTGTATATTCCGCATTCTCACATGCGAAAAGTTCATCAATCAACCTCTGTGCCTCCACTGGATTTGTGACAGGATCACCGCTCAACGAGCCCAGACGGGCAAAACGTGATGCCATATTGGCAGTCATCATCTCCGGAAGAGCACTATGGTCTTCGGCCAGAATCAGAAGCAGGTCACCGATCATAGTCTGAACCTTTCCGGCCTCTGCGCTGTATCCTTCCGGTACTCCGTTGACCACAATCGTGTCAGTTCCGAATGGCGCAATATCAAATCCTAGAGATGCGAGCATCTGCGAATGTTCCTCGAACAGACACATGTTCTCGACACCCACATGCACCGTCACAGGGAAGAGGGCCGTCTGCGTGACATGGGCATTTCTGGACATAGCATCGAGGAAACGGTCGTATAGTATGCGTTCCATGGCACGGTTGATATTTATGACCATCAGTCCGGAACGACCTGTGGTGACAATGTATTTGCCTTGCAGGATCAGAACCGACTTTCCGGGCAGAATCTTGTCCTCGAAAAGTTTTCCGTAGTCATCGCGTTTCTCGATAAACCTTGCCGCATCGGCACCATGCGAATGGGAAACAGGCTGATAATCACCCTGTACGAAGGAATTGCTGAACGGCGAAGCCTCTGAAGGAAAGCCGTCGTTATCGAAAGGATTGTAGGACATGTCAAGTCCGGGCTGGGGTTCGCTCACTGGCCTTATCTCGTCGAAATTCCTGCTGAACGCCGGTATGTCCGGAACGCCTTCACGCTCGAAATCGATGGTATCGGCAAATGAATTGCGTCCTAGAGCCTCCTTTATGCAGGCATAAAGTATCTGGAAGATGACGCTGTCATCCTCGAACTTGATTTCAGTCTTTGTCGGATGGATGTTCACATCCACAGACTGAGGGTCGATTTCAAGATATATTAGATAAGAAGGGGTGACTCCTTCAGGAATAAGATTTTCATATGCCTTCATCACCGCCTTATGCAGATACGGGCTGCGGAAATATCGTCCGTTGACAAAGAAGTACTGATTGCCCAGACCTTTTCTCGCCATGTCAGGACGTCCCACGAAGCCGCTTATCTCAACAACCGATGTCTGCACATGAATGTCGGCCAGTTCATTTGCCACATTGCCTCCGAGCACATCCTGGATCCTGAACTTCAACGACTTGGCAGGGCGAAGCACATATACGTCCTTGCCGTTGTGGGTAAGCGTGAAACCTATGTCCGGGCGGGTAAGAGCCACTCTAATGAACTCTGTGACGATATGCTTGAATTCCACATTGTCCGATTTCAGGAACTTTCTCCTTGCCGGCACATTGTAGAAAAGATTGCGGACCGAGAAGTTGCAGCCTCTCGGAGTTGCTGTCTCCATGGTGGCAAGATGTCGGGAATCGGCAAACTCCACCTGACATCCCACTTCATCCTCCTCCCTTCTGGTCTTCAATGTGACCTCGGCCACTGCCGCTATCGACGCAAGGGCCTCGCCACGGAATCCGAAAGTCAGGATATGCTGGAGGTCTTCCGCATCATAAAGTTTGGAAGTGGCATGACGCTCGAAGCACAGGACCGCCTGGTCCGGCGACATTCCGCAGCCGTTGTCAATGACCTGTATCAATGTACGGCCGGAATCCTGGATGACGACCGTCACTTGCGTGGCACCGGCATCCACCGAATTCTCCACAAGTTCCTTCACCACAGACGCAGGCCTCTGCACAACCTCTCCTGCGGCGATCATGTTGGCTATATTGCCCGGTAATATCCTTATATCCATTATCTTACTTTGCCAAAGAATCTATTAGAAGAGGGAAATACTTGAAGATCAGATACACTACAGCGAAAAGAAGGATCATCGTGACTATACCTATCACCTTCTGATTTCTTCCGATTTCCTTGGTCCTCTGATAATTTCCGTCACGCAGACTACCCTTGACATGCTGTCCGGGTACATATTTCTCGTCCTTCTTCTTTGTGAAATCCCCATACTTCTTCCTTCTTTCCTCCGCCTCCGGATCATAGAAGCGCGGCCTGTAACTGAACTTGCGGACTTCCTGCGTACCGAAAAAATTGAAACTGAATCCCATATCTTCCTACTGTTATAAAGTCAACTGATGTTAATCAGCAAATTTAAGGTTTTTTATTTACATTTGCAGCAACAATAAGCAAAGATATGAATATCAGGATAGGAAACGGATATGACGTACATGCCTTGGCGGAAGGACTGCCTTTATGGCTCGGTGGAGTAAGAATCGAAAGTCAGAACGGATGTGTGGCACATTCTGACGGTGATGTGGCCATTCACGCCCTCTGCGACGCTCTTCTCGGTGCCCTCGCCCTCGGCGACATCGGAAAGCATTTTCCGGACACGTCGGCAGAGTTCAAGGGAATCGACAGCAAGATCCTGCTGTCCAGAGTGATGGACCTTGTCAGAGCGGAAGGATGGGAGTTCGGAAATGCTGACATAACCATCGCGATGCAGAAGCCGAAACTTGCCCCATACATCCTGCCTATGCGCGAATGCCTTGCCTCTGTAATCGGTTGCGGCACGGATCAGGTGTCCGTAAAGGCCACGACAACAGAAAGACTGGGCTTTGTGGGCCGCTGTGAAGGATGTGAGGTCTATGCCGTAGTACTGCTTGAAAAGAAATAGGTCAATGTTGAAGAAAGCGATATCAGCGATAATCCTCTGTCTTGCAGCAGTATCATGCGGAAGACAGGCGGTCAGAGACGGGTTCACACAGGAAGAACTCGCCATCATATGCAGTCCCGACAGCATAATGCGCGTGCTGACGATCGAAGACAGCACCGACCTGACCGTACTCCGCTCGGAAAGCAGGGATATCCCTGCCGGTTCTCTGCTCTCTGATGAATATGCCATGCTGGCTGAAAGGATGATAGCGACCGTCACCCACCCTTCCCAGGACGGTGTGGGAATAGCAGGGCCACAGGTCGGCCTCAACAGAAGGGTCGTGGCAGTACAGAGGTTCGACAAGGAAGGAGAACCTTTCGAAGTATATCCCAACATCAGGATCGTATGGGCCTCAGATTCACTTGAATACGGCCCAGAAGGCTGCCTCTCGGTACCGGACAGAAGAGGGGACGTGGCAAGGAGCAGGGAAATCGTGATTGAATACGCTGACATCAGTCAGGCGGACAAGAAAACCATTCCCGTTGTCAGGGACACTGTAAGCGGGTTCACCGCCGTTATATTCCAGCATGAAACCGACCATCTGGACGGAATCCTCTACATCGACAGACTGTCAGAGCAGCAATGACGCCACACGGAATGTGATGAAGGCAGCCACCCATGCCAGGATTATCGTATAGACGGCGGTCATTATAGCCCATTTCCACCCCCCGCTTTCATTCTTTATGGCGATGAATGTCGCGATGCACGGGAAATACAGCAGAATGAAGACCATATATGCCAAGGCTCCCGCAGGACTTACCGAACGGACCAGAGCCCTTTGAAGCCTTGTGTCACCGGACGGACCATCTACTGGTGCGTCTGCATTGTCATCACCGGCATACATGACACCTAAGGTACTTACAACCAATTCCTTCGCACCGACACCGGCTACGATTCCCACGCCCATTCTCCAATCAAATCCGAGAGGTTCCAGCACAGGCTCCATAGCCTTTCCGACATAACCGATGAACGAATGTTCCTGCTGCTGTTCGACAGAATCATAGGCATCATGATTAGGGAAATATCCCAGGAACCATATCACCAGCGAGCATATGAGTATGACACCGCTCATCTTCTGAAGATACTGACGTCCCTTCTCCCATGTGTGACGGAATATGGATTTTGCAGTAGGCACCCTATATGGAGGAAGTTCCATTACGAACGGAAGGTCGTCTTCCTTGAAGAACATGCTCATGACCTTTGCGGCCGCAACGGCGAGCACTATTCCGAGAGCATACAGTCCCAGCACCACCAGACCGGCATTCTTGGGGAAGAACGCTCCGGCTATCAGTACATATACCGGCATTCGTCCGGCACAGGACATCAGCGGAATTATAAGCATGGTGATCAGACGGCTCTTCCGGCTCTCGATGGTCCTTGTCGCCATGATCGCAGGCACATTGCAGCCGAATCCCATGATCATAGGTATGAACGACTTGCCGTGCAGGCCTATCTTATGCATGAGCCTGTCCATGATGAAAGCCGCTCGCGCCATATATCCCGAATCTTCGAGAAGGGATATGAACATATAGAGTATCAATATGTTAGGCAGGAAGACAAGGACGCTTCCCACGCCGCCGATGATTCCGTCTACCACAAGATCTTTCAGCCACCCGTCGTTCATTGTCGTCGCCACGAATGCCCCGAACTTCTCCACGCACCACTCAATCCACTGCATAGGATACTCTCCGAGGGTGAATGTAGACTGGAACATCACATAAAGAAGGAAGAAGAAGATAGGGAAGGCCATCCATCGGTTGGTGATGACGGCATCTATCCTGTCCGTCAGGGTCTGACGGCGTTTCTTGCCTTGGTAAGGCTCGTAAGTCTCGGCCAAGGCACCCTGGACGAATGCATATTTCGCGTCAACTATCGCCGACTCGGGATTTGAGCCGAGGAGCGATTCAACCCTTTTCTGCTCATCGAATCTTGCCGCTATTATCTCATCCCTGTTCGGAAGAGCCTCCACGACCTTCTCGATTTCCTTGTCATTTTCAAGATATTTGATGGCAAGATAACGTGTCGAATAACGGTATCTGATATCGGTGTTCTTCTTCAGCAGAGCCTTTATGCGGTCTATGCTGTGCTCGAGTTCCGCCCCGTGATTGATATGGATGTGACGTGCAAGATGAGGGTCACTTTTTTCATATATCTGCACGACGGTATCGAAAAGTTCCTCTATTCCCTTGCCGGTGCGGCTTACGGTAGGAACGATAGGCATTCCGAGAAGATATCCCAACTGTTTCAGATCCAAGGTATCCCCTTTTGCCTGAAGTTCGTCATACATGTTCAGGGCCATCACCACCCTTATGTTCATGTCTATAAGTTGGGTTGTAAGATACAGGTTCCTCTGAAGATTGGAAGCATCCACCACATTCACAACCACATCCGGCATGTCCTCGATGAGGTTCTTTCTGACGTAAAGTTCCTCCGGACTGTATGCGGAAAGGGAATATGTACCGGGGAGATCTACGATCTGGAAATGGTATCCGCCATGGATGAAGGTTCCTTCCTTGGCATCCACGGTGACTCCGCTGTAGTTTCCGACATGTTCATGACTGCCGGACGCGATATTGAAAAGGGATGTCTTTCCGCAGTTCGGATTTCCCACAAGAGCCACCTTGATGATCTTGCGTCTTTCTTCTGCCAAGTGGGTCATCTCTCTTTCTATATAATCCTCTCCTGCGGCATCAAGGGCTGGAAGCGCCTCCCTTTCGGAAAGCATGCGCTTCGCTTCGGACTCGCTGATCACCTCGATCTTGGAAGCCTCCTCACGACGAAGCGACACCTTATAACCTATTATCTCATATTCGATAGGATCCCTGAGAGGGGCATTCAGGATCACCTTGACCTTGTTGCCCTTCACGAAACCCATTTCAATTATCCTTTTACGGAAGCCTCCATGGCCGTTCACCTTCACGATGACACCACGCTCCCCTGTTTTCAGTTCCGATAGCCTCATATCTCATTTTGCACTGAGTGCAAATATATCCACTTTTCTTCAATAGATAAGCCCGCAGAGACGTTCAAAGCCATATATTAACGACATATTATGACTCTGACGACATGGCATACCCACAATTTGGGAGGACTCACGAGCAAGATTAGAGGAATATTTCATATCTTTGTGAGTTACCTTTTAACAGGCACATATACAGACATGAAGAAACTGCTCATCATACTTGCAATAGCGTCAGCGGCAATGACCGCATGCGAAGAAAAATACACAGTAAATCCTGCGATATCATTTTTCTCCAGAAAGCCGGAAATGAAGGGAGACACCGCTGTCTTCCGCATCGCTACCCTGTTCTTCACCTCGGACACTCCCGTTACCGTGCCGGTCACATTCGGCGGCACCGCAGTCAAAGGAACGGACTTCAAGGTCTCATCCGAATCCTTCATCATCGGAGGAGAAGAACCGCTCGACTCTATCGAGGTATACACCTTGATTCCTGACAGCGGCAAAGACCTGACCCTCAGCCTTGTATGTCCTGAGGGATTCGACCTCGGCAAATACGCGACATCCGGATACGACCTCTAACAGATGGAGATCGTATAGACGCTTCTGAATGTCTCTCCCGCCCCAAGACGGTTTATCCAGTCCTTTTCTCTATAATCGCCCTCGTAACCTGCCCTGTCACATCGGCCGTACCACGGTTCTATGCAGATGAACGGAGCATTCTTTGTCGGCGGTGACCATATTCCCACAACGGGAGCATCGAATGACAGGCTGAGCCAAGGTGAGCCGTCTGCACGATGCAGGGTGACCTTGCCTATCTGCGAATCCTGAAGCATTATGGTGTCAATCGCATCGAAAGTTTCCCTTGTCAACGGAAGAAGACCGTCCTGAGGCACTTCCAGAGGATATCTTGTCTCCGCGTCAACACATCCCTTCTCCTTTATGCGGATACATTCAAGCCCTTCATTCCTGTCGAAAGAAAGGAAGCCGCGTTCCATTGTCTGGGGATCGTAATCAGGATAACAGAAGGCAGGATGTGCGCCTATCTGGAAGAACATTTCCTCTGTGCCGGGATTCGAAACCTCCCAGATCACATCAAGGTTGCCGTCATGAAGACGGTATGCGATTTCAAGAACGAACGGCCAAGGATATTTTGCAAGAGTTTCAGGTGTGGACTCAAGTCTGTAACGAACCTCTGTCTCCGTGGCATTGACCAAGGTGAAGTCCATGTCCCTGGCAAAGCCATGCTGGCCAAGTTCATATTCCTTGCCTTCAACCCTGTATCTTTTCTCCCACACGCTTCCGACTATCGGAAACAGGACAGGGGAATGTCTGCTCCAGAATGCAGGATCCGCCTGCCACAGATATTCGGTTGATCCCTTTCTTATGCTGGTGAGTTCGGCACCGTGACCGCTGACCTCGACTGTCAGAATATCATTCTTCAAAGTATGCATGACGATTATCATTAATTTCCGTAAAAATACAAAATTATATGATACGGCACACCTGTAAACAGAAAAAGAGACCAGCGTTTCTGCTGATCTCCTTCGTGCGGTGGGTTTGACAATTATCGAAACCTGTCACACTACCTTCGTGAATTTTCAGACTTCATACATTGGTATGAACTGATGTTCGACCGAAAGCCTTGGGAACGGAAATGTCTATGATTGGGTTGAGATAAATTCAAGTCAGATTGTCACGGTCGGATTTCGACCATTCTCTCGAACAGAACGACCTCAACGGGCACTCCGTTGGGGTTATTTTCTACCCCTCCCCACCCCGTTTTTCAAAAGGATAACACCTGTTATCCCGATTTCTCACTGCGTACCCCATACTCACAAAGGGCGTATCAACAGTTGTGCGTGAAAATTTTTCCGGAAATTTTTCGATTTCACCTAGTCAAGCAAATATAAAAAAGGCTCCATTAAGGAGCCCATCATTTATTATGTTAAATTAGATATTATCTCGTCAATTGGGTTTGGCACCATTTGAGAGATAGCATCCCTTTGTCTAATCAACTCTGCACGTTTAATTGGGTCAGCAGTACTCATTATTTGATTATTCAACTTCATTTCCTGTGCTTGAAGTTCAGCAGGGCTATAAGTCTGTGGGGCTTCTTCTGCTACAGTATCAGTTTCAACCGATTCCGTTTCTTCAGCACCAGTACTTTCGACCTCATCTATGGCTCCATCTCCATTAGTATCATACGACACTGTATCAACAGTGCCATCACCATCACTATCAATAGCGATAGAATCCATCGTACCGTCATTATCGCAATCAACCGAAAAAGCATCAACGTCTCCATCGCCATCTAAATCATAACCGATACTATCGACATCTCCATCACCATCCAAATCCACTTCAATCTCGTCAGCATCCAAGTCACCATCATCCAACTCCATATCCATATCATCAACATCCAAATCATCAGCATCCATATCTATTGCACCACCAGCTAAAACACCGACGGCAATTGATGCGACCTTCAGACCCTTCTTTAATTTTTTCTGTCTCTCCAGCAACTCCTTATTTCCAACCGCATCCGGAACTATTGACAGGAATTCTTGCGGTACTTCTTTATTGAATGCAATAGTATAGTTATCCGCTGAAGATGATATAATATAATTCGCATTAAGAGCACCTAACTCCTCACGGATATTTACTTCATTTAGTTGAAGGTCTAATACCAACTCCTTACCTTCAGTTTTAACTGCCGCACCGCCGAACATTTTCTCCTTTTTACCAAAAGCAGCTACTAATATTCGCTTATCCGTCAAATAAATTGTACAAGGAGACTTCTTAAACTGACCATTTGCTACACAGACCATCGTTTCATCAGGAGCAAGTTCAACATTATATAATCCACCCTCAAATTTCAATACAGATGATAACTTTAGGAAAAATCTATATGTCTCAGATGACAAGAAAATTGGATGTGTTTTTTCAGTAGTCACTACATAATATATGACATTCCCTCCAATATTCTCCTGCCTATAAACCTCAGTAATATCATTAAGAGGAATATTATAAAGCAATTCATCTGTTGCTGTTTTCTTCAGTTTTTTACCAATGACACCGTCGGTCTCATATATTTTGAGGGCTTTATTAGTAAACTCAATCTTAATTGATTTAGTTATCAGACCATCCCCATAAGTTGCTGACAATTTAGTAATAACTCTCTCTTGACTTTCCTGATATATTTTACCAATTACCTTTGCAGTAACCCTTGTTGCTTCGGTCTTTTCTTTAATAGCACCCTTGGCTTTGTTCAAGGCTCCACTTGCAGCATCTGTCGCTTTGTTGTACACTTCAGACTCTTTAACCTTTCCTAATAGCCCCGAAAGACCCTTGCCAATTTTAGAAAACGAGAAGCCAGACTTGCCTTCATCAGTCAAAGCTTTTCCGCATTCAGGGCAGAATTTTTGAGCCTCGTCTAATTTGTGTCCACAGTTCGGACAATACTTAAAATTTCCCATATACTTACTTTTAGTAGTTATTCTTAAATCGCTGTCAATTACTACTCATCATATTTTCTAAACATTCCACGCCTCTGAGCTTCATAATCACTATTAGAGATAATATCATACAGTAATGTATGTGTGGCTAATTCGCCTTCCAACGCAGGAAGAGGTTCAAAATATCGTCTATATTGACGAATATATCTTTTCCCATCATCACACATATTGTCAAGTTCATAGATGACGAACTGATGCCATATTTCAAATTGGTTAGCAGTCTCGTGATAACTTATTATCTCACCTTTTACGCCATTCCTTGATAATTCCCAATCGTCATTATGAGAGAATGGGAAGACTCTATTGGGCTTTGAAAAGATAAAGTTATTATACTCATCATATCTCCAACCGCTCTCACTATCTGTTCCCAGCCACCCTTCCTCAGTCAGTGAGAAACGATATTCATTGAGACTTTCGCCAGTCTCACTATCATACAAACGATAGTGTCCTTTTCCCACAGTCTTAATCACATATAAAGGCTTAGGGGCTCTATTAACCTTAGACGCATATATCATAAAGTCTTCAAGGCTACGATATACTATGGTATAGATGTACGCGCCCTCAGATACTGATAATACATATTCGTCAATATCTTCATTAACTTGAAGAGCTGCCATTACTTGACCAGACCTCGTGTATTTCTCCGTCTGTTCACCAAAAGAAGGTTCGTTATATGAGGTAACAGAGGTATAAAAGACATTACCCGAAAGTAATTCATAGTCAATACCAGACAGCCAATATCCCGTGTATTGTTTCATACCAGTCAAATGATATAATAAATATAAACAATTATTAAACGGTACATTATTTTCTTCCATCGCTTGAACAGTTAAGTCGTGGTAATAATCAGATTCCGCAGTTTGCCCCATCCCTGTCATTTCATTTTCTAGATAGAATCTTTGGTCAAAATCGTATACCACAAAGAGAGCTTCTCGTTTTTCGTCTATATAAACTATTGGAGATAGTTCTTCATCATTTAATTTACAAATTGCTGTCTGATAACCCAATATATCACTATACACAGTATCAATGATGTATTTGGTTTTCTTTATAGTATATTCAGGCCGGCGTAATTCACAATGTGATTCAGTTATGTTAAATGATATATTTTGATTCCAATTAACCCAATCACCCTCAACCCATTCGTAACCTTCTATAGATGACCCCCCACAAGAGACAACTGTAAAACAAAATACAAATGACAAAACAATTAAGTTTAAAATCTTTTTCATATTTTCAACATTTAAATGCAACCTTACTAAAACTTATGAATACCTCTCCTTCTAGCCTCGTTAGGATTTTCATCAACCCACTTATTTCTCGCATTTTTAATTCCCTCCCTCCATACTTTTGCATCATTTTCTCTTGATATCTCAGCACTACATTTAGCACAATGCTCTAAACTGCAAGATATATCATATCCCTTTTGAGCATCATAGTACTTATCAGTAGCAAGGAATGCTTTACCGCATCTTTCGCAAATTCTTTGGTCTGAATCCGTTTTATCAGAGCCACAACTGCACTTTGAAATTAGAACGCAAAATAGGAGAATCCCTAGAATAGTGTAGATTAACTTTTTCATACCGATATGTTTTAGTGTTTCCAAACAAAAAGGCGCAGACTACAAGTCATACGCCTCAGGTTCACCACAAACCAGCATACTATGAGTGTAATCCGCACCTAAACGGTACGATACCCAACAGTATGCTTGTGCTCTTTCAATATCGAGGTGGTGATTCGAGGCGATTGAGCAGTCTATGTCAAATTTTAAGTTGTAGTCGTTATCACCACAACGTGTGCAAATATATAGATAATTCGATACATTTCAAACATATATGGTGAATTTCTTCATCATATTTGAAGGGCATACAAGACATTAGAGAATATGCTTAAACCATATATATTTAATTGTAATTTATTGATTTCCAGCTTGTATATCCGGATTATTAATTGTATATTTGTATTAAACAAATGAGGGGAATTTAATATCAATATCAAGTTTATGGAAAATACAGCAATCATAGCATTAAACAGCACAGACATCGTGAAGGCAAACATCATTTCAAGCAGGGTCGGCAATTCAATGGTCACAGGTTATCTTTTGGCTCAGGGTAACGAACTCCGTAAGAGGATGCAGACATCTGTGGTCGAATTTTGGTTTTCCAAGAAGGACGGCTCTGTCAGACACGCATTCGGCACTACAATGAGGTCATTGGCTAAGGCTCACACCGTAGGCGGTGCAAGGTCAAGCATCAAGGTCATTCCTTTCTTTGATGTTGAGGTCGGAGAATGGCGTAGTTGCCAACTTCAGAGCATTATCAAGGTCTGCTAGTGTATTCAACCGGCAGACCTGATTTTTCTGAATACGAATAGCAATAATTACCGTAGTAAGTTAATACAAAGATTAAACATAACACACTATGAAAAAGGCAATCATATATGCAAGGGTGTCCTCAAGCGGAGCACAGGAGAGCAGACAGAACACAGAACGACAGGTCGTGTCACTGACCGAATATGCACGTCTCAATGGTTACGAGGTCATCAAGACCTTTGAGGAGCATATAAGCGGAGGCAAGAAGAACTCAGAGCGAACAGGACTGCTTGAGTGCCTTAACTACGCAAAGGAGAACAAGGGAACAACAATCCTAGTGTCAGAACTCAGCAGGTATGGCCGTCAGATATGGGAGGTATTGGAGAGCATCAAGTTCTGCGTGGATAATGGTATCAATGTGTATTTTCAAAAGGAAGGACTTGAGCTGTTCGACGGTGACAAGGTAAACGGAGTAATGGCTATCTATATATCGTGCCTGTCCTTTTGTGCAGAGAAAGAGAGAGAGAACATTGCCTTCCGCTTGGCTCAGGGCAGAGAAATGGCCATTCAGAAGGGCGTAAAGATGGGCAGGAAGGTCGGAAGCATCAAGACCCTTGACATACTACAGAACGAGTACGGGCACGTCATTAAAGCCCTCAAACGAGGTCATTCAGTCCGCAATACTGCGAAAATTTGCGAGGTATCGACATCAACGGTACAACGAGTTAAAAAGGCGTTCTGCCTGTAACCATATAAACGAACAACGGAGGATCTAGCAATCCTCCGTTGTTCGTTACAGCCTGTCACATATCAGGCTGACATCATTTATTCAATTGGGATTTAATGACTACCTGTTCATCATCAGGTTCTGACACCTCCCCTTCTATGGATTTAAGCCAACACCTAACATCATATATACTGCTGACCTTCGTTATCACTCCCTTGTACTCAAGGAAGCCACAGACCTCCTCTAAATTGAAGGCTCTCCGAACAGTATCTTCTCCGTTGAGGATGTAATACTCAACCTCAAGAGCAGATGCAATCCTCTGCAACGTATTCGGCATCAGAGGTTGCCAGCCGTGCAAGATGCGGTTTATTGTCCCAAGTGCCAAACCGCTTCTCTGAGCAACCTCAGACTGAGATATATGGTTCTCCTTGAGATACTGAATGAGAGGTGCGACCCTTTTTAGGTTAGCCTCCCTCTCTGCATTAGTGACCTTCTTCATTGTATTGTCATTTAATCCTCAAATGTAAACACTTTGATGCTAAAATCAAACATCCAGCAAGGATTTAATCATACCGGACAGAGCCTCCTCTGCCTTGTGAATTTTACATTCCAATTTAATCCGAGCAATACCCTCGCTGCATCTATCCCAACTTGAGAACATATCTACCACCTTGTTGAAGGCATTATCATAATCCACAGATATGTAACCGAGACGATGAAGGGCAAACTTTTCGACCATTTCATCGAAGAAGATGCACGAGGGTTACACCTCAATGCTTGAGAAGTACAACCTTCCGGCAAGTTATAGTAAGATTGTAGAGATAACAATCAAACGGTTGCTCAAGGAAGGTAACAAGGAGGTGACGAATGCTGAGACACAGTTGAGAAAGCGACTGACAGAGGTCGAGAAACAGATTAACGACACGAAGTTGAGGTATGCTGTCGGCAAGATAGACGATGATATATACCAAGTTGCTATAGATGAACTCCAAGACCGTAAGGACAAGATTCTATTAGAAATTGACAAATGCGAAAACACTTTATCGAACTCCGAGAAAGAAGTACACGAGATAGTCGCAACTTGCTGTAACTTAGGTAGTTTATGGAATGATTCAAACCTTGAAACTAAGATAAAAGTGCAGCATTTGGTCTTTCCGAACGGAATTTTTTGGAATCACGAAAACGAGTGTTATCGAACTCCTGAGAAGGGTCTGATATTCAATGTAATTGATTCTATTTCAGGGGATTATAAAAGAAAAACGGAAGCAGGTTGTTCTGCTTCCGTCGTTGAGTGCGGTGGGCGAGACTCGAACTCGCACAGGATTGCTCCCACTACCCCCTCAAAGTAGCGTGTCTACCATTTCACCACCACCGCTTTGTTTGTTTTGGGATTGCAAAGGTACGACAAAAATCTTAACCTGCAAATTTTTTTGAGTTTTTTTTCAAAAAACATTGAAATTTCTTTTCTACGCCATGAGGGAGATGGGCCCATTGCGCTCATTTTCAATGATTTTTAACATTCTTGTTGCACAGGTGATATTTTTTATGTATTTTTGCGCGCTTTTCCTCGAGAAGGAAAATATGGTAAATAAACATTAACTTTTTAAAACAGATTCACAATGGCTGTTAAAATTCGTCTTCAGCGCCACGGAAAGAAGAATTTCGCATTCTTCCACATTGTTGTGGCAGATTCACGCTCACCACGCGACGGTCGCTTCATCGAGCAGATCGGTTCTTACAACCCTAACACAAACCCTGCTACTATCGTTCTCAACGACGAGCGTGCACTTGCATGGCTCAACGTAGGTGCTCAGCCTACACCAACTGCAAAGCGCATCCTTTCTTATGAGGGTGTTCTCCTTGCAAAGCACCTCCAGGGCGGTGTAAAGAAGGGTGCTCTTACTCAGGAGCAGGCAGATGCAAAACTCGCTGCATGGAAGTCTGAGAAGTATGCAAAGGTAAGCGCAAAGAAGGACGGTCTCAGAAAGGACGCTGCTGCTGCTCACAAGGCTGCTGTAGAGGCTGAGGCTAAGGTAAATCAGGAGAGAGCAGAGGCTATCGCAAAGAGAAAGGCTGAGGCTGAAGAGGCTGCACGTGCTGCCGCTGAGGCTGCTGCCGCTGAGAAGGCTGCTCAGGAAGCCGCTGCTGCTGCAGAGGCTGAGAACACTGAGGCTTAATTCCGGCATGGCAGGTTACGAAAACTTGCAGCAGGTAGCCCAGGTATTGAAATCTAACGGTACCGATGGGGAACTCGTCATGGGTTTCCGCGAAATCGCTCCTGAAGATATCAACTTAAATGAACCGGTGTTCATCGTTTTCGATGGACTGCCGGTTCCTTTTTTTATCGAATCATTCACAAAAAGGGGCAATTCCAAAGCCCTTGTACGCCTGACCGACATCTGTTCCATGGAAGATGTCGAGGAGATTGCAGGCAAGGCCGTATATATCGAGGAAGACAGTCTTCCGGAAATGTCTTTGGAAGAAGACGGATATGCGGCACTTGTGGGATGGATGGTGCTTACGCCGGGGATTCCCGATCAGGTCGGGAATGACGAAAATGACGGGAATGGCGGAAATGATGGGAATGATGGGAATGACGAAGACGTCGATCTGTACGAGGTTGGCGAAATCACCGATTTCATTGACATCCCGAACAATCCTTGCATAGAGGTGGAAACAGAAAATGGAGCAGTAATGATACCGCTCCATGAAGATCTCATACTTTCCGTCGATCCGGAAAATCTTGAAATAATAATGCAGATTCCTGCAGGACTTCTTTAAAGTCTGTCCTTCAATATGAAATAGTATACTGCAAGTCCGATCCAACTGAAGCACAGAAGTGCGATTGTGAGAAGGATCTTGATTACTGTGTCAAGTTTCTTTGACCATACGTCCTTGATACACCAGATGCAGCAGATGACTCCTACGAGCCAGATGATAAATGAAATCATAGTCGTAAAATTTAGTTGTTGTTATTTGTAATATATTCTTCCTTCACATTCTGATAGAATGCAGCCGTTGAAGTATACATGTAAGGCATAAGCCACAAGTATCCGATTCCGAGAGTGAAGAGTGCGAGGATTCCCCATCCTATGAAACTGAGATAGAGGTAGAAGAGGTCGAACTTGCGGCCTTCCATCATCTTCATGCTCAGATTGATAGCCTGATTGGCAGAGAGTTCCGGATAATCCTTGAGGATGAACGGAGTCATCGAATATGCCAGAGACTTGATGATGCCGGGAATGATGAGAAGGAGAGTCCAGAGGAAAGTGAAGACTCCGACAAGAAGCATACCTCCTACATTTCTGAGAAGATTGCCGTAGCCGATCTTGAACATGTTGTTTGTTACCTGATTGTCACCTTCCACGAGAAGAAGATTGAGTGAATTGTAGTATCCTACTCCAAGAGGAATGGAAGCGAACAGCGACAGAACGAGCCAGCCCAGAATCGCAACACCTGCCACAGCACCGGCAGAAGTCTCTGGATCATAGAGTTCAGACATCAGTGATACAATGATTGTAATCACGAAATAGATGATTGTTGCAACGATAACCGGAGCCCAGTTGCCTTTCAACGCAGCGAGAGCCGCGTTCTTGTAATCTTGATTAGTTTTCATAGAATTATGGATTAATATGATATGTCAATACGTGCCATCATGTCGTCAAGGCAGAAATATCCCGGTACACCTTCCTTTGAAGAAGACATTTCGAAATCGATGAAATCGACATCTCCCAGATTTTCCAGATCGAAAAAAGTCCATTTGGTCACCACGGAATCGCGAAAAGTCCTGTAATCTGCAAGGGCAAATTCAGCCGTTCCTGTCACGGCGTCATCACGATAACCGACAGCCTTCACTACAAGGCGGTCACCCTCCTCAAAGTTTTCCCTTACATACTTTACCACTTCCTCCGTATTGCAGATACCGCATCCGGCAGGAGCACAGGTTCCGATCGAGGTGGCACTGAAAAAGATATCATGTGCAGGCATGAAATCAGCCACAGGATTGTCGCGGAAGACCATGTAAGTATTCTTCTGATTCGGATTTCCATACACACGGTAAGGATTTGCCGGATATGAGACAGTATCATTCGCCGGCTTGAGATAAGAAAGCATGAAACCTCCTTCAAGAGTCTTCTTGTCAGGAGAAACCTTCGAACAGAAGCCGAGAGGACTCCATCCTATCGCAGACTCGGAAGTCTTTTCTGAAACCTCTGTGCTGAAATACAGACTGTCAGAGCCGAACAACTGATTGTAATCTTCACCAAGATATTCAAAAGTGGCAAATGCCGTGAAAGATTCCGAATAACTTGTTTCCTTCATGCAGGAAACAAACGGAATCAATGCCATTAAAAGTATTATTGTTTTCTTCATTCTATAATTGTTTTTCATTTCCATTAAAGCAGAATTTCTGCCACAAACGTTGCCGGACCTGTGAGCCATACGTCTTCCGCCAGATCGGCAGGTATGAAATCTACAGCCAACATATCCTTTTTTGCCTTCACCTTGAATTTCACGCGGCCGGTTTCCGCATCCCTGTCGAAAGGATCGACACCATGAATATATGCCGCCACACAAGAAGCCACTATACCAGTCCCGCATGCAAATGTCTCATCCTCAACACCTTTCTCATAAGTCCTGACTTTCAGCACATCTCCGTCAGGTTCCGCAAAATTCACATTCGCTCCTATCGGCTGGAGTTCCTCGGCACCATATCTTATCAGCCTTCCCTCCCCTGTCACATTATATTTATCGAGATCTCGCACAAAACGCACATAATGTCTTGTGCCGGTATCCAGGAAATATCCGTCCGAAGGAATGGTGAAATATTTCAGGGACTGATATCTTCTGATTCTGTCGACATCCTTCATCTTGAGACGCACAGTCTTCATCTTATCGTCGGATTGAAGGATTTCCGCGGTATGAAAACCGTCAGCAGCCTCAAAGTCAAAATGAGTGAAGCCCATATCCGCAGCAAAAGCCACAATGCATCTTCCGCCATTTCCGCACATCATGCCGCCAGAACCGTCAGAATTGAAATAATTCATACGGAAATCATATTTCCCGCTTTTTTCAAGAAGCATAAGCCCGTCAGCACCGACACCATAACGGCGGTCACATATCGCAGAAATCTGTGCTTCTGTAAGATTGACTGAACCGTCTCTGTTGTCTGCTATCAGGAAATCATTTCCTGCCCCTTGATATTTATAGAACTTCATGACCTGTATCGATTATATGTTTCTCAGCAGTGAAGCGAGAAGTATTATTCCTTCTTTAATCCTTTCCTGACTCATGAAAGAGAAATTCAGCCTCATTGTGTTCTTGCCGCTTCTGTCCGGATGGAAGAACTCTCCCGCCACATATGCGACGCCCGCATCCAGAGCCGTATCATAGAACTTGACAGCATCAAAACCCTCCGGCATGGTCAGAAAAAGGAACAATCCGCCTTCCGGATGCGTCCAACGCACATTTTCAGGCATATATTCTTCCAACAACGAGAGCAGAAGATCACGTTTTCCCTTATACAGGCTTATGCTTTTTGCCAGATTTTCATCAAGTCTTCCGCTGCTCAGGAATTCAGCCGCCACATATTGGTCGAATATCGGAGGACAGAGGTCGAGAGACTGCTTGCACACATATATGCTGTCCAGGATATCCGGATGTGCTATTGCCCATCCCAGACGGAAACCCGGCGCGAAAATCTTGGAAAACGATCCAAGATGAATCACATGATCCGGAGCGAGAGAATACATCGTAGGTATATGCTCCCCCTCATATCTGAGTTCTCTGTATGGGCTGTCCTCCACGATCAGAAATCCATGTTCCTGAGCAAGGCCGACAAGCATCTTCCTTTCCTCGAGGGTAAGAGATTCTCCGGAAGGGTTCTGAAAGTCAGGAATCATATAAAGGAACTTTATCTTCTTGCCTTCCTCCCTGACTTTCGCTATTTCTCTCTCATAAGCGGCACGGAATGTCTCCATATCGTTGTCATGGCTGATTCCGCGTATATCCGCACGGTACGAACAGAAGGACTGGAGCGCTCCAAGATATGAAGGATTGGATGTCAGTATCACATCACCAGGATCCACCATGACTCTCGTGCAGACATCTATTCCCTGCTGGGATGAAGATGTTATCTGCACCCTGTCGACAGACACTCCGTAACGGGCTGCAACAGCCTCACGAAGTTCCGTAACTCCCTGAGTGGCACCGTATTGGAAAGCCTTTCCGCCGTATTTGTCTATAACCTCGGACATAGTCTTCCTTATCTCTTCCATAGGGAAGGTCTCCGCAGAAGGATAGCCTCCGGCGAAAGAATATATGGAATTGAGGTCTACCTTCTTGAATATCTCCCTTACAGGCGATCTGAAGAAGGAACCCACATCCTTGGAAAACATTTTGTCGTACATTTCCATTACAAAGATTCTTCATTTCACTTCGTTCCATTCAGAATGACAACCTTCTGTCATCCTGAGCGGCAGCGAAGGATTTTTAACGGAGCATATCCTCCAATGTTATAGAGCCGGAAGTCTTCTCGTCACGGTATTTCACGATCACCGGACAATAAAGATGGATTCCCTGCTCCGCTCCAGGGCCCTTGCTTACAGGACGACTTCCCGCCACGACTACCGCTCCTGACGGAACCACGATCTGGCCGTTCTCGTTGGCCCTGATATATTCTCCTGTTGTCGCATCGAAGATGGCTGTGGAAGCATTGATGATGACACCTGTTCCGATTACAGCATTCTCCTTGACGATCGTACCTTCATAAATTCCGCAGTTTCCGCCGATGAAGACATTGTCCTCGATGATCACAGGAAGGGCTCCCACAGGTTCAAGAACGCCTCCGAGTTGAGACGCAGCCGAAAGATGCACATGCTTTCCAACCTGAGCACATGAGCCCACGAGGGCGTGCGAATCGATCATCGTGCCTTCATCCACATATGCACCTATGTTCACATATGCAGGAGGCATCATGATCACGGAAGGTGCCAGATATGCACCTGCACGCACGCTGCTGCCACCAGGAACTATCCTGACACCGTTTTCAGCAGTAAAGGTTCTTGTAGGAATAGTGTCCTTGTCGAAGAAGGAGAACTGTCCCTGAGTCATGTCGGTCAATTTTCCGAGCCTGAAACCTGAAAGTATCACTTCCTTTACCCAGGAATTGACTTTCCACTTTCCGTCAACCTTTTCTGCAACACGCACCTTGCCGCTTTCTAGAGCGGCTATCGTATCATGGAATTTTTCTATATCTGTCATATTCTTCTACAAAAGTCCTAAATCCTTGACTGTCTCGACCATAAGGTCATATGTCTTCTGCTGTGCAGGTACAAGCGGAATACGTAACTCATTGGCCATCATTCCCATAGCAGCAAGTGCCGCCTTTGCAGGGATAGGATTGCTCTCAACGAAACAGTTCCTGAAAAGAGGAGAAAGTTTCTCATGAAGGCCTGCAGCCTTCTCGATCTTTCCTTCAAGCATGGCATGGGCAAGTTTTGCCACAGGCACCGGAGCGATGTTAGAAGCCACACTGATGACTCCGTCCGCGCCTTCCTTCATAAGAGGGAATGTCTCGTCGTCATTTCCGCTGAGCACGAGGAAGCCTTCCGGACGTCCTGCGATGATCTTCAATATCTGGCCTCTGTTGCTTGAAGCCTCCTTTATGCCGATGATATTGCTGATCTGAGCAAGTCTGAGAGTCGTCTCCGCCTCAAGATTAGAACCTGTCCTGCCTGGCACATTATAGAGAAGCACAGGTTTCTGTGTCGACTCGGCAACAGCCTTGAAATAACGGTACATGCCTTCCTGTGGAGGTTTGTTGTAATATGGAACCACAACAAGGAAAACATCTACACCATGCGGTTCAAGAAGACGTATGTTGGCAATCGTATGTTCGAGTGAATTCGTACCCACTCCAGCCACAACCGGCTTGCCGCATGAGCGTTCCTTGGCAATCCTGAGGACCTTTATCTTCTCTTCATCAGTAAGGCAAGGTGTCTCTCCTGTCGTTCCGAGCGGAACAAGGAAGTCTATTCCAGCCTCAACCTGTGAATCCACCAATGCTGCAAACGCCTCGTAATCGACCTGTCCGTCACGGAAAGGAGTCACAAGAGCGGTTCCGCAGCCTCTTAATTCATTATTATTCATCTTTTTCTGTTTTTTCTGTTATCGGGACAAAATCACATCCCTGAATTCGCACACTCCGGCAAGACCTTCGGTCCTGAGTGCTGCCTCAACTGCACCTGCAGCGAATCCCTCACGTGAAAAAGCCTCGTGAGTGAGTGTAATACGGTCATTGAGGCCTTCGAAACCTATCGTATGTATGCCCGGAATCTCTCCGCAACGTACCGACTGTATATCGGTCTTCACATCCATATTGGCATCGACGATGTCTGCAAGTGACCTTGCTGTGCCGCTTGGAGCGTCAAGTTTATGGCAATGGTGCATTTCCACCATATAAGGGCTATATCCTCCGGTCGAGCCGAGCATCTTGGAAATATGGTCGGTCACAGCGAAGAAAACATTCACTCCGATGGAGAAGTTCGTCGCCCATATCATAGGGGTTCCGCATTTCTCAAAATATGCGATGACCTCATCCTTTATGTCAGACCAGCCGGTAGTGCCGATCACCACAGCCTTGAAATTCTCTGCAAGGAACTTGTAATTGACCCTGATGGCAGAAGGTGTAGTGAAATCGATGCATACGCATTCCTTCGCGAGAGCAGGGTCGGTTTCAGTCACCGTCTCGCTCCATCCGGCATATTCCAGTCCTCTGGAAAGAATGATCTTCTCGATCATCTTTCCCATCTTTCCATATCCGCTTATAAAAAGTTTCATCTTTCCTGCCGGTTAAAATGTCTCAAGTTCCTCCTCAACCTCGAAGAGATGGTAGTGGAGATCCCTCACAACCTCTATAAGTTCCTCTCTGTCAACGACAAAACTGATGTTCACGAAAGATGCTCCCTGCGAGATCATATAGACATTTGTCCTCTTGAGCGGAGCAAAAGTCTTCTTGAGCATACCGTTCAGACGGACTATGTTCTTGCCGATCACCGAAACCTGGGACTTGTCGTCATCGACGATGACATCGGCAAACTCCGAAAGTTGCTCGACAACCTTGTCGACCTTCTCCGAAGCATCCACAGTAACGGAAATATTGGCCTCCGATGTACTGATGAGGTCTACGGACACGCGATTCTCACTGAAGATCTCGAACACACGACGAAGGAAGCCCGATGTGTTGATCATCTTCATCGAGAATATGTTGATCACGCGGATGTTCTCCTTGAATGAAACCGACTTGACTCCGTCCTCGATCAGTTCGTTACGCAGAATCGCTGTTCCCTTTCCCGAAGGATTTGTCGAGTTCAGCACATAGATAGGTATATTCTTCTTCACCGCAGGCTCGATGGTAAGAGGATGAAGCACCTTTGCACCGAAATGAGCCATTTCGGCAGCCTCCTCGAACGAAATCTTCTCAAGATACTTGGTGTTCTCCACCTTGCGAGGATCCGCAGAACGCACACCGTCGACATCCGTCCATATCTCGATGCATTCAGCGTCGATGGCCATACCTATGAGAGAAGCGGAATAATCCGAACCTCCTCTTCCCAGAACAGTCTGTTCACCATCGAGGTTCGAACCGATGAATCCCTGGGTGATGACTGCGTCCATACCCTTGTAGGCCTCTTCTATCACTACCGGAACACGCTTTACAATCTCATCGACCACAGGCTCTCCCTTGAGATATTCATGGCTGGTGATCATCATCTGTCTGGCATCTATGAAATTGGTCCTTATGCCCTTGGCATTCATTACGAAGCAGATGATTGTAGAAGAGAGAAGTTCACCGTTTGAAATGATGATTGCCTTGTTCCTGTCTGAAAGTTCTCCTACTGCACATACCGCATTGACCAGTTCTTCAAGTGTGTCGCAGATGGAATTGACACGGTTCACTGCATTTTCCCTGAGAGCAGGACTCTGCTCCAGAAGATCCGAAGCAAGGTTGACATGACGGTTTCTGAGTTCTCCCATCAGGTTCTTTACTTCACTGACGTTTCTTGATGCAGCCGCATCAGACAATCTGTAAAGAAGATCTGTCACTTTGGACAGAGCAGACACTACCACTACAGGCTTCTTGTCCAGACGGCCACCCACGATGAAGATGGCTCTGGTAATCGCCTCAAAATTTGCGACGGACGTGCCGCCGAATTTCATAACTATCATAATATTTTCTTCTTCGACGCAAATATTATGATAGTTGATTAACCCCCAGTCAGCAGCGCTGACAGCCCCGAGGGGCATACCGTCTTACTTCGTTCGACGGGTGCCATCGCTGCTTCGGTTTTCTGCGAAAACCTCGCTGACGCGAGTGGCACGGCGCTGAAGCGCCTTATTACCATAATATTTGCTTCTGTTCTATATTCTTTTTTACTGCTCCGGTGAAGTTTCAGTATTATTTGCTCACCAGAGTTTCGTACATCCGTACGTAATTTTCCTTGGCGGTCTCCAGATCGGCGAGGGCAATGTGTTCCTCAGGTCTGTGCGCCACCAGGATCGAACCCGGGCCACAGAGGATCTTCCGTCTGAAATTGGTCAGTTGTGGAGCATCACTTCCGAAAGCCACAGGCTTCACTTCAAAACCCTCAAGAGTCTCGTACCGGGTCGGAGTATCTCCACCGAACTCCTTGACAGTCATCATCTTCTGCCACATCGCCACATCCTTTCCCACTATATCGGAACCGTCCTGCACACGCCTTCTTCCGAAACGGAGCCTTGCGTTTTCCCCCGCCATATTCCTCATCACATTGCAGACCATCTCATCCGACTCGAAAGTTGTCCTGAAATAGACCCTGCATGAGAGACGGTCGCTTAGGATATTCTGAGGATTGTCGCTCACCAGTTTTCCTATGTTCCAGGTAGTGTCTCCCAGGACCTCATCATTAGGGAAACCTATGCTGCGGAGAGCATTGACGAAATCATTGAACATCTCCACCGCACTGATTCCATATTGAGGATAGCCGGAATGGAATGCCTTACCTTCAAATGTCACCTCGAAGGATTTCGTGCCCTTGCTTGCAGATGCCATGCAGTTGTCAGTCGGTTCACCGACGATGACCCATTCTGCACCGGAATGCTGCTCCCGGAATGCCTTGGCACCGAAAGAGCCGGTCTCTTCACCAGCCAGAAGCAGAAGGCCGAAACCTTCATATCCCCTGTCTTTCAGTGTTTTACAAGCCTCATACATTGCGAATATCTGTCCTTTCGCATCACAGGATCCGCGGCCGCATATCACCCCAGACTCTTCATCATATGTCGGAGGAATATATGGCGGAACCGTATCGAGATGGCTGCAGAAGACAATCTCAGGTTCTCCCCAGCAGAAAAGAAGGTTTACGGTGCCGTCACCGACATCGTATTTCTCCACCCTGCATCCGGCATCAAGGAGCCTCTCCGCAAGAAAGTCAGCAAAGCCAGCCTCCTTTCCGGAAGTTGAGTCAATGCCGAGCATTTCAAGAAAAAGTTCCTTGTCCATAATATCCGCAATTAAACTATTAACTTGCAAATATACGTATTTTTATGTAATTAATTGATGACAATCTCATCAATAAAGAGCCAGCCTGTCTTGACTGCACGCTTTGCCTGATAGCGGACATAACGGGCCTCCTGATTGCAGACTGTGTCGAAATTGCGGAAAAGAAGGTCGGAGTTCTTGACAGAGATGTCGTTCCACACCTCTGCGACATGCGTAAACTCCTGTCCGTCAACGGAAACATACACATCAACCTTCTCAGGCATGAACACTTCCGGACCGGTCAACTGCATGAATGTACCGCCGATATAATGAATCGGTTTCACACTGCCAAGGTCGATTGTCACATCCATATCCGAAAGGAAGCCCTGCCAACGCTTGTCGCTGTATGTCCATCCTCCGATGACGCCGTCTGTAAGAGTGGTCTCACCTGCCGCCTTGTATGATGAAGAGGCAGGGATGCCATATGACACCTTGCAGCCCTTCGCCATATGGTCAAGGCCTGTCTGTGCCAGTTTTCTCTCGCCATATTCAGTCGAGAGATCGAAGACTGTATATCCCATCTCCTTCATCCTTCCGGACATCTCTGACACTCTTCTTCTGAAATCCTTCAGGTCCTTTTTCTCCGGCCTGGTCCATCCTGTCTCCGCGATCGCGATGGTCCTTGGCCAGTACATGTACTCCGCATGGCTGTCTTCTGCGATATATTCGGTCCACAGATTTGCCTGAATACCAAGAAGATGGTCAAGAGACTCCGCCGGCATTGTCTTCTCAACAGGATCGTATACATATACAGAATCCAGTGGGAGATAGCCTCCTATCGATTCAGGTTCCTTGAAAGGAGCGTCCTGAGAATGGTCGAGATAGCAATAACGTCCCGGAGTCATGATCACGTCATGTCCCATGGTCATAGCGTCTATTCCTCCCTGGGTTCCTCTCCATGACATCACAGTCGCTCCGGAAGCAAGTCCTCCGTCGAGAATCTCGTCCCAGCCGATGATTCTGCGGCCTTTCGACTCAACGAAACGGCTTATACGCTTGATGAGGTAACTCTGGAGTTCATCTACATCCTTAAGTCCTTCATCCTCCATCCTCTGACGGCATTTAGGGCATGATTCCCATCTTTTCTTCGAAGCCTCGTCACCTCCGATATGGATGAATTCCGAAGGGAAGACCTCCATGACCTCCATAAGGACTGTTTCAAGGAAGGCGAAAGTCTCATCATTTCCAACGCAGAATTCGCCCTGTGAATATGGCTGTCCGTTGCAAGAGAGTTCAGGATAGGCGGCAATCACCTCCTCGCTATGACCAGGCATCTCGATTTCCGGTATGACTTCGATATGTCTTTCATTGGCATATGCCGCCAGTTCACGCATTTCGTCCTTGGTATAATATCCACCGTAGGCATCTGCCGAGCCCTCTTCCGCATACAGGCGGCCGCCCTGCCACCAGTCCTTCCAAAGAGGCTCCGTCCTCCATGCCGCAAATTCGGTAAGACGCGGATAAGCGTCAATCTGCATCCTCCACCCTGCAGCATCGGTAAGATGGATGTGCATACGGTTCATCTTGAACATCGCCATGGCATCCACCTGCTTCTTCAGAAAGTCAAGACTGCGGAAATGACGTGAAACATCGAAATGCACTCCTCTGTACGGGAATCTTGGAGAATCCGTTATCTTGCAGCACTGCAATTCTTTTACCTTGCCGCCGCGGGTCATCTGATCCAATGTCTGACGGGCATAGAATGCACCTGCCTCATCAGAAGACCTTATCACTACACCTTTGCGGGTGATTTCAAGGATATAGCCTTCTGCCGGAACCTTTCCGGCCTTCAGACGCACTTCCTTGACCTTTGGCTGGCCTTCGAAAGCATACATGCCTTCATTGATGATGATTTCAGCCGGAGCAGGAATCACAAGATCCGGAGTCTGAGCGCCGCTTGTGAATGACACCGCAAAAAAGAGTACAAGAGAAAAAACAAGGGAAAATCTGCTATTCATGATGAGTTTTATTAATTACACAAAGATAATAATATTCAAATGATTCATTATCTTTACAGACTGAAACTTGTAAACACTATGAGATTAGACGGAAGAAGAGAAAGCCGTAACGTCAAAGACGTGCGCGGCAAAGGCGGCAAAGCAGCCGGATTGGGTCTTGGAGGACTTGTCATTATCGGTATCATATCATGGCTTTTTGGCGGAAATCCGCTTGAAGTGATCGAGCAGGCAGGAGGTCTGGAAGCCATCACCGGTTCACAGCAGACCGAATACGTCCCTACTGCCGAAGAAGAGGCACTTGCAAAATTCTCGAAACAGATTCTGGCTGGAACAGAGGATGTCTGGACAGCAGAGTTCAGGAAATTGGGACTTACATACGAACCTCCGACACTGGTACTTTTCACCGGCAGCGTACAGTCCGCTTGCGGCGGTGCTACATCAGCGACAGGACCGTTCTACTGCTCGGGAGACAAATCCGTCTATATCGACCTTTCATTCTTCTCGACAATGAAGAAGCAATTCGGTTCTGCCGGAGACTTCGCATATGCGTATGTCATTGCCCATGAGGTTGGACATCATGTGCAGAATCTTCTCGGAACCTTACGTGCGGCACACACAGAAATGAACAGACTTTCTGAGACTGAAGCCAACAAGATAAGCGTGAGACTTGAACTTCAGGCGGACTTCTATGCCGGACTCTGGGCACATCATGACAACGAAATGTTCAATTCGCTCGAAGAAGGAGACCTTGAAGAAGGACTTGAAATCGCATCAAGAATCGGAGACGACTATCTTCAGAAGCAGGCAAGAGGCTATGCCGTTCCGGAGACATTCAACCACGGAACATCTGCACAACGCTCACGCTGGCTGAAAAAGGGCTTCACTACCGGAGATATAGAGAAAGGAGACACCTTCTCACCAAGTTACAGCAGCCTCTGATAAGAATGCCAGTACACAAAAAAAGACCTGATTGAATGATCAGGTCTTTTTGGTGGAGATAGTCGCACCACTTTTAACCCCAAATCTGCAACCCCATTCAAATCAAATTTTTCCTAAATAATTGATATACAACCAAATTTGCAAAACCCCTTTTGCAAATCATTGCACCACTTTGCAAAAATGTGGGTACAAT
>JAZQES010000023.1:0-16933 GCA_045539115.1 Candidatus Cryptobacteroides sp. | reverse complement strand
GAGACAGAATGGGAGACCATCGGCAGTATGTCGCCACTGGTCCAGAACGGCACAAGGACAGTCACCCTGAAACTCGCATTCGACTGTTACCACGACACGCACGCAGGATCCACGACGGAACACTTCATAGAACAGAGGGAGGCAAAGGCGAAGGAACTCTTCAGCCTGGTTCAGAACTGGAGACTCAAGAAAGGAATGAGTCCGTTCTGCCGGATCAAGGACAAGGAATATCCACTTGGCGGTGGTGTCAAGGTCTATGAGATAACATTCAGGGTCATCGACAACACATTTGAACGCTAATCGAACAGGGACAACTGCTGTGCCGTGCTGTTATCAGTTTGTCAAAGATAGAATTTATAATGATATATTAATTTACATTGATGGCCATGAATCATTATAAATGAAAGGGGATAAATTGGTGATCCGACAGATAGCCGTGGTTCCATCAGACATTTAAGTGTTCTTACCCTGTAAAACTTTCAACAGGGTAAGAACAGCATAATTTCGTAAATCATTAATATTTAACACCTTATAAATACACCCTGTTCTTACTATGCTTAAAAACGTGCAGGGTAAGAACACTTACGTCAATTAATGCTTCTATTGAATCGCACTGCACAAGAAAAAGGGATTCGGAGCGGTGAGAATCTAAAAAGATGCTTCACTTCGTTCAGCATGACAGTAAACGCATTCAGCATACAACAAATCCGCTCTTCATAACGGCGAATCAGTTCTACACAACAAAGAATCCGCTCAACACATCAGCGAATCAGTTCAAGACGAAAGCAAATCCGTTCTGCCCAAAAGACAAGAGCGACTGGCAAAGACTATGGATTGCGGTCATGAGGACAGGAGGTGAGCCGAGCGTTGAGCCGCCCCCAGGCGGATTGTAATCAGCGAGGCGACCTCCTGTCCTCACGACACGATCAGGGCAATGATCCCTGTCTGAATATGCTGTAGAAGATTAACGTCTTTTGACCTGAGGCATCGGCCAGGCATTGGAAAGAACTCTTTCAGTAGGCTTGTAGACTCTCAGATGAAGGTGGAAATCTTCAGCAGGAGCAGGAAGCCAGTTTGCCATGCAGTCTTCATAAGGCTCATGCTGGATGAAGATATCAAGAGAGCCGTCTTCATTGAATACAAGTTCATCACGGTCATTGACACAATAACGGCCGATCGGATTCTCCACCAGGAAGTTAGACTCATCATACAAGGTTATCGACCAGAAGCCATGCTCCTCTGTTTCAGGAAGTTGGCCAGCGTCAAAATGAAGCACATAACAGTTCTGCCCGTTAAGTCGGAGACTGTCGACATCAACCTCTGTCATTGGATAGATCGCCTGGCTGATTGGATTTGCACCGAGGCCGGCAACCGCTATGAGGGACCTGTAATAGTATTCTGTTCCGAATTCTGCGATTGGCTTGCTGTAATATGACCAGTGACCGTTGAACTTGATGAAAGATGCTGATTTTTTGAGGCAGATATTGATAATATCCGAAACCATGCCGGTCCATCCTTCACGGACATTCTCCGGCAATACGGCAATATTGAATTCAAGACCCGGACCCACATTGATCTTCTTGAGTTCAGCAAGAATTTCCTTGTCAGCCTCTGCCGGAGGATTGGCAACCATGAGTTCATTCGCCTTTCTGAAATACTCTTCCGGAGTCATTGTCAGGACTTTCCTCACCGGAACATAATTGTTTTCAGGATTGAATGTACCCTTGTTGTCACAAGTCTTCTGAGCATCAAGATATCCAGTCAAGGTATATGTCTTCATCTTTGACTGTATGGCAGCGATCTGCGGATCGTTCTCAGGAATGCCGTTCGACAATGTCCTGACGATCATCCATGCAAGGGAAGTCGGACATTTCACATGAATCATCTCAGACGGAACATTTCCGGCAAAAGAAGGTCCTGTAATGCATATGAGACCGAAATCGTCCTGAAAATCAGTAGCATGGACGCATGAGAGGCAATTTGTCCAGGCATCAAGTATCTGAGCCATGCAATATCTCTCTGTGGCAGGAAGTTCCACAACAAGAGCGTCCTGCGAAAGGTCCATATAGATCTGTGAATAATAGGTGTCGACATTAGGAGTGACCACATCCTTTGATTCATGAGTGGCCAGATTGGAAGCATGAATCAGCCTGTTGGAAGGAGCCTGCATATTTGTCGGCTCGACCGTATTTGTCATCTTCACCTCGGTTGCATCCATCATCATAAGAGGAAGGGTGTATACATAGGCTTTCTCGACAAGAACAGCCATATTGGAATCATCCTTGGTACAGGAAACGTTCACAAGCACCAGAACAAGCGCAAGAACAGATAAAAGTCGTTTCATAGAATTGACATTAAGTTAAAAATATGCTGCAATATAGGAAAATAATCCGGATTTTTAATACTTTTGCATGATATCAACCGATAACCATGAAAACAACTATCCTTACTGTAATTCTGGCCTTGGCCACAACAGTTCTTGCCGCACAGGACAACGGCCTTCTCAAACTGCAACTTGAAGCACGTGTCGACTATATGCAGGAATATCAGGCCGGAATCAAGATAAACGGTAACAGCGGATTCAGCGGCAGATACCTGAATCTTCTGATTGACGGAAACATAGGTGAAGGATTTTCATATTCCTTCCGCCAGAGGCTCAACAAGCCGATAAGCGTATCGACACTTTTCGATGCTACCGACTGGATCACCCTTACTTACAGCAAGGAGAACTGGGGCATATCAGCAGGCAAACAGGTCGTCGGAATCGGCGGATTCGAGTATGACGGAGCCCCTATCGACCTTTACTTCTGCTCGGAATTCTGGAACAACATCCCATGCTACCAGTTCGGTGCAAGCGTTTCCTACACCACTGACAACGGAAACGACAGATTCATGCTGCAGTTCTGCGAAAGTCCTTTCAGAAGAAACATCCGCAACACTTGGAACAAGGAAATGTTCGCATATAATGCAATGTGGACCAGTTCACACGGAGTGTTCAGTTCTCTGTATTCCGTGAACATGATCGAATATCTTCCCGGAAAATTCATAAACTATATAGTTCTCGGCAACAGATTCACATTCGGCGATGTGACCCTTACCGTCGACCTCATGAACAGGGCATTGAGCGTGAAGGATTTCTTCGGCAAGGACATGTCTGTAATGGGAGAATTGTCATGGGAGCCGGTGGACAGGCTCAGGATATTCGCCCGCATGACATATGACATTAACAGGAGCGAGACGGAAGGTGACTGGTGCGTAAGACCTGGAACCGACATTCTCCGCGTAGGAGGCGGACTGGAATACTACCCTATCAGGAAATACAGAAACATAAGGCTTCACCTCAACGGCTGCTGGACTGACGGAGCAAGTGCTGCAGAAGGCGTTCTGAGACCAAGGCAGACCATTGTGGACGGAGGCGTGACATGGAAGATCAACATGCTCAACATCAAGAAGAAACAGTAATGAAATTCTCATTCCGTAAACTTTACAGCCGGATTCCTTCCGGCATAATATGTCTGGTCATTGTATTCGGCCTCTTCGGATATCTGGGTTCAAGGATGGGTATGGCAAACATGCTCAACACCATCATGAACACAGCCCATGATCTCCTGCTCAACACCGTCTTCTACATCATGGCCATCTGCGTGATCACAGGCGCATTGGGACGTGTTTTCGTAGAATTCGGAGTGGTGAAACTCTTCGAAAAGATACTCAGACCGCTGATGAAGCCTCTTTTCAATCTACCCGGAGTGGCATCGCTCGGAGCCGTAATGACATTTCTGTCAGACAATCCGGCCATAATAGCACTTGCACAGGACAGGCAGTTCAGCAGATATTTCAAGAAGTATCAGTTCATATCCCTCACAAACTTCGGAACCGCATTCGGAATGGGTATGCTGGTGATAGTCTTCATGATAGGCCAGGGCTTCTATGTTGAACCTTTCATAGGCCTTTTCGGTGCGATTGTCGGCTGCATCGTATCCACGAGACTCATGCAGAGATTCATTTTGAAACTCCATCCGGAACATCGCGAAGAAGACGTCCTGATCGAGACCGAAGAGACTGTTGAAGTGGAAGGCACAGTGCAGAAACCGATGTTCCAGCGTATTCTGGACTCTCTTCTTGACGGAGGACGGACAGGAGTGGACGTAGGACTCGCCATCATTCCGGGAGTGCTCATCATCTCGACACTGGTGATGATGCTCACATTCGGAACAGGCAATACAGGAGAATATACCGGCGCGGCATATGAAGGAGTGAGTCTGCTCCCTTGGATCGGAAGCAAACTCGACTTTCTGTTCAAATGGCTGTTCGGATTCACAGACCCTCATCTGATAGCCTTCCCTATCACCGCTCTCGGAGCAGTAGGAGCCGCTCTCGGACTCATTCCTAACTTCATGGAAGCGGGTTGGATAGACGGTAATGCAATCGCGGTGTTCACGGCGATCGGAATGTGCTGGAGCGGATATCTCAGCACACATACGGCAATGCTCGACACCCTCGGATACAGACATCTCACTTCAAAGGCCATAATCGCCCACACTGTCGGAGGACTGGTCGCAGCCTTTGTCGCGCATTGGACTTACATGCTGTATGCCCTTATCTGATCAGTTTGAATAAGATTCCATCAGCACATTAAGCATCCACAACGCACAGCACATTGTGTGGTTTACGCCCATGCCCCTCTCCAACGTGACGTCATCGTCACCGAAAGCCTCGCTTACGGCAATGGCATTTTCATATGGGACAGTAGTGTCTGCCGTGCTGTAATACAGCCTTATAGGACGGATAGGAGCCCAACCGACAGTAAGATCATTGGCCTGAAGACATTGATACAACGCCTTGAAGACTTCGGAATTTCTGTCAAGAATTTCTTCCGAAAGGATGTCAGAAAGGGCGACCTGACCGGCTCCCACTGATGTATCGGAATAGTCCTTGAGAAATTTCATGAGCATGCTGTTCATCTGGGATACGGTCTTCTCACGCGAAAGGAATGCGGCATCTATCTGATCCTTCGCCGCCATATATTTCGCCGAATATATCCTGTCCTCAGCGAACCTGCCGAAAATTTCAGGATATGCATGATGCATTGAAGACAGGGTCAGGGTAAAAAGCACAGGAGAATCTGTCTTGCCTGCTTCAAGATATTTTTCGACTGTGAGAGAAGGACTGTATGGGCCTGCTGCACAATAAGATCCCTTGAAATTCCATTTATCAGCCAGGGCAGGATCCGTATCCATCTTCTTATGGACTGCAAGGGCGTTTCCACCTCCCTGCGAGGCTCCCTTGACTGTCAGTGACCATCCCTTGGAAAGGTCCTTTTCTGAAAGATGCCCGAAAATCTTCATTGCCGCAGGAAGTGCATCTACGGAATTGGCAGCACAAAGGTCATGAATCATATATGGGTGAACCATGTCTCCGGATTCGGCATAGCCAAGATAGTCAGGCATGACTGTAAGATTATTGCCGGCAGAGAACATTTCGAAAGGATATCCTACAGACGGACATTCCGAGTCAGCGGTGACGGTGAAATGTTCGAGAAGACAAAGATCTTTCGGAGCGAGATCATGCCACCTGCCGGAAGAATAGTACCCCATCCAGAATGCTGCTGCCGAAAGAACAACAGAATCACGATCCAGACCGATGCTTCTATATCTGAAGGCTACCTTTCTGAAACCGATTTCCTCATCTGTAAGTCCGTTCTTCTTCCTGACGGAATTCAGGAGATTTTCCACTTGTGGAAGAATCAAGCCCTTGTATGCTGCAAGAGAGGAATTTTCTCCGGACAGCAACTGGTCTGCAAAGGGCAGAAGCCCATGATTTTCGTCTGATATGATTTCGTAGAAAAGCGTATCGGCCTCCTGCACTGGCGGCACAATCTGATCATCTCCCGAATCGACCTCAACTCTCTCACACGCCGTGAACGACAGTATCGCAAAGGCGAGAAGTGCAAATAAAAATTTCTTCATATCACTTAAATTTTAAACATCATGTAAATATAAATAAAATTGGTAATTTTGCAGTTCAGAAAATCACAAAATCATGAAAATACACTATTCGGCTCCGGAAATAGAGATTCTGGAAATGGCATTTGAGCAACCTGTGCTGACAGGAAGTGATGAAGAACCGGGAGACAGCCCGTTCTGGGAACCAGGTGAGGACTTTTAATATAAAGGACATGAAGAGAATATTATATCATATGGCTGTTCTCTGCATGGCAGCGACAGCGTTCGGATGTACAAAAGCGGAGGATGAATCTCCTGTCACCGACAGACAGGAAGAGGAAATTCTGAGAATAACTCTGAGCCTTCCCGGTTCGGAACCTGACACTCGTCTTTCTTACGAAGAAGTTGATTTCAACGGTAGAAAAGCCGTGAAGACCCTTTGGGAGGAAGGTGACAAGATATATGCAAATGCATCTCCGGGAGACACACGATATGTATACGTGATGGATCTTGTCGATGGTAAAGGAACATCAACAGGAACATTCGAGTGTCATGTATCGACTACGGGAGGATTGCCTCAAAACATGAAGTCAAACGCCTGGACAATATATTATTCCGAGACTGGCGTACCAAGTGACCAGGGATTCTTCAATGTCTCGTATACCGGACAGGTACAGAAAGGCAACGGCAGCATGGAGCATCTCGGAGACAGGCACACCTTGCGTCTTGTCTGCACAGACGAAAACACTATTGTCGTATTCAACAACTCATTCATAAACCTTTACGGGGAAAATGTCGAGGAATCCTCATGCATGAAGTTCAATCTCAGCGGGTTACCGTCAATAGTTCCGACAGAGATCGAACTGCAATGTTTCAATGCCTCAGGCTCTGCCTCGACATGCTTCCACGAATACAACTACCTTAAAACATATTGGACCGGTGCCAGCCCGAACAGCACTACTTCAAGCAGCATGACATTGAAACTCGAAGATTTCGATGCGACTACATCTGTCTTTGCCTACATGATGATGTCGAATTATCCGGCAACCGTCGAAAAGGGCGGAAAGTTCAGAGTCTATGTGAGGGATTCAGAAGGAAACAGATATTACTGCGACAAGCCGATAAACAGAAATGCCGTTCTGGACGGTGGAAAACTTCACTCGATCACATGCTCGTCATGGACAAAGATAGAGAAGACCGCTGACGGATTCGACGATCCTGAAAACGGAATAGTCGTACTTCAGGAAGCGACAAAGGGCAACGGGACCGACATCGTCATCATGGGTGACGGATTCGACAAGGATCTGTTCGACGGAACATATGACAACGTCATGAGAACCGCATACAACAATTTCTTCAGTGTTGAGCCTTACCGCAGTCTACAGGATTATTTCAATGTCTATTATATAAACGCCGTATCTCAGGACAGACACGATGCCGAGCCACATTACGATGCCTACGGCAATCAGAACGGTGCAATAAACGGTTCGGCAGTGACCGTTTTCGGAACCAGGTTCACCCCTGGCGCAACAACGTTAGCCGGAAACGACTCACGGGCGGTCGAATACGCAAAGCAGGCCATTCTCAAGAAAGGAAAAGCAAGCAATGCGGCTGAAGCGGAGACCAGGGCAAACAAGGCACTGATCATGGTAATGGTCAACGTGAAATGCCATGCAGGAACCTGTTATTCGGTATGGACATACGGAAGTGACTATGGTGATGCATATTCTGTCGCATACACAGCCCTCGGAAACAACGAGGCTCATGGCAAATGGACTATGATCCATGAGGCTGGCGGACACGGTTTCGGCAAACTTGCAGACGAATATGGCGGACGTGTCATAACATCCTTCAACACAGGTTCTTGGAACGAGTTGAAATCCAATCACGACTACGGAATTTACAGGAATGTTGACAAATATTGGACTGCGGTTGAAGAAGCGGATGGTTGGTCATCAAACTTAAGTGACACCTACACCGACGAAACCAATGTCTATTGGGCAGAACTTCTCAACGAGTCTTACGGTTACAAGACTGACGAAAACCTTGGAATCTACAGAGGAGGATATACTTATGATAACCTTTACTGTCGTCCGACAGACAACAGCGTCATGAGAAGCCAGTTCATGGGATGGGGCGGATTCTTCAATGCGATCTCCCGTTGGGCTATCTGGTACCGACTGATGAAACTGACAGGCAGCACTTCAGCACCGGATTTCAAGTCATCGCTTGACGAGTTCATAGCCTTTGACAAGACTCTGACAATCGAAAAGAACCCGGAATACATCACGACCAAGAGCGACGAGAACGTGGACGGATATCTTCCACTTGCTCCACCTGTTCTTATCGAAGGCCGCTGGGTGGACGGAAAACTGATCACATACTGATCTATTTCAAGGTCTTGTATGACAGGATATGGATTGTGATTACTGATGCAAGCACGATAAAGAACAGTCTGAGGGCCCAATGTTCAGCGACGAAGACCGCACAGTTGACAAGAGTGATCCAGACCAACGAAACGGAAACGACCTTGACTCTCAGAGGAATTGCCTTATGTTCCATGAAGTTGCGGATATACACGCCCAGTTTCGGATGATTCATCAGCCAGCCATACAATCTTGCATTGCTGCGGAGAAACAAGGCTGCAGCAAGCAGGAGAAGCGGTGTCGTAGGGAGGACAGGAAGAAAGATGCCGAGGATTCCTAATCCCAGCGCAACCAGTCCTGCTATGGTCAGAAGTATCTTCATATCAAAAAGCGGAGGGCAAAAGTAATCAAATTAATCATATCTTTGCATATGATGAATAATTATCTGGAAATATTTCTGCTGGCAGTCGGAGCCAGTTTTGTCCAGCGTACGACAGGATTCGGATTCGGGATCTTCATCATGACACTTCTCCCCTATCTGATGCCATCGTATGGAGAGGCTACAGCATTGTCAGGTCTGCTGGCTCTGACGACCTCTGCGTTCATCGCTTTCAGATACAGAAGATTCATAACGTGGAAAAGGCTGATACCGATACTGGTGACATTCATCCTCATCTCTTCTGTTGCCATATGCCTTCTGTCCGGAATCCATGACGACACATTGCGCAGAATCCTAGGCATAGCACTGATATTCATTGCGTTATATTTCGCATTCTTCAGCAGAAGGATAAAGATGAAGACAACCCTTCCCTATCAGATAGGGGCAGGTACACTAAGCGGAATCATGGGAGGATTCTTCGGGATGCAGGGCCCTCCGGCTGTGCTGTACTTCATTTCATCCGAACCTGACAAAGATCATTACATGGGGATGGTACAGACATATTTCGTCATAGGAAACGCAATGATGACGATAGTACGTGCCTCGAACGGCTTTGTCACCGCCTCCGTATTCAAGAACTACATATTCTGCCTTGGAGCGATCGGGGTCGGCACTCTTCTCGGTTCCTGGGCATTCAGGCATATACCCGGAAAGATTTTCCCATATGCCGTATACACCTACATAGGCATAAGCGGAATCATAATATACCTTACGACTTAAACAAGAAAGATATGAACCTCATCGAACTGTTCAGAAAGATCAAGCCCTATGTCTATCCATACAGATGGCTCGTGCTGATAACCCTCATTCTTACGCTCATCGGCTCACTCATGGCACAGGTGAACGCCATTGTCCTCGACAGGACTGTTGACGCGATAAATGCCCTGGTGAAGCCGGAAGGCTTCGCATGGTCACAGGCTGCAAGAATTCTGACCATAATCACAATCATACTGCTTGGAAAGGAGGTGATCACAGCCGGAATCACATTCGCACAGAATTTCTTCGGCGAAAAGATGAGGATAAATGTCTCGAAAGACCTCTCCCAGGCCGTCATAGACAGGATGCTTACCTACAAGATGGCGTTCTTCTCTGCAAAGGACAATGAGACAGGAAAACTCCAGACACGCATCGACCAGGGTGTCAGCAGCCTCTCGTCAACGGTGCAGAATTTCTTCATCGACCTTCTGCCTCTGTTCATGAGCGCCGTGCTTGCCCTTATTCTCATGTTTGCAGCCAATGTTTATGTAGGACTTGTAGCATTGATGATAGTGCCTATATACATTTTCATAACAGTCAGACAGGCCAGGAAACTTCAAGGATGGCGACGCAACATGAGGTCGTACCGTGAGCAGAAGAGTCATGGAGTGAAGAACATAATCGACAGCATGAATGTCATCAAGTCATTCAACCGCGAAGGGATCGAAAGCGGAAAGCAGTGGGAGATACAGACAGAATTTTCTGACAATCAGATGCTTGTACGAAAGACTTCATTCTATTATGACGGAATGAAGAGTTTCGTAAGGCAGATAGGAACCGTACTCATCATCATCCTGACAGCCTACCTGGTGCTTATCGAATATCCGGGCATGACCATCGGAAAGATCATGTACCACATCATGCTTTTCTCCAATGTCACCGCCCCAATAACTCAACTCCACCGCATCTTCGACCAGATGAACGACGCGCTCATCTACGCAGAGGGCTTCTTCGATATCCTCGAAGCCGATGACCAGATGGAGAAGACCGGAAAATACCGTCCTGAGAAAGTGGAAGGAAACTTCGAGATTACCGGAGTGGATTTCACTTATCCTAACGGCACAAAGGCCCTTCATGACATAAACATGACGATCGACAGCGGCAAGATCACTGCATTCGTGGGACTTTCCGGTGCCGGAAAATCGACAATCCTTAACCTGCTGGTAAGATTCTATGACCCTGACTGCGGCTCAATAAAACTGGATGGGGTCGACATCCGTGACTATGACATTCATTTCCTTCGCGAAAACATCGGAATGGTACTTCAGAAGAATCATATCTTCGACGGAACCATCGAAGACAACATCAGATACGGAAGGACGGATGCCGGCATCGAGGAAATCCACGAAGCGGCCAGAAAGGCATACATCTACGACCAGGTCATGAAACTTCCGCAAGGATTCCAGTCCAAGGCCCAACTTCTCTCAGGAGGCCAGCAGCAGAGGATAGCCATCGCACGCCTCTTCCTGAAGAATCCTCCGATCATCTTCCTTGACGAGCCTACGGCAAGTCTCGACGCCATCGCCACAGAGCAGATAAAGGCCAGCATCGATGCAATCAAGAAGGACAGGACAGTGATCGTTATATCCCACAGCATCTCCCAGATCATCGACAGCGACATAATCTACGCCCTCCGCGACGGCCGCGTGGAACAGTCCGGAGACCCAGACGGCCTCTACAAGAAAGGCGGTATCTACAAGGACATAGTAGACGCATCAGCCCGCTCTCTCAACATCGAGAAACTGGCCGATACGCTGGATATTGACTAGCAGAAAATTACAGGCTGCTGCCTCCGATGAAACTTCTCAGGAGTGAGGTTGCTGGGACATCCTTGTCGGAAACCGGGGTGAAATAACTGAGGAACTTCTTAAGTCTGTGGACCTCGCTGTATTCCGGACAGTTCTTCGGAACGGTCATGAGGATACGTTCTGCATGAGCCCTTATCACGGCAAATTCCACAAGATAGGCAGAATTGAACAGGACATCGGCATTTTCCTGATACGGATAGATCCATTGTACCTCTGAACGACGGACATTAGGCCAGTGCATTATGGATTCACGGGCTGTAAAGGCTCCCTTGTTGAAGTCGCGGACGATACGGCGAAGGAGGCGGTTGTCACTGGTCGGGATGCAGTTGTGGTCATCGAGGGAGATGCTGGTGATCGTATTGATGAAGATCCTATATTTGGCCGAATCCGGAACCATGTCGGTAAGGCGAGGATTGAGAGCATGGATTCCTTCGATGATGAGGATGGAGCCTGGTTCAAGTTTCAGTTTCCTGCCGTTGAACTCGCGAAGTCCGGTGACGAAATTATATTCAGGGACATCAACAGTCTGTCCGTCAAGAAGTTTCAGAACATCACTCTGAAGATATCTATGGTCGACGGTCTCGAAATTGTCGAAGTCGAATTCTCCGTTCGGAAGCCTTGGAGTATCAAGACGGTTCACGAAATAATCATCTGTAGAGAATGATATCGGACGGATTCCGCATGCCTTCAACTGAATGCTCAGACGCTTGCAGAAAGTAGACTTTCCGCTGGAACTTGGGCCGGTTATCAGGACAAGACGGATAGGATTGTCCTTGTCATTGACCCTTCTTTCAATCTCCTCGGCAATCTGTACTATCTTCTTTTCCTGCAATGCCTCGGCAATCTTGATAAGGTCGCCCGCCTCTCCCCTTTGACATGCCATATTCACGTCACCGACATTCTCCAGGCCCATGATCCTGTTCCATTTAAGATTCTCCGAGAAGACGTCGAATGTCTTCGGCTGCTCTACAAACGGAGCAAGTTCTTCCGGCTTGTGACGGTTCGGAACCCTCAGGAGAATTCCGTCACGGTACATGTCAAGACTCCATACCGTGAGATTTCCGGTACTTGGAAGAAGGGCGTCATAATAATAGTCAGGAGTGTCGCCGAGAGTGTAATAGTTCACATAGACGTCACCTGAAGTCTCAAGAAGTCTGACCTTGTCTTCATAACCGAGGCTTCTGAAGAGTCCGATAGCCTCGTCAAGCATGACTTCATGACGACGGAAAGGGATGTCTTCCGCCACCAGTTCCCTCATGCGGCTCGTGATGGTCTCCAGGTCTGCTGCAGTCAGTTCGTATCCGTCCCCTTTGTCGATGGAACAGAAATATCCCTTTGATATCGGTCGTCTTATGACAACCCTGCAATCAGGGAAGATATCTTTTGCAGCCTTGCACAGAAGGAAGCATAATGAATTGCAATAGACGCTCCTGCCGATATAGGAAGTATAATCGAGAAACTCTACCTGACGGCTGTTGAAAGCACGGTACTTGAGTCCCTGGCATACATTGTTGACTTTAGCGCATAATATCGGATAAGGCTGTTCGAATTCAAAAGACGGAAGCATCTCCATCAATGAAAGACCTTCCGGAAAAGTCTTGCTGGTCTGTGTGTTGACACAAAAAATCTTCACCATATGGAATATCTGTTTTAGGTTCCAGATGGTGAAGATACGAATATTTTTCAGAATATTATTCCTTCTGCTGCGTAGAAACTGCATAACTGGCTTGAATCATTAAGTTGAAAGCAATGTAGGTAATAGATTATTTTGTTTATATTTGCCTTTACAAGAAGCATATCAATGGAATACATAAGATTAAACAACGGCATCGAAATGCCCGCACTCGGTTACGGAGTCTTCAAGGTAGACCCCAAGGAATGCGAAAGATGCGTAAGCGACGCACTCTGCACCGGATACAGACTCATAGACACAGCCCAGTTCTATGCAAATGAAGAGGCTGTGGGTAACGCAATCAGAAAAAGCGGAATCGACAGAAAAGACATATTTCTGGTGACAAAGATCTGGCTGACAAATTCCGGAGACAGAAAATCACAGGAATCCTTTGAAGAAAGCCTAAGGAAACTTCAGACCGATTATGTGGACCTTCTCCTTGTACATCAGCCTTTCGGAGACTATTACGGCACATACAGGACCATGGAAAAGGCTCTCGCCGAGGGAAAGACAAGAGCAATAGGCGTCAGCAACTTCTATGCAGACAGATTCCACGACCTTGCATGTCATGTCGATGTAATTCCTGCAATCGACCAGTTGGAGACAAATGTTTTCAGCCAACAGACCAGGATGAGGAAACTTCTGTTTGAAACCGGCACAAAAGTGATGGCATGGGGTCCTATGGCTCAGGGAAAGGACAATTTCTTCGGTCACGAGACTCTTGTCGCCATCGGTCGCAAATACGGGAAGACTGCCTCACAGGTCGGGCTCCGCTTCCTTGTCCAGCAGGGTATACCGGCGATTCCGAAGACCACGAACATAGAAAGGATGAAGGAGAATTTCGACATATTCGACTTCATACTCGACGATCAGGACATGGAGACGCTCCTGTCTCTCAACATGCATGATTCAGGTACGAGAGACTACACCGACCTGTCATACGCAAGCAGGATCATAGCACAGACATTCTGATTTTTCAAGCATTCGTATTCATATGAGATATCATGAGATAGAAAATCGCGAAGATCTGCGGAAGGTCCTCGAAGCCGGAGGGACATTGAGACATTATGCATTTCAGGGCATTGATTTCAGTCCATGCATGGACATGGCGGAGAAGTGCAGATTCTCGGACTGCATATTTCTAGGAGGATTCGGCACAGAAGGTCTGAAAGACCGGATGGACGAGACATGCATGGTATTTCCACGTTTCCAAGGCCTCCCTTTCAGAGCATTCCGCGCAGGGCTCTACAATGCTTCGTCATTATATGAAGGATATGTGAAGGGCTGTCCGGAATCATATGAAGACTGTTATGACAGCAAGGTGTACAGACATTACCTTGAAACAGGAAAACATTGCGGAGACATAAAGGAAACATTGGCCAGAATCCTGCACGACCACTCGATGAATGACGGACTTGATGATTTCCTGAGGTCATTCGACGAAAAAAGTGTTGTCGGAATCATGGGTGGGCATGGTCTGTCAAGATGCGACGAAAACTATTGTAAGGTAGTCCTCATAAGCAAGAGACTGACAGAGTCTGGCTGTCTGATGGTCAGCGGCGGAGGCCCGGGAGCGATGGAGGCGACCCATCTCGGAGCATGGCTTGCCGGCAAACCGGACAAGACAGTTGATGAAGCCTTGAACATATTGTCGGCGGCTCCGTCTTACAAGGATCCGCTCTGGCTTGACACCGCCTTTCAGGTGATGGACAGTTTTCCAGACCCGATATATGTCAGTCTGGGAGTTCCCACATGGCTGTACGGTCATGAGCCTGCCACTCCTTTCGCCACACATATAGCGAAGTATTTCGACAACAGCACAAGAGAGGACACAATCCTCACAATGTCCAAAGGCGGCGTCATATTCTCACCAGGCAGTGCCGGAACCATGCAGGAAATATTCCAGGACGCTGTACAGAACCATTATCTGAGTTTCGGTTACGCCAGTCCTATGATATTCCTCGGCAAAGACTTCTGGACGGAGGAAATGCCTGTCTACCGTCTTATGCAGCACCTGATAGACAAAGGCAAATACAACAACCTGAAACTGTCGCTTACTGATTCCATAAATGAAACCGTAAGAATCATCAGCAGGTTCAGAGAATAAGAAAAAGAAAAAATCATAAGAAAAAGAAAAATGTGACGAAAAGCAGATTTCTTTTTCTTTTTTTATATAAAGTCTGTCAAGATCTGTCGTACTTCGCTTCTGTTGATCATAAAACAGATTTCAAATGAAAGGAGAGACAGAAAACAAAAACAGTCAGAGGTATGTCGACATTCTCAGCAATGCAGGTTTCAAGGCATTCTTCGGTGATGAAAGCAACAAAGAGGAAGTGATGATGCTGATAAACACCCTGCTGCCGGCTCACAGACAGGTAAAGGACATCGAATATCGGTCGACAGAACATCAAGGGCCGGTCATCGGCCACAGTAAAGATTTCAAGTTCGACTTCATGTGCAGGGACGCTTCCGGGACGATGTTTATCGTAGAGATGCAGAGATACAGAGAAGTGTCCTGGTTCAAACGATGTGTAAGTTATGCAAGCCGGGCCTATGACAGGCAGAACACAACCGGATTTGATTACGATGTCCCACCGGTATACCTTATAGGACTGATGGGAGTGAATATTGATCATCCTGATAAGGAATACTGGAAAGACAGATATATTTCAGAGTACACATTCCGTGAAAAGGAATGTCATGATTTGCTGGATGAGACAATTGTTATTATATTTGCTGAACTTACGAGATTTCACAAGGCTGAGGATGAGTGCGTTACGCTGCAGGACAGGCTGCTGTATCTGCTGAAAAATTCCGGGAAGATGAGGACACCGCCTAAATGGGGAACAGAAAAGCCATGCAAGGACCTCCTCGATGCATTTGAAATCGAAGACTTCAGCAAACAGAAACGAGAACAATACGACAAAGATATGTACGACGAAAAAAGACGCAACGGAGAACTGGCTGCCGCCAGAAATGACGGACGAGCGGAAGGTCATGCAGAAGGTCACGCCGAAGGACTGGCTGAAGGGCTGGCTGAAGCCCAGACAGAAATCGCCAAAAGAATGCTGGCTGCCGGAATGTCAATCGAACAGATTGTTCAGTTTACAGGCCTTGACTTTGATGCAGTCATGAATCTGCAATAGAGGACAATCTGCCATCAATGCACCGGTCAAGGCTTTCTTGAGTTTGATGTCAGTTCCCGATGCAATCATTACAACGACCATGAATCCATTCAATGTCCATGGTATCCAGTCAAGTACCCGATCCGCAAGACACAAATTCGCATTAATGATGTTTATGAGAGAATACACTCGTTTTTTTCTTGCGGATTGATGATTTTTTATTATATTTCACCTGTTAATCAGCAAGGTTGGTTGAGTATCTTTCCATAACTTCAATTGATTGGTACTAATTAAAGTCACGAAATATACTTCGATTAACTTACTGATTACAAAATATCAGGTAATGACATACATGTTAACACTACCTGTCATTCTGAGCGTCAGCGAAGAATCTGTATAAAGATGCTTTACTTTGTTCAGCATGACAGTCAGGAGACAACTACTTATATATAAACTGACATAACATTATTTTTCAATAAGATTCAAACAACTTCATATATGAAAAGACTTCTATATTTTGCGATATGTGCAGCAATAACTTTGATTGCCGGATGTGAGAGATACGATGATTCCAAGGTATGGGAGGAGATCGACTCCGTAAAATCGCGTGTTTCCGCTTTGGAAACAGTAACCGATGCATATAAGAACAATTTGTTCATCACTTCGGTACAGACTATGACCGATGGCTATATCATCACATTCTCCGACGGGTCGCAGGCTGCCATAGCCAACGGCAAGGATGGAGAGGATGGCAAGGATGGTGAAACATATATTGTCGGAATTGAGATAGGAGACGACGTAGTCGAATTTATACTTTCTTCC
>JAZQES010000022.1:0-5793 GCA_045539115.1 Candidatus Cryptobacteroides sp. | reverse complement strand
TCGGCACTGAGTTGGCCGTAACGGAATCTGTAAACCTCGTCAGCCATCACGATGCTCCCCTTGCCCTGCCAGCCGCTCAGGCCGACGCGGACGCCCATCGCATGGTGGAAGTTGTAGGTAGCGGAAAGTTGAGCCGCAGGGGAGATCAGTTCGCCGAACGATGTCTCTCCGATGGTGTGGGCGATACCGCCCTGGACCTTGAGGTTCCAGTGAGGACGGAACTCGAGGCTCTCGTCACTCTTGCTCTGCTGTGCAGACGCAGCACCACCCAGCATGAGCAGCGCCACGGCAATCATAGTCAGTCGTTTCATCATATAAAGTAGTATAGTTGTTAATATTTCCACACTTGTTTCGCCCCGAGATAATTTGACATTATATTTTTTGCCTGCTTTTGCTAGATATAATTTTCGGAAAGACGGATCAAACCATATGTTTCCGAAGAATTACCATGCTTTATTTTTCGGAAACAAATATTTTATTTATATTTACCGAAAAATAAGAGTATGGAAATTATAGGAAGGAAACGTGAAATAGCCGAACTTGAATCCCTGTATTCAAATGGCCGTCCGGAGTTCATTGTGATTTATGGACGAAGACGTATCGGCAAAACATATCTTATTCATGAACTCTTTCATGACAGATTCACTTTTACTCATACCGCATTGTCTCCACTGGAAGTGGAGGGCAAGGAAATGCTGCGGATGCAACTGCGCCATTTCACACATTCTTTGATAAGGAATGGAGCGGATGTGAAGAATGAGCCGACAAATTGGCTTGATGCTTTTTATATGCTTGAAGACTTTCTTGAAAAAAAATCAGATGGGCAGAGACAAGTCGTGTTCATCGATGAACTCCCATGGCTTGACACCCCTAGATCCGGTTTTGTATCTGCATTCGAATCCTTCTGGAATTCGTGGGGAGCGAAAAGAGATAACCTGATGCTTATTGTCTGTGGCTCCGCTGTTTCATGGATTTCAGACAAGATGCTTGGAAGCAAAGGTGGTCTATACAACCGAACAACATACGAAATCAAACTCCAGCAGTTCAACTTGCAGGAATGCGAACTGTTCTTCAAATCGAGACAGATTGTCCTTGACAGGTATGATATAATGCAGAGTTACATGATATTCGGTGGAATACCATATTATCTTGGACTTTATGCAAAGGGACTTAGTCTTGCCCAGAATGTGGACAGGCTGATTTTTGATAAAAAAGGGAAATTGGCGGATGAATTTGACAGACTCTTTGCTTCTATCTTTACAAATCCAGACGATGCTGTCAAGGTCGTCAAGGCACTTTCAGAAAAAAGGATCGGTTTCACGAGGGAAGAATTGCTGTCAAAGACTGGAATTGCTGACGGAGGCGGTTTTACCAAACTGCTTAAATCACTTCTTGAAAGTGATTTCATAGGCAGATTCAGATATTTCGGAGAAAAGGAAAAGAATTCAAGATACAGACTTACCGATAATTTCTGTCTGTTCTACCTATATTTTCTCTATAAAAAGAATACAAATGACGGAGAATTCTGGCAGCATAACCAGAATAGCCCGTCCGCGAACTCTTGGCGAGGCTTTACATTTGAGAATCTCTGCTTCGATCATATCCGGCAGATCAAATTTGCTCTGGGAATTTCAGGTGTACACACAGAGACATATTCATGGAAAGGGAATGAAAGCCAGATCGATCTTCTGATTGATAGGGATGACCGCCTCATCAACATCTGTGAATGTAAGTTCTCCTCACGTGAATATGCAATTGACAAAAGTTATGATGAAAAACTCCGTGATAGACAAGGAGCATTCATAGATGAGACAAATACCAAGAAATCAACGATAATGACATTCGTGACTACTTACGGTCTTAAACAGAATGAGTATTCCGGAAGAATACAGAGCGTCATCACTTCGGATGATCTTTTCAGATAATCCATATTGATGCCCGGCTCAGACCGGGCATTTTTTTCAGTCACTATGATACAAAAAAAGAGGTCGGCATTTGCCGACCTCTGATTATAGAGTATGTAATCAAATGATTATTGATTACTTGCTGACTACGATAGAAAGAGTCTGCTTGAATGCATCCTTATGGTCATAGTCACGTGTGTAAGTGATTGTAGCCTCAACTTCGAATCTGATAGGCTTCAGAAGAGTAGCCTCATTGCTCTTGAATGTGAGAGTACCAGAAGTAGCATCAAACGAGTAGTTAGTTGTAGGGAAGTCTGGAGTAAGAACGCCATCAACATAGATCTTGAGAGTAGACTTGTCGAATGTGAGGTTCAATCCGTACTTGGTAATAGCCTTGTCAAAGAACTTGTTAGCCGGAGTTACAAGGTTACGCTGTACTTTCTTACCATCAACAATCTGATAATCAAGGGCAGTATCGTTCACGTCTTTACCGTAAACTGTGAGACCCTTCCAGAAGTTAGATGAAACTTCTGGCTGACCGTTTCTTTCAAGTGCTACGTCTGCAGCAGAAACTTCGAGCATCTGGTCAGTAACGAACTTGAGGTCAACGCTTCCGAGTTCAACTGTATTGTCAGCAGTCCAACCAGCGCCAGAGAACTTCTTCATTACGAGAGTTGCCTTAGCGTCGAATTCGCGGCCAGTGAATGTACCCCATTCACGAAGATAGTCAGCGATTGTATTAGTTGCTGGGTCGTATGCCTTGTAATGGTTGAATGCAGGAACGTTCAAGATTCCCTTAGTAGCATCGTCCTTAGTTACAGTTGTAAAGTATACTGCGAGGAGATCAGTAGAAGCCTTGTCAACACCAAGAACCTGTACATATGTATTAGGTTTCATGTCATTGATAACCCATACGCCCTGTGGATCCATATGTCCAGGAACGTTTACAACACCATTCTTAACCCAGTAATCAACTGGTGCAATGCTGTAGTTAGGGAGGACTACCTTAGCAGAAGCCTTCACGCGATAGTTTACACCATACCAAGCCTCATAGTTGTTGTCGAACTGGAATGAGTCTGTTGCTTTCAAGAGGTCACCGTTAGTTGAAAGACGGAGGTACTCGTCTCCAGCAGCAAGTTTAATATAAGTGTGAACGCCTGTTGAGTATCCCTTTGCAGGTGTAACAGAGTTATCCCATCTTACAGCAGGATAACCAGCAAATGTAGTGTTACCAGCAAATGTAGTAAGGTTCTCCTCAGCATAGAATGCAGCGTTGAATGTAGCAGCGTCTGCGAACTCACCAGCAGGAGTGTTAGTGAAGAAGTACTTGGTAGCCTCAATTGGCTTAACAATCTTACCCTCACTGTTCATTGGAAGTTCAACAAGACCGAGGTCATATGTCTGATTTGCAGGCATACCTGTGAATGTTGCCTTGAACTTGACAATGATGTCAGTGTAATCAGCAGGGATTTCGTACTCACGTCTCATGTTGTAGACGTTGTCCTTACCTGGAGTAAATGCATAGTCTGCAATGTTAGCAAATGCCAACTGATGACCTGTTGAATATGCTGTGAAATTGAAGTTGAAGTATGGCTCGCCACCATTCTTAACGATTTCCTTGTCATTGAGGAAGAACTTCACCTGAGCATCAGTTGCTGCCTGCATTGTCTCAGCGATATCCTTGATAGTATAGTCGCCAGTAGCGAGAACAGTAACAGGGATCTCTCTGAATGACTCATAGTTGCAATTAGCAGGATCAGATGACCAACCGACATTCTTATTATATGCATTAGCCTTAGTCTTAGTAGAAGAAAGTTTCTCTGCAAGAGCATATGTCCAGTCAACTACTCTATCCTCGAACTCAACGAAAATCTGTCTGTTGATGATAGTATACATATAATCAACGTCAGTAATAACTTTTGTTGTTCCGAGTTTATAATAACCGGCAGCAGTAACACTATGCTTAACGAAATCCTTGGCATTTGCCTTAGTGATTCCGCCTTCAGGTCTGATGATATCAAACTGGAAGTCAGTAATAGGCTTGTCGTCAGCATTAAGTACAGTCTGAACCTTGCAAGTTGTCTCAGTCTTTCCAAGTTCGTCCTTATAAGTGATTGTACCTACATACTCAGGAGTGATTGTAGCAACCTCAACACCTGCGAGAGCAGCAACTTCATCAAGAGTAAGATAATCATTATCTTTCTCGATCATCACCTCATATCCTGCAAACGGAGCCTTGAGAGACTCTTCTGCAGATGCAGACCATTGAACTTCATCGTCCTTAACTGCTGTATGTGGAACATAAGCGTTACCATTCTTCTTGACAAGAACATACTTGTCATTGAGTTCGTAAGCCTTAGCGTCAGTCTTGACGTACTCGCTTGTAACAGCGTTAGAGAAGTCGATAGAAACCTCGTCACCCTTAGGAGCAGCAACTGTAGCATCATAAACGAAGAGAGCAACAGCAGCATTTGCAGGGAATTCCTTAGCAGGGAATGTTGCCTCTACCTCAAAGATACCCTGAGCCTTGTCTTTCTCGTTGAAGATAAGTTCAACTGCGCTGGCAGTAGTGTAAGCCTTAGTCTCAACCATTCTCAAGTCTACAGAAAGTGTTCCATCTTCGATCCTTGAAATAAGACCAGCAGGCTCTACCTGGAACTTAGCATTGAGGGTAACCTTACTGTCCTTGATGATCTGCCTATTGAAAGTGAAATATTCACCAGGTATTGTCATTCCGAGTTCAGGAACGTAAACAACGCTCTGGATCTTCTGGTTGAACTCTGTCTGAATCTTGCCTACGAGATCCTTGATCTTAGCGTCGAGATCAGCATCACCCTTAGCAGCAGCAGCGATTACTTCTGCAAGACCATCCTTGATCTGCTCCTTGATTGCTTCATCAGCAGCCTTGTATGCAGTCTCAAGTTCTGTGAGTGAAATATCGAGAAGACCAATTGCCGTCCAGAGGCCTTCCGACAACTCATTGATAGTTTTATTAATCGCACCCTGCCATTCAGCGATGTCAGCGAGTTCTGCCTTGATCTCGGTAAGTGTCACTAAGATAGCAGCGATATCCTCAGTGTGCTTAGCCTCAAGCTTTGCATCCTTGTCATTGAGTTCCTTTACAATGTTCTGAACCTTCTCCTCGAAAGCACGTACGTTACCCATCACGCCTTCGTCGTTCTTGAATGCAAGTTCGAGTGTCTCTGCAAGACCTTCATCGAGTGCTTCTTTGAGATCCTTGAGGGCAGCCTTGAGACCTTCAACGTCAACCTCGAGTTTCTCTACGCGCTCAGTAAGACCAGAGATGAGACCCTTGAGTTCCTCGTCCATGACAGCGATCATGTTCTCGATCTCAGTTCTGTTTGTAACTACAGCCATCATTGCCTCAGCATGCTTAGCCTCAAGGTCAGCACCAACAGCAGAAATCATATTATCAAGATTTGTATCCTGCTGTGCGAGAGAGTTGAGAATAAAACGGAACTCCTCATCCATTGCAGCAATCTGCTCATCTACTGTAGCGAACATTGCCTCATATTTGCTGTCGTAGTTGTAGATTGTGTTATAAACGACAGTGATGAGTGAGTCCTGAACGAGTGTGAAGAGTTCCTCGTCAGCCTTTGCGAAAGACTCCTCTACGAAAGCGATCATTCCCTCGACTGCAGTTCTTTCCTGAGCGATTACGTTGTAGATCTTTGCAACCTCTTCATCATGCTTCTTGGTGAGATTGTCGAGTTGAGCCTCGAGTTCGGCGATAGCAGCCTCGAACTTACCGTTAAGGTTAGTGATGCCTTCAGTGTTCTTCTTAGCCTCTTCCTTGAGTGCGTCAATCTGAGCCTCGAGTTCTTCCACCTTTACATTGTAAGCCATCTCGAAGTTTGTGAGTTCCATG
>JAZQES010000021.1:0-42468 GCA_045539115.1 Candidatus Cryptobacteroides sp. | reverse complement strand
CGTTGCACAGGGTGTTCCTTTTGCAAGGGAATACGGCGGACTTCTCGCCAACCGCTCTTTCGGAGGTGCGCAGGTTAGCCGTACCTTCTATGCCCGCGGTCAAACCGGACAGCAGCTCCTTCTCGGTGCTTACGCTGCCCTGAACCGTCAGATCGCAGCCGGCACAGTAAAGAGCTACCCTCGCTACGAGATGCTCGATGTAGTCCTCATCAACGGTGAGGCAAAGGGTATCATCGCAAGAAACCTCGTGACAGGCAAGATCGAGAGATTCGGAGCTCACGCAGTGGTTATCGCAACAGGTGGTTACGGAAACGCTTACTTCCTCTCTACCAATGCAATGAACTCTAACGGTTCAGCAGCATGGCAGTGCTACAAGAAGGGCGCATTCTTCGCAAACCCTTGCTTTGCACAGATCCACCCTACATGTATCCCTGTACACGGAACACAGCAGTCTAAGCTTACCCTCATGTCAGAGTCACTCCGTAACGACGGACGTATCTGGGTACCAAAGAAACTTGAGGATGCAAAGGCACTTCAGGCAGGTACAAAGAGGGGAGTGGACATCCCTGAAGAGGATCGTGACTACTATCTCGAGCGTCGTTACCCTGCATTCGGTAACCTCGTACCTCGTGACGTGGCTTCACGTGCAGCAAAGGAGCGTTGCGATGCAGGTTATGGTGTGAACAACACAGGTCTCGCAGTATTCCTTGATTTCAAGACAGCTATCGAGCGTCTCGGAAAGGATGTAATCGCTGCAAGATACGGTAACCTCTTCCAGATGTACGAGAAGATCACTGATACAGATCCATACAAGGAGCCTATGATGATCTATCCTGCTATCCACTATACAATGGGTGGTATCTGGGTAGACTACAACCTCCAGACAACTGTTCCTGGTCTCTACGCTATCGGTGAGGCTAACTTCTCTGACCATGGTGGAAACCGTCTCGGTGCATCTGCCCTCATGCAGGGTCTTGCTGACGGTTACTTCATCCTTCCTTACACTATCGGCGACTACCTTGCAGGCAAGTTCAAGGAGCCTAAGACTGACGTGAACGCACCAGAGTTCGCGGAGGCTGAAAAGGCTGTCACTGACAAGATTGCAAAGCTTTTCGCTGTCAAGGGAAAGAGGTCTGTAGATTCATATCACAAGGAACTTGGTCTCATCATGTGGGACAATGTAGGTATGGCTCGTAATGAGGCTGGTCTTAAGGTCGCTATCGAGAAGATCCAGGCTCTCAAGAAGGATTTCTGGAAGAATGTATATGTTGCTGGTGAGAACGGTGAGTTCAACCAGGAGCTCGAGAAGGCTCTCCGCCTTGTTGACTTCTTCGAAATCGGCGAGCTCATGGCACGTGACGCACTCAACAGAAACGAGTCTTGCGGAGGTCACTTCCGTGAGGAGATGCAGACTGAAGAGGGTGAGACAAAGCGTGACGACGAGAACTACATGTACGTTGCTGCATGGGAGTATAAGGGCGAAGGCGTTGAGCCAGAGCTTCATAAGGAGCCGCTCGTATACGAGAATATCAAGATTGCTACCAGAAACTATAAAGACTAATTGACATGGATTTGACATTGAAAGTATGGCGTCAGAAAAACGCCAAGGCAAAAGGACATTTTGAGACCTATAAGGTTAAGAATATCTCCTCTGACAGTTCATTCCTCGAGATGCTCGATATCCTCAATGAGCAACTTATCGCTGAGGGTGTAGATCCGGTAGCGGTCGAGAAGGGATGCAAGAGCAGTGGTCCGGTTTCATTCGACCACGACTGCCGCGAGGGTATCTGCGGTGCATGTTCACTTTACATCAACGGCCGTGCACACGGACCTGACGATGAAGTTACTACATGCCAACTTCATATGCGTAAGTTCAAGGATGGCGATACTATCACTATCGGGCCTTGGAGAAGCGCAGGTTTCCCTATCATCAAGGACCTCGTTGTAGACCGTCAGGCATATGACAAGATCCTTCAGGCTGGTGGATTCGTATCGGTAGGTACAGGCGGAGTTCCTGATGGAAACGCAATTCCTATTCCTTACGAGCAGGCAGAAGAGAGCATGGACGGTGCTGCTTGTATCGGTTGCGGTGCTTGTGCCGCTACTTGCAAGAACGGTTCTGCAATGCTTTTCGTTGCTGCTCGCGTAAGTTCTCTCGCTCTTCTCCCACAGGGTAAGGTTGAGGGTGCAAAGCGTGCAAAGGCAATGGTTGCAAAGATGGACGAACTCGGCTTCGGTGCTTGTACAAATACCAAGGCTTGTGAGATGGAGTGCCCTAAGCACATCACAGTCACTCACATCGCTCGTCTCAACCGTGAGTTCCTCTGCGCAAAGATTCAGGACTAATATCTTGATTCATAATAAATTAAGGTGGCCTTTCGGTCACCTTTTTTTGTTAGAATCATATTAATATCTCTTTTTATAATCAATATATCAGTCGGTGTAGACTTGAATATTATTATCAAATTTAATCTATAATAAAAATCAGTGGATATTGATTAAAGTGACATGCCACCCCCGGCTAGGGGGTGCCTGCCTTTGGCAGGCGGGGGTCACTGGAATCAAATCCACTGATTTTTATTACCAGAGAAAATTATCGAAAGGATATCGGCCGGCATGAATTTCCGCGACCATCTTGTAGAGGTCTCCGCGAAGTTTGTCTATTCCGATCTTTTCACGTGCAGAAATGAAGATACAAGGAGTGTTTTCCTTCGCTATCCAACTGTTCTTGAACTCTTCCAAAGTGTAGTTTACCTGTTTCTTAGGTTCAAGGGAGAACTCGTCGTATTCTTCGTATCTATAAGCGTCTATCTTATTGAAAACTACGAATATAGGCTTATCGATAGCCTTGATATCCTTGAGTGTTTCCTCTACGACCTTGATATGTTCTTCGAAGTTAGGATGTGAAATATCAACTACATGCATCAGGATATCTGCCTCTCGGACTTCATCCAGTGTACTCTTGAAAGCCTCCACAAGTTGATGAGGAAGTTTTCTGATGAATCCTACGGTGTCGCTGAGCAGGAAAGGCACATTTTCAATGACTACTTTTCTTACTGTGGTGTCGAGAGTAGCAAATAATTTATTTTCCGCAAAAACGTCGCTTTTAGCCAGTAAATTCATCAATGTGCTCTTACCTACGTTTGTGTATCCGACGAGGGAAATACGCACCAAAGAACCTCTATTTCCGCGCTGTGAGGCCATCTGTTTGTCGACCTTCTTCAACTGTTCCTTCAATTTCGAAATCTTGTCCTGAATTATTCGGCGGTCTGTCTCGATCTGTGTCTCACCTGGTCCTCTCATACCGATACCTCCCTTCTGTCTTTCAAGATGGGTCCACATTCGTGTGAGTCGTGGAAGAAGATATTGATATTGAGCAAGTTCTACCTGCATTTTCGCATATGCAGTCTTTGCTCTCTGGGCAAAAATATCAAGGATCAGATTTGTTCTGTCGAGTATTCTGATGTTCAGTTCCCGCTCTATGTTTCGAAGTTGGGTAGGGGAGAGTTCGTCATCGAAAATGACTACTTCTATCTCATTCTCATCAATATATTCCTTGATTTCCTGAAGTTTTCCGCTTCTGATATATGTCCTTGAATCCGGTCTGTCTACCTTCTGGATAAATTTCTTTACTCCGATCGCACCTGCTGTCTCTGCAAGAAATTCCAATTCATCCAGGTATTCCATTACCTGACGTTCTTCGTCTCCCTGTTTGATGACACCGACGAATACTGCCTTTTCGTTATGTTGTTCTTCTATGATTTTTGCCATTGTTTTATTATAAGATCCTTCACTTCGTTCAGGATGACATTAGTAGTTTAGGATGACAATACTTATTTAAAAAATCAGGCCGATCAAATCGTTTGGTCGGCCTGATAATGTATTTGTAATCAAATGATTATCTCAACTGGAATATAACAGGGAAGGTGTAAGTTACAGGAACCGCACGGTCTCTCTGCTTTCCTGGTTTCCACTTTGGAGACATAGATACGACGCGTACAGCCTCCTTGTCAAGTGATGGGTCAACACCACGGAGAACCTTTACCTTTGTTACAGAACCGTCCTTCTCAACAGTAAACTGAAGTGTAACACGACCCTGAACTCCGTTTTCCTTTGCAATCTCAGGATAAACAAGTCTCTGGTTCACCCATTTTGAGAACTGGTTGGCATCACCACCCTGGAATGATGGCTTCTCCTCAACCAACTGGAACGGAATCGCTTCCTCTTCAACAACTTCCTCTTCAACCTCTACATAGTCCATGATCTCTACTCCGAGACTTGCATCATCCTCAAGGTTCATGAACATATCGTCATCGAGTTCGATTTCATCATCCACGATGTCGATCTGGTCAGAAAGAATAGGAATCTTAGGTGCTGCTGGTGGAGGTGGAGGAGTTTCCTGTGTAATAGGAATGATCTCTTCTTCAAGCACGATTTCAGTGCTGTCTTCAAGAGTTGAAACTTTAGTTTCTTTGCTAGTCCACTCGAAAGCAAAGAATGTGATCGCCAAGGAAACAATAAGTCCGATTTCTACGAAAAGGAGTTTCTTATTTTCCAAGTTAGCCTTTTCTGATTTTTTAATTTCCATATTGATTGTTAGTTTTTATATTCCATTTGGTCCGGTAAAGTTAGAAATTATATTTTTTATTTCAAACTTTTTATACATTTTGTAGATTTGCAAAAAAATAAATTGTATGATTTCTTACTATTTCGAGGACACAGACTTCATTTTTAAAAGCAAAACCCGCACCAGCAAGTGGCTCAGACTTGTTGCAGAAAGTGAAATCAAGAGGGTAGGGGACATTTCCATCATCTTCTGTTCAGACAATTATATTCTTGATGTAAACCAGAGATATCTGTCTCATGATTATTTCACTGATATAATCACATTCGATTATTGTGAAGGTGACAGATTGTCTGGTGATCTTTTCATCAGCGTTGACAGTGTACGTGAAAATGCCATTGAATATGGAACTGAGTTTTCGGAAGAACTTAACAGAGTTATAGTTCATGGTGTTCTTCATCTTATAGGTTATGATGATCATTGTGATGAAGATATAGCGGAAATGAGAAGTAAGGAAAATTATTATCTTTCATTGAGAGAATTATTATAGTATGCAGAAATTTTACGATGTCATCGTAGTAGGAGGTGGTCATGCTGGCTGTGAAGCCGCTATGGCTGCTTCAAGAATGGGTTCATCTGTTCTTCTTATATCAATGGATATGAACAAATTTGCCCAGATGTCTTGTAATCCTGCTATAGGAGGAATTGCTAAAGGTCAGATAGTCAGAGAGATAGATGCTTTGGGTGGATATACAGGAATCATTACGGATGCTTCTACCTTACAGTTCAGGATGCTTAACAGGTCGAAGGGTCCGGCAATGTGGAGTCCTCGTGCTCAGTGTGATAAAATCCAATTTTCTCTGTACTGGCGTAAAATACTCGAAAGTGCCTGTAAATTAGATATTTACCAAGATTCTGTGACCGGTTTTCTTTTCGATGGCTTAAAAATTTCGGGCGTTCGTACGACTACCGGAGCAATTTTTAATTCTCAGACGGTTATTCTGACGGCCGGAACCTTTCTTGACGGAAGACTTTTCATAGGCCGCAATATGTTCGAAGGTGGAAGAATAGGTGAACTGCCTTCTCATGGTCTGACCGGGCAGTTGGTCGAGATGGGGGTGAAGACTGCAAGAATGAAGACAGGTACTCCACCTCGAATAGATATTTCTTCAGTCGATACTTCTTCTTTACTTCATCAGTATGGTGACAGCGATCCTGAAAAATTCTCTTACCTTCCATTTTTGTCTACGGCCCAGAACGGAACTCCTCAGATGCCTTGTTTTGTAGTTCATACAAATTCCGAGGTCCATGATATACTCAGAAGTGGTTTTGCTGATTCTCCTCTTTTCTCAGGGATGATAACAGGTATAGGTCCTCGTTATTGTCCGAGTATTGAAGATAAGTTGCGTACTTTTGCTGATAAGAATGAACATCAACTTTTTCTTGAACCAGAGGGTAGGGGGACAAACGAATACTATCTCCAGGGATTTTCTTCTTCTCTTCCTCTTGATATCCAGATGGAGGCTTTGCATCATATCAAGGGATTAGAAAATGCCAAAGTCTACCGTCCGGCATATGCTGTCGAATATGATTATTTCGATCCGACTCAATTGAAACCAACTCTTGAATTAAAGAATATAGAGAATCTTTATTTTGCCGGTCAGATAAATGGTACTACCGGATATGAAGAGGCTGCAGCCCAGGGATTGATTGCTGGTATGAATGCTCATCTTAAAGTTGCCGGTAAGGATCCATTTATATTGAAGAGAGATCAGGCTTATATAGGAGTTCTTATTGATGATCTTATTACAAAAGGTGTCGACGAACCTTATCGAATGTTTACTTCCAGGGCAGAGTATCGAACGCTTTTGAGACAGGATAATGCAGATTTAAGACTCACTCCTATCTCATATAATGCCGGTCTCGCTGATAAGTTCAGATATGATTATACAATGAAGAAATATGATTCAGTTTCTTCATTGATTTATTTCTGTGATGAAACTCCTGTGAAACCTGATCTGGTTAATGAATATTTATCCTCTGTTTCAACGTCTCAAATCGATTCGAGAAAGCGAATTTCTGATCTGGTTTCCAGACCACAGGTTAAACTCCATGATTTGTTTAATATTGTTCCACGTGGAACATTTACTAAGAAGAATATAGATATTGAGGATATTTTCAGGTCTCCTATCTTGGAATTATTGGAAGATAATATAAAATATTCCGACTTGCTTACGTATGGAGATTATGCATCTTTGTCTGATATTATTAAGTCGGAGTATGTCTATTCATCATATAAAGATGCGGCATATTCTCTTAAATTCAATACTGAATATCCAGTTTCGAATCTGAATGCAGATGATATTAATTCAAAGATTGATTACAATTATAAGAGAGAAATTCTAGATTCTTGTGAGGTTTCCATTAAATATAAGGGATATATTCAGCGTGAGCAGCAGATGGCTGAAAAAATCATGAGATTGGAAAATCTTTTGATTCCGGAAGATTTTGACTTTGATAAGGTCGAAAGTCTTTCGATAGAATGTCGTCAGAAACTTAAGAAGTACGCACCTCGTACCATTGCCCAGGCTTCGAGAATATCTGGTATTTCTCCGGCTGATATTTCAGTTCTTCTGGTTTATTTCGGCAGATAATTCAGAGTCTTTTCAGAGATAGTTTTATTATTTCTTCAAGTGTGGCTGCTGGTTTTTCTTTAAGAACTGCAGCCACTGCTTTGTTTACATTTGCTTTGGTAAATCCTAGCATAACCAATGCTGTAGTCGCTTCTTCTGCAGCACTGTTTGATGACGGAGCAAATAGTGTCGTATTGTCGCTTCCTGCACCCTTGACCACTTTGTCTTTAAGTTCAAGTATAAGTCTCTGGGCACTTTTCATGCCTATTCCCTTTATGCTTTTTATCTTGTTGATGTCTTCTGAAAGTATAGCATTTCTTATTTCATCAGAAGTTAGTGAAGACAACATCATTCTTGCTGTAGATGCACCAATTCCTGATACGCTGATAAGCAGTCTGAACAGTTCACGCTCGTCTTTTGAAGCAAATCCGTAATAAAGTTCCTCATCTTCTCTTATGTAATGATGAATGAATACCTTGACTTCCGTCTTTCCGTTCAGTATTTCGTATGTCTGAAGAGAAATCAGAGTTCTGTATCCGATTCCGTAGCATTCGATAATTGCCTCAGTAGGGTTTATTTCTGCCAGATTTCCTTTTATGTAATCAATCATTTGGTGTGTTTTTTATATGCTATGCAAAAATATGATAATAATCTGTAAAAGAAAACATTGTTTTTGTTAAATTTGCAGGTTCTAATGTATAAGTAATGGTGAGCGTTAATGAAATAAGAAAGCAGTTTCCGGCACTTTCCAGAAAAGTGTACGGAAAGGATCTTGTGTATTTCGATAATGCAGCAACCAGTCAGAGGACTCAGACTGTTATTGATGAGTGGAACAGGATCAGTTGTGAGTCGAATGCCAATATACATAGGGCGGTTCACAGACTTGCAGATGAGGCTACTCAGGCATATGAGCAGGCAAGGGATGTTGTTCAGAGGTTTTTAAATGCAGAGAGCAGGCAGGAAATAGTATTTACAAGCGGAACTACCGCTGCAGTCAATCTGGTTGCCTTCTGTTATGGAGAGGCTTTCGTAAAAGAAGGAGATGAGGTTGTTGTGACAGAGGCCGAACATCATTCAAATATCGTCCCTTGGCAGATGATGTGCAGACGCAAAGGTGCTGTACTGAAGGTTCTACCAGTTGATGACAGCGGTCATCTGATGGTGGAGAAACTAGATGAAATTCTTACAGACAGGACCAGGATAATGGCTGTGACTCATATTTCAAATGTGCTGGGCATCATCAACCCTGTAAAGGAAATCATCAGGATATGTCATGAGAAGGGAGTACCTGTACTTGTTGACGGTGCTCAGGGTGCCGTTCATTGCAGAGTTGATGTGCAGGATCTGGATTGTGATTTCTATGTCTTTTCTGGTCATAAACTGTATGCGGCTACAGGTACCGGAGTGCTTTACGGAAAGAGAAAATGGCTTGATGCGATGCCTCCATATATGGGTGGTGGTGAAATGGTGGGAACGGTTACATTTGCTGAGACCACATATGCTCCTCTCCCTATGAAATATGAGGCCGGAACTCAGAATTTCGCTTCCACTGCTACTTTGAAACCTGCTATAGAATTTATTAATTCATTGAATGATAATGAGTTAATAGAATATTCAGATGCAGTAAGAGACTTTTTACTTGACAAACTTCTTTCTGATGAAAGAATAAAGGTCTATGGTGTTCCTCGTGGAACAAATGATGAAAAGATATCTCTTTTTTCATTTACGGTAAATGGTGTTCATCATGAGGACCTGGCTTTGATTCTGGATAAGATGGGCATTGCTGTAAGGTCAGGTCAGATGTGTGCTGAGCCTGTTATGGACAGGTTTGGTGTGACTGGAATGCTGAGAGTTTCTCTTGCGCCTTACAATACGATGGAAGAGGCTCAGTATTTTGTAAAATGCCTGGATAAGGCTATTATGATGTTGATGTAGATTCCCGATCAGGTCGGGGATGACGTTATCGGCAACTGAAATATAAATGAAATGAATTTAAAAGAAGCAGAAAATGCCATAGTCGAAGAATTCTCGATGTATGACGAATGGCTGGACAAATATGAATATCTGATAGAATTAGGAAAGTCTCTGAAGGATTATCCTGAGTCTGCTAAAACTGATGATAAACTTATAAAAGGATGTCAATCAAGGGTTTGGCTGGATTATAAGATTGAGGATGGAAAGATTATCTTCAATGCTGACAGCGATGCTATTATAACAAAGGGAATAATTTCTCTTCTTATAGGACTTTATTCAGGAAGGACTTCTCAGGAAATCTTGTCATCGGATTTTTCTGTTGTAGAGAAAATCGGACTGAAGGAGAATCTTTCTCCGACCAGGGCAAACGGTCTGGTGTCGATGATTGAAAAGATAAGACTGATTGCGAGAGATAATGTTTAGATTCCCGATCGGGTCTGGAATGACGTGATAATGTCTGGAATGACATGGTGAAATATGGGACTGAAGGATTGGATAAGAAAAAAGACTGCAGAAGTTGCAGAGGAAGATAAGGAAAGAAAGATGAGACTTGAAAGAGATATAATTATGGCTCTCAGGCAGGTTTATGATCCTGAGATACCTGTGAATGTATATGATCTCGGACTTATTTACGAGGTTAAGGTGGACGATGATCATAATGTATATATCCAGATGACTCTTACAGCACCGAACTGTCCTATGGCTGATTATGTGATGGAACAGGTAAAGACAGCGGTGGAGGATGTCCCAGGTGTTGTGAGCGTAAAGGTTGATTTGGTGTTTGAGCCAGTATGGGACAAGAGCAGGATGTCCGAAGAGGCGCTGGTGGAATTGGGACTTGATGACTGAACTTCTGAAGAGGAGAGAGTTTTGTGGGACGGAAGAAGAGAAACCAGACATCAGAAGAAGAACAAGGTTGAACTCTACCTTTCCCTTGGCTCGAATCAAGGTGATAGGGAACTTAATATAGAACATGCGGTATCAATGCTCAATGTGGAGTTGAAAACGCCTTATAAGGCCATTTCCTCGCTTATTGAGACGGAACCTTGGGGGTTTGAATCCTCACAGAAGTTTATGAATGCCGTTGTTCTTTATGAACTTGACCTTACGGAAGGATATAATCCGGAAGCCGAAGGTCTGATGATCCTTGAAATATGCAAGGATATTGAAAGAAGGATGGGACGTACCGGTGAGCCGCAGTATGACGAAAGGGGAGAGAGGATATATTCCGACCGTCCGATAGATATAGACATATTGCACTTCGGAGACAATAAGATAGACTGTCCGGAACTTACAGTTCCGCACAAGCATATGTATGAGAGGGATTTTGTGATGATTCCGTTGAAGGAGATCACCGGTCAAGCCGGTGATGACGTGTCCCCGAACTGATCGGGATCATGAATGATTATGATTTAAAAACTATAATATTATTATGACACAGGAAGAACTTTTTAAAATTCTCGTAGCACACTGTAAGGAATATGGATTCATTTTCCCTTCAAGTGAGATTTACGATGGTCTAGGTGCCGTTTATGATTACGGACAACTCGGATCGGAACTCAAGAACAACATCAAGAGATATTGGTGGGAGGCTATGACAAGACTTCACGAGAATATCGTTGGTATTGATTCGGCAATCTTCATGCATCCTAAGATCTGGGAGGCTTCAGGTCATGTAGGTGCTTTCAATGACCCTCTTATTGACAATAAGGATTCAAAGAAGAGATATCGTGCAGACGTCCTCATCGAGGATTATATCGGTAAACTCGAGGAGAAGATCGAGAAGGATGTCGAGAAGGGTAAGAAAAAGTTTGGTGAGGCTTTCAATGAGGAGCAGTTCAAGGCTACAAACCCTAATGTACTCAGAAATCAGGCTAAGATTGATGCCGTTCGTAAGAGAATGGCTGATGCTCTCAATGCAAACGATCTTGCAGAACTTCGTCAGATCATCATCGACTGCGAAATTGCATGTCCTATTTCAGGCACAAAGAACTGGACAGACGTACGTCAGTTCAACCTCATGTTCTCGACACAACTCGGAAGTGTTTCAGGTGAGGCTAATGTGATTTATCTCCGTCCTGAGACCGCTCAGGGTATATTCGTGAACTATCTCAATGTTCAGAAGACCGGTCGTATGAAGATTCCTTTCGGTATCGCACAGATCGGTAAGGCTTTCAGAAACGAGATCGTGGCTCGTCAGTTCATCTTCCGTATGAGGGAATTCGAGCAGATGGAGATGCAGTTCTTCATCAAGCCGGGTACTGAACTTGACTGGTTCGCAAAATGGAAGGAAAACCGTATGGCTTGGCATAAGGCCCTCGGAATGGGTGACGAAAACTATCGTTTCCATGATCATGACAAACTTGCACACTATGCGAATGCGGCAACTGATATCGAGTTCAGATTCCCGTTCGGATTCAAGGAACTCGAAGGTATCCACTCACGTACAGACTTCGACCTTGGAAATCATCAGAAGTTCTCTGGAAAGAAAATCCAGTATTTCGATCCTGAACTCGGTGAGAACTATGTTCCATATGTTGTGGAGACTTCTATCGGAGTTGACCGTATGTTCCTCGCTGTCCTTTCTAATTCTTATAAGGAAGAGCAGTTGGAGAACGGTGAGAGCCGCGTAGTTCTCAGCATTCCTGCACCGCTTGCACCTGTAAAGGTCGCAGTGCTTCCTCTTATCAAGAAGGATGGTCTTCCTGAACTTGCAAGAGAAATCATGGATGAACTCAAGTATGATTTCAACTGTCAGTACGATGAGAAGGATTCTATCGGTAAGAGATATCGTCGTCAGGACGCGATCGGTACTCCGTTCTGCGTTACCATCGACCATGATTCACTCAATGACCGCTGCGTGACTATCCGTCATCGTGATTCAATGCAGCAGGAGCGTGTCAAGATTGAGGATCTGCATTCAATCATCTCTAAGGAAGTCAATCTCAGCAACATTCTTAAGAAACTGAAGTAGAGATACTTTATCAAACCACAGTACGGATATACCGGTGACCCCCGCCTCCCTGTCGGGAGGCACCCCCTAGCCGGGGGTGGCATGTCACCTTATATATCCGTACTGTGGTTTGTTATATCATATATCTTTTGAGGTCTTGAATCCTATCTTCTGTCTATGTTGTTCTTTCTGCATCGGTTCTTTGACTGACAGTGCAGCGATCGCCTTGTAGATTGTATCGATTTCCGTTCTCATATCCTCGGACAGGTCGTTGATCGCTTCCAGATTCTCTTCATCGTTTCGTTCCAGCAGTTGCAGTTTTGCCTTTATTGCTTCCAGTTCTGTGCTGAATCTTTGAGTAGTGTACAGATGATTGCGGATGGATACGAATGTCCGCATTATTCTGATATTTATTTCAATGGCAGTATCGGATCTCAATACGCTGCTCAACATTGCTACCCCTTGTTCTGTAAATGCATATGGCATATATTTCAAATGATGACCTTGCTTTGCGTTTAAGGTCACAAATTGTGACCTTAAACATTCTTCTTTTGTCAGTTGAAACATAAAGTCTTCCGGAAACCTTTTCAGATTTCTTTTTACAGCCTGATTCAAGACCTTTGTTTCAACTCCATACAGTTTGGCCAGATCTCTGTCCAGCATCACCTTCATACCTCTGATTTCATATATCAGAGATTCTATTTGCCTGTTTTCCAATTTGTTGTCTTCCATAATATCATTTATCGTTCTGTGTCTTGAAGCCTATCTTCTGTCTTTGTGTCTCCTTCTGCGACGGTTCTTTTACTGACAGAGCAGCAATTGCCTGATATATGGTATCGATTTCCTTTCTCATGTCCTCGGACAGGTCGTTGATCGCTTCCATATTCTCTTCATCGTTTCGTTCCAGCAGTTGCAGTTTTGCCTTTATTGCTTCCAATTCTGCTGATATTGCAGAAGTTGTCATAATGTAGTTGCGCATTGCAACAAAAGTGCGTGTGATAGTTATACTGGTGGTTATTGCAGTCTGACTTCTTAGCAAGCCGGCCAGCATTATGACTCCGTGTTCGGTAAAAGCAAAAGGTAAAGCAGATTTAGGTCGTTTCCTTATTGATGTCGTCACAATTTGTGATGACATCAGAGACCATTCATGTTCAGTTAACTGGAACATGAAATCTTTTGGAAACCTCTCTGCATTTCGTTTTACGGCCTGATTCAATGCTCTTGTTTCCACCTGATACAGTTCAGCCAGATCAAAATCCAGCATCACCTTCATTCCTCTGATTTCATAGATCAGCGATTCTATTTGCCTGTTTTCCAATTTGTTGTCTTCCATAATATCATTTATCGTTCTGTGTCTTGAAGCCTATCTTCTGTCTCTGTGTCTCCTTCTGCGACGGTTCTTTTACTGACAGTGCAGCAATTGCCTGATAGATTGTATCGATTTCCTTTCTCATGTCCTCGGACAGGTCGTTTATCGCTTCCAGATTTTCTTCGTCGTTTCGTTCCATCAGTTGCAGTTTTGCCTTTATGGCTTCGAGTTCTGCTGTAATAATTGTCGTTGACATGATATATTTTCGGATTGAGACAAAAGTTCTGATAATCGATCTGTTGACTAATATGGCCCTTTCACTTTTAAGTACACTGGACAACATAGCCACACCTTGTTCAGTGAAAGCAAATGGCATATGTCTGCGTCCACCTTTTTCTTTTGAGGTCGCAATTTGCGACCTCAAACTGATTATCAATGAGTTATACTCTTCGACAGTCAATTCAAACATGAAATCTTCTCCTTCAAAACGCTCAATGTTTCTTCTGACTGATTCTTTCAATCTCTTGGTTTCCACTTGATACAGTTCAGCCAGATCGAAATCCAGCATCACCTTCATACCTCTGATTTCATAAATCAGCGACTCGATCGCCACCGGATTCAATAACTTTTCCTCTTCCATAATTCAATGTTTCTATGCCGTATAAAAACAAAAAAACGCAATATGGGCTTATACGACTATACCCATATCGCGTTGTGGAACTCTTGCCGGACCACGGTTTTTCAGACTTGAAGGCAAATATAGTGAATTAAATCATTCTTCCCTATATTCCAGAATATCTCCGGGTTGACACTCAAGTGCCTTGCAGATGGCCGTGAGTGTGGAAAATCTGATGGCCTTTGCCTTTCCGGTCTTTAGGATCGAAAGATTTGTCGCTGATATTCCAATCTTCTCGGCTAACTCGCCCGAAGACATCTTTCTCCGGGCGAGCATTACATCTATGTTTACAATGATTGGCATTACTCTTCTATTGTCTGTTCCTCAGCAGTCTTTTCCTGTCCTTTGAGATATGATGGAAGGCTCATTCCGGCCATGTTGAAGAGTTCTTCAAGAGGCGGAACAGACTTCATCATTCCTGAAATGAAATTGGAAGTGGCTGTCTTGCCGTCTGCACCCTGGCCATTTCCGTCCCATACAGTCACCTTGTCGATCTTTATGCCCTTGACAGCCTCGACCTGAGTCTTGACAAGTTCAGGAAGTTTGTCTGCGATGAGCATGAGAACGGCCTTCTGAGGGTCTCCTGCGGCAGCATTCACGAGTTGCTGGAATCCTTCCGCCTGTTTTGTGAGGACTTCCAGTACACCTCGTGCCTGAGCATCCATCTTTGCATAGATGGCGTCTGCCTCTCCCTTTGCAAGTCTGCGGATCTTCTCCGCTTCAGCCTCGGCCTCGATGATGGCCTTTTCCTTCTCTATCTGGGCAGGAACGACCACATTTGCCTGCTGGGTAGCCTTCTCCCTTTCGGCACGTGCAAGTTCGGCATCGCGCTCTGACTTATATGCTTCTTCGAGTGCGAGAGCGGCCTGTACCTTTTCGGCAGCAATGGCGATTCTTGACGCTTCGGCCTCTTTTTCGCGTCTTTTCGCATCAGATGCAGCAATGGCTATCTTCGAGTTGTTCTCTCCTTCTACGGCCTTTGCATTGGCGTCTGCGGTGCTGATACGGGTGTCTCTGAGAGTCTCTGCAATACGGATATCCTTGTCTCTGTCAGCCTCGGCCTTACCGATCTCACCGAAACGGTTCTGCTCGGCTACGCTCTTCTTCGCGTCGTTGATAGCCTTCGCAGCAGCCTCCTTACCGAGAGCCTCGATATATCCGGATTCGTCACGGATATCGGTAACGTTGACGTTGATGAGTTTAAGACCGATCTTCCTGAGTTCGGCTTCAACATTCATACTTACGTTTGCAAGGAACTTGTCGCGGTCAGAGTTGATTTCCTCGATGTCCATTGTGGCGATCACCAGACGAAGTTGTCCGAAAAGGATATCGGTAGCGATGTTCTGGATGTTCTCGATGGTGAGTCCGAGAAGACGCTCGGCAGCGTTTGTCATATTCTCGGGTTCGGTTGAAATACCCACTGTGAATCGGCAAGGAACGTCTACGCGGATGTTCTGCTTGCTGAGCGCATTTGTAAGGTTGCATTCGATAGAGATAGGCTTGAGGTCGAGGAAAGCGTAACTCTGGAACACAGGCCATATGAACGATGCTCCACCGTGGATACATCGTGCAGAAGATACTCCTCCGCTCCTGTTTTTACCGGTCTTACCATAGATCACGAGAATCTTGTCGGATGGACAGCGCTTGTAGCGTCTGAGAATGGCCGCAAGTGTCACTACGAACACCAGGACGGCAATCACAATGATGTAGATAGGTTGCATAGTTCGTTAGATTATAAGTGAATTGATTTCTTCTACGAGGAGTGTGGATGCATCGAGGACCTCCACTACTTTTATCGATGTACCGGTCTTAAGGTCATCTTCAGAATCCGTCAGGGCATCATATTCCCTGATCGAATCGTTTATGCTGATCTGTACCTTTCCTGATCCCTTTCTTTCTGCAGGGACAGTGAGATATACCTTTCCGTTACATCCTACCGCTGATTTATACAGATCGATATTTCCGCTTTGCTGCATCTTGCTGAGTCCCTTGAACATCATCATGACTGCAAAGACAAGAAGGGCACCTACGGCGAATGCTATGACCATCAGGAGAGCCTTTGATGCGATCTGTTCCTGAAGGAGAATGGCGGTCCAACTCATTCCAAGAAGGAAATTGACAAGATTTCGGAATGTGTAAAGGTTCATGGAAGGGTCACCTTCGAATCCGCCGTCAGGCATGTCGAAGTCAGTGTCCATGTCCATCTCTACATCGGCTCCTATGAAAGTGAGCACGGTTTCGATGATGAAGATGAGTGAAGAAGCGATGGCAATGCACCATAATATCTTCATAAAAAGGTCAAGTGAGGTCCACCATTCAGTCATAATAGTATTTGTTTTAATGTTTGTTTTGCGAAAATAGTAAATTATTTTACGATAAACAATAAAAATGCGAAAAAATTGCAAAAAATCCGACTGTCTGGAATCTATGTCATCCTGACAGTCGGAAAAACTTTATTTGCAGATGTTATTTCTGAAGTTCAAGTCCGATCTTCATTCCATCGTACTGTCCTGCAAGTGTGCCGATGGTCTTCAAGGTCGTGTTGCTTGAAGTTGCAGTGAGTTTTCCGATGAGTTCGAGAAGTTTGTCTGCCTTGAAGAGAAGTTCAAGAGTGCTGTTGCTGATGCTGGCAGTTGCGGTGATACCGGTAGAACCGAGATTCTTTCCATATCTCATATTGATGGTTGTGCCATCTTCTGAAAGACTGTATGCGCCTTTGAAAGTCTTTCCCTTTACAGTTGTTGTGAAAGTGTTGTCTTCATTGAATGTGAATGAGAACGCACCACCCTTGAGTCCGATCTTTCCGAGATATTCGTCTACCTTCTTTTCAATCTGAGTCGCCGCTACTGAAGCGGTAGCACTCTTGATAAGTTCAGAACTTTCGAGTTTTACGGCAGATCCTGTATAAGTCCATGTACCCTTGATGTCACCCTGTGACAACTTGATGCCTGTAACACCTTCGATTATGTCTGTTACAGTAGATGAGTTTGCTGCCTTGTTGAGAATGTCCTTGAGTGACTGTGCGTCAGCATTCACACCTGCGAAGCAAAGTGCTGCTGCCACGATGATTGCTTTAAAGTAAAATTTCATAGTAGGTAATATTTATTGATTATTCATTTATCCATCCTTGAGCCTTCAAAGGAAGTTCCACTCCGTCAGGTGTCACGACAACAGCACCTACTTCCGGTTTTGCCAGATGGCCGATGATGTCGAATGTCTGGAAATCGTGACGGAACTTCTCGTGCTTGCCGATAGGTATCGTAAAAAGAAGCCTGTAGTCTTCTCCTCCGTTGAGAGCAGCAGAAACAGGGTCAATGTTCATTTCTCTTCCTGTCTCAAAGGTCTTGCCGGCAAACGGAAGTTTGTCCACATATATCTTTGCTCCCAATCCGCTGTCACGGACTAGGCGCTTTACTGCATCCGCAAGTCCTCTTGTAACAAGATATCCGTATGACGGCATTATCTCGGTCTCCTCCAACTGTGACACGGTCTGTGCGTTGATCTGAGGCTTGAGATATGCTCCGATTAGGTTCTTGTATTCGTCCAGTTCAGGTTGAGACTTGGCGTCACCGCTCTTTTCAAAAGCCCTCTTCTCTCTTTCAAGTATCTGGAATCCAAGGTATGAGGCACCGAGATTGCCCGATACACAGATAAGGTCCATGCTTTTCGCTGCAGGACGCCTTTTGGCCATAAGGTGAGATGTCTCACCTGTCACGGAAACACTTATTGCAAGACCGTTCGGAGAAGGGGAGAGGTCGAGGGAAACCTGACTGTATCCATGTTCCTTTGCTGCAGCCACTACACCTTCCCATATTTCCTTTATATGACTGAAATCAAGTTTCGAGGAAATGCCTAAACGGATGTCCATGGTACGCGGATGAGACATTTCTGCATATAGTTCACCTGTCACCGCAGTCGCGCATTTGTATCCGAGATGCTTGAGAGGGAAATATATAAGGTCGAAATCTATTCCTTCAAGAAAGGTACGGGAATGGGTGGTGACAAAGCACTTGCCACCTGTCTCGAACCAACTGCTCCGGAACGGCTTATAAGGCGTTCCTTCATATAATTTTGCGATAGCCTCCACTCTTCCGAGGTCAGCGAAAGTTTCTTCTGCCATGATTCTGAATCGTATTTATGCAAAAATACAATAAAATACTTAATTTTGTAATGATAATCGTTCAACAATAAAACATATCAGATGAAAACAGCAGCAACACTTCTCATGGCGTTTTTTCTCATGTTGCCATTCAGCGTACATGCCAGGAAGAATGAAGACCGGAAGGAACTCAAGGTAATGTCATATAACATCAGATTGGGATCGGGAAAAGATGGCACAAATTCATGGCATATGCGTTATGTGGCGACAGCGGAAATGTTGAAGGACCAGATGCCGGATGTTTTCGGTGTACAGGAGGCATTGGATTATCAGGTCAGGTTCATTGAGGAGAATTTCAAGGATTATAAATGTGCCGGTGTCGGAAGAGAGGACGGAAAGAAGGAAGGGGAACATATGTCCATATTCTGGAACAAGAATACGGTTTCCATGCTCAAATGGGGCACTTTCTGGCTTTCAGAAACTCCGGAAAAGCCGTCAATGGGCTGGGATGCAGCATGTTACAGGACGGCAACATGGGCTCTGATGAAATGTAAGAAGACAGGAAACAAGTTCTATTTCGTCAATACTCATCTCGACCATGTAGGTGTTGATGCACGCAGGAACGGATTGAAACTGATTGTAGACAGAATATCTCAAATCAATCCGGAAGGTTATCCGATGGTACTTACAGGCGATTTCAACATGTCTCCGGAGAGCCCTGAACTTGCAGGCCTTGATGCTGTCATGAGCAGCACAAGAAAGGTTGCAGAAAAGACAGATAATCATGACACCTACAACGGTTGGGGCCGAGGAAGCGGCATAATAGATTACATCTATATATCAGGTTTCGGCAGTTGTCCTGAATATGAGACCGTCGTCGACCGATATGCCGACCGTAAATTCGTCTCCGACCACTATCCGATCACCGCTACGCTGATCTTCTGACAGCGGTCGCAGGACTTATTTTTTCAGTACGGAATATCTGATCTGCATCTTTGTGAGTTCTTCGATGAAAGGTGCTGTCACGCAGACACGGAACTTTCTTGAAAGGAATTCTATATTCCATTTCTTTTCCGGATCATAGAGGAACATTGTCAGTGGAACATTGCCTTTGTTCCTCTTTATCATCTTCACAAGCCCGTCACGGAATTCCGGTGTGAGCATAGGTGTAGATATGCTGATGGCAAATCCTTTCACATATGTGTCGGTGACGTTGCCCAGAAGCATGATCTTCTTGACCTTGAATGCATATGGAGAGGTCTTGCCCTGTGCCCTGTCCTCAGGTTTCAGATAATATTTTTCATCGATCTCACCTTCGATGAATATGGCGTTGTGGAGTTGCATGTAACTCATGAAGTTCTCATGATCCTTTCCGAAAAGGGCGATCTCGTAACTTCCGCTGTAATCTTCTATCACGGTCTTGGACCACGGACGTCCCGTCTTGGTGGTCATCTGCTGAGTGGATATGATGAATCCTGCAATATTGGCCTTCTGCTTTGCCTTCTTTGTTTCACAATCGCTGACTAGAGCATCAAGTTCACCTACTGTACATGTGGTGAAATTATCAATCTCGAAGGCATATTGGTCCAGAGGATGCGATGAAAGATACATTCCTACAAGTTCCTTTTCGAACTGGAGTTTTTCGAGTATGTCCTCTTCTCCTGTCATCGGCGGAATCTCAGGTCTTTCAGGCTTGAGTTCCTCGACCTCTCCGAAAAGTGATACGGAACTTTCCATGCTGTCTTTCTTGTACAGTTCACCATATCTGAGGAGGGTGTCAAGGAAGATATCTCCGCCTTTGCAAGGAAGCAGGAACTGCTTTCTGTTTATGCCGAAACTGTCGAATGCTCCCGAGTGCAGAAGTGACTCGAATGCCTTTCTGTTCACTATTCCGGACATACGCTCCACAAAGTCGAATATATCGGTAAAAAGGCCGTTTTCTTCGCGTTCTGCGAGGATTGCACGCACGATGTTGTCACCGAATCCCTTGATTCCTCCGAGTCCGAAACGGATCTCTCCCTGCTTGTTTACGGTAAATCGTGCGTCGGACTCGTTGATGTCCGGGTTCAGCACCTTTATGCCGTTCTTCTTGCAGTCATCCATGATCTTCTTGATCTCGTCCATGTTGGAGAGATTCTTAGTCAGGTTGGCCGCCTGGAATTCTGCAGGATAGTGGGCTTTGAGCCATCCGGTCTGATAACTTACCCAGGCATAGCAGGTCGCATGGGACTTGTTGAAGGCATATGACGCGAACTTTTCCCAGTCGGCCCATATCTTTTCAAGCATGTCCTGAGGATGTCCGTTCTTTGTTCCGCCTTCGATGAAGAGTCCCTTGAGGCCGTCCAGCACGTCCTTGAGTTTCTTACCCATGGCCTTACGGAGAGTATCTGCCTGACCTCTTGTGAAGTCGGCAAGTTTACGGGACAGAAGCATCACCTGCTCCTGATAAACGGTGATTCCGTAGGTGTCCTGAAGGATGCCTTCCATTTCCGGAAGGTCATATACGATAGGCTGGCGGACCTGTTTTCTCTCCACGAAATCAGGAATATAGTCCATAGGGCCCGGACGGTAGAGGGCATTCATGGCGATGAGGTCCTCGAATCGGGTCGGCTGAAGTTTGATGAGCCATTCCTTCATGCCGGGAGATTCGAACTGGAAAACGCTTGTGGTGTCACCGCGGCTGTAGAGTTCATATGTCTCCTTGTCGTCGATAGGAATCTTCTCGATATCGAATTCGATACCGAAACGCTTCTTGATGTTTGCCTGGCATTCCTTTATGATCGACAATGTCCTCAGACCCAGGAAGTCCATCTTGAGCATGCCGACTTCCTCTATGTAGTGGCCGTCATATTGGCTTACCCATACCTCTTCGCCGGTAAGTTTGTCATTTGCGATCGATATAGGGATATATTCAGTGAGGTTTCCTCGTCCGATGATCATCGCGCAGGCGTGTACACCGGTCTGACGTATGCAGCCTTCGAGTTTTCCGGCATATGTGAGGACTTCCTTTGTAAGTTCGTTGCCGTTCTGGATCTCTTCCTTGAGATCTCCGTATTTGAGACAGTTCGCGAGTTTCGGCTTGAATTCCTTTGTGACTTTCTTGCCGTCTTCGACTACCGTTGCTTCGAAAGGTCTGTCCGGAACCATCTTGGTAAGCCTGTTGGATTCGTCGATGGACATCTGGCTTACACGTGCCACGTCCTTGATGGCGCTTTTTGCCGCCATCGTACCGTAAGTGATCACATGTGAGATATGGTCCTTGCCGTATTTCTCTTCGATATATTGGAATACGCGGTAGCGTCCGTCATCGTCGAAATCGATATCCACATCCGGCATGTTGATTCGGTCCGGGTTGAGGAATCGCTCGAAGAGAAGGTCATATCTGATAGGGTCTATGTTGGTGATCTTAAGACAGTATGCAACGGCAGAACCTGCTGCGGAACCACGGCCTGGACCTACGGAAATACCTTCTGAACGTGCTGCAGCAATGAAATCCTGGACTATGAGGAAGTAGTCCGGAAATCCCATCTTGCATATCGTCTTGAGTTCGAATTCTATACGTTCAGCCTGTTCGTCAGTCAGATTGTCTCCATATCTCCACTGCGCACCCTTGTATGTCAGATGGCAGAGATATGCCACTGAATTGCAGAATTCTTCACCTCTTTCATTGCCGTTCTTGTCGCAACGTCCCTCGTCGATTATATGCTTATATTTTTCCAGATATGTTCCGATTTCTCCAAGGAAATCTTCAGGAAGGTCGAATTTCGGAAGAATAGGGTCCTTGTCGATCTTGTAACTCTGGATCTTTTCGGCTACTTCGAGTGTGTTGCTCAATGTCTCAGGATGCTTATAGAACATGTCAAGCATCTCATCCTCGCTCTTGAGATATTCCTGCTGGGTATATCTCATCCTGTTCGGATCGTCGACATTTGTGTTGGTCGTCAGACATATGAGTCTGTCGTGTGCAGGTCCGTCTTCCTTGCGTACGAAATGCACGTCATTGGTGGCAACTACCTTTGTACCTGTCTTCGCAGCCAGTTCGAATATGCCTTCGTTTGCTACAACCTGTCTTTCGTATACTTCCTGTGACTGTCCGGGAATTTCCGTCTTATGCTGCTGCACTTCGAGGTAGAAATCGTCTCCGAACACCTTCTTGTGCCACATTATGGCCTTTTCCGCTTCAGCCATGTCACCCGCTATGATCGCCCTTGGAATCTCTCCTGCGATACACGCAGAGCAGCATACCAGTCCTTCGGAATACTTCTCCACTATTTCATGGCTTACTCGAGGCTTTTCGTAATATTTTCCCTCGATGTGTCCGGTGGATACGATCTTCATCAGATTCTTGTAGCCGTCATAGTCCTTGGCCAGAAGGATAAGGTGATAATATCCTCTGTGATCCTTGTCCTTCAGTCTGTGGTCATAATGACGCGTCACATACACTTCGCATCCTATGATAGGCTTTACCTCCGGGAATTTCTTCGCTACCTTCAGAAATTCCTTTACACCGTACATGTTTCCATGGTCTGTTATGGCCAGGGCGGGCATTTCAAGTTCCTTTGCACGTGCAAAGAGATCGCCTATGGCCGACTGGCCGTCGAGAATGGAGTATTGTGTATGGACGTGAAGATGGACGAATGACATATCTGATGGGTTTAAGGGGAACAAAGATAACTAATCTTACTCATGCTATCAAAATAAAAAATGATTACTTTTGCAGCCTGTTTTTAAATGAAGATATCATGAGGACGACAGAACAGAGTTCAAGATATGACAATCTTGACAGAATGTCTACAAAAGAGTTGCTTACATCCATCAATGCCGAAGATATGACAGTCCCTCTTGCTGTTGCAAAGGCTATTCCTCAGATAGAAAGACTGGTAGATGGAATTGTGGAGAGAATGCAGCGGGGAGGTAGAGTATTTTATCTTGGAGCAGGTACCAGCGGCCGTCTGGGTGTTGTTGACGCGTCAGAGATTCCTCCCACTTATGGCGTAAAGGACAAGTTCATCGGTATTATGGCAGGCGGAGATTATGCCATAAGAAATGCGAAGGAGGGTGCGGAAGATGATATTGAACAGGGTGCTCTGGACCTTAAGTCATACACTCCTGGAGAATATGATACCGTCATAGGTATTACAGCATCAGGAAGTGCTCCATATGTATTGGGGGCACTCCATGCGGCAAAAGAGGCAGGAGCCCTGACTTCAAGCATCACATGTAACGAACATTCTCCTGTTGCAGATGCCTCAGACATACCGTTGGTGGCAGTGGTAGGTCCGGAATTCGTGACGGGCAGCACAAGGATGAAGGCCGGTACCGCTACCAAATTGATTCTCAATATGATATCTACTGCGGTCATGGTGAGGCTCGGTCATGTGGTTGGCAACAAGATGGTGGATATGCAACTCACCAACAGCAAACTGGTCGACAGAGGAACAAGAATGATAATGGAGCAGACCGGCATCACCGATTATGAATATGCAAAATCGCTTCTCCTCGAACATGGTCAGGTACGCGAGGCCGTGGAACATTATAGACAGTAACATGCCGTAACAATAACGAAAGGAGACCTTCCTACATATTTGGGAGGTCTCCTTCTGTTATTGTATATAGGTCAGAATCAGAGTTTTTCGAATACCATTTCCACATTGCCTGTCATACCGATCAACGTGCCATTGCCGATGATGGTAAGTGTCTTTCCGTTGATTCTGTAATCGACGTTGGTAGATCCGATCATGAGTTGGTCTCCGTCGACAGCATAAGTGTAGTCATCGCTCAACTGGATTCCTTTCCATTTGTATGTGCTTGTAAGTTTGCCGCTGTCGGTGAATGTGAGGGTCATTGTAAGGTCTATTTCAGAAAGGTCCTTCACTTCTCCCTCGCTGACAAACTTGGTAAGTTGCCATGAACCGACTATTCTCTGTTCCTTTGAGCATGAAACGATACCGAGAACCGCAGCAAGAATGATGATAAGAATCTTTTTCATAAGGATTGTATTTTAATAAACGGGCAACCGTCTGGCTGCCCGTTCAAGAGATTTATTTATCTTCTTTCTTAGCCTCAGCCTTTCGGGTAACATCGTACATGATTGGAGTAGCGATGAAGATAGAAGCGTAAGTACCGATCACGATACCGAGGATGAGTGCTACAGCAAGACCTCTGATCACCTCACCACCGAAGATTGCAATTGCAAGCATAGTAACGAGTGTAGTGAGTGATGTGTTCATTGTACGTGAGAGAGTGCTGTTGAGAGCCTCGTTCACGTTCTGACGGAAGTCTGCCTTCGGATGAAGTTCCTTGTACTCACGGATACGGTCGAAGATAACCACTGTATCGTTGATTGCGTAACCGATGATGGTCAGGATAGCAGCGATGAATGTCTGGTCGATATCAAGGCTGAATGGAAGGATTCCTGAGAAGAGTGAGAAGAAACCGATCACGATGAGTGCTGTGTGTGCAAGACCTGTAACACCACCGAGACCCCAAGTCCAACCGCGGAAACGTACTGCGATGTATGCGAAGATCACGAAGAGAGCGATGATCACAGCGATGATTGCATCTCTTGTAATGTCGTTTGCGATTGTAGGACCTACCTTGTCAGAACTGATGATACCGTTAGGATTGTCGAGTGTTGATGTGAACTCAGCGAATGTGAGATCATCAGCGAAGAATCCATTGAGTGCATTGTAGAGTTTTGTCTCTACTTCAGCATCAGCCTCAGTAGACTCGTTCTCTACAAGGTACTGAGTAGTGATCTTCATCTGGCTTTCACCACCGAACTGCTTTACCTCTACTGCACCGTCAAACTCAGCGATAGCCGCAGCACGTACATCTTCTGCAGTTACAGGCTGGTCGAATCTTACTACATAAGTACGTCCACCGGTGAAATCAACACCATATGTGAAGCCCTTGGTGAAGATTGAAACAAGGGAGATGAGGATTACTGCACCTGAAACGATGTATGCGATCTTCTTCTTTCCGATGAAATCGAAATGAGTATTCTGGAGGAAGTTTCTTGTTGCCTTGCTGTCGAATGTTATGTTCTTGCCCTTAGATACTCTGTCATCGAAGATGATTCTTGTGATGAAGATAGATGTGAGGACAGAAGTGATGATACCGATGATCAGTGTAGTTGCGAATCCCTGTACAGGACCAGAACCGAATACGAAGAGAACGATACCTGTAAGGAGGGTAGTGATCTGACCGTCGATGATTGCTGAATAAGCATTTGAGTAACCGTCAGCGATAGCCTTGCCGAGACCCTTTCCTGCACGGAGTTCTTCCTTGATACGCTCATAGATGATGACGTTGGCATCCACAGCCATACCGAGGGTCAGTACGAGACCGGCTATACCAGGGAGTGTGAGGACTGCGCCGAATGAAACGAGTGTACCGAAGAGAAGTACAACGTTGCAGAGAAGCGCGATGTCGGCAACGAGACCTGCTCCACGATAGAAGAAGAGCATGTAGAGAAGCACGAGGACGAACGCGATCACGAAAGAGATGAGACCTGCGTTGATGGACTCTGCTCCGAGTGATGGTCCTACTACCTGCTCCTGGATGATTGTTGCAGGTGCAGGGAGTTTACCTGATTTGAGGACGTTTGCAAGGTCTTCTGCCTCTTCAAGAGTGAAGTCACCGGTAATCTGTGAACTACCGCCTGTGATTTCGTTCTGAACGTTAGGATATGAATATACCATTCCGTCGAGAACGATGGCGATCTGACGTCCGATATTTTCCTTTGTCATTCTTGCCCATACGTTTGCACCCTCTGCGTTCATGGTCATAGATACATGTGGTGAACCGCTGGCGTCGCCATACTGAACGCGTGCGTCAGTTACAGCACCACCGTCGAGAGGAGCCTTTCCGTCACGTGAAGTAGCCTTGATTGCAACGAGTTCGAAAATATTTTCGTTAGGATCCATTGCAGAAGCCTTCACAGTCCACATAGGCTTGAATTCAGGCGGGAAGAGTTGCTTGATCTGAGGCATTGCAAGATACTTGTTGATCTTTGCAGTGTCGGCATAGTGGGCGTAACCGATGCAGGCGTGACCTCTTGCTCCTGATGGACTGAGGACAGCGAAGAGAGGGTTCTGTCTGATCATCTCAGCCTCTGCCGCAGCATCAGCCTCAGCCTGCTTGAGTTCTTCAGCAAGAAGTGAATCTGTCTGTGGCTCAGCAGTTTCTGTCTCGGTAACAGTCTCTTCTACATCAAGAATCTGTGCAAGCATCTTGTTTGCCTCACCGAGATATCCTTCGATTTCCTCATTTGTGTATGTAGCCCAGAATTCGAGTGATGCAGTTCCCTGGAGGAGTTTTCTGACACGCTCAGGTTCCTTTACACCTGGAAGTTCGACGAGGATACGTCCGCTGTTTCCAAGTTTCTGGATGTTAGGCTGTGTCACACCGAAACGGTCGATACGGTTTCTGAGAACGTTGAATGAGTTTGAAATAGCACTTTCAGACTCTGCTCTGATCACCTCGATAACCTCGGCATCAGTAGATTCAGGGCTGATCTTATCCCTCATCTCATATGTACCGAAGATCTGTGCGAGAGGCATTCCGTTTGCTGTTTCCTCCCAAGCCTCAGCGAAGAGTGTGATGAAATCGTTTCTTGAGTCAACGCTGCGCTCCTTTGCGAGTGCGAGTGCGTTAGTGAACTCAGGAGTTGTGTCACCGTCTGCAAGAGCCTTCACGAGGTCCTCAAGTTGAACCTGAAGCATCACGTTCATACCACCCTTGAGGTCGAGACCAAGGTTGATGGCCTTAGACTGGATGTCCTTGTAAGTGTAACCGAAATAAATCTTCTCTGATGAGATAGAGTCGATGTACCTTCTGTTCTCATCCTTTCTGATAGAGTCGAGATAGAAGGCCTTGTCTGCCTCAGCAACCTTGCTGAATGCAGTTGAATTCATTGCAGCCTGTGCCTTTGCCTCTGCGTACTTTTCGGCCTTGTTCTCCTGGCGGTTAGCCACGAGAGTGAATGAAAGTTGCCAAAGTGACGCAAGGAGAAGGAGAATCGCTACAAATCTGATAGCACCTTTACTTTGCATAATAATTTATTGTTTTTAATGATATTTGTATGCATCATTTGGGGACAGCATGGAATTTGATTTCCATACCACCCGCAAAATAGGGCACAAATTTACGATTTTTTTCTAATAAATGAAGATTCTGTAAATATTTCTTATTTTTGTAGGCTGAAAATGAGCAAAAAAAGGCTATGAAGGGAATAAATCATTCCATATATATAATATATTTCCTCTTTTTCCTCCTTGCTGTAGATCTGAATGCACAGAACAGCAGGATGGACAGTCTTGTCCGTGCAGGAGAGGAACTTCATCGTCAGTACAGATTTGAAGAAGCGGTCGACATCTATGAGCAGGCAAAGGAACTTATCGGTGAGAATCCTGCGGACTCGGCATTGATGGAAGACATTCTGTCAAGACAGATTCTTTCCGAAAACGGTTTGAGCATGTCGGCTTATGCATATGTTCCGAAAGTCATTTCCCGCAGGAAGTTCAGCAAGGATGACTTCTTTCTCTACTATCCGCTTGAAGACAGGTCGTGGAGAAAGGTGCCGAATCAGTTGGACAGCATACCGGACGGCTTGTCCCATGCCCTGTATGCTCCGGAAGACGCGGATACCATATATTATTCAGCCAAGGACGATGATGGTCTGCGGAGCATATACATGACCGAAAGGAAAGATACATTGTGGACATGGCCGCAGTTGTTGAATGATTATCTCGTTTCTTCTTCGGACGAAGTCTATCCGTTATTATCTTCAGATGGCAAATCCCTGTATTTTTCATCCAGGGGCCTGTATGGAGTGGGAGGATTCGATATTTATGTTTCCCGTTGGGACGAGGATGCTAAGGATTGGTCCGAACCTGTAAACATGGGTTTCCCATATTCTTCTCCATATGATGATTTCCTTTATATGGATGCCGCAGAGGAAGGTTTCTCTTTCTTTGCTTCCGACAGGGAATGTTCAGCGGACAGCATATGGGTTTATGCACTCGAATTCGACAATATGCCTGTGCGTCAGCCGATTGATGATCCTTCGGAACTTTTGAGGATATCCCGGCTTGATCCTGAAAAAGAAAAGAAGAAAGTCAGAGAAGAGGAAGAAAAGCCTGAAAACATGGACAGGTATATGAGCAAGATGGCTCAGGTGCGTGCCTTGAGGGATTCCATATCGTTCTATAATATGTCTCTGGAAGATGAGCGTAACCGTTTTGCCATGAGCAATGACAGCGGCGAAAGAATGAGGCTGACGGAAATCATACGTGCAAGAGAAGCGCGTCTGCCGCAGTTGCAGGATTCTCTGAGCAAGGAGACGTCCGAACTCATGGACATCGAGATGGAATTTCTCTTCAGCGGAGTGGTGCTTGATCCCGACAAGATCATGGAAGAAGCCTCGGAAGGACATTATGAAATACCGCAATATACATTTGCGGCACATTCTTTCGGTCCTGACCTTGAATTGGATATGATAAGGCCTGAACCGGGATTTGATTATACATTCATGATTCTTGACAAAGGAAGATTCGCGGAAGACAATACCATTCCGGACGGAATAATTTATCAGATCCAGATCTTCAGTACCGGAGGAAAGGCTACGATAGGAAGTCTCAGGGGACTCAGTCCAGTATTCGAGACAAGAAGCACTTCAGGCCGATACACATATCGTGTAGGACTGTTCAAGTCCTATCAGGATGTGAATTCCAAACTTGCCAAGGTCAGGAGCCTCGGCTTCCGCAGTGCGTTCATAGTGGCATATGAAGATGGTGAGGAAATATCTGTCGCAATGGCCCGCAGCCGTGAAAAATCGGGTGGAGTTAATCCTGTTCTTTACAATGTGCGGATCATTCCTCCTGACGGAGAACTTGATGAGGCCGTTTCAGCCGGTATACGTCAGCAGTCGGAGGGCAAGGATATCGCACGTACGGAGACTGAAGACGGTACATTGGTATATGTGGTCGGACCATTTACGGATAAGTCGAAAGCCGAAGAATTGATATCATTTGTCAAGGCTATGGGACTGTCCGAGGTATATTTGGAGGAAAAGGAAAAGTAATACAAATATGGGATTCGTCATTACATTGATTCTGGTCGGTATAATACTGATCTTTATTGAAATCCTGCTCATTCCGGGAGTCGGAGTTGCGGGTGTCCTTGGTCTGTTGTCGATGGGTGGTTCATGTTTCTATGCATTCCACGAATTCGGACTGACTACGGGAATAATCGTCGCGGTCGTCAATGCTGTCCTGATCATAGGACTGGCAATATATGTCCTGCGGGCAAAGACCTGGAAAAGGATGTCTCTTGAGACCAACATCGATTCCAAGGCTGTGGAATCCGCAGTCCTGTCGCTCGGCGACAAGGGTAAGACTCTTACCAGACTTGCACCTATGGGTTCTGCCCGTTTCGGAGACTACGTGGTGGAGGTCAAGGCTTTGGAAGGTATGCTCGACCCGGAAGTGCCTGTTGAGGTTGTCCTTATAGAGGATAACAAGATATATGTGAAAGCCCTTTAGAATAAATCAATCAAACTATACTTTTATGGATGCAATGTTTATAGTATGGATCGTGGTCGCGATTGTCGGACTTGTGATCTTCCTGTGGTTCTTCCCTGTGACCCTGTGGTTCCAGGCACTGATTTCAGGTGTCCGCATTTCGCTTATCCAACTTGTCCTTATGCGTTGGAGAGGTGTTTCTCCAAACACTATCGTCATGGCTATGGTGACTGGAACAAAGGCCGGACTTACCCTTTATGCCAATGAACTTGAGGCTCATTACCTTGCAAAAGGAAATGTTCCGAAGGTAGTTAATGCACTGATTTCAGCCGACAAGGCCAATATCTCGCTTGATTTCAAGATGGCCGCAGCGATCGACCTTGCAGGCCGTGACGTATTCGAGGCAGTCCAGATGTCTGTCAATCCGAAGGTCATCAACACTCCTCCTGTGACAGCGGTTGCAAAGGACGGTATCCAACTTATTGCCAAGGCTCGTGTGACTGTACGTGCAAACATCAAGCAACTCGTCGGAGGTGCCGGTGAAGAGACAGTGCTTGCCCGTGTCGGTGAGGGTATCGTATCGTCAATCGGTTCTGCGGAAAGCCATAAACTTGTACTTGAGAATCCTGACAGCATTTCCAAGGTTGTTCTCAACAAGGGCCTTGATGCAGGTACAGCATTCGAAATCCTCTCTATCGACATCGCTGACATCGATATAGGAAAGAATATCGGTGCTGTCCTTCAGATGGACCAGGCCGAGGCTGACAAGAACATCGCCCAGGCCCGCGCGGAAGAACGTCGTGCAATGGCAGTCGCTCTTGAGCAGGAAATGAAGGCCAAGGCTCAGGAAGCACGTGCCCGAGTGATAGAGGCTGAGGCAGAAGTACCTCTTGCAATGGCGGAAGCATTCCGTACCGGAAATCTCGGAATCATGGATTACTACAAGATGAAGAATATCCAGGCCGACACGGAAATGCGTGAGAATATCGCTAAACAGTAATAAAAGAAAATGATTTTCAATTTTTATTTGGTGAATCATTAAAATTAATCTATATTTGCAGTCCTGTCCAGTGAGGCAGGGCAGTTTTGGTGAGATGGGTGAGTGGCTGAAACCACCAGTTTGCTAAACTGACGTACGGGTAACTGTACCGCGGGTTCGAATCCCGCTCTCACCGCAGAAAGAAAGCCGCAAGTAATTGTCTGACAACAACTTGCGGCTCTTTTTGTGTCTTTAGAAATGCACGGAAATTGTACCGTCCAATGTCTTGGTTAGGCTTTTATGATCTGATAGGCAGCACAGAGCGCGTGACGATTTTAGTAAAAAGACCGCCTGTAGGGCGTTCTACACTATTCTATTAAGGTTTCGTGGGATAGAAAAGAGGCTTATAGATGTTGACATGAACCCCGAAAGTTAAACAAAAAACTTTCGGGGTTCATGTCAGTATTAATCATCCTCCTTGTTTTTGTGTCTGAAATCTCTACTCCTGAACACAACGGACAGAACATGCAGTAAGACGACCGCCAGTAGATTCAAAGACAGTCTTAGTTCCCGTATTTGTGCAAATTATCTGGTACGAGGTACCACTGAATCCGGTCAACGTGCTATCATATGCATCAGAAGACCAGTAGTATCCTCTGACTTCCCTTTCCATGCAAATTGCTCCCGAGATAGTGTTTTCGATGCCTTCATGACGTCCTCCTTCCGACAAGAAAATCTGATTGACATCTTCAGAATAAGCAGTTGATCCACTAAACCAGTATCCGGACAGACCGTTGTATGTTGTCATAGATGACTTGTTGGCAATCAATGAAGTAAGTTCTGCTTTGGTAGGAACGCGCCATCCGGCAGGACAAGGATCATAGGCGGTCTTTACCGGTGCCGTCTTTGTACCTTTGTTCCACAACGTTTTGTTATTGGTATTCAACCAGTTGTTTATACTTGCGGAGTTGTCTGATTGCTTGGCTAAGGTGAAGTAGGTGTTTTCATACTCCTCTGACTGACCTTCGGAAAGTGTGAACGGACCATTTTTGGTGGAATAAGTTACCGCATCTGAATAAGTTCCATCAGAATATCCCTGACCATATTTTCTACCCCACTGATAGAGTTTGCCGTATTTGAAGTTTGTAGGATGATAGCCGCAGTTGACTGGAGCCCAGATGGTTCCGTCAATCTCGATTCCATGACCAAGGTTGTTTCCGTACTCATCGACATAATCGCATTTCTCCGGCAGATCAATAGCAGGCATTACGAGAAGGCTTGATCTGAGGACTGTATTTGGTCTGTTCGTAGTGATGGTGTAGGTCTTGTTCTGTGAGTCAACAACTGTAATCTGGAAGCCTTTTGTGAACTCTACCGGAGGAAGAGTGATGATGAAGGTGCTCTGATTGCTGAGGGAAAGGCGAGTTTCGAGACCCTGGAATTCGCCCCATCCTTCGTCGCATGTCATGGTAACGGTTGTAGATGCCGCATCAGTCATTGCGATGGTAGGCTCGCCATAGTCAGGAAGTGCAGTCACAACTGCTGGGCCTGAGAGTTTTTCGTTGTTGTTACCTTTTATCGTGACTTCCATTATAGACACTTCACCCTTGAACTGAAGTTTGATTGCTCCGCATACGTTTCTGAATCTGAGGTCAGTGTCCTCGCTGACTGCAACCATCGGAAATGAGCCTTGTCCGAAACTGTTCTCGCGAAATATCTGCTTTGCAGGAAGTTCTACGTTCAACGTGTATGCGTCATCAACTTTGGCACAGGTTACATCACTGCTATATGGATAGTATGCCACGATGTGGTCCCACTCATCTCCGAGAACCTTGCCGTCCGAGAGAATGTAATCAAACTTCGAGTAGTTCTTGCCGGCATCCTCGTCTGCTGTCTGATACTTGTTTAATGTTGCAGACTTAAGGAATGTAGCGATGCAGTCGCCTTTGAACCAGAGGACTTTGTTATCTTCGCTCAATGTTGTCTTGGTCAGATCGTTCTGCTCGATGCTACCTGTGAGAGTAAGGTACTCGGTTGGAGATGTTTCAGGAGTTGCAGTGTCTGCAGGCTCCAGTTCCTGACATGCTGCAAATCCTAACGCAGCAGCAAATATTGTAAATATTGTTTTTTTCATATATGTAAAATTAATAGTGTTACTCCCAGTATCCCTCGTTTTCGTCAATGATTTCGTTGCTGCCGCAGAGGACTCCTTCAGGATAGATTTCCAGAACAGTAAGTTCCGGTGTTTGGTAAGTGTTAGTCATGTTATCAAGTTTTATATTTTATACTGTATAAATAGGGTGCAAATTTCGTAAATATTTCCATAATTCCTAAATTATTTTAATAAATATACTATATTTTTTAAATAAATAGGAATGAATGTTCAATGTTTTTAATTTTTTATTCTGAAGGTGTCAGGAAGGGACGCCCGTCCTCATATAAGAAGGATTTTGTAATCGACGAAGTCGTTGAAGCAATTGAGGGAGAATCATACAGACGGCAATATCAGAAGGAGATAGGGCTGCTCTCAGGTAAATTGTGACCCGAATTCTGACCGACCCTATGGTAGGTCAAGCGTTGCTTGCGCTGTTGACGTTGCTGCTGCTTTGAATAAATAAGAGATGGCCGACCTGATCGGGGATCTCATTGGCAAATGTTTACAGAGGCTGACTAAAAAGTCAATGTCTGTAAGCCTATTTTCTGTTTTATGCACTAGTGGTGGATATTCCAGTCTTATCTTTCTATCTTGCGATTTCGCTCCTGAAAGTGGATGCAGGGAGTCCGGCACCGTTTACAAGATTGGCACGTGTGAACGGCTGCCATGCGTATCTGATATGATAAGGTGTCATTCCTTTCGGATCGATGATTATCCTGTTGTTTTCGATGACAGCATCGGCAGGATGGAAGATTCCGTCTTTCCCGGCAATTTCAAAGCATCTGACAGCCTCTCCGTCAGAAGTATGGAGGCCTTCGGAATAAAGGAACTCGACAGTTATCTGGCCATCTGAAACCTCGACCTTTGAAAACAAAGGTCCGGAAGGAACAATGTCAAATCCGTAGTCTTCACACAGTGCTATGCGTGCAAGTCTCTCTCCCACAGGCTTTTTGATGCGAGGGTGAACGTCCAGGGAATCGCCGATGTCGCTGCAAACCGCCATTCCGGAATGAGGAATACTCTCGGACAATCTTCTCTGGCTGTCTCTGAACCATGTCCATGAAGGACGGTCGAGGCTTGAGAGTTGGACGAAGTGGAAAGGCATGTCAGGGTTATTCCAATTTGATCTCCAACTTTCAGTCAGCAGCCTGAACAGCATTTCATGTGCTTCTACATTATGTGCGTTGGATTCTCCCTGATACCATATCACTCCCTTTATCGGGAACCTGTCGAGAGGTGCAATTCCGGTTTCAAAAAGATAACAAGGTTCATAAGGATGTCTGATCGCTCCTGATTCAGGGTAGCCGATGTTGAATGCTGCCCTTTCCCTTACCCATTTCTGGATGAAGTCATTGTTCATCCAGTCGTTGAGGATGGCCGGGAGATACAGTTCAAGCGTCGATCTGTCTATCCATGATTCCGTGGCGGAACCTCCGACTGCATTACAGATGAGTCCGATCGGAACCTCCAGACTGTCGCACAGCATCTTGCCGAAATGGTATGCCACAGCGGAAAAACCGCGGACATTCTCACCATCGCATTTTTCCCATCCGGCATTATTATAATAGTCAAGCATCTGGACGGATCTTATGGCCTCTCTGTCCCATGTTTCATTTTTCGTCTCCCATTTCGGCTTCATATTGAAGATACGCAAGTCCGGATCTGCCTGAATCTCTCCGGCATCGTCAGATTCGCACAACATGAACGCCATGTTGGACTGCCCTGAGCAAAGCCATACTTCTCCTGCTGCCAAGTCCTTGTATTCCAACCTCTTGCCTTTGCTCTCTATGGTGAGCCTCAAGTCTCTTGCAGCCTCAAGAGGCTTCAGTTCCATTGACCATTTTCCTGATGATGGAGTGACGGTCTTCATCCTGACGGTACGGAACGGACCTTCCAGTTTGAGGGAAACTTCCGCACCTGCATCAGCAGTTCCGCTGACAGTGACAGGTATATTCCTTTGCAGCACCATTCCGTCGGAATATATTTCCGGCATCTGAAGTCCTCCGTAGTCTCCGGTGATGGCGGAATATACTGTTGAAGCGAGGATACCTGCACCTTCGGCATTCGGATGCAGAGAGTCCGGAAGAAGGTCGGGGCGGGAATGCAATTGTGAATGGAAATCAATCAGTTCAGCATCTGCCGCACCTGCCGCTATTGCTATCGCTTCCTGAATATCTGAATGCCAGTCTCTCGTTCCGGATATGAATCTGTTGTGCTTCGGAGTTATCGGACTCATCAAGGCTATCAATATTCTCACGGAAGGATTCGATCTGCGAAGCGAGTCGGTCAGGGCAAGATAGTCACCTATGAACTCATCCCTGTAATTCGGCCAGTTGCGTGGATCCGTGTCGTTGAGACCGAGGTGGATGACGGCGATGTCACCGGCAAATTCCAAGGCATCCTTGAATTCCGGCTGAGCCATATACGGCCTGTGACCTTTTCTCAGCAGAGTCGCACCAGGACGTCCGAAATTTTCCACTTCATAACCATCTCCAAGAAGTCGTTGGAGTTGGGAAGGATATGAATTGTTTTCCCGGTCTTCTATTCCCGTTCCATAAGTGACACTGTCTCCGATGCATGCCACCTTAACGATTTTCTCCTGCCCGTACGCAGCAAGACCGCATATGGACAGGAGAAGGACTATGATGAATCTTTTCATCTGCTTTATTTCAATATATGAGCAAGTTTCTCGGCAAGAGCGATGAACGCGAGGCCGTCAGGACGTGAAGATAGGGAAGCCGGCTCTCCGCTGTCGCCTCCTTCGCGTATGCTCTGCACGATAGGGATCTGTCCCAGGAGAGGCATTCCGTACTTTTCTGCCATGCGCAGACCGCCGCCTTGTCCGAAGATATAGTATTTCTCATCAGGATGTTCTTCCGGGGTGAACCATGCCATATTCTCGACAAGTCCGAAGATAGGTTTGTTCACGCTCTCGTTGCGGAACATGTTCACTCCCTTTTCTACGTCGGCCAGGGCTACATCCTGAGGTGTGCTGACGATGACCGCACCTTCCATAGGGATGTCATGGACGAGGCTGATGTGGATGTCTCCTGTTCCCGGAGGCATGTCGATAAGAAGGAAGTCAAGTTCTCCCCATCTTACCTGCAATATCATCTGTTTCAATGCATTGCATGCCATAGGACCTCTCCATATCAGAGCCTGTTCAGGCTTTGCGAAATATCCTATGGACATCCATTTCACTCCGTATTTTTCGAGTGGAAGGATTGTCTCTTTCTCGCCTTCCAGGACAGCGTCCGGCATTTCAGCCTCTGTGGCTGTCATCTTAGGAACAGAAGGACCATATACATCCGCATCCGCAAGTCCGACCTTGTATCCCAGACGTGCCAGTGCGACGGCGAGGTTGACCGATACGGTTGATTTGCCTACGCCTCCCTTGCCGGAAGCGATTCCGATTATATGTTTGACTTCGGAGAGTTCCTCGAATCCGAGGTCCAGTCCTGGTTTTTTCTTAGGAGCCTCATCCTTGATTACGGTCTTCACCTCAACGTGAGTGCCTGCAGGGGCATTTCTGATGATGGCAGCCTTTGCACTTCCGATCAGATACTCGGCAAGAGGGTCACGGTGCTTCGAGAACGCCAGAGTCACGGTCACGCTGTTCTCTCCGACTTCGACATTATGGACCATTCCCAGGTCCACGATGTTCCTGTCTCCTTTTGCAGGGTGCTCCACTTCACGGAGCCAGTTGTTTATTTCGTTAATCTGCATATGCTAAAAAATCTTCATTATGAATGGTAGAAATTCCCGAGACCCCCGCCTTCGCTGCGCTCAGGCACCCCCTAGCCGGGGGTGGCATGTCTCGTCCATTTCTATCCATTCATAATGTTAAAAAGACATTATTTTACTATATCCATTTCATCAATAAGCCATCCTGCACCGCCGAACTTGTCAACTACGAAGAGCACATAGCGGATGTCTACATTGATACATCTCTGAAGGTCAGGCTCGAACATCACGTCGCTGCTCATCGATTCCCAGTTTCCGTCGAATGCAAGTCCGATGAGTTCGCCTCGTGAGTTCATGATAGGGCTGCCGGAATTTCCGCCGGTGATGTCATTGTTGCTGAGGAAGCAGGTGACCATCTCTCCGTCTTCTGTACCGTACTGGCCGAAATCCTTGTTCTTCCAAAGTTCTTTAAGTCTCTCAGGCACAACGAATTCCCAATTGTCCGGGTCTTCCTTCTCCATCACACCGTCAAGAGTGGTGTAGTGCTTGTAGACCACAGCGTCCTTTGGAGAATAACCACCGACCTTTCCGTATGTGAGTCGCATCGTGAAGTTTGCGTCAGGGTAAGAAGGCTCGCCTTTCTTCCACTCGAGAAGGCCTGCTGTGTAGTTCTGTCTTGCCTTTGCAAGGTCTTCTGCAGATTTCATGGTCAGCATCTGAGCCTGCAGACATTCGTTGTAGATGGACATTCCTGTCGCAATGGCCGGGTCTGCGAATATTTCATCACCCTTCTCTTCAATTGCAGCCTTGAGACCTTCAGCAGATGTGAATGCACTGTTGTCATACAGATTGTCTACGAAACTGTCAATGTCCATATCGGCGAAATCAGTTTCGAGATTCTTCAGGTAATATGCCGGGTCCGCAATGTCACGGTAGTGCTTCAGGAGTGCCTTTGCAACCTTTCGGTCAGTGCCTTCGGAATAGTCTCCGTAAAGTCCTGCGATTGCTTCATATGCTGCATTGAGTGCGGCAAGAGTGTCTTTTCCGCTCTTGAGTTCGCGCTTTGCGAGAATATTGAAAGTAAGTGCGAAATTGGTGAGTTCTATCTTATATACGGTCTCGAATGCCTTGGTGAACGCATTGTTGGCCTCTCTTCCAGATTCCACGCCGTTAGCGAGGTCCTGAAGCGCAGTGCCGTATTTCTCAGTACGCTTCTTGCTGGCATTCACCCACTTCGTGAATTCAGCCTCTTCCTGCTCTGCACGGCCGATGATGTCAAGTTTGTCGAACGCCAGTTTCATGCCCTGCCATTTCTTCCAGCCGTTCGATGAACCTGAATATTTGCTTGCATACTGGATCTTCACCTTAGGGTCTGCCAGCATGTCTTCCAGCATCACATCCTGACGTATCGTGCGTGCGGCGATGCGGATGTCATTCAGTTCGATCTGTGACTTGAGTTCAGGTGAAGTCTGGAAACGTGTCGTACGGCCAGGATATCCCATGATCATGGTGTAATCGCCTTCCTGCACACCTGCGAGCGATATCTTGAGATGGTTCTTCGCTTTGAGAGGTACGTTTTCAGGTGAATATTCCGCAGGTGAACCGTCCGGAGCGCTGTAAACTCGGAACATTGAGAAGTCACCGGTATGACGCGGCCACATCCAGTTGTCGGTGTCGGCACCGAACTTGCCGATTGACGAAGGCGGTGCTCCTACGAAACGGATGTCTGTATATGTCTTATATACAATAAGATAATATACATTGTCGTTGTAGAATGTCTCGATGTCCACTGAGCAGTGAGGGTTTGCACCTTCAGCCTCCTTGATGAGACCTTCTGCTACCTTGCTCACTTCGGCCATGACTTTGGCATCATCATCTCCATACTGCTTGCGGGCCTTCTTTTCAGCCTTTTCGAGGATTCCGGTGACATCCTGCATATATTCGAGGAATGTTACTGTAAGACCTTCGCATGGGAGTTCCTCGCTGCGGTTCATGGCCCAATATCCGTCCTTGAGATAGTCATGCTCCACAGTGCTGAGTTTCTGGATGTTGCTGTATCCGCAGTGGTGGTTGGTGAGCAGGAGACCCTCAGCAGAGACTATTTCTCCTGTACATCCTCCGCCGAACTGCACTATGGCATCTTTCAATGATGTGTTGTTGATGTCATATATCTGTTTCGGAGTAAGTTCACAACCTGCTTCCTTCAAGGCTTTGCTGTTCATCTTTTCAAGAAGCGGCAGGAGCCACATTCCTTCGTCGGCACGGATGCTGCCGGCAAATACCGTAATGGCGGTAATGATGCTTATAATTCTTTTCATATTCTAAAATGTGTTTAATAATTCTTTTTGGATTTTGGGTCCGGTCAGGGGTGACGTCTGCTTCTGCGTCATTTCCGGCAATCAGAACAGGGTAGGTTCCAGTTGCTTCAGGTGGAAACTTTTACGGTGGTGCGGGGTGTATCCATGCCGTATTATGGCTTCGATATGCTCCTTTGTAGGATAGCCCATATTGCGTTCCCATCCGTATTCGGGAAACTCCGCAGCAAGTTTCCTCATATATTCATCCCTGTATGTCTTGGCAAGGACTGACGCTGCGGCGATGGAAGTGAATTTCGCATCACCCTTTACTATGCATTGATACGGGTAATTGTCAAAAGGCTTGAATCTGTTTCCGTCTATCAGCAGAAAGTCGGGCTTTACCGTGAGTCTCCTTACCGCTCTCTGCATGCCGGTAATTGATGCGTTCAGAATGTTCATGGTGTCGATTTCTTCTGCACTTACCTCTTCCACTGCCCATGCGACGGCTTCCTTTTCTATGATCGGGCGAAGGGTCTCGCGGGCCTTTTCCGTCATTTTCTTGGAATCGTTCAAGAGAGGGTGATGGAAATCTTTGGGCAATATGACAGCAGCGGCAAACACCGGACCGGCCAGCGGGCCTCTTCCGGCTTCGTCGCATCCTGCTTCAATCAGGTCTGCATGAAGGAAATTCAACAGATTCGGTTCATTATGCATTCTGCAAATGTACACAATCTATTTTTCCTCACCAAGCAAATTCTTGAGCATTGTGATTATTTCGTTCTTGGTCTTTATGGTATCTTCCAGGGACATGACTAGTCTTTCAAGGTCTGCGATACGCTTTTCCATAGTCGCTATCTTCCCTATATATTCATTCCGCATTTCTTCCAGATGTCTGTCGGCCTGGACAGGGTGATAGCCGAGAGCAAGTTCTTCAGTTGAAGTGTCAAGAACTTCGGCCATTTTCACGAGATGTGAACTAAGCAAGGAGGTGCTGCCTTTCTCCAGATCCCTGTATGCAGTCAGAGATATATCCAGTTGACCGGCCATATATTCCTGAGTGAATCTGCGTGATTTTCTTTTCTTGCGTATGTTTTCCTTTATAGAAGAGTTGTCCATTGACAATATCAGTTTGGTCAATGACAAAATTATGTCCTGCTGAAATATGATATAAACAAGAAATTCCGACTAATGGCAAGTAAAACTTGTTAAAGAAAAGTTCTATGTTTTAAAAAAAGAGAAAAATCTGTCATATTTTCCTGCGTTTTTTGTCTCAAAGCCTTGGTTTTTCTGATGATTGATGTCAGTTTTGCAGTCAAACTACATTGACATGAAAAAGAGGACAGAAGACATTTATGAGACATTCTGCGGAATGATTTCAGGCAGACATGCCGAAAGACAGGTGGAGAATACGGTAAATTCATTGTATGGGCGTCCGGATGGCGTTTCCACGAGCCTTGACAATCTCCTTTATGAGAGGTTCGGAATGTCAGGCGCAGACATATTTGACACGCTTTATAAACCTCATATCAAATTTTGATGTCAAAAAGATATGCCGTTCTATTGGTATTGCGATAATAATTTTTTAGATTTGCGAGGATGTGTCTTAAACGACACTGAATGAACATAATTATAAACACAATAACACAAAGACTGATGAAGACTTATTCAACCCAAAACATCCGCAATGTGGTTCTGCTTGGTAGCACCAAGTCAGGTAAGACCACATTATCTGAAGCGATGCTTTACGAAGGTAAGGTCATTGACAGAAGAGGTACAGTAGAAGGAAAGAACACAGTTTCTGACAATGCCGAGATCGAGCAGATGAACCAGAGATCCATTTATGCGACTCCGCTCTATGCAGAGTTCATGGATACCAAATTCAATATCATCGACACTCCGGGTGCTGATGACTTCGTAGGTGGAGCGGTTTCAGCATTCAAGGTGTGCGACACAGGTGTTCTCGTAGTGAACGCACAGCAGGGCGTTGAGGTAGGTACTCAGATCTTCTCACGCTATGCAAAGGAATATAAGATTCCTCTTATCGTTGCGGTCAACCAACTCGACGGTGAGAAGGCAAACTGGGAGGGAACTCTCGAAACTATGAAAGAGGCATTCGGAAGCAAGCCGGTAGTTGTTCAATATCCTGTAAATGCAGGTACTGAATTCGACGGTTTCATCGATGTCCTCAAGATGAAGTATTACCGCTTCGCAGGCGACACAGGCAAGCGTGAGGATCTTGAGATTCCTGCTGACCATGCTGACGAGGCTGAGGAACTCAGAAATGCTCTCATCGAGCGTGCTGCAGAGTATGATGACACTCTTATGGAGACATTCTTCGAGCAGGGCGTTCTTTCAGAGGATGAAATCAGAAAGGGTCTTGGTATCGGTATCCGTCAGGGTGATGTAATGCCGATCTTCTGCCTTTCTGCAAAGAAGGACATCGGTGTGAAACGCCTCATGGAGTTCACAATCCGCGTAGCGGCTTCTCCAGCAGAGCGTATCGGTGTAACAAAGGATGGAAGAGAGATCGAGTGCAAGCAGGACGGTCCTGTATCACTCTTCATATATAAGACTGCTGTCGAGCAGCACCTTGGTGAAGTTGCATACTTCAAGGTGATGTCAGGTAAACTTGTCGAGGGCTCAGACCTTGAGAATCCTGAGACAGGTGACAAGGAAAGAATCACTGCAATCTATGCTGTTGCAGGTAAGAAGAAGGAGAAGGTTACAGAACTCGTTGCCGGTGACATCGGATGTACAGTGAAACTCCGTGCAGCAAAGACAAACGTAACTCTTTGCACTCCAGGTGCGGATATCGCATATCTTGACATCAAGTTCCCTCACTACAAGTATCGCTGCGCTGTAAAGGCCAAGGATGCGAAGGATGAGGAAAAGGTAAGTGAGGCAATGGCAAAGATCGCTGCTGAGGATCCTACATACATCATCGAATACCATAAGGAGATGAAGCAGACTATCCTCAAGGGTCAGGGTGAGCAGCATGTGAACACACTCAAGTGGAGACTCCAGAACGAGGACAAACTCGAGATCGAGTTCTCTGCTCCTAAGATCTCTTACCGTGAGACAATTACAAAGGTCGCTTGTGCTGACTATCGTCACAAGAAACAGTCAGGTGGTGCAGGTCAGTTCGGTGAGGTTCACCTCCTCGTCGCTCCTTATCAGGAGGGTGTTGACCCAGGTAACCGTTTCAAGGTTGACGGCAAGGAAGTTGTCCTCAACATCAAGGGCAAGGAAGAGTATGACCTTCCATGGGGTGGTAAACTCGAGTACTACAACTGCGTAGTCGGTGGTGCAATCGATGCACGCTTCATGCCTGCTATCCTCAAGGGTATCAACGAGAAGATGAGCGAAGGCCCTCTTACAGGTTCGCTTGCACGTGACATCCGCGTTTACGTTTACGACGGTAAGATGCATCCGGTAGACTCAAATGAAATCTCATTCGTACTCGCTTCACGTAATGCTTACAAGGAGGCGTTCCGTATCGCAGGTCCGAAGATCATGGAGCCTATCTACAATGTTGAGGTTCTTACTCCATCAGAGTACATGGGTGCTTGTATGTCTGACCTCCAGAACCGCCGTGCCCTCATCGAGGGAATGGGCGAGGA
>JAZQES010000020.1:0-39350 GCA_045539115.1 Candidatus Cryptobacteroides sp. | reverse complement strand
GAACAGAGAAGTTAAGCTCACCATCGCCGATGGTACTGCCCCACCAGGTGGGAGAGTAGGTAGCTGCCACTTTCTTATACGACACCCTGTCATCATACGATGACGGGGTGTTTTGTTTTTGTGTGATTATTCCTATATTTGTCATAATATCAAACACAGATTCTATGACAAAGAAATCACTTCTGGCAGTTCTTCTGCTCTTTCCTTTCATTCTTTCCGCTCAGGTCCGTTCGGAGAGATTGCTTGAAAAAGGTTGGAAATTCACTCGTGAAGACCAGACTGTCTTCTCGGACCCTGGTTATGATGATGCTCAGTGGCAGGATGTGAGGATTCCTCATGACTGGGCTATCTATGGACCGTTCAGCATTCATAATGACAAACAGAATGTGGCGATCAGTCAGGATGGCCAGAAGGAGGCTATGGAGCACGCAGGACGTACCGGTGGTCTTCCTTTTGTCGGAACCGGATGGTACCGCCTCGATTTTGATGTTCCTGAATATGAGGCAGGACGTTCATGCAGACTCGTGTTCGACGGTGCGATGAGCCATGCAAATGTCTATATCAATGGTCAACATGCCGCTTATTGGCCATACGGATATAATTCATTCATTGTTGATGCAACTCCATATCTCAAACAGGGAGAGACCAACTCACTTGCAGTACGTCTGGAGAACTTCAATGAGTCTTCAAGATGGTATCCTGGTGCCGGACTTTACAGAAATGTTCATCTTGTCGTTACTGAGGACGCTCATGTCCCTGATTGGGGTACATATGTCGTGACAGATGAAATCGGTGCAAATCACGCCAGAATCAGCCAGATGACGGAGTTCGTGATTCCTGAGGGAATGGATTTCTCGAATTACCGCATCGTTACCCGTATCTTTGATCCTAAGGGTGAACTTGTTGCGGAGCAGGACCTCGCAGGTTCCGAGTTCGACAAGGCATTCAATCAGGATTTCCTTATCAGAGATCCTCAACTTTGGACCGTCGAGACTCCGAATCTCTATACTTCGGAAAGTTCCATCTATGAAGGCGAAACCCTCAAGGATGAGTATAAGACCACTTTCGGTATCCGTACATTGAGTTATGAAGGCGACAAGGGCTTCTTCCTCAACGGAGAAAAGATCGTCTTCAAGGGAGTCTGCAACCATCATGACCTCGGCCCTCTCGGAGCCATCGCAAACGAGGCAGGTATCCGCAGACAGGTGAGAATGCTAAAGGATATGGGCTGTAACGCCATCCGTACTTCTCATAATATGCCTGCTCCCGAACTTGTAAGGATATGTGACGAAATGGGTATGATGCTCATGGCCGAGACTTTCGACGAATGGGTGACTCCAAAGGTCCAGAACGGCTACAACAAACATTTCGTGGAATGGGCAGAGAAGGATCTCGTTAACCTTATCCGTCATTTCAGGAACAGTCCCGCTGTTGTGATGTGGTGCGTCGGAAACGAAGTTCCTGACCAGTGGCCTGGTGAAAAGGGTACAAAGATTTCTCTCTGGCTTCAGAATATCTGCCACAGAGAGGATCCTACAAGGCCTGTGACCATGGGTATGGACCAGCCGGACAATGTGGTATATAACAATATTGCCGCTGTATTTGATATTCCGGGCTTCAATTACCGCCCTCACAGATATCAGGAGAGTTATTCTAAACTTCCTCAGCGTCTCATCCTCGGAAGCGAGACTGCCTCTACAGTAAGTTCGCGTGGCGTATATAAATTCCCGGTGGAACGTAAGGCGATGGCGAAATATCCTGACCATCAGGCATCTTCATATGATGTGGAGCACTGCAACTGGTCTAACCTCCCTGAGGACGACTTCATCCAGCATGAGGACCTTCCTTACTGCATCGGTGAGTTTGTATGGACCGGATTTGACTATCTCGGCGAGCCTACTCCTTATTATACCGATTGGCCTAGCCATTCTTCCCTGTTCGGCATCATCGACCTTGCAGGCCTTCCAAAGGACAGATATTATCTGTACAGAAGCCATTGGAACAGGAATGAGGAGACTCTGCACATCCTTCCGCATTGGAACTGGGCAGGACGCGAAGGTGAGATTACTCCTATATTCGTATATACCAACTATCCTTCTGCCGAACTCTTCATCAACGGAAAGAGCCAGGGCGTACGCACAAAAGACATGTCAGTGAATGTCCACAACAGTGCCGACACATTGTCCATGAACACATTCAAGCGTCAGCAGCGTTATCGCCTCATGTGGATGGACACCGTATATGAACCGGGAACTGTCAAGGTGGTGGCATATGATGCCGACGGCAATGCAGTCGCTGAAAAGGAAATGCATACGGCAGGCAAGCCTTACCGCATCGTTCTTGAAGCGGACAGGAATGAGATCAAGGCAGACGGCAAGGATCTTTCTTTCGTCACCGTGAAGGTTGTTGACAAGGCAGGAAATCTTTGCCCTATGGCTGAAAATGAAATTTCATTCAAGGTGAAGGGTGCAGGATCATATTGCGCAGGTGCAAACGGTAACCCTGTATCACTCGAGTCTTTCCAGGAACCTCATATGAAGGTGTTCAGCGGCATGATGACAGCAATCGTATCTTCTTCCGAAGAGCCTGGTACAATCGTTCTTGAAGCGACTTCGAAGGGTCTGAAAAAGGCTTCGGTCGTAATCTCCACTGCACTTTAATCAGATTTGGACTATATTTTGAATAGCAGTTCGTTGAACAAAAAACGAACTGCTATGTTTTATAATTTTCTATTCCCCGACAGATTCAGCGGGAAGGTATCTTCTCTCCTGATCCTTGTGGTACGCGTCGTATTCGGCGTACTGTTCTTCATGCATGGTGTAGATAAGATGATGAATTTCAATACATTGGTCGTCGGTTATCCGAGTGTGCTGGGATTCGGAAGTTATACTACCCTGATGGTAACCATCTTCTGCGAATTCTGCTGTTCTCTCTTCCTGATTGCAGGCCTTCTTGTCCGTATCATGACCATTCCGATGATAGTCGCCATGGGCGTGGCCTTCTTCGATATTCATGATGCGATCATGGCAGAAGGAGAATTGTCTCTTATTTATTTCATCATGTTCATCCTTCTTTTCCTTTCAGGTCCTGGACGTTATTCACTCGATTTCGTGATAGACAGGAGATTCCGGAAAGAGATGGACAAGGAATTATAATTTTGTGATTTTAAGCGAAATTGCATAACTTTGGTGAACTGTGGCTGTAATGCCTACATTAAAACTTATGCTATGTCGCAACTTACCGGACATATATCACAGATCATCGGCCCTGTAGTCGATGTGCATTTTGAGTTCGAAGACGAACATTCGCAACTTCCTGCGATACATGAAGCCCTTACAATACGCAGAAAAGACGGAAAGGAACTGGTCGTAGAGGTCCAGCAGCATATAGGTGAAGACACTGTCAGAACCGTTGCCATGGATTCTACGGACGGTCTCAGGCGAGGCATGGAGGCTGTCAGCAGCGGCTCCCCGATAACTATGCCAGTGGGCTCTCAGATACGCGGCCGTGTCATGAATGTGACCGGAGACACGATAGACGGAATGAAGAAACTCGACCGTGCAGGGGCTTTCCCTATCCACAGGGACCCACCTAAGTTCGAGGATCTCACGACTTCGCAGGAAGTGCTGTTCACCGGAATCAAGGTCATAGACCTGCTGGAACCATATCTTAAAGGCGGAAAGATCGGTCTTTTCGGTGGAGCCGGTGTGGGAAAGACCGTCCTCATCAAGGAACTGATAAACAACATAGCAAAGAAACATAACGGATTTTCTGTGTTCGCCGGTGTGGGAGAGCGTACCCGTGAAGGAAACGACCTCCTTCGCGAAATGATCGAATCAGGCGTCATAAGATATGGTGACAAGTTCATGGAGGGTATGGAAAAGGGAGACTGGGACCTTTCTGCCATTGATTATGACGAAGTGGAGAAATCCCAGGTGGCTATGGTCTTCGGTCAGATGAACGAACCTCCGGGAGCACGTTCTTCCGTAGCATTGTCAGGCCTCACATTGGCGGAATCATTCAGAGACAGCGGTGATGTGAACGGCCCTAAGGACATACTATTCTTCATTGACAACATATTCCGTTTCACGCAGGCCGGTTCCGAAGTGTCTGCCCTTCTCGGGCGAATGCCTTCGGCTGTGGGATATCAGCCTACTCTCGCCACAGAAATGGGCCAGATGCAGGAGCGCATCACATCTACGAAGAACGGTTCCATAACGTCTGTCCAGGCTGTGTATGTGCCTGCGGACGACCTTACCGACCCAGCACCTGCAACAACATTCAGCCATCTCGACGCAACTACCGTGTTGAGCAGAAAAATCGCTGAATTGGGCATTTATCCGGCCGTAGACCCTCTTGAATCGACCTCGCGTATACTCGATCCGAACATCGTCGGAAAGGACCATTACGAGACAGCGCAGCGTGTAAAGCAGATTCTTCAAAGAAACAAGGAACTTCAGGATATAATTTCCATCCTCGGAATGGATGAACTTTCGGATGAGGACAGACTTACCGTTAACCGTGCCAGAAAGGTGCAGAGATTCCTGTCCCAGCCGTTTGCTGTGGCCGAACAGTTCACCGGTGTTCCGGGAGTGATGGTTTCCATAGATGACACCATACGCGGTTTCCGCCTCATTCTCGACGGAGAAGTGGATGACATTCCTGAACAGGCCTTCCTGAATGTGGGAACCATCGAAGAGGCTGTAAAGAAAGGTGAGGCTATGCTCTCTGCCATAAACGGACAGTAGGAATGTCATCAGCAGATAAAATATCATTGATTGTCCTTACCCCCGAGGCTACTCTCCTGGAAAAGCAGGTGAGCAAGGTTTCCTTGCCCGGAACCAAAGGACGTTTCATGATATTGAAAGACCATGCACCCTTGATTTCCTCACTGGAGGAAGGGGAAGTGACTTATGTTTCAGATGGTGAAGAAGGACGTATCCTTCTTGTGTCAGGATTTGTGGAAGTTGTTGATAATAAGGTAACTGTGTGCGCCGAGGTATGAAGATGCTCAGATGCATATTGCTGATGCTTGCATTTCTTTCCTGTCCGGTCGTTTCCGTTCAGGCCACCTCCCCTGTCATCCCCGACGAAGTCATTTCTGCCGTCATCCCCGATGAGTCCACCTCATCCGTCATCCCCGACCCGATCGGGGATCCCGACGAAGTCGACGTCGGAGAAATCCTTTTCGGCCACGTCGGCGATTCATACGGATGGCACCTGACCCAGTGGAACGGCAGACATATATCCATCCCCCTGCCGTGCATAGTCCGCAGCAGCACAGGATGGCACTTCTTCATGTCATCCCGGATTGAGCATGGGCATGAATATGAAGGTCTCTTCATCGCGGAAGAGGGAAGATATGAAGGTAAGATTGTGGAGAGAGGGGCGGACGGAGAACTGACAAGGCCGTTTGACATTTCCATAACAAAGAATGTCGCGTCGCTTATATTCACCGCCGTTCTGCTCATATTGCTGGTTCTGTGGACAGCCAGGTGGTACAGGAGGCATGATGCATCGGAAGAGGGGGCACCGGGAGGCTTTGCAGGCCTTATGGAACTGATGATCATGATGGTCAATGACGAGATAATCAAGCCGTCGGTAGGTGAAAAGGAATACCGCAGATATGCACCGTATCTGCTTACGGCCTTCTTCTTCATATTCCTTTGCAACCTTCTGGGACTGGTTCCTTTCTTTCCGGGAGGAGCGAATGTGACAGGAAACATAGCAGTGACCCTGGTGCTGGCGCTTTGTACCTTCATTGCCATAAATGTGTTTGCAGACAAGCATTATTGGAAGGAAGTCCTGTGGCCAGATGTGCCGCTTTTCCTTAAATTCCCGATTCCGATAATGCAGACCATCGAACTTTTCGGTCTTATATCCAAGCCGTTTTCGCTGATGGTCAGGCTGTTCGCAAACATAATGGCGGGACATATGATGGTGCTTGGACTTGTTTCAGTGATTTTCGTCACCGTCAAGTTAGGACCGGTGATAAACGGCTCGATGACAGTGATCGCAATGGTCTTCGGTCTCGTCATCAACTGCCTTGAACTGCTGGTGGCCTTCATACAGGCTTATGTGTTTACAATGCTTTCCGCTGTGTTCATCGGCATGGCACATCAGGGAGGACATGAATGATTATAACAATTTTAAAATTTAAGTGATATGTTACTTTCAGCAATTTTACTTCAGGCCTCGACAATCGCCTGGGGAGCGATAGCAGGAGCGATCGGAGCAAGTATCGCCGCTCTGGCTGCAGCATGGGGAATCGGAAAGATCGGACAGTCAGCAATGGAATCCATTGCGCGTCAGCCTGAATCAGCAGGAAACATCCGTACAGCGATGCTTATCATCGGTGCCCTTGTAGAGGGTGCCTGCCTCTTTGCAATCCTTGTTTGTCTTCTCGCTGTAGTATAGGACGTCTATGAATCTGATGCTGCCTGACAGTGGTCTTCTGTTCTGGATGACCATAATCTTCGCCATTGTCTTCTTCATTCTGGCCAAATTCGGTTTTCCGATAATCACAGGAATGGTGGAGAAACGCAACAAGCGTATCGATGATGCGCTTGAGGCTGCACGTACGGCGGAAGAAGCGCTTGCACGCCTTTCCCAGGAGCAGGAGAGACTTCTTGCAGAGGCCAAGGCTGAGCAGTCCCGTATTCTTCAGGAGGCGTCACAGCAGCGTGACAGCATGATTGCCAAGGCACAGGAGGAAGCAAGGACGGAGGCGGTCAAGATCCTGGACGAGGCCAAGGTCAGGATACAGGAAGAAAAGGAGGCGGCATTGAGGGATGTCCGCCGTGAAGTGGCCACGCTTTCACTGGCCATAGCGGAGAAGGTGATAAGGAAGGAACTGTCTGACGATAAGGAGCAGATGGAACTTATCGGCAAGATGACGGATGAGGCATTGAAATGAATACCGGAATAATATCGGCAAGATATGCGAGGGCTCTCCTGAAATATGTTCTGGAGACCGGGAATGGGGATAAGGTATATTCCCAGGCCGTCGTCATCGTGCTGCGGATGGAGGAGGTGCATCAATTGAGGGAATATCTTGAAGACCATCCCGAAATCATTCCGGAAAAGAAACTCCAACTTCTTGAGGCTGCCTTGGGTGAAGAACCTGCACCGGAATTGAAGAATTTCCTCAATCTGGTGATTCAGCGACGCAGATGCGGATATTTCATGAGAATGATGTATTCCTTCATTTCACAATATCGTTCAGAGGCGTCTATAAAGGTCGGCAGGATTGTGACTGCCATGCCGGCGGAGGGATTGAAGGAGAAACTTGAAGAGGCTTTTGGCAATAAGACGGGAGCCAAGGTCATTCTTGAAGAGAAAGTCGATCCGGCCATCATCGGAGGCTTTGTCTTTGAACTCGACGACTGGCGTATGGATGCAAGTGTCAGTAGTCATCTTGAGAAGATACGAAATTGTCTTGTGGAGACAAATAACAGAATAGTGTAATTGATTATGGGTAATACAATCAGACCTTCGGAAATATCGGATGTGCTGCTGAACCAACTCAGGGATATCAGTTCAGACCTTAAGTTCGAAGAAGTGGGACAGGTCCTGCAGGTAAGCGACGGTGTAGTCAGGATTCATGGACTGCTCAATGCGGAAGCAGGAGAACTTCTTGAGTTTGACAACGGAGTGAAGGCCGTTGTTATGAACCTTGAGGAGGATAATGTCGGGGCTGTGCTGCTCGGACAGACCGACAGGATCGGAGAGGGAATGTCTGTGAAACGCACAGGAAGAATAGCCTCTGTCAATGTAGGTGAGGCCATGGTGGGACGCGTGGTGAATCCGCTCGGTGAACCCTTGGACGGAAAGGGCAGGATCGAAGGGGAATTGTGCGAGATGCCTCTTGAAAGGAAGGCTCCGGGAGTGATTTTCCGTCAGCCGGTCACTGAACCTTTGCAGACAGGTCTCAAGGCTGTCGATGCGATGATTCCTATCGGAAGGGGTCAGCGCGAACTCATTATCGGAGACCGTCAGACAGGAAAGACGGCCATTGCGATAGATACCATAATCAATCAGAGGGAAGCATATCTGGCAGGCAAGCCGGTATATTGCATATATGTAGCCATAGGCCAGAAAGGATCGACAGTGGCCTCCATCGTCAGCACCCTGAAGGAGAAAGGGGCTATGGACTATACGATAGTGGTGGCTGCAACGGCGGCGGATCCTGCCGCCATGAGGTATTATGCCCCATTCGCTGGAGCAGCGATAGGCGAATATTTCCGTGACACCGGACGTCATGCCCTTGTTGTATATGATGATCTTTCGAAACAGGCCGTGGCATATCGTGAGGTTTCCCTTATTCTCCGTCGCCCGTCCGGTCGAGAGGCATATCCGGGAGATATATTCTATCTGCATTCGCGTCTTCTGGAGAGGGCCGCGAAGATCATAGGCCAGCAGGAAGTCGCCGAGAAGATGAATGACCTTCCGGAATCATTGAACGGCAAGGTCAGGGCAGGTGGATCATTGACCGCGCTTCCGATAATCGAGACTCAGGCAGGTGACGTATCCGCATATATCCCGACGAACGTCATATCAATCACGGACGGTCAGATATTTCTGGAAAGCGACCTTTTCAACCAGGGTTTCCGCCCTGCAATCAATGTGGGCATATCCGTTTCACGTGTAGGTGGAAGTGCCCAGATAAAGAGCATGAAGAAGGTTGCCGGAACATTGAAGATAGACCAGGCACAGTATCGTGAACTCGAGGCTTTCTCGAAGTTCAGCAGCGATCTGGATCCGGTCACAGCCTCGGCACTGGACAAGGGACGCAAGAACAACCGTCTGCTGATACAGCCTCAATATTCTCCTATGCCGGTAGGGGAGCAGATCGCTGTCCTGTACTGCGGAACGAAAGGTCTTCTTAAAGATTTGGATATCAATCTGATCGATGATTTTCAGACTGCTTTCCTCAGCAAGATGAGGGCATTCCATGCGGAGGATGTTCTGAAACCGCTTTCAGAAGGAAAGATTGATGATACGATAGCATCAATAATTGAAAAAGAAGCATATTCCATTATTAATGGATTGATGAATGTTTAGAATTTATGGCATCTTTGAAGGAAATAAAGACCAGGATCGGGTCGGTGAAGAATACGCTTAAGATCACTTCGGCGATGAAGATGGTCGCGTCGGCGAAACTTCACAAGGCCCAGACTGCCATCGGCAACAAACTGCCGTATGAGCAGAAACTCCATCGTATCCTGGCCGGTCTTCTTCAGTCGGATGATCTTCGTGAGGCCCTCAAAAAGGAGTTCGGCTTCGGAGGAAAGAACGGCCGTTCGCCTGTTGTGCTTCAGGATGTTGCAGTTGACGGGCTGCCGGTGAAAGAAGATGTAGAAAGAGTGGCTCTGGTGGTGTTCTCATCCAACAGTTCTCTCTGTGGTTCGTTCAATGCCAATATGGAAAAAATGTTTTCCGGCACGGTTCGAAAACTTCTTCAGAGCGGTTATGCGGTTTCGGATATAGATGTATATCCGGTGGGAAGAAAGATTGCTGATGCTGCCCGCAAGGCTGGGCTTCATATTGTCCGGGATTGCTCGGATATGGCTGACAGGCCTACGTATGACAAGGCTGCCGATCTTGCTTCTGAACTGATTGACCGTTTTACCGAGGGCGAAGTCGCACAGGTCATTCTGCTTTACAATCATTTCGCTTCTACCGCATCCCAGCCATCAGTACGTGAGAATTATCTGCCTCTCGCATTGCAGGATTATGGTGCCGGAAAGGCTCAGCCGGTAGATTATATTCTCGAACCGGACCCTCTGTCCCTGGTGAAGGAACTCCTTCCAAAAGTACTGCTTCTGAAAATGTACACGGTGGTCCTTGATGCGAATGCTGCGGAGCATGCTGCCCGTACTGTCGCCATGCAGATCGCGGCCGACAATGCTCAGGATCTCATCTCCGAACTCACTCTGGCCTACAACAAAGGTCGTCAGCAGGAAATCACCTCAGAAATCCTCGATCTTGCCAGCGGTTCGATGTCATAAACCATCAGCGCGTAGATACAAAACTATCTGATTATCAGCCATATACGCATTATGCCTGCTGCAAATATACAGCAGGCATAATGTATAATACTCTGACTATTAGGGGTTTACGAGAATCAGTGGCGGTGATGACGCCCCGAGAGGTCGGGGTTCCCCTGAAAGGGGATGTCACATAGTGACAGGGGTTAAGACAATTGAAGGTGACCGTCTGGCCACCTTCAGATAAAATGTCGTTATGACAATTTATGTATTGCAAGTCCGCTGCGGAGTTTCGGCTCGAACCATGTGGTCTTCGGAGGCATGATGTTGCCAGAATCAGCGATGTCCACAAGTTGCTGCATTGAAACCGGGTAGAGAGCAAATGCCACAGCCATCTCGCCGTTGTCGACTCTGCGAGAAAGTTCGCCGAGACCTCTGATTCCGCCGACGAAATCAATCCTCTTGTCTGTGCGGAGATCCTTGATACCCAGGATCTTGTCGAGGACAAGGTTCGAAAGGATTGTCACATCGAGAACTCCGATAGGGTCATTGTCGTCATATCGTCCTTCCTTGGCAACGAGTGAGTACCACTTGCCGCCGAGGTACATCGAGAACTCATGCAGTTTGCCAGGCTTGTAGATTTCAGATCCCTCTTCGCGGACATCGAAATCCTCGGCAAGCGCTGCGACAAGTTCCTCGGCAGTGAGTCCGTTGAGGTCCTTCACTACGCGGTTGTAATCGATGATCTTGAGTTGGCTGTCAGGGAATGCTACTGTCATGAACCAGTTGTATTCCTCTTCTCCGGTATGGTTCGGATTCTGTGCCTTCTTCTCTGCTCCGACGAGGGCAGCGGCAGCCGTACGGTGGTGACCGTCAGCAACATAGAATGCAGGAATCTCTGCAAAGATCTCGGTGATGCGGTCGATGTCGGCCTGGTCGTCGATCACCCAGAAATGATGACCGAATCCGTCAGCGGCTACGAAATCATATTCAGGTTCACCTGTGATGTACTTGTTCACGATGGCGTCGATGCCGTCATTGTCAGGATATGAGAAGAATACAGGCTCGATGTTGGCATTCTGGATGCGTACATGGATCATACGGTCTTCTTCCTTGTCCTTGCGGGTAAGTTCGTGCTTCTTGATCTTCCCCTCGGCATAGTCGTCGGTGTGCGCGCAGACTACCAGTCCGTACTGTGTACGTCCTTCCATTGTCTGTGCATAAACATAGTAGCAAGGCTTCTCGTCCTGAACAAGCCATCCCTTCTCCTGCCAGTCCTTGAAGTTCTGGACTGCCTTGTCATATGCAGGCTGGCTATGCTCGTCGATGATCGGGTCGAAGTCAATTTCAGGCTTCGTGATGTGGAGGAGGGATTTCTCTTCCGCTTCAGCCTTGGCTTCCACTGAATTGAGGACGTCATAAGGTCTTGCAGCAACTTCCTCTACATACTGCTTTGGCGGGCGTATGGCCGCGAATGGTTTTACTCTTACCATAGTGTCTTGTATGAAGATCCTTCGCTTCGCTCAGGATGACATCTGTCATTCTGAACGTAGTGAAGAATCTTTATTATTTATTTACCTGGAATTTGGTGCAACCTGTCGCAAAGTAATTCACGATCTGGTTTGCAGCAGCGAGACCTGCATTGATGTTGGCCTCACCTGTCTCTGCTCCCTGCTTCTTAGGAGTAGCGAAGATCTGCTTTGCATATTTCTCCTTGAGTTCAGCATAAGCGACCGGAGCGATGTCGGTTGCATATTTGAGGTCTGTTCTTTCAGCAAGCGCCTTGTCGAGGCCTTCCTCGCAGATGATCTCCTTGCGGGCAGTGTTGATGAGGCAGCCGCCCTTCGGCATCTTTGTGAGCAGGTCATAACCTATCATGCCCTTTGTCTCAGGAGTTGCAGGAATGTTCACAGATACGAAGTTACATTTGCTGTAAAGTTCTTCGATTGTAGGAACAGTATTCCATCCCTGATGCTTCTCGGCAGGCTGAGGTGCGAGGATGAGTACATTCATTCCGAGGCCTACGGCCTTCTTTGCCACAAGTTGTCCGATGTTTCCGAATCCCTGGATACCGATGGTCTTGCCACTGAGTTCGCATCCTGTGCCAGGTGTGAACTGGTTGCGTGACATGTAGATCATCAGGCCGAGTGCAAGTTCTGCAACTGCATTCGAGTTCTGGCCCGGAGTGTTCATTGCAACGATGCCGCGCTCAGTGCATGAAGGAAGATCGAGGTTGTCGTAACCTGCACCGGCACGAACTACGATCTTAAGTTGCTTTGCGGCAGCCACTACCTCGGCAGTGACCTTGTCGGAACGTACGATAAGCGCGTCAGCGTCAGCGACAGCAGCAAGAAGTTGTTCTTTCTCTGTATATTTTTCAAGAAGTGCGAGTTCATGGCCAGCGCCTTCTACAATTTCTCTGATTCCGTTTACGGCTGCTGCTGCAAACGGCTTTTCAGTTGCTACGAGTACTTTCATGGTCAATAGTATTGATATGCCCGGACGGAGCCGGGCATGACGATTATTTCTTCAATGCTTCGAATTCCTTCATGCAGTCAACGAGTGCCTGTACGCTCTCGACAGGGCAGGCGTTGTAGATGGATGCACGGAAACCGCCCACTGAACGGTGACCCTTGATACCTACCATGCCACGCTCCTTTGCGAAGTTCATGAACTCGTCCTGGAGATCCTCATGGCCAGGAGCCATCACGAAGCATACGTTCATGATTGAACGGTCTTCCTTCGCTGCTGTTCCCACGAAGAGTGAGTTGCGGTCGATTTCGTCATAAAGAAGGGCAGCCTTCTCCTTGTTGATCTTGTAGATAGCCTCGACTCCGCCAAGTTCCTTGACCCATCTGAGAGTTTCGGTCATCACGAAGATAGGGAATACAGGAGGTGTGTTGAACATTGAACCGCCGTCGATATGTGTCTGGAGGTTGAGCATAGTAGGGATATAGCGGCTTACCTTGCCGAGGAGATCCTTCTTCACGATGAAGAAAGTGACACCTGCAGGACCTACGTTCTTCTGCGCACCACCATAGATCATTGCATATTTGCTTACGTCTACCGGACGGCTCATGATGTCTGACGACATGTCTGCGATAAGCGGAACAGGGCAGTCGATATCTTCATGAATCTCAGTACCGTAGATGGTGTTGTTTGTTGTGATGTGGAAATAGTCGAGGTCGGCAGGGATTTCGTAACCCTTTGGTATATAATTGAATGTAGTCTCAGCAGATGATGCTACGGCATATGCGTTGCCAAGGCCCTTGGCCTCTTTGAGCGCCTTCTTTGCCCATACACCTGTCTCGAGATAACCAGCCTTGTTTTCAAGGAAGTTCATCGCTGTATAGAGGAATCCCATGCTTGCACCGCCACCGAGGAAGAGCACTTCATGAGTGTCAGGAATGTTGAGGAGTTCCTTCCAGAGGGCACGGCACTCATCCATTACCGCACTCCACTCCTTGCTTCTGTGTGATACGCAGATTACAGGCATGCCTGTGCCTGCAAAATCCTTAAGGGCCTCGATAGCCTTGTCGACAGCCTGCTGCGGAAGTACGCATGGGCCTGCATTGAAATTGTGAACTTTTTTCATGTCTTAAATATGTGGTTAATTTAGATTTGTAATCAATATTGCGTTAAAGGTAATGATTTATTTTAAAAAATGTGTTTTGAGTCGGTAATTTTTTCGCAATAATGGCATAAAAGTGAAATTTCGTTACCTTCCTCGATTGTTCTGAACCATGTGCTGATCGGCTGATGGTTTGTGACGCACTTAGGATTTCTGCACTTTGCGATGCCGTGGATCTCTTCCGGCATGGTCAGTTTCTTCTTTTCCACCACCTTGAAATCGCGGATAATGTTCACGGTAGCCTTCGGAGCGATCAGCGCCAGTTTGTTGAGTTCATCGTCCTCGAAGAACTTGTTCTCAATCTTTATGATACCCTTCCTGCCGAAGAACTTGCTTGTCAGGTTGATACCTATTGTGATCTGGTTCTCTATGCCTTTGAGGTTGAGGATGTCCAATGCCTTATATACGTTTTCAGCGGGTATATGGTCCAGTACGGTTCCATTCTCCAATGCGCTTACTACTAATTCTTTCCTTGTCATGACTTTTGCTTTTTACCTATATCCTAAGAGATAACTTATGATGGCCATGCGGACATAAAGTCCGTTTTCAGCCTGTTTGAAATAGTATGCATACGGAGTCTCGTCCACATCCTGGGAGATCTCTGTAACGCGTGGAAGCGGATGGAGGATCTTCATGTTGTCCCTTACGTTCCCGAGCATTGAGGCGTTGAGTGTGTAAACGTCCTTCACCCTTTCATATTCCATAGGGTCGGTGAACCTCTCCTGCTGGACTCTTGTCATGTAAAGTATGTCGCAGTCGTCGAGATGCTCGTTCAACGAAGTCGTTTCAATGTACTCTATGCCCCTGCTGTCGAGGAAATCCTTGTATTCCTTAGGCATTTTCAGTTCCTCGGGAGCGGTAAAGATGAACTTCGGATTGAAATGTGACATCGCCTGCAGAAGCGAATGGGTCGTACGGCCGTATTTGAGGTCTCCCACCATGTTGATGGTAAGTCCCTCGAGCCTGCCCTGGGTCTGAAGAATCGAATAGAGGTCAAGGAGAGTCTGTGAAGGATGCTGGTTCGCTCCGTCACCGGCGTTGACTACCGGTACGCTCGCCACTTCAGAAGCATATCTCGAACTTCCTTCCAGAGGGTGACGCATGACGATCATGTCCACATAGTTCGATACCATCTTTATGGTGTCCTTGAGAGTCTCGCCTTTGCTCTGGCTTGTGTTTGTCGCGTCTGAAAAACCTATCACCTTGGCACCCAGGCGGTTGATGGCGGTCTCGAAACTGAGCCTTGTCCTTGTCGAAGGCTCAAAGAACAGGCTGGCTATGACCTTGCCTTCCAGAAAGTTCTGCACTTTGTTCTGCTCGAACTCCTTTGCAGTCTCCAGCACATGAAGGATCTCTTCCTTGCTGAAGTCTCGAATAGAAATCAAACTTTTTCTGCTCATATCTGTATGTTGTTCAATAATTTACCTAGATTTCTTCTACATGGCACCCCTCGACGTCTCCTATTCTTTCAAGGAACGTGTCGACCAGCGACAGCCTCACGCTCGTATCCAGACTGCACTCCATGTCGAACTTCTGGTTCTTCTGCTCAAGCCCCATGTCCTTCATCACCTTCATCACTCCGTTCATGTTGAGGTATCCGAAATGGACCCTGTACATCCTTGAGGCAATCTTTTCCACAATCTCGGCATTTGCCAGAGCATCTGCGGTAGAGGTCTTGTATGCCCTGATCAGCCCCGGAATGCCCAACTTTATTCCGCCGAAATACCTGACCACCACCACCAGGACATCGCTGAGCCCGCATGAGTCGATCTGTCCGAGTACGGGCCTTCCGGATGAGCCTGACGGCTCTCCGTCATCGTTGGCCCTGAACTTGTCACCCATGTAGCCGAGCCTGTATGCATAGACATGGTGTCTCGCGTCGTAGTACTCCTTCTTGAGCGCTGCGACGATCTCCTTCACTTCTTCTTCTGTTTCAACGGGATATGCATGGGCAATGAATCTGCTACCATTGTCCTTGAAGAGTCCGCGTGACTCCTTGGCGATGCTTTTGTATGAATCCTTGATTTCCGTTGTGCCCATACCAAACCCAAATATACATAATATTCACGGCAAAAAGAAATTTTTTTTCGTCTCTGTAACTTTCTCCCGGCCGGGGACGTTCCGATGTGCCTAAATGAATAATTATTTGCATTGCTGAAAGAAAAATTTATTATCTTTGACATCGCTTCCGCCGTATGTGGAGGCCTTTTTTTAACGCTAACAATTCTAACTGTCTATGATACTGAAATATAGAGTCTCACTCCCGGGTATAAAGGGATTTGCAAGAGTTTATGAGGTCAAGGGAAACGCCTCGCTGTATAGTTTCCATAAGCAGATGAGGGCGGATATGAACTTCCCTCAGGACCAGGTCGTGCTTTTCAAGGCATTCGACAAGGATGGGGAAGTATCGGCAAGATACAGCGTATTCACAGATTTCGGATTCGGTACCATTGACAGCGTCACAGCAGAGCAGTGTCACAAGAAGGGTGAAGACAAGTTCATATATTTCTATGACACTACCAACGTCAAGAGCGTCATAATCACTTATGAAGGTGAGGGTGAACTGCGCAGCGGAGTGCTTTATCCTCTTCTCGTGGAACAGAAAGGACCGGATCCGATTGAGTTCGAGAACGGTTATGTGGCATTCGAGGACCTTCCGGACGACAAGAAGAAGGATCCGGAGGATGATGACGACGATGATGATTTCGATGATGACGCAGAGTCTGACGACGATAACGAAACAGAAGAAATCTACGGTGACGAAGAGGAAGACTAGGCTGATAATCATATTAGGCCCCACGGCTGTAGGAAAGACCGACTACAGTATCGAGACCGCACTCAAGTACGGATCTCCGGTCATTTCTTGCGACTCACGTCAGATATATAAGGAAATGTCCATAGGGACTGCTGTTCCAGATGCTTCACAACTTGCTGCTGTGAAGCATTATTTCATTCATTCCCATACGGTTACGGAACTTTACACGGCTGGTAAATATGAACTGGAGGCCCTGGAACTCATCAACCGTCTTTTCGATGAGGGACATGAGACGCTGGTCATGGCGGGCGGATCGGGATTCTATATCGATGCTCTTGTGAACGGTCTTGACGATTTCCCGTCGGCGGACCTTCAATTGAGAAAGGAACTGACGGACCGCCTGGAGAATGAAGGCGTCGAGGCATTGAGACTGGAACTCAGATCCCTTGATCCGGAGAGTTATGAGACGATAGACATAGCCAACGGCCAGAGGGTCGTCCGTGCATTGGAAGTCTGCCTTATGACAGGAAGGCCTTTCTCTTCCTTCAAGACCTCATCCCGTAAGCAACGTGATTTCGAGATAGAGAAAATCGGCCTTACAAGGCCTCGTGATGTGCTTTATGACCGTATAAACCGTCGTGTCGTCCAAATGATAGATGACGGTCTCGTCGATGAAGTGCGTTCATTGACTCAATATCGTGACCTTGCCGCACTGAAAACGGTCGGCTACAAGGAGATATTCGACTGGTTTGACTGGCAGGACGGACTGGTCTCGACGGAAGGCTGGGGCCCGACGACTCCCGGGGACGGTCCGGTGACATCACTCGAACGTGCCGTCGAACTTATCCAACGGAACACACGTCACTATGCCAAACGCCAACTTTCATACTGGGGGCGTGACAAGGATATAAAGTGGCTGGAATTGTAGATCCTTCGACTGCGCTCAGGATGACAAAGTAATATGCTCGGGATGACAAAGTAATATGCTCAGGATGACAGTTTGATGTGCTCGGGATGTCAGTTTGCGACTTCGCAGAGGAACTTTATGCGTACGAGACGGACTTCCATCTCATCGTAGTCGTCTCTGAGGTCTTCCATCGCGTCAGCAAGGGAATCTGACTCGGCCTCGTCATGGAAATAATCATATATTTCATCAACGATGTCCTCGTCAAGAGTCTGTTCAATGTAATAGTCGAGATTTAGTTTCGTACCTGAGAACACGATGGCCTCGATTTCATCCATGAGTTCCTCCATGTCAAGTCCCTTGGCGTCAGCGATGTCCTCCAGAGGAAGTTTCCTGTCGACGCTCTGGATGATGAACACCTTGTTTACCGACTTGTTGACAATGGACTTCATGACGAAGTCGTCAGGACGCTCTATCTCGTTCTCTTCCACATACTTGGCTATGAGTTCGATGAACTCCTTTCCGAACTTGTGAGCCTTTCCTTCTCCTACTCCCTGACAGTTCTTGAGTTCATCATAAGTCATAGGATACATGATCGACATGTCTTCGAGCGAAGGGTCGCCGAAGATGACCCACGGCTGGAGTCTCTTCTTCCTTGCGACATCCCTGCGAAGATCCTTGAGCATTGCGAGAAGTTGCGCATCGCCTCCGCCTCCCTTTGCCGCTGCGGCGGTTGCTGCCATGTCGTCATCGTCATCCTCGCCTTCCGCAAACTCTCTTTCCTCGGTGAGCATGAGTGTATAAGGCTTTTCGTAGAACTTCTGTCCTTCCTCCGTCACGGATATGAGACCGTAGGATTCGATGTCCTTGTAAAGAAGGTGAAGCACCATTCCCTGGTGGATGACTGCATTCCAGAAACGTGCGGAATGGTCTTTGCCCGCACCGAAGAGTTCCAGTTTGTCGTGCTTGTATGACTTGATGATGGAGTTCATCTCTCCGGCAAGGATGTTTGCCAGATGCTCTATCTTGAATCTCTCCGGAAGGGTGTTGATCAGTTCGATCACTGTGGCCATTTCCTCCTTTCCGTCGAACTGTTTCTTCGGATGCAGGCAGTTGTCGCATGCTCCGCAGTTCTCTGTTTCGTAGGTCTCGCCGAAATAGTTGAGAAGGAGTTTCCTCCTGCATGAATTCGATTCCGCATATGCGACGGTCTCCACGAGAAGTTGCTTTCCTATCTCCTGCTCGGCTATCGGCTTGCCCTGCATGAACTTCTCCAGTTTCTGGATGTCCTTGTAACTGTAGAATGTTATGCACTGGCCTTCCTTGCCGTCTCGTCCGGCACGTCCTGTCTCCTGGTAATATCCCTCGATGCTCTTCGGGATGTCGTAATGGATCACGAACCTCACGTCAGGCTTGTCTATGCCCATGCCGAAGGCGATGGTCGCCACTATCACGTCGATCTCCTCCATCAGGAACTTGTCCTGATTCTCGGCACGTGTCTTCGCGTCGAGGCCGGCATGATAAGGTGCAGCCTTGATTCCGTTGATGTTCAGAAGTTCGGCAAGTTCCTCCACCTTCTTCCTGCTGAGGCAGTAGATGATTCCTGACTTGCCCGGATTCTGCTTTATGTATTTGATTATGTCTCTCTTCGGGTCGGACTTGTCCCTTATTTCGTAATAAAGGTTAGGACGGTTGAACGAAGACTTGAATACGGTCGCATCCGACATGCCGAGATTCTTCAGAATGTCGCTCTGGACCTTCGGTGTCGCCGTAGCGGTAAGGGCTATGATAGGAGCAAGGCCGATCTCTTCGATGATGTTCCTGATCCTTCTGTATTCCGGACGGAAGTCATGTCCCCATTCGGATATGCAGTGAGCCTCGTCTATGGCATAGAAGGATATCTTCACTTCCTTCAGCATAGCCACGTTTTCCGCCTTTGTCAGTGATTCCGGAGCCACATAGAGAAGTTTCGTCGCGCCGAACATGAGGTCGTTCTTCACCTCCGTGATCTGCGCCTTGTTGAGGGACGAGTTAAGGAAGTGGGCGATGCCGTCATTGCCCGAGACAAAGCCGCGGATGGCGTCAACCTGATTCTTCATGAGGGCGATGAGCGGCGATATGACGATGGCCGTGCCCTCCATCACCAGGGCAGGAAGTTGGTAGCACATCGATTTACCGCCACCCGTAGGCATGAGCACAAATGCATTCCCGCCGCCTGTAAGGTGTCTGATGATACGTTCCTGGTCCGCCTTGAATGAGTCAAATCCGAAAAACTCCTTCAATTTGGCATGTAGCGTTGCAGAATCTGTTGACATAAGCCGAAAATTTGGATTATAAAGTTAACGAATATTTTCCGAGACCTCAAAACTTTTTTCCTAAAACCTATTGCGGATTCTGTCCATTCGACCTTCTGCGTATAATATAAGTGTAAATGATTGACGAAAAATGATGATGTATCCAAAAAATCATTACCTTTGCAGGTTGTATTGAAAATTATTAACTAATAAATATTTTTTGAAATGAAAGCACTTAAATTTTTTGCGACAGCAGCATGCGTAGCGGCTCTTGCCCTCTCATGCAACTCGACATCATCAGATGTTGACGTAGATGTAGAACTCCCTACAGCAGCAGAGGTTGACTCTGTAAGTTACCTTCTCGGTGTGAACATCGGTTCATTCATCAAGGGAAACAACTTCGCTGAGGATCTTTCGGAACTCAACATGGCAGAGTTCAAGAAGGGTATCGAGGCATTCCTCGCAGCAGAGGGTTCACCATACGATCCTGACTTCGGCGCAAACTTCAAGATCGATCCTAACGAAATGGGCCGTATCCTCAACGGTTTCCTTACAAAGAAGCAGAACTACAAGGCTGCCGTTAACCTTGCAAAGGGTAAGGCATTCCTCGTTGCAAACGCACTCAAGGAAGGTGTAGACACAACTGCAAGCGGTCTCCAGTACAAGATCGAGAACGCAGGTGCAGAGTACAAGGTTGCTCCACAGGATACAGTTTGGGTTAACTACAAGGGTACTCTCCTTGACGGTGAGGTATTCGACGAGAACGACTCTACAATGTTCGTGGCTAACCGCGTGATCAGAGGCTGGACAGAGGGTCTCGGTCTTCTCGGTGAAGGCGGAAAGGCAACTCTCTACATCCCTGCTGACCTCGCTTACGGTGAAAGAGGAAACCGTGGCATCGAGCCTAACTCTGTTCTCATCTTCGACGTTGAGGTTCTCAAGGTAGGCAAGTTCGTTCCAAAGGAAGAGGTCAAGTAATAATGGCTATGGAACTTGAGGGCAGGATTGCCCGCAAACTTAACGTTCAGACCGGAACTTCCGCAAGAGGTGCATGGTCGAAGCAGGAATTCATCCTTGAATATCAGGAAGGCAACTTCCCTTCACAGGTATGCATGAATGTCTGGGGAGACGACAAGGTGAAGGAACTGGACAAGTATCAGGTCGGCGACAAGGTGAAGATCTCCTTCAACCTCAGCAGCCGTGAATACAACGGACGCTGGTACACCGACGTGAGAGCATGGAGGATCGAGCCGGCAAATGCCGCACAGCCGGACTATGCGACAGGTGCGGTTGCAGGTGGTGCCGGATATGTAGGCACAACCGCTCCAGCCAGCGCTACCGGTTACAACTACGCTCAGTCAGCCGGCAACTACTCGGCTCCGACAGGCGCTCCGATGCCCTCTATCGATGACCTGAATACACCGGTTGAGGATGACCTTCCATTCTAAGAAATTGTAGCGGTCCTTTGAGACCTGCAGCAATATAAACCCGAAACCGCCCGCGGTACCCCTGAAAAAGGTGAGACTGCGGGCGGTTTTCGTATATTTCTGCACCAGGTCTGTCTACAACGGCAACTGGACCAGCCTGCGCTGCTCGTAGTGGGCGGTCCAGCGGAAGCCGAGAGATTTGAGGAGTCCGGCGAAGTGAGGGAAGCCGGCACCGACGCGGGAAGGCTCGTGGGAATCGGAGCCGAGGCTGATGATTTCGCCGCCTAATTCACGATACCTTAAAAGGACATTGTGGTCGAGTTCTACTATGCGGCCGCGGTGTCCTTCATAACTTTTTGTGTTGATTTCCAGGGCCTTGCCTTCGTGGATGAGATAGCGGAACATCTCGTCGAAGATGTCGCTGAAATCGCGGTAGCGGATGGATGTGACCGGGTATGAGGCATAGCGTACGATGTAGTCGTAATGTCCCATGATGTCGAAATCGCCGAGCCAGGTCATTTCCTTATAGATCGTTTCCAGATAGCCGCCGTAGGCCTGTTTCCAGTCTTTTCCTTCGTAGTATCCGCCATAGTACGGGTCGGTCTGTTCGATGTAGTGGACTGAGGCCAATACCTGGTCGAATGAATTGCTGTCCAGGACATCGCGGATCTGCTCGTGGCATTCCTCGTACATTCCGATCTCGATGCCCCGGAGTATCTTCACTCCCTCTCCCAGCATGTCCTGCACACGTCCGATTTCCGCCTGCTGCTCTGCAACATCAAAATATTCCGGAGTCAGATTTTCAAAAGATGCTTTCATCGGCGGGACATAATGGTCACAGTGGTCGCTGAAACATATGCCTCCGAGTCCGGCAGACATGGCTGCACGGGCACTTTCCTCGACGGATGTCCTTTTTCCGTCGAATGAAAACTGACTGTGACTATGATTGTCGAACAAAACCATTCCGATTAAGCGAAAAACGGCCGCAAAAATAGCAAAAAAATTCCTATTTTTGCATTTTATGCACAAGCATGTCCTGTCATGAACCTTTCCCCAAAGGGGAAAAGACAGGGACGGAATAGCAGAAAGTTTAACATTTAACTGATATTCAAATGTTTACATTCGGATACAAGAATAAGGTCAACGGCCCTTTGAGGGCTTTGATCGCTCTGGTCATCGGAATCATGATGGTGATCAGCCCGGAGAAGGCTCTGACAACAGTGGTGAAGGTCATTGCCGCCTTCCTTTTCGCATCAGGTCTGGTGTCTCTTATCGTCGGACTCAAAGAGAAGGAAAAGGGTTCGCTTCCTCTGATGTCCTTCAATGCATTGGTTGATGTGCTCCTGGGTCTGGTGCTCTTCATGTTCCCGGGATTTGTGGCGAAATTCATGATATATCTCATCGGATTCATGCTTCTCGCATTCGGAATCATGCAGATCGCAGCACTCTTTGCTGCCAGACGCGTCATCAATCTGGGCCTGGGCTCGTTCGTCCTTCCGGTCCTCGTGACCCTTGTGGGCGGATTCATCCTTTTCAACCCGTTTGCAGAGTCTGTCATGGTGGTGATAGCGGGTGCTTCGCTTATCGTATACGGCGCTTCCGAACTCCTGTCTTCATGGAATATGAAGAAGGCGATAGACGAGTATGAGATCCATCAGGCGCCGGTTCAGGAAAAACCGGCCGAAACTCTCACGGAAGTGAAGGATGTGGAATACGAAAAGGTTGACGAGCAGTAGATGATACCACAGGAGACGGTAAACAGGATCCTCGATTCGGCTCAGATCGTGGATGTGATAGGGGACTTCGTGACATTGAAGAAGCGGGGTGCCAATCACATCGCATGCTGTCCGTTCCATAACGAGAAGACTCCGTCGTTTTCCGTTTCCGCTTCAAAGGGAATATACAAGTGCTTCGGCTGCGGAAAGTCGGGTACGGCGGTCGGTTTCGTGATGGAGCATGAGAACATGTCGTACACCGAGGCTCTGAAATATCTTGCGAAGAAATATCATATCGAAGTTGTCGAGAAGGAGGAGACCGCAGAGGAAATCGCCCAGAGGCAGAAGCATGAAAGCCTTATGCTGGTTTCCGAATTCGCAGGGAAATTCTTTCAGGACAGTCTTGCCACAGAGGAAGGACAGAACATCGCATATCAGTATTTCAGGAGCCGTGGTCTGGAGGACAAGACAATAGCGAAATATGGCCTGGGATGGGCTCCGTTGAGCCGCAAGGCCCTTTCGGAGACGGCTCGTGCGGCCGGTTACAAGGAGGAGTTCCTGATAGAGACGGGCTTGAGCATAAAGTATGATGACGGACGTCTTGTGGACCGTTTCTACGACCGCGTGATGTTCCCGATCCATTCTGTGAGCGGCCGTGTGATCGCTTTCGGAGGCCGTACGCTCCGGACGGACAAGACCGTCGCGAAATATGTCAATTCGCCGGAGACGGAGATATATGTCAAGAGCAGGTCTCTCTACGGAATATATTTCGCGAAGAACGAAATCTCGCGTCAGGACAGATGTATCCTTGTTGAGGGTTATCTCGATGTGCTGTCGATGCACCAGTTGGGAATCGCGAATGTTGTGGCTTCCAGCGGAACCTCCCTTACTGTCGAGCAGATACGTCTCATACGCAAGTTCACAAGCAATGTGACGATAATCTATGACGGTGACGGTGCCGGAATAAAGGCCGCCCTCAGGGGCATCGGCCTTGTGCTCAAGGAAGGCCTGAACGTGAAGGTCGTGCTTCTTCCCGACGGTCAGGACCCGGACGATTTCGCACGCAGGCATACTCTTGACGAGGTCAATGACTATATAGCGAGGAACGAACAGGATTTCATCCGCTTCAAGACGGAACTTCTGCTCGGAGAAGCCGGAAACGACCCTATAAAGAGGGCGAACCTGATAAATGACATTGCCGATACGGTGGCTCTGATCCCGGATGCGGTGGTAAGGGCGGTGTATGTGCGTACATGTGCCGATATGTTCGAGATGAACGAGCAGATTCTGGCGGAGAGGGTGAGCGCTTCGAGGACCAAGATGATCCTGGACGACCAGAAGCAGAAGGAAAGGGAAAGGCAGCGTGCGGCATCAGGAGGATACAGGCCTGCGGACGTGCAGCCGGGACCGCAATATGACGGTGATGTGCCGCCTCCGCCGGTTCCGGACGATCTTGTGCCGCAGGATTATGATGAACCGGTATATGCTGAACCGCAGGCGACGCCTGTCACAGAAGGACCGGTGGTCATAAACGAACCTTATCTTGCTCCATGCGAGAAGGAACTTCTGGGTTTCATATTGGAGGAAGGATGTACGGAATTGAAGTTCGATGTGGACTCGAAATATTATGTCGAGGGAGAAGTGGTGAATGTGGCGGAATTCATCGACGGAACGCTGGCGGATGATGATGTCATCTTTGCAAATACCTCATATAGAAAGGTATATGATGAATATTTTGCGTTATATGATGAGAATCTCAATCAGCAGCAGATTCAGAACAGGCTTCTGAACAGCATGGATCCGGAGATCGCTGCCGTGGCGAGGGAACTTCTCATCGAGAAATATCAGATAACGGTGAAGAACTACGAGCAGTCTCTGACGGCCGTTTCCACCAGGCTGGTGCAGTACATCCCAAAGACGCTCATGGCATATAACTGCAAGAAGGTTGAACTTGTCTTGAAGGAACTTACCGGGCAACTTGCTTCCGAGCAGGATCCGGACAAGCAGGTGGAGATTCTAGCGAAGATCAGCGACTGCAACAGGGCCCGCACGAAACTGAACAACGAACTCGGACGTGTCTGACGCAACCGTCGTCCCCGACCGTTGCAACCGTCGTCCCCGACCGTTGCAGCCGTCGTCCCCGACCGCCGCAGCCGTCATCCCCGACCTGATCGGGGAACTGAAAGAAAAAATATATAAAAACAAAGATATAATGGAAAAGAAATTCAACAGAACGCTTGTTACATGTGCGTTGCCTTATGCAAACGGTCCGGTACATATCGGCCATCTTGCCGGTGTGTATGTACCAGCAGACATCTATGTGAGATATCTCAGAATGAAAGGTGAGGATGTCCTCTATGTCTGCGGATCTGATGAGCATGGAGTGCCTATCACGATCAAGGCCCAGAAGGAGGGATGTACACCACAGGATATCGTGGACAGATATCATAAGATCATCAAGAACTCGTTCGCCGGACTTGGAATCAATTTCGACATATATTCGAGAACTTCTTCGAAGACCCATCACAGGAACGCTTCCGATTTCTTCAAGAAACTCTATGAGGAAGGAAAGTTCATCGAGAAGGTGAGCGAGCAGTATTATGACGAGGAGACGAAGACATTCCTTGCAGACCGTTATATCACAGGTACATGTCCTCGTTGCGGTGCAGAAGGTGCATACGGCGACCAGTGCGAGAAGTGCGGCGCTACCCTCAGTCCGGATGAACTTATCAATCCGAAGTCTGCCCTCAGCGGCGGCGAACTGGTGAAGAAGGAGACCAAGCACTGGTATCTGCCTCTGGACCAGTATGAAGGATGGCTCTCGGAGTGGATCCTCGATGGACATAAGGAGTGGAGAAGCAATGTGTACGGACAGTGCAAGAGTTGGATCGACGGCGGTCTTCAGCCTCGTGCCGTGAGCCGTGACCTCAACTGGGGCGTTCCGGTGCCTGTGGAAGGTTCGGAAGGAAAGGTGCTTTATGTATGGTTCGATGCCCCTATCGGATATATCTCCAACACCCAGGAACTTCTTCCGCAGTCGTGGGAGACATGGTGGAAGGGCGAGGATACCAAACTCGTCCATTTCATCGGAAAGGACAATATCGTGTTCCACTGCATCGTGTTCCCTTCTATGTTGAAGGCTGACGGAAGTTATATCCTTCCGGATAATGTTCCTGCAAACGAGTTCCTCAACCTCGAAGGTGACAAGATCTCGACTTCACGCGGCTGGGCCGTATGGCTCCATGAATATCTCGAGCAGTTCCCTGGCCAGGAGGATGTCCTGCGTTATGTGCTGACAGCGAATGCTCCGGAGACAAAGGACAATGACTTCTCATGGAAGGATTTCCAGGCACGCAACAACAGCGAACTCGTTGCCATCCTCGGCAACTTCGTGAACCGTGCGGTAGTGCTTACTCATAAATATTTCGGCGGAAAGGTTCCTGCCGATCTCAAGCCTGAGGCTATTGATGCAGAGACACTTGCTCAGATCCAGCCTCTCAAGGCGGAGATGGAGCGTTATCTCGACGGATACAAGTTCCGTGAGGCTCTCAAGGAGGCAATGAACATCGCCCGTCTCGGAAACAAGTATCTTACTGATACAGAGCCTTGGAAGGTCGCCAAGACAGACATGGACAGAACTGCTTCGATCCTGAATGTTTCGCTTCAGATCTGTGCTGCTCTTGCAATCGCTTTCGAGCCGTTCCTTCCGTTCTCGTCCGAGAAACTCCGCGGCATCCTGAATGTGGGCATGTCTGCCGGTTTTGACCATCGTGCCGGTGAGGAACCTCTCTGTCATTCTGAACGAAGTGAAGAATCTCTCTATGAAAACCGTTTCACTCCAGGCGAGGGATCCGCTCTCCATACATGTTCTGCGACCGCAGGTACTCCTGTGACCGCTTCTCTTGAAGATGGCATCGTGCTTTCATGGAACGATCTCGGAAAGACTTCGATCCTTCCGGCCGGTCACCAACTCAATCCTGCAACTCTTCTTTTCGCAAAGATCGAGGATGAGGTTGTGGATGGTCAGATCGCCCGTCTTGAGGCTATCCGTGCCGAGCGTGAGGCTGCTGCAAAGGCCGCAGAGGCCGCTGTGGTGACTCCGCAGAAGGAGGAATGTACATTTGATGATTTCCAGAAGATGGACATCAGGACAGCGACTGTGCTCGAGGCAGAGCGTGTTCCAAAGACTGACAAACTTCTCAAACTGACGATTGATACCGGCATTGACAAGAGGGTCATCGTTTCGGGTATAGCCGAGCAGTATTCTCCGGAGGAGATGGTAGGAAAGCAGATCTGTATTCTTGCCAACCTTGCTCCTCGCAAGATCCGTGGCATCGAGTCGAAGGGTATGATTCTTATGGCTCGTCAGAATGACGGCAAGATGCGTTTCGTTACGCCTGCGGAGACTCTTTGCAATGGTGCGGAGATAGGATAGCATTAAATAATGCAGTATGTTTTTTGCGACCCCCGTCCTCGCAGGCTCGGACACCCCCTGGCCGGGGGTGGCATGTCGCAAAAATACATACATGCATTATTTAATTTTCAATGACTTCTATCCTTTTAAATCAGTACATTGATAAGGAGAGATTCTCCTGAGGCTTCACTTTTAGCGGAGATAGGATAATATGGTAAAGACGGAGTATTATAAGGATCTGACGAGGATGAACACCTTCGGGATGAAGGTGAAGGCGCGCTGTTTCATGGAGTATGATTCGGTGGCTGATCTTGTGGATATCGAGTTCGAGGAACTTGCAAGGCCTGTTCTGCATATCGGAGGCGGAAGCAATCTGCTTTTTACAGACGATTTCAAGGGAACGGTGCTGCACTCGAAGATCGATTTCATTGAGGTCCTTGACGAGTGCCATAGTATTCCGGAGGCCCCCGCCTTCGCAAATTCTGGCACCCCCTACCCGGGGGTGGGAAAATGCCTCCTCCATACAAATGGCACATCGTCAGCAGATTTCAACCCTTCAAGCAAGGTTCTTGTTTCAGTTGGTGCCGGCGTAGTCTTCGACGATTTCTGTGCATGGGCGGCGAAGGAAGGCCTCTGGGGAGTGGAAAATCTGTCATATATTCCTGGTGAGGTCGGTGCTTCGGCCGTGCAGAATATCGGTGCATACGGCGTTGAGGTGAAGGATGTCATTCATAAGGTTTATTGTTATGACACCGTCGAGGAGGAGTTTGTGAACTTTTCGGTGGAGGAGTGCGGATATGGTTATCGTGATTCGATCTTCAAGAATCCGGAGATCAAGGGCAGGTATATCGTGACTCATGTGGTGTTTGCGCTTTCCCGTACGCCGCAGCCTAGGTTGGACTATGGCCATCTCAGAGATGCCGTGACCGGACTGGCATCACTCTCCAGCGACCCCCGCCCTCGCACACTCGGGCACCCCCTGGCCGGGGGTGGCATGTCGCTTTCGAGTGACGCCAGTCCGGCAACAATGGCAGACTGTCATTCGGAACAGAGCGGCAGCGGAGATGAGGAATCTCTGACTCCGGCCTTGATCAGGAAGGCGATAATCAAGATTCGTAAGGAGAAACTTCCGGAACCTGCTGTGATGGGCAGTGCCGGCAGTTTCTTCAAGAATCCGGTAGTGCCGATGGAACAGTTTATGAGGATCGAGGCCGCTGCAAAGGCTGAACATGGCCCTGACTACAAGGTTCCGCATTATATCGTTGAACCAGAATCCCTCGTCAAGATTCCGGCGGCCTGGATGATAGAGCAGTGCGGATGGAAGGGACGTCGCAGCGGTGGAGCGGCTGTGTGGGACAAGCAGCCTCTGGTCATTGTGAATTATACTGGAGAGGCATATCCGGAGGAGATTGTCGGACTGGAAAAACGCATAATCGCTTCCGTCAAGGCAAAGTTCGGAGTTGAACTTCACCCTGAGGTGGAGCATATTTAAATGACAAGACAAAAAATATGAGTTCATTTGTTATAGAAGGCGGCCACAGGCTGAGTGGAACGATCAGACCGCAGGGTGCGAAGAATGAGGCCTTGCAGATCATCAGCGCTGTTCTCCTGACAAAGGAGAAGGTGACGGTTTCCAATGTTCCGGAAATTCTGGATGTCAGGAATCTGATTCTTCTTCTCGAAGGAATGGGAGTGAAGGTGACAAGACATGAAAAGGGTTCTTATACTTTCCAGGCTGATGAGATTGATCCGGAATATATCTTGAGTGCTGATTTCGTGGCGAAATGTGCGAAGTTGCGCGGTTCCGTCATGGTAGTCGGACCTCTTCTTGCCCGTTTCGGACGTGCATATTTCCCTAAGCCGGGCGGTGATCAGATCGGCCGTCGCAGGGTGGATACGCATATCCTCGGCTTCATGAATCTTGGTGCCGATCAGGAATATGACCACGACAAGAAGGCCTTCTATCTCCATGTTCCGGAAGGAAAGACTCTTGAAGGAAGATATATGCTTCTGGACGAGGCTTCGGTGACAGGTACGGCGAATATCGTGATGGCGGCGGTGCTTTCAAAGGGTGTCACCACTATATATAACGCGGCCTGCGAGCCATATCTGCAACAACTCTGCAAGATGCTTGTAAGGATGGGTGCCGACATCAAGGGAATTGGCTCCAACCTTCTGACAATCAATGGTGTGGAGTATCTTGGCGGTACGGAGCACAGGATCCTGCCTGATATGATCGAGATAGGTTCGTTCATCGCTCTTGCTGCAATGAACAGGAGTGCGATCACCATCAAGGATGTCGCTTATGATGAACTGGGAATGATACCGGAGGTATTCAGGAAACTGGGTGTGAACCTGGAGCGTCGCGGTGACGATATCTTTGTGCCCGAGCAGGAGAGTTATGTGATAGATTCTTTCCTTGACGGATCCATCCTCAATATCGCGGATGCACCTTGGCCGGGACTTTCGCCGGACCTTCTGAGTGTTATCCTCGTCATGGCGACCCAGTGCAAGGGCAGCGTGCTCATCCATCAGAAGATGTTCGAGAGCCGTCTTTTCTTTGTCGATAAACTCATTGACATGGGTGCCCAGATCATCCTTTGCGATCCTCACAGGGCTGTCGTGGTCGGTCATGACCACAGGTATCAGTTGCGTGCCGGAAAGATGTCTTCGCCTGACATCCGTGCAGGTATCGCCATGCTTATCGCAGCAATGTCAGCAAAAGGCACCAGCGTGATCAGCAACATCGAACAGATCGACCGCGGTTACGAGGAAATCGATGTCCGTCTCAATGCCCTGGGGGCAAGAATCACGCGCCAATAAAATATGAATGTAAATGACAATCGCCACAGAAGTTATAATGCACTTCTGTGGCGATTGTCATTTATATAGGATGATTCCTAGATGAGGGCCTCTCCGGTCATTGCAGCAGGCTGCTCGATTCCCATCAGTTTGAGGATTGTAGGAGCGACGTCTGCAAGTTTTCCGTCCTTGACTTCCTTCACCTCGTCACCTGCGTTCACCACGATGAAAGGAACATCGTTGAGTGAGTGTGCTGTATTAGGGGTCCCGTCATCATTTACAGCGTAGTCGGCATTTCCGTGGTCTGCTGTGATGAGGATTACATATCCCTGTGCCTTGGCAGCCTCGACTACCTTCTCCACGCATCCGTCAACCGCTGTGACAGCCTTGCGGATAGCCTCGTACACGCCTGTGTGGCCGATCATGTCGCCGTTTGCGAAGTTGAGGATGATGAGGTCGTTGCGGCCTGTGTTGATGGCCTCGACGAGTTTTTCTGTAACCTCAGGTGCACTCATTTCAGGCTGCAGGTCGTATGTGGCAACCTTCGGTGAGTTCACAAGGATACGGTCCTCGTTCTCGAAGAGCGACTCTGCACCACCGTTGAAGAAGAATGTGACATGTGCATACTTCTCGGTCTCAGCGATACGGAGTTGGTTCTTTCCTGCCTTTGAAACCACCTCTCCAAGAGTTTCCTGTACATTCTCCTTGTCAAAGAGGATGTGTACTCCCGTAAATGAAGCGTCATATGGAGTGAGGCAGCAGTAATAGAGAGGAATGGTGTGCATTCCATGCTCTGGCATATCCTGCTGTGTAAGAACTGCTGTAAGTTCGCGTGCACGGTCGTTGCGGAAGTTGAAGAAGATCACTGCGTCGCCTTCCTGAACCTTTGTAAGAGGCTGGCCCTCGGCATCTGTGATGACGACAGGCTTGATGAACTCATCGGTCACACCCTCGTCATATGATGCCTGGATAGCCTCAGTTGCTGAAGTCGCGTAATTGCCCTTTGCATCGACGAGCATGTCGTATGCTTCCTTCACGCGCTCCCATCTCTTGTCACGGTCCATTGCGTAGAAACGTCCGCAGACAGTAGCGACCTTTCCGGTCGACTGTGCCATTGCTTCCTCAAGACCCTCCACGAAGCCTTTTCCGCTCTTAGGGTCAGTGTCACGGCCGTCCATGAAGCAGTGTACATACACATCCTCGAGGCCGTATTCCTTTGCTACGTTGAGGAACTCGTATACATGCTCGAGTGAACTGTGAACGCCACCCATGGAAGCAAGTCCCATGAGGTGGAGTTGCTTGTTGTTTGCCTTCACATAGTCGTATGCAGCCTTGATTTCAGGGTTCTGGAGGAACTTGTGTTCACGTGCAGCGATGTTGATCTTCACGAGATCCTGATATACAACGCGGCCTGCACCGAGATTGAGGTGACCTACCTCGGAGTTACCCATCTGGCCGTCCGGAAGACCTACAGCCTCGCCGCAAGCCTTGAGTGTCGCCATCGGATATTGTTTGCGGAGACCTTCGATGTACGGTGCTCCCTGTGTGTAGATGACATTGGACTCATCCTGTCTGCCCTCGCCCCATCCGTCGAGGATCATAAGAAGAACTTTCTTGTTCATTTTTATATATGTTTTATTGTTTTGTCGTCAAAGGAATCCCGCATTGGCACGGAATTACATTTTTTGCGTGGCAAATATACAATTAATGCACCACTTTTTCTAATTTTGTGGAATGAAAACTGCAGGGAAATTACCTTGCATAATGAAAGAAGGATATTATGGGAAGAAATAAGCGTTCAAGCAGCCGTGGCCGCGGGAAGAAGGAAAAGAAGGTTTTTCCACAGGCGGTCGGCAGAGTGCAGATGACCCGTGAGGGCTATGCCTTCATCATAATCGATGGAGAAGAGGATGATGTGTTCGTCAAGGCTTCAAAGACCCGTGGAGCATTGCATGGAGATACTGTAAGAGTGACGGTTACCAGAGAAAAGACCGACAAGCGCAGGGAAGGTGAGGTGGTAGAGATTATCGAAAGGTCTCCTAAGCCTTTCATCGGTATTCTCCATGTCGTCGGAAATCAGGCCTGGGTGCTCATGCAGAGCCGTTTCATGCCGTATGACATAACTATTCCGTTTACAGAAACCGACAAGCAACGCTATCGCAGACATAAGGTCAAGGGACAGTCAATGGCAGAGCCGAAGGATGATACAGGACATCTCAAACCGCTGGGTGATGAACTTTATGCCATCCACAGGGTATATGAACTGGGTGAAGACGGATATGGACGTCAGGAAATGACGGTGCGTTCCGGAATGAAGGTCGCAGCGGTTGTGGATGACTGGCCTCGCAGTGAGATGTCACCTCGCGGACATATCGTAGACGTGCTTGGTGAGCCTGGCGAGAACGACACGGAGATGCATGCGATCCTTGCAGAATATGCTCTTCCTTACAGATTCGAGTCTGAGGTCGCGAATGCTGCGGACCGGATTTCGGAGGAGATTACGGCCGAAGATCTTGCCGGAAGAAGGGATTTCCGTGATGTGCTGACGTTCACCATAGACCCTGCCGATGCCAAGGACTTTGACGACGCTATATCGTTCCGAAGACTCGGAAACGGCAATTACGAGATCGGTGTGCATATAGCCGACGTCACGCATTATGTGAAGCCGGGAGATGTGGTGGATAAGGAGGCTGAAGCCCGTGGAACTTCCGTATATCTCGTGGACAGGACGGTTCCGATGCTTCCGGAGAAACTATGCAACAAACTATGTTCCCTCCGTCCTCATGAAGAGAAACTCACGTTCTCGGCGGTCTTCGAAATGACACCTCTGGGACGAGTGGTGGAAAAGTGGTTTGGAAAGACTGTAATATATTCTGACTTCAGATTCGCTTATGAAGAGGCTCAGGCCATCATCGAAGCCGGTCCTGAGGCTGTCCATGAGGGTGTCGTTGAGGAAATCAAGGATGCTGTGCTTGTCCTTAACGGCCTTGCTGCAAAACTTCGCAAGAAGAGATTCGCAAGCGGAGCCATAAGTTTCGAGCGTCCTGAAATGAAGGTGGAAGTCGATGAAAAGGGCCGTCCGATAAATGTATATCAGAAAGTTACAAAGGAAGCGAACTGGCTCATCGAGGAATTCATGCTCCTGGCCAACAGGACAGTGGCTGAATTTGTCGCAACCGGTTGCAAGGGAGTCGGTGACGCTTCTGCAAAGGGAGCAAGAAAGCAGACGAAGACATTCGTATATCGTGTCCATGACGAGCCTAATCAGGAAAAGGTAGAGAATCTCCGCAACTTCATCGGCAACTTCGGATACAAGATGGGCCCTACCAACAACGGCAAGGACATATCGAAGGAACTCAACAGCCTTTTTGCCGCTGCAAAGGACACTCCAGAATACAATGCCATAGAACTTCTCTCGCTCAGGACCATGGCCAAGGCACGATATGATACCGAAAACCTGGGTCATTACGGACTGGCGTTCAAGTACTATACCCATTTTACATCGCCTATCAGACGTTATCCGGACATGCTTGTCCACAGACTTCTCGACCAGTATCTTTCAGGAGGGGAGTCGGCAAGGAAGGAGACCTACGACAGACTCTGCAAGCATGCTTCCGAGCGTGAAATCGTTGCGGCCGAGGCCGAAAGAGCGAGCATCAAGTACAAACTTGTGGAATTCATGCAGGACAAGGTCGGATATACTTTCGGAGGACATATTTCGGGACTTACCGAATGGGGAATGTACGTCGAGATCGAACCTACGATGATTGAGGGTATGGTAGCCCTTCGTGATATACGCAGCGATTTCTTCGAGTTCGACCAGGACCATTACCGCCTTGTCGGCAAACGCTCAGGCATCGTATATAACCTCGGAGATCCGGTACGTATCCGTGTGAAGAAAACCAATATCGAACAGAAACTTCTTGATTATGAACTAATTGAAACCGGTCTGGAAGAAAGAATATATGATCGTATCGACTACGAACAGGGTCGCGGAACATCATTCATAAAGGGAGAAGACGGATCTTTTGACAATGTTACGGTCGGCATCAACAAGGCTGCAAGGAAGGAGAAGGTCCGCAAGGCGATTCAGGAATCGAAACGTAAGGCGAAGAAGACAGGTAAAAGAAAGTAGAGATGAAGCCACCAAAAGACATAGAAAAATATCAGGAACATTACTCCGAAGCCCGATTCGGCTCCAGACTTCCTAAAGTAGCCCGCAAGGCAGGTTCAAAACTTGTCTATGCGGTGCTGCTGCTTTACTATGTGCTTCGCAGCAAGACCGTGTCCAATGCCGACAAGACCAAGATTTACGGAGCATTGGGATATTTTCTCCTGCCGTTGGACATCCTTCCGGATTTCATCCCTCTGGCCGGTTACACGGATGACCTTACGGCCGTCATATGGGCTGTTCATACGGTGTGGAAGAACATTACACCTGAAATCAAGGCTCAGGCTGCAGCAAAGACACGGGAATGGTTCGGTGATTTTGACCAGACTGCCGTGGATGAGCAGTTGGGAGAGTGATCATTTGCGTTTCCTTTTCGGATTTTCAGGGAACCAGCCCCTGCTTACGCGTTTTTCCTGCTCGAAGAGTTCATGTATCGACCAGAAGCATGAGAATGCGGTCACACCTGTGATGGTAGCCCACACGAGGCTTTTCATAAACAGCGAAAGCACAGCAAATGCCACTCCGGCCAGAGCGAAAGCCCACCAGCATTGCTTGCCGAAGTGATATTCCGCCTTTATGACGATAGGGTGGAAGATTCCTATTATGAGAAAGGTCGCAAGACCGACGATTATTCCTGAGAAATTCATGTTTTCAGTGTATGATAAATGAAGTGCAAAGATAACAGATTTGCCTTATCTTTGACCGTCAAAATTGATGATTATGGAAGAAAAGACGTTAAGTTGCGTGGATTGCGGCACCCAGAACTGCAAGTTCAAGACAAGGACATATCCGGAGTTCTGCCTTACGACCAATCTGTCGGAAGAAGATTCGGCTTGGGCGTTGGAACGTTATGAAGAGGACAGGAACCGTGAGATAATGGTTGCCAGCGCAGAAGTGGAATATGAAGGCTACTGCCAGTGGACCAGGGTTCAGGAAATCATGGAATTCGCGAAGAAGATAGGTGCCCGCAAGATAGGTATAGCCAACTGCATAGGCCTGATCAACGAGGCCCGCATATTCGCACGTATACTTCGTGCCAACGGTTTCGAACCATATGCCGTGATATGCAAGGTCGAAGGCCGTGCAAAGTCATCTGTCGGCATTCCTGAACGTTGCGAACAGATAGGTCCTGCAATGTGCAATCCCATTCTTCAGGCTCGTCTTCTGAACAAGGCCGGTACTGACCTAAATGTCGTAATAGGCCTCTGTGTGGGTCATGACAGCCTTTTCTACCGTTATTCTGATGCCTATGTCACCACTCTTGTCACCAAAGACCGCGTGACAGGAAACAATCCCGCTGCGGCTCTGTACACGGCAGGATCATATTACAAGAAGAAATTCGGAGTCTGACTTGTTACAATGCGGCAGTGACGCTCGACGGCCTGTCGCTTTCCATGTGAAGGGCTTTGCCCGTATCTGTCAGTCCTCCGTCATCGCCGATTGTGAACACCTGTATCATCATGTCATCCCGGCAGGCAACAAGAAGAAACCTTCCGTCCGCAGTGATCATGAAGTTGCGCGGATGTCGTCCCGTATTCATATAACCGGACTTTACCAGCGTTCCGTCGTCATTTATATCGAATATGGATATTCCGTCGTTTTCGAGACGGTGTGATGTGTAAAGCCATCTGCCTGAAGGGTGGACATGTATGTCAGCACTGCCGCCCGCTTCTGCCTCGTCTGCAAGTATTTGCTGAATGAGCCTGAACTGCGGAAAACCCTCTTGCACAGATGATTCATAGACAAGCACTTCGCCGGAAAGTTCAGCCATGCAGTACATGATGAGCCCCTTTTCTCCTTCGTGAAACTCCATGTGTCTCGGACCGCTTCCCGGAGGACACTGAATGTCGCTGATATGGCTCAGTACTCCATCTTTAAACTTCAGCAACCTGATGACATCCGCTCCGAGGTCCGTTGCAAGGATATATTCTTCCAAGCCTGGGATGGTCTTCAATTGATGGATATGTGAACCTTCCTGCCTCTCGGTTACAGGGCCGCTTCCGTTGAAGGAAAGTTGCGCAAGTCTTTCTCCCAGCCTTCCTTCGCTGATCGGAAATACGCTTACGGAACCTCCGCTGTAATCGGCAGTCATCATATATCTATGATCATGCAGCATAAGAAAGCAAGGGTCGTTTCCGGTCTGGCGCAGGTCGGCAGTCTGTCGGTGTATCCCGTCCTCATCCTTCCCGAATGAATATACGCCCGAACCGTTTCCGCACTCGCTCACAGCAAAGATGTTGTCGCCATCTTCAATGGCATAAGAAGGGTCCTTCGCCTGTACCTTGCCTCTTGACGTAAATTCAAGTGTCTCATAATCAAATGAATACATATGGATGTGCTCTCCGTATGTTCCTGTTATGATGTCGATGCTTTCTGTCATAAGCAATTCATTTTCAATATAACTCAATGAAGTACGTCCCGTACTGTCAATCCTGATTTCCACATTATAACCGCAATCGGTGTCGGACATATACATTCCTGTCTGTGCAATCAGGTCGTCGCCTGCTGTCTTGAACCATACTTTATCGGTCGGAGCCAGGATATATTTTTCAGGATCGGGTATGCCCTTGAATGATGTAGACTGTATATATGGCTCAGCAATGTACTTTCCTTTATAGTATACGCGGCAGTGAATGGCATTGTTCATTGCGCCGGTTTTGTTCGGACGGACATCATATGTCACCCAATAATTGCCATATCTCTCTCCTTTCAGATCCAATGTCACCACGCGGCCATCGGAGAGCCTGACTGTAATGGTCTTGTTCGCAATATCAAGGTATTCTATCATCTCATGCTCTTCACCCCATTCAAGATATGCTTTCATCAGAAGGGCGGTTTCGGGATCATAAATCACCAGTCTGCCGAGCCCCTCCTCTGTAATGATGTCTTCGTAAAAAATGTATGTGCCGTTTATGAGGGTATCAAGCGTCAGGATATTATGTCCGCCACTGTAAATCAGACTGTCTGAGGCGGCATCGACAATGGAGTATGTGGTCCCTTCGTCATCAGAGTCATTGATGATTCTGATGGAAGAAGCATCGTGACTGTTCCGGCACCCAAATGAAATCAAAGTCAAGGCAAGCCACAATATGCAGTGGATGATCTGTTTAGTTTTCATACATGTCTTCAAGTAAGGATTCTGCTTCATAGCCCGTATGGGCATTGATGTTTCCCTCTCCGTGAATATTCAAGATGGGAAGTCAAATATACAAAAACTCATAGTAAAAATGCTCGAGGCCTCCGGCAAGATTCCTTTTTCCAGCCGATTTATGGAAGATTTGTATGGGAATCATCAGTCTGGGAAAATATTTCCCGTCGTCTGATGATTAATGGACATCGATTCCGTCGAAATATATATCTGAGATGACGGTGTCGTTATGGCGTGTACCTGGGTATATTTCAAGAATTTCAAATTTCAGTGTCCATGCTGGGGCGTTCTTCGCATCAGTACCGTTACCAAGAAGACCGATGTCGAACCACTGTAAAGTACGACTGTCCTCTAATTCAAGTATGGCAATCGGAGTGTTATTATAGTACAGTCTCAATTTCTTGACACGTGAATTTTGCCTCCATACTTTCTGATTCTTCACATAGCCGTTGAGGATGTTCACGGTGGTGACTCTAGGACAATTGCCGGGAAATTCATATATGATGTATTCACCGATTCCGCCACCTTCAACTCCTTCCGCCCATGCTGTTTCGTGGTTGAAATCGTGAAGGTTTTCTGCTTCATATGTGTTGGTGCCTTGAGGCTTTAAACAACTCGATGATGTTATTCTGTTGACACTTCCGCCACAATACCAACTGCATGCAGGTGAATAGAATTGTTCGTATATGGGATTGGTTTCAAGAAACTTATCAATGTCTAAGTTCCCGTTATCGATATCTTCATACAACTTTTCATATTCCGCCTTGCTGATATCAGGTATTTGATATGTACCCGACGGTGTTACGGTCTTTTCCTGAGCATTGACGTATATGCAGAATGTGATGCAAAGCAAAAGTACTATAAGTCGCTTCATGGGAAATGTTTTTTATTCAGCAAATATAATGATTTATATTTAAAAATTCAGATGCAAAAATCGCACCTCTGAGTTTGGTCCGAAATAGCGAGATTGACAAGGATATAAAGCACGATGCAGTGAAGGTGTTTGAAGCGATATGATTTATTCGGATTTATTGTTAGATTTGTGGGGAATTTAAATGTAATTGTATGAAGGACTTTAAGACATACATTCTTGAGTTATGCGAGAAAAAGGAAGGGACGGAAGTTGAGTTCAAATCTGCAAAAGGTGGTTTCCCAGGGAGTTTTTGGGAAACATATTCGGCATTTGCTAATACTCGAGGTGGAGTCATTGTGCTCGGAGTTTCTGAAAAGAATGGAATCTTTACTCCTGACGGCTTGACAGAGGAACAGGTTGGCAAGTATAAGAAAACTTTTACGGACTGTGCCCATAATAAGGGGAAGGTCAGTTGTAGCCTTCTTATGGATAGAGATGTGATTGATGGCGATTGTGATGGAAATAAAGTGATAGTATTTGTAATCCCTCGTGCATCATACGACATGAGACCTGTTTACATAAATGGTAATCCGAATAATACATATAGGCGTGATCATGAGGGTGATTATATCTGTACCCAGTCTGAAATAAGCAGAATGTATGCGGACGCTGATATTCTGACCCATCCAGTGGACGGAAAGATTCTAAAGAATTATTCTCTGGCATCCGATTTTGATGATACTACAATCCGTCAATATCGTCAGCTGTTTGCATTAAGGCATGAAGGACATCCATGGAATGATCTGGATGATATGGAATTCCTGAAAAGGATAGAAGGTTATAAAGTGGATAGGGAGACAGGTGAGGAAGGCTTTACCCTTGCTGCGCTCTTGATGTTTGGAAATGAACTGGCAATCAGGGATGCTGTACCTCATTACTTTGTTGACTACAGGGAGAAACTCAGCAACGATCCAAGAATAAGATATACTGATAGGGTTTATCCGGATGGTACTTGGGTGCCTAATATATTTCAGTTTTATTCCAGGGTTTATCCAAAGTTGTCTCAAGCCTTGCCGACTCCTTTCAAACTGGTTGGAGATGTGAGACAGGACGAAACTCTCGCTCACGAGGCCTTGCGAGAAGCATTTTGTAATTGCTTGATACATTGTCAGTATAGAATGTTGGAAGGTGTCGTTATAGAACGATATCAGGATAGACTGTATTTTTCTAATCCGGGAACAATGTTG
>JAZQES010000019.1:0-6036 GCA_045539115.1 Candidatus Cryptobacteroides sp. | reverse complement strand
AATATGTGGTTTCAATACACCGATAAAGTACAGTTATTATAGGGGACGTGTAAGATACGATGAAGTGTACCCTAAATGGCAACTCCTCGGAACCCACGGAGCCCGCCGCACCTTCATATGCGTTTCCCTCGAACTCGGCATTCCCACCACTGTCATCCAGAAGATCACCGGACACACCAACGAAGCCGCTATGCGCCCCTACATCGCCATTACCGACAAAACCATTCGTGAGGCAATGGATTTGTTTTCTAGGAGGGGAGGATGAATCAACGGATGTTTCTATTCCTGTAGTTGATCAATCAACACTCACTAGTTCATATCCACTGATAGAATCGTATTCTTTTTACCATTTCATTTTGTAAGAAGAACGCTACTTTTATAGCCATAACGGCTGTTGAACGTTCTTTAATAAGACTGTTACTGCTATTTTCTGTTTCAGACTCTATTGTAGTCTATTGGATTGAAACTCGAAGAACTTTTAGAAGACATTAGAGTTTAATAGGTAGTTGGAGTTCATGAGGAGAGCCAAACAAATACCTACGAAGTGACGCACCTCTCCCAACCCCTCCTGTCTTCTGACGATATTTGTCGATAAATCGCTGATAATTCAATCCTGTAGATACATGCAAGTAAGAAATTTGCTATATTTGTTGATTGACATAGAATTGTGGATTTTATGGAAAAGAAAGTGAGTTACATAATTGCTGTCATCAACGAGTTTGCCATGGCACATACTCTTAATTCCCAGCAGGCCTATCGTTATCTCCTCCGCTATAAAGGATTGGAGTTCGTCGATAAGTACTACGACATAGAACACACCCTCTCTTTTGAGGATGTGGTGGAAGATCTTACAGACTATTGCAGAAGAAATGGAGGAGCCTTGGCATGAGACTATATCACGGATCATCAGTATTTATTGACAAGATCGATATGTCTTTGTCGAAGGTCGGTAAGGACTTTGGTTGTGGTTTCTATCTCTCTCCTGATAGGGAACAGGCTGAGAAGATGGCTGCAAAGAAAGCAGAGCAGATCCACTGTGACACTCCTTGTGTTACGGAGTTCGAGTGTGACGAACCATCGATGAAGTCCGAACTGAAGGTACTGGAGTTTGATAGTTACAGCAAAGAATGGGCAGAGTTTGTCCTTGAGAATCGCAAGAACAGGACAAGGCAGAATATCCACGATTATGATGTCGTCTATGGACCGATAGCCAATGATGATGTCGGGCTTTTGATCCGACGTCTGACAGCAGGACTGATAGATGTAGATAAGTTTCTGGAGGAACTGAGGTTTAAGAAGGGCATAACCTTCCAGTATTTCTTTGCAACGGAGAAATCCATTAAATATCTTGAAAGGGTATGAGTAAGGAAATGTTTATGATAGAGGAACTGGTCAAGGAAATGACCCTCATTCTTATCAACGAGAAAGGAATGAGTATGATGCAAGCCCTTGACGCGATCTATAACTCTGACACGTATTCCAGCCTGATAAATCTGAAATCAGGCTTGTACAGCCAGAGTACCGCCTATGTCTATGAATACCTGGACAAAGAATTGTCTACCGGCTCTATGGACTGACATGATTAGAAGATTATCAGAATAGTATATCCTCAATGGATTAGATGGTATCTATAAAGCCTTGATTTGGAAGTTGGTACCAGATCAAGGCTTTTATTATATTTCCTCAAATTAACTACTGAAACTGGCTTTCATCACTTCTTCTAAAATGAAACCAATGTCTGTTGGTTTATCAACATATTCATATTCAGCATATATGCCATATTTGTCAAAGAATGCTTTAAGTGCTTCTTTATGTGTTAATATCATTAATTCAAAAAGATCTGCTAGCCTCTTGCGGCAAGCGATGGCGTCGTTTACCATATCTGCAATATAATCTCTTAAGAACTCAAGCAATTTTGATTGTGTCAGATAATATGCTGCGACAATAAGTTGTAGATGTAACTCTTTGTAATATGGTAATATAGTGTGGTCATAATGATTCATCTGACTGTACAAAAAATGCATGCCTTTATCCACATCTTCAAAATGGCTAAGAAAACTTTTATCATCCATAAACCAAGGCATTTCCTTGTTTATCATAACCATATGCTTAAACATATCTGAAGATTTTACAATATCTATTGCTTGTTCATCTAAATGAGGTTTGTTTATAGAAGCTTGTAAGAATTGCGTTAAATCTTGGATGTCTTCCTCATATAATCCGCTTAGTTCTTTAAACATCTCCGCGTTAGGAGATTCGATCTCCTTATCTTCTCTGTATTTCTGGTTGTTGATTACTACATTTAATAAGTCGTTACTTATAGGTACTACACCATCTTTTATGATAGTCAGCATGTCAGAATTTAGAAAATCATCAGGTTCACAATAATCGGCATTAGGAAGGACATTGATACCTTCGTCTGCATAAGATTGGGCTACTAGACGAGAACAGAACGACCTGTTGCTACTATCCTTTATCTCTGAATCTTTCCGTAATCTTGCATATATAAGTTCACGTGTGTTTGCATATTCTCTTCCCATTTGCTTGCGGGCATTTCTCGCAATATTGGAGAGATTCTTTTCGGAATACTTTTTAAGCCTAAGTACGCAAGCATGATCTTGTTCACGAAACGCATAAGAATAAATATGGTTCATCACAACATGCGCTCCATTGGCTTCCATGAAATATGCATCGCCTAAATATATTGCTGCATGATCATATTGACACTTCATTTTCTCTCTAAAGATCTCTTCATATGTATTCATTAAGAGTATGTCTCCAGGCAACAGTACATATGGATTGAAGATGTATTTTATTTCCGGTTCTTTTAATATCATGACTGATGGAATATTAGTTCTATATTGAAACAACATAACCGTTAGGAGTGATGGAGATCGAACTCATATCAACTTCTACCATTTCAGGTTTAGCACTCCTGATACCGAACACTCTTACCAGTTTATATCTGTCTTTATTACTTGAGAAGAATTGGTATTCATTGTTTGAAAGGAAGAATTTCTGCGCCTCTGGATCAGACTTTAATCTTGTCGTTGTCTTAACTTCTATATAGATTTCTTCCTTCTTATTATTCACACTCGCTATGTCATATCCATAACTATCCGAGATTAAAGACATATGTTTCACGTGTGACTCGTTGAAACCTAATGACTTGACTTTTTCTTTCTCTTTTTTCAAAACAAACAGTTCACCTTCATATCCAATCAGTGCCAATAATTCCGCTTTCTTGGCCCATTGTTCAGGTGTCAGGGGTGGTAAAAGAACCTTTGACGAGTCAATGCACTTCATCAAGAAAATAATCTGTGAAACGAAGTAGTCAATCGTTGAGAAGTTAATGACTTTGTCTTCTCTGTCAGGATAGATTTGTGCGTATATCTGACATTGCTTCGGATTAGTAAACGCATCAGTTAGCCATTGATCACTTGTGACGCTTTTATGATCGCTTGAATATATGAATCCGAGATTTCCAAGACTATTATATCTGCAACTTATTTCTGTATTGGCTCTTATATTATTTACAATCTTCTGGGCGATGACTTCCTGTATCTTTTCATACCTGATTTTTTCTCTGTCTATTATGTTATGCGATGATGCTTTACCAAAATAAAATCCAACATCGAGGCAGCCAGCATCTGCATCTATGCCTATTGTTATCTGTGCCGCATATTGCTTTCTGTCAGATCCCTTGTAAAGTGTTGCCCAAGGACGGTTTACAACTCCTCCTCTGCTTAAAGGATTACCCGAGGATGTGGCAATTTGAAAATTACCATATTCTACATTATACTTTTCAAATAATTGAGTAGCAATTGCTCTGAGTTTATGCCTGATAGCCTTTATATACTCGCCATCTCGTCCCATCGAGTTATTGGCATATTTATTTGCTTTTAACTTTTTGACTATGGCAATGTCATTATGCTCGAGTACAGAATCTATCCCTTTCATAATAGATGAATTAAATGTTTTTATCTCCACCCCTTCGGCATACATACATTTGCAAGTCCTCTTGCCTCTGCGAACAGCGGAGAAATCTCCCTGTCCTTGAAACCGGCAATTCCGCAGCCTACTCGGGTAACATAGAAGAACAGTTCGGGATGTTCAACTGCATATCTGATGAACTCATCCACGTATGGCCTGATGTCCTCGACTCCACCGTGCATCGTCGGAATGGCGTAACTCTGGCCACGATGACCTACACCGCAACCCATAGCCGCTCCAAATTTCTTGAATGCCGTATATGCCGCTCCGCCTCCGTGCATTCCTTCCATATTCGATCCGAAAACAAACACTTCATCTGCCTTCAGCTCTGAGATCATATCTGGTGTCTGTTCCGGCCTTTCTATGCCATTATATTCTATGCTTTTCATAGGTGTTCTGAGTTTCATACAAATTTACAAAACTTTAAGTGGCTGGACAAGACATACATTGTTTCACCTCTAAAAAATGTATTATGACTAAAGACGCATTCAGAAAATTATGAATCATGAGGTAAAATATATATAAAATACCAAATTTACTTGATATTTGGCATTTTATATAATTGAAATTATTGGTTTTGTCCCGTTTTTTGCGTAAAAAACGGGACATTTTCGCAACATTTATTTGCAAAATATGTTGCAAAAATTTAGGAATTATCTGCTTAACGCATTGATTATCTTGTTCTTTTCGTTGCTGCCATCTGTCGAAAGTCGAAGTAGTGGAATCCCAGCCTTATCTAATATGGAATTCTTCAGTTCATCACGTTTCGCCTGTTCAGAGTCGGCTTGATGGAAGGCCATGCCGTCTACTTCGATTGCGAGTATTGGATGCTTGGTGGTCTTATTGTATAAGACGAAGTCTACCAGAGTCCAAGATCTATTGGCATAGGCTTTTTCGCTTTCAGTAAGGAGAATGTCGGATTTTACGAGGAGTCGGAGTGGATACTGAGGCATTATGCCGAGATGATTCCATTCCGGTATGCTTACAATCTGTTCCAATAGTGCGAACATTATATTTTCGGACTCGTATTGAGATACGGAAACTCTGGTCTGTATGAACTTCTTTCTTTCTTCAGCATACTGTCCGTATAGGATGTCGAATATCGAGCATATCTGACTTTCCTGGATTTCTCCGTTATAGTAAGTGATATAGTCAATCAAATCGCGTATATTGCTGTCCTTGATGTCATTTCCTGTGACCGCAAGGATGAACTTCTTCTTCGCGCGTGATACTGCGACATTCAACAGGTGGGGGTCATCAATGAATTCCTGAATCTCATTGCTGACTGTGGATAGGATAATTACGTCATTCTCCCTTCCCTGAAATTTATGAACAGTAGAAACTGGGAATGCTGGTAATTCATTTTCCTGCAACATCTCACTGATCAGTTTTGCCTGATCTCTATATGGAGTTATTATTCCTATGTCATTATAACTCGATACAAGATTCTTCACTATGTCAATCACGTCTTCGGCCTGCCTTCTGTTATGGGTTCCTCTTGCGTGGTTGCCTTTGACTGAACGGATTATAGACAATGGCTTTTCTTCGGTTTCCCTTTTTGTCATTATCACCAACTGATTATTGTAGAATTGCTTGTTACAAAAACCGACAATCAAAGGATGGCATCTGTAATGCTCTTTCAGGAGTGTCACAGGGACATCAGGGAAAACTTTTAATATTGAATCAAGGAAACTGTTATTTACAAATCTGTATCCTTCCGGTAAATTTACCTCTTTAAAAACCTCATTGGCATATTTTGCATCTTTCTCCACTACGACATTCGGTAATTGCTTAGGATCACCTACAATCACAGCAGATTTGACACAATTCAATGCGAGTGCACCGGCAGATATGTCAACCTGAGATGCTTCGTCCATAATGAGATAGTCAAACGGAACAATTGGGTTGATGTTTGTCGTTGCTGAAAATGTGGTACTGGTGACGATAGGGTAGTCCTTGAGAAAGTTTTGCGAGTCGTTGAATTCTATATCCTGTCTCTCATAAACTTTGCGATTCTTGTGTTTGCCGAATTTTTCCGCAAGG
>JAZQES010000018.1:0-56773 GCA_045539115.1 Candidatus Cryptobacteroides sp. | reverse complement strand
GCATATGCATATTTGAAGTAGTTGACCCAGCCACGTATTGCGTTATGCAATACCTCCTTGCGTCGTTCATAACCCATACCGTTGCTCCTTGATGTAAGCAGTTTCAGTTTGGCTTTGAACTTGGCAAGCGACTTCGCATGGATGCGAAGCCTTCAAACACCGCCAGAAGCCACATAAAACGAGTGTCCGAGGAACTTTATGTCCCTCACACTGCATGCTACGGTCTTTTCGCGATTAACTTTAAGGTGGAGTTTCTTCTCTATGAAGTTAGTGATGCTCTCCTTGACACGTTCAGCCGCTCTCGGGGTCTTGCAGAAGATTACACAATCGTCAGCATATCGCACAAACGGATGTCCGCGTTTCTCCAACTCCTTGTCGAGCTCGTTGAGAACTATGTTACTAAGAAGCGGACTGAGCGGACCGCCTTGCGGTGTACCAACATTGCTCTCCTGCACGACACCATTGACCATAACTCCCGCTTTCAGATACTTGTGTATCAGTGATATCACTCTGCCGTCCTTGATTGTAAAGGATAGCAGGCGCAATAGGAAACTGTGGTTTACGGTATCGAAGAACTTTTCCAAATCAAGGTCAACACAATATGTATAACCTTGGTTGACAAGTTCATTTGTACGAAGCAACGCATCATGTGCGGAGCGGTTCGGACGGAAGCCGTAACTGCTCGCGCTGAACTTCGGTTCATAGATTGAAGACAATACCTGCGATAGGGATTGTTGGATTACTCGGTCAACCAAGGTCGGGATGCCGAGCTGACGTTTCTTGCCGTTGTCCTTGGGTATCTCTACTCTGCGGACTGGGTTCGGTCTGTAACGCCCGTTCAGGATTGATGCCGTCAGTTCTTCTCCATGGCTTTTGAGGTACGAGAGGAGGTCTTCCAATCTCATGTTATCGACACCGCCACTGCCCTTGTTGGACATGACGCGCTTATATGCCGCGTTCATATTCCCACGGGACACTATCGTTTCCAACAGCATCTCACTACTTAAGTTCACTTCCACAAGTGATTCATGCGATATGCCTATTACGGTCTGCACTCCTGCATACTCTTCGGATTCCGTCCTATCCCTTTGCAGGCAGCCTTTCGTTTTCCGCTTTTCTTCCGTCATAGGGTTGTCATTCACGGCACTTGTTTATATAAGGTTCTGCCCTTCCCCGAACGTGCCGATTTTTTTTTTTCGGGTACTATGGCTTCGGCTGACTTCTCGCAGTTCGTTGTTACTACTTGCCAAACGGCTCGTCTGCGAGACCTCCCCAGATAAGAACATGCTCTTTCCGCCTTATGCCTGCCGCATTTACCCACATTCATTCCGAATGACTATCGGGCTTTGACTTCGTTGGCAGTCTTACCCTGCATGTAGGCCTTTTATGCAGTTTCTGTCCGTCAGGCCAGACTTTTGCCGCCGGCTTCCTTCAGATTCCACCTCACGATGGACACCCTTGCCTTTGGCTATATGCTTCCCGTCATTAGGGCGCATTAGGGACTTTCACCCGTTAGAACATGCCCGTGCTGGGCGTACAAAGAAGCGTTCCTCACAGAAACCTCTGTAGGAACGCTTTCTCTTTTCAGCAGCACAAGGGACTATCTGCGAGGGGGAAAAAGCAGATCCATATCCTTCTCCAATGCCTTCTCAGCAAGTTTTTCCGGATAGAAACTCCATTTTCCGATAACGGCAGGATCACCGGTCTTCTCGGGATCTATCACCTGATTCTTCACAAGATAATCATAAAGGATATTCCTAATTTCAGGATAATATTCAACTACTCTTTCATCAATCCTATCGGTATCGATTCCTGCCGCCTTCATAAGTCCGCCGCCACCGCTTGCACGATATGATGTCATCGCCACATTGTACTCTGCTGCTTCATCAAAGGCACTGCCGTCAGCAAGTGACTCTATGACGACACGCTCACCCATAGGTCTGGTCACATCCACCTTATATACAAGACCGGCAGCAGAATCGAAATTGTATGACCTGTTGACGAATGACCATCTCTTCTGCCCTGTTCGAGGATCCGGAGAGTTCACTATCTTGAGCAGTGTATCATCCTCTGAATCTATCGTATTGATCCAGGAATCATAAGAATGTTCAAGATAACCCTTGATCTCCTTGCCTGTCATCTTTACGACAAAGAGTTGGTTTTCAAAAGGATAGACAGTAAAAAGGTCATTATATACCAGAGTGCCGGCCTTCACGAAACCGTTGAATGTCAGAGGTGCGGCAAAAGAGATCTGGGCAGGAGCGCAGCCGATTGAAAGAGTATGGATGAGGTTGATATAATCGGACATTCCCGTATATGCGTCGCGGGTACGGAGATCCGCTTTGAGTTCTCCTACCTCCTTGAGGGTGAACGCCTTCACAGCCTCAAAATCCGGACGGAAGATTTCCTGCATCTCTGTGTCGACATTCTTCTTGTCCACAGGCAGAAGTTCCGCATCAAGGGTCTTTGAAACCACCTTGCCGCCTTCGACCTTAAGTGTCACCGAACCGAAACCTAGATTTCGGCAATGACTTCCGGCATTGATCAGACATATGCTGTCATTCTGATGCACAACCGGTCTATGGTCATGGGCGCAGAGCACGAAATCCACTCCCCTGAGGCTCTTGAATAGATCCAGGCCCTGACTTTCATACTGAGAGCCGTCACCTTCGCCTGTTCCTGCATGAGCGGCAACAATGACCACATCAGGCTTCTCCTTGGCAGTAATCCTGTCCACAACTTCCTGAGCCATAGGCACAAGCGACTCGAAAGTCATTCCCTCCCAAAGAAGCGGAGAAAGCCAACTCTTGATGTTAGGATTGGTGAAACCGATGATGGTGACATTCAGCCCATTTTTCTTCAAGGTCACATATTCCTGAAAATAAGGCTTCCCGTTGTCGTTACGGATGGCATTGGCCGCAAGGAAAGGAACTTCCATCGTCTTTACAAGACGGTCATATACCGGATGTCCGGTCTCGATGTCATGATTTCCGACAATTACGGCATCATATCCCATATGCTCGACCATACGGGCGTAAAGATGTTTCGATGTGGTATCGACATAGTTGTAATAATAAGCGGCATTATCACCTTGAAGGCAGTCGCCCACATCGATAAGTATCACGTTCTCCGCACCGTCCGCCACACGTATGCTGTCCGCATACCACGAGATATTCGTGAGAGCATTCGATGTCCTGTCGGTGACATAGAGAGAATCGAAATAACGTCCGTGGACATCATTTGTTGTGAGGACGCGGAACGTATATTCACCGTCCTTAGGGCCACAGCACGATGCTGCAACAGCAACTGCTGCAAACAAAGCAATCAGACACTTTTTCATATAATGGATCGTTTATCTTCTTCTGTTGAGGAGTTCCTGCAGATTGAAGTTCACACCAACCATCTGCTGACATCCGGAATATCGGAAACTGTTGAAGTGGAATCGGGCCAGAACCCTTATACTCAGAAACTTGCCCAGATAAGGCTCGTAATAGACATCGAAACGGTCATACATGCCAGGGCCGGAAGTTCCGTCATCATGCACCCGGTAGAAAGGGTCTCCTAGATAAAGTCTCGTGCCATATTTGTCACCCGCAGTATCACTGTTGTTGTAGTATGGCATCAGGTCGGTTCCATAAAACAGCATATTGCGCAGACCGACATTCCATTTGCGAATTTCAAGGTCGAATTCACCTCCGCCCGGGAAGACATAATTGTCGAAGAACTCCCTGTCGTGCTGCATTCCCTGAAGCCATCCGAACCTCATGGAAAACTCCTGCATGTTCATCATATGAGCGAAATCGAACTCCACATAAGGATTGAGAAGGATGTTGTCAACCACTCCTCTCGCCTTCGCAGAACCGGCAAAATGATACATATAAGCAGCATATCCGACATTGAAGAAGGAGGTTATACGGCTCTCACCGCTTGAGAATATCATGAACTTTTCCTTGCGGACCTCACCGGGTTTTCCGAACCAGTCGCAACCGACCTCCCAATAGGCCTTGGGGCGTCTGATCTTCAGCAATATTCCTTCAAGATTATTGTCATAGAAACGGAGCGAATCCGAGAAGAATGCCTCAGAATAACGTCCTTCGGACATTTTACGCGGAAAAATGCCGGCATAAAGGTCCACGTCTGTCTTTACCGACCTGTGGGTCATCCTGTAATAGAGAGTGATCTCACGGAACAATGCCGTATTGACAAGCGAAGGCGATGACTCGGAAGACCCTCCGGACAATTCCGAAGGCACAGGAGATGCACCGAAATCCTTCATCACATCTATTCCCATCATCACCTTATGCTCCAGTCCGGCCTCAGGCTGGCTTACATGCAGACCTACTGACGGAGTAAGCCTTGCACCGAATATGGTCATGGAACGTGAAAATGAACTCCGATAGAATTCCCGGTTGTCGAAATTCATCTCGAAATCCACATCATATGCAAATTTCACCCTGCTGCTGTCCTTCTGCGAAGCATGAAGACCGGTCGAAGAAAGCACAAGCAGCACGGACAAGGCAAAGTACAGATATATTCTGGTAAGATTCATTGGCTTCCTGGTATAAAATCTTCCAAAGTTAATATATTTTGGACTAATTTTGGCTAATTTTGCGGCACAACACAAAGAAAAACGCTTGGAAATGCTGAAATTACAGACACCTGTAGCCGATGAGAAATGCAGAGTCGGCATATCATACGAAGACAAGATAATGATGCTGGGAAGTTGCTTCAGCGACAACATCGGCAGAATGATGTCAGAATACGGCTTCGACATATGCGTCAATCCTTTCGGTACATTATATAACCCGATGTCCATACTCAACAGCATCGAAAGGCTGATTCAAGGCAGGAGATTCACGAAAGACGACTGTGTCATGATCGGAGCCGGTGACGAAAGATATTGCTCCTTCCACCACCACACTTCCTTCGCCAGAAACAGCATGGATGAATTCCTCAAAGATGCGAACAATGCCTTGGAGACCGCCAGAGAGCATTTCCTGCAATGCAACAAGATCATAATCACCCTCGGAACAGCCTGGTGCTTCCGGCATATGGAAAAGGACTTCATCGTATCGAACTGCCTCAAACATCCCGCAGCAGGATTCAGGCGTGAAAGGCTCGGTGTAACGGAAACGACAGATATCCTCCGACGCATCACCGACCTCTGTCTGTACAACGTCTCAGAAGAGATGACCCCGAAGCAGATCATCTTCACCGTCAGCCCCATCAGACATTTCAAGGACGGCGCACACGGCAACCAGATAAGCAAATCTACCCTTCTGCTCGCTATCGAAGACCTCATGACAGGACTGCCCGTGGACCTGAGCATGAATCCTTTCTATCCTGTGGATTACTTCCCTGCATATGAAATAGTGATGGACGAACTGCGTGACTACCGTTTCTATGCCGAAGATATGTGCCATCCTTCCGAACAGGCAGTCTGCTACATCAGAGACCGCTTCCTGAATTGGGCTCTACCGGCATCAGAGCAGCCTGTTCTGCAAGAAAACATCAAGATCGCTCTCCGACGCCGACATCGTCCGCTCTGACACAGCCCAGTTCACAACAACGCATAAAACGTTATAGGTCAACAACTTATGCAAAATGCCTGCTGTCATCGTGCAGCAGGCATTTTGCATAAACCACTAATTTTCAGCAATTTACCGATTACGATGATTTTTCTGCACAAAAGTATTGCAGAAACGAAAATTATATCTACCTTTGCAGTGTACTACTTCACTAATACACTAACAAATATGATCACGATTAAAAATCTTGGTTTCACCTACGGGGAAACGGAAGTGTTGAAGAACATCAACATGACTCTCCATGAAGGATGCGTCTACGGACTCCTTGGAGAAAATGGTGTCGGAAAAACGACACTGCTCACTTTGCTTTGCGGTCTGAAGAAGCCACAGACGGGATCGATCGACATAGACGGATACGATCCATATGACAGAAACCCGTCATTTCTTGCAGAGCAATACTACCTCAGCGATGAAGTGGCGGCCATGAACATGACTGCCGAAGATTATGCTTCGAATTACGGCAAGTTCTGGACCGGATTCGACATGGAAAAGTTCCATGAAGTTATGAATGTATTTGAAGCGGATCCCAAGCAGAAGATGACCAGGATGTCATTCGGACAGTTGAAGAAGGCATACATCGCCTATGCTCTGGCATGCAACACGAAGTATCTATTCATGGACGAACCTACAAACGGCCTCGACATCCCCTCAAAGGCCCAGTTCAGGAAAGCCATCACAAGATACACACGCGAAGATTCCGTGGTTCTGATCTCTACCCATCAGGTGAGAGACCTGGAGAACATCATAGACCCGATCATCATCCTGGACCGTCAGGATGTGCTTCTGAATGCATCAGTTGCGGAAATTTCAGAGAAACTATATTTCGATTACACTAATGAAAGGAATCCGGATTCACTCTACTGCGAGATGATTCCTGGTGGAAACATTCAGGTATATCTCAATCAGACAGGCGAAGACAGCAAGGTGAATCTCGAGGCTCTCTTCAACACCGTCCATCAGCACAAGGAACTTATCAAAGGAATCTTTAACAAATAGACATCATGAAAAACGATATATTCAATTTCCGGAGATTCGGAAAATATTTTGCAAGCGATTTCAGAACATGCCTGGCGAACTATGGCCTGAGCCTGATCACAATATCTATTCTCTTTCAACTTGCCCTATATGCAGTCAGTGTCGGCATGAATATTCTGCTCGACCACCAGTGGGACGGTCCTGACATGGGTCTGAGAACATTCGTATGCGGAATAGCAATGCTGTGCATCACCGTCACAATGCCGGTAAAATGTTATGGAAGACTTACGGAAAAGCAATATGGTTCATTCTGGCTTACTCTTCCCGCTTCCAGACTGGAGAAATTCATCAGCATGATATTACTGACATGTATCATCACTCCGCTTGCCGGAGGCATCCTCTTTCTGGGAGTCGACAGCATAATCTGCGCACTTGACCCGACATGCGGAAACAGTCTTATAGCAGGATTCTGCGAACTTGTACGCAACATGGGAGAACTTACAGGAGAAATCGATCAGATAAGACTCAATCTTGGTATCGGTGTGCATGTCGAGGCGGGTGCAGAAGGTTCTGACATAATGAAGCAAATGAGTTCGCCATGGCTATATGTAGATGAAATATTCGGCATCACACTGCCATTCCTCCTCGGAGCAATATACTTCAAATCCGGAAAGACAGTAAAGACATTCCTGTGCATTGCCGCATTCAGCATGCTTACAAGTGCTATCATGGGGCCATTCATTACAAAATACACATTGGAACTTCTCAATAATGCAGCCAACGAGGAAGCGATAATAAGCGAAATGCTCAACAGCGGAATATTCAAGCATCTTGCAGTCATCGACACCATAACAGACACAGTTGTGAACCTCGCTCTATTCACAGGCATATGGTTCAGGATCAAGAACTTAAAGCATTAAGAAATGGAATTCAACAGCAACAGGTCCATATACCTCCAGATATGCGACAATATCTGCGAAAAGATTCTGAGCGGAGAACTGAAACCGGAAGCGAGGATTCCTTCGGTCCGCGAATACGGAGCCGATATCGGAGTGAATCCGAATACAGTAATGCGCTCATATGAAAAACTTACAAACGAAGGAATCATCTTCAACAGACGCGGAATCGGTTATTTCATCAGTCCGGACGCACATAAAACTGTCCTTGAGGCTCAGAAGAAGGATTTCCTTGAAAATGAACTGCCGCAGATCCTGAAAAGAATGAAACTGCTCGGCATCGACCCCAAGGAGGTACTGTAAGCACAATTTTTGCAGATTCGGAGAAAATGCATAAATTTGCAACGTACTGAAACCGACCGGATAAACAATTACCCGGAATGAAGAAACGTTTATTATTAAATATTGCGACACTGCTGTCAGGACTGACAGTGGTGTCGTCATGTAGTGTAGGAGACGTATACATTGATGATGACATTTCCAGTGAGCCGTCGAACACGCTCATAATCACAGGAACAGTGTCGGACCTGTCCAGCGGAGAGCCTTTGGAAGACATACAGATCACCCTGACAGCCACCGAGTTATACGACAGCCAGGACGGTCGTATCGTGACCAAAAGCACCTACACCAACAACAAAGGGCAATACGCTCTTGCCGCCGACGGTTTCAGCAGGCCGGTAACATGCACTCTGAATGCGTCGGACAAGAAAGGCATATACAAGGATTCTGCCCCTCAGGAAGTCATGGTTTCATGGAAAGGGACAGCCTATGATTCGGCAAATTCCATATTCAATGCAAACGGCTGCGATTTTTATCTGGAAAAGAAATGAGAAGGATATGCAACATACTTGCGGTCTGTCTGACTGTCATCCTGTATGCTTCATGTGAGGCAGGACCTCCCATGTCCGATCAGATGGCTGGCATGCCTGTCATATCCGGAAAGATCACCGACATGGAAGGCACTCCCCTCGAGCATATCAAGGTCATCATTGACTGGGGGTCATATCTGATGTCACCGGATGTCGAATACACCAACAGCGACGGAGAGTTCAGGGTCCGTATAAGATATTCAGGAGAAAACGGTCAGCCTGCAACAATCACCGTAACGATGACAGACATCGACGGCGAGGAGAACGGGGGCTTGTTCGAGACTCTTACCGAGACACTGACCTTGTTCGAAGAAGACATATACACCAGCAACGAGGTTATAAACCTGGCTTACCGTCTGAATCACGCCACTGTTTCGGAGAACAGCCCACAATCTTGACAAACTGACGATGGAAATTGGAACGGTCACTGAAACCTGAGATTTCCGCAATGATATTAGTCGAAGCGTCCTTGTTTTCAAGCAGGAGACGCTTCGCGTCGTTTATACGTATTTCTGTTCTCCACGTCTTGAAATCCACGCCTTTCTTGAGAATGAAATAATGATGAAGGATTTCCTTCGTCGTATTCAGTTCGCGGGCTATTTCTTCACGGCTCTTGTCGTATTCACGGTAACGTTTCTCTTCCACCCACTTCTGAAGAGCCTTTTCAAGTTTCCTGAATTCGGACTCCACCACCTCAGGAGTGATAGGTGCCTCCGACCTCTTTGCTCGTCTGGCATTGATCATCTTCATGATTTCCTGACCGGAAAGCGTCTTGTATGCAAAAGCGTCGAGCACCAGTTTGTGAGTACTGAGAAAGGATATGAAGTTGGACGTAAGATACAGCATATAAATGAGATACCACACCGTATACAGAGAAGCCACCTCCATCTTATAGTCCAGAAGCCAATATAATCCGAGATATACAAGCACGAAGAGATTGGTAAGCATGGATATCACATAACAGAACTTCACCCACTTGATCCTGTAACTCTCGTCATCGTCATAATAATTCTCAAGATCCTGGACAGACTGTCTGTAAGCCTTATCGAAATAAATTATGTAAGTGACTGACTGTATGAGGAATGCGACAAGTGCAACTATCACTACGGCCCAGAAATATGTAATATTTCCCGAACGGAAGGAATCCAGAAGCATGAACGCGACAATCGCGGAAACGAAAAGCCCCGGCACGAAAAGGCTCTGACTCCTATGTCTTGCAGGCTTCAGCAGGGAAATCATCGAATAAGATATGATCGATGTTGAGAAATGTACTACGATATAGATGGTGAGCATGGTGAACATTTCCCAGTCCCATATGTCCGGAGATCCATATAAGGCCATGGTATAGAACATCATGAAACTGCAGATCAGAAAACTAATGACAATGGCATGTTTTGAGCCTGCAAGTTTGCTGCTGTAGTCTGACTGTGGCAATTTGATCAGCATAAGAAGGAGTGCAAGTACACAAGACCCCACCCCAACAATCAACTGAACCGCCGTATCCGGATTGATATTTATGGTTATCATCTTAATAATGTGTGCAATCTGTCCTATTGTTTTAAGGAACAGACTGCGAAAATACGGATTTTTTCGCTATTTTTGCAACCGTTTTTCCCCTAAAACAGACAAGTTGACGGAACTTGACATATACAAAAAGGACAATATGCTGGATATCAATACAATAGAATCGTTTGACAAGATAGCGACTCCGTTCTATTATTACGACATGGACCTGTTCAGAAAGACAGTGGACCATGTGGCGGAACTCGCTTCTGAACATAACCTCAAAGTACATTACGCCATCAAGGCAAATGTAGAGAGAAGGCTGCTGGAATATATAAGTTCGAAAGGATTCGGTGCGGACTGCGTAAGCGGAAACGAAGTTCTTCATGCACATAGTTGCGGATTCCCTGCCGACAAGATCGTTTATGCCGGTGTAGGAAAAAGTGACAAGGAAATCTACGACGCGATGCAACTCGGGATCGAGGCATTCAACTGCGAATCCCTCCAGGAGATCTTCGTCATCAACGAGATGGCCCATCTCCACGGAGTGAAGGCAAGCATATCAGTCAGAATCAATCCTGATATCGATGCACATACGCACAAATACGTGACTACCGGACTCTACGAGAACAAGTTCGGAATATCCAGCCACGAGTTTGACAAACTCATAGAGTTCATCCAGAAGAGCGAACATATCGAATTCTTCGGCCTTCATTTCCACATCGGATCACAGATCACAAGAGTGGAAGAGGTATTCTCTCTTGAATGCAAGAGGGTGAACGAAATAGTAAGATACTTTGAAAGTCAGGGACTTACAGTAAAGAACATTAACCTCGGAGGCGGTCTTGGTGTGGATTATGACGATCCGGACGGCAACCCTATCGCCGACTTCGGCACATGGTTCAAGGCCATTTCCGACAACATCGAACGACGTCCCGACCAGAACGTGCACATAGAGCCGGGCCGCTCACTCGTGGCACAGTGTGCTTCCCTGATTTCAAGAGTTCTCTTCGTAAAGAGCGGAGAGACCAAGAATTTCCTCATCATGGATGCCGGAATGAACGACCTCATCAGGCCTGCCCTTTACGGAGCATACCACAAGATCGAGAATCTCTCTGCCACACAGAGATCATTCTTCCCTACCTTCCAGGCATATGACATCGTAGGTCCTGTCTGCGAATCCAGTGACGTATGGGGTGCGGGAAGGCTCCTTCCTTTGAGTGTACGTGGAGACCTTATGGCAATCCGCAGTACCGGAGCATATGGCCAGGTGATGGCCAGCAGGTACAACATGAAGAATCTGGCACCGTCGGTATTCAGCGACATGCTGGATGAGGCTCCGGAGGCGGTCGATTATTTCGCATAGATTGCCGGTCGAGCCGGCAATGACGGCTCTGTCATCCCCGACGTGACGATGGCAAAGGACGTTATCCCCGACGAGATAGGGAACAGCAGAACGTCATCCCCGACGTGACGATGGCAACAGGAGGTCATCCCCGACGAGATAGGGAGCAGCAGAACGTCATCCCCGACATGATCGGGGATCTGAATGGAAAAGTAAAAGAAATACAATATGTTTGAAAATTTAAGTGAAAGACTGGAGAGATCGTTCAAGATCCTCAAAGGAGAAGGCAAGATCACCGAGGTAAACATCTCGGAAGCGATGAAGGACATCCGCCGTGCCCTTCTCGACGCCGACGTGAGTTACAAGATAGCCAAGCAGTTCTGCGACGATGTAAAGAAAAAGGCCATCGGACAGAATGTGCTCACCGCAGTGAAGCCTCAGCAGATGATCGTAAAGATCGTCCATGATGAACTTGCAGCCCTGATGGGTAGCAATGCTACTGACATAAACATCAAAGGTTCGCCAGCAGTCGTCCTCGTAGCCGGCCTCAACGGTTCCGGTAAGACTACATTCTCCGGAAAACTTGCCCTCAACATCAAGAGCAAGAGAGGGATGAAGGTCCTTCTCGCAGCCTGCGACTACTTCCGTCCGGCCGCCATCGACCAGTTGAAGGTCCTTGGAGAGCAGATCGGAGTAGAGGTATACTCTGAAGAAGGTGTAAAGGATCCTATCAGGATTGCACAGAATGCCATCGCTAAGGCAAAGTCTGAAGGATATTCTGTCGTAATCGTCGACACAGCCGGACGTCTTGCTGTAGACCAGGAACTCATGGATGAGATTTCCGCACTCCATAGCGCTGTAAAGCCGACTGAAACTCTCTTCGTAGTCGATGCGATGACCGGTCAGGACGCTGTAGAGACTGCCAAGGCATTCAACGACAGACTCGACTTCGACGGAGTTGTACTCACCAAGATGGACGGTGACACCCGTGGTGGTGCAGCCCTCTCTATCAAGGCTGTGGTAGGAAAGCCGATCAAGTTCGTCAGCATGGGCGAAAAGATGGAGGCACTTGACGTATTCCATCCTGCACGTATAGCAGACCGTATCCTCGGCATGGGTGACGTCGTTTCCCTCGTGGAGAAGGCACAGGAGCAGTTTGACGAGGCTCAGGCACGTGAACTCAAGAAGAAACTCGCCAAGGACCAGTTCACCCTCTGGGACTTCTACAACCAGATCCAGCAGATCAAGAAGATGGGTAACATCAAGGATCTCGCTTCCATGATTCCTGGTATGGGCAAAGCCCTCAAAGATGTGGACATCGACAATGACTCATTCAAGGGAATCGAGGCCATCATCCTCTCCATGACTCCATACGAGCGTGAGCATCCGGACTGCATCAATGGAAGCCGACGCAAGAGAATCGCAGACGGTTCCGGCACCTCCCTCCCAGAAGTGAACAAACTTCTCAAGCAGTTCGAAGGCACCCGCAAGATGATGAAGACCGTCATGGGGGCCAACATGAGCAACATGATGAAAGGTGCGATGAAGCGCAGAAGATAATCTCTGCATATATTCAGAGGTCATCAGTCAGAATGGCATGATAAATCTGGCCATGAGTGGTTATGTGTGCAGCCATATGGCTATTACCGTTCTTACCCTGCCTGGATTTTTACAGAGTAAGAACAATCCCTCGCAATAACACATTATTACATAGTTACTTACAAAAACAAAGCGTTCTTGCTCTGTAATTTTTCTGACAGGGTAAGAACGCTTTAGATTATTACTGATCATATTCCTAAGGTCTGGACAACAAATCTCACAGAGCAGCCGACCACTCTTGCAATCTGGTTTGCAGGGGCATTGAAACATGAACGAATATCCTTGATAAGCATGATCTTCACATCATCTGTGAGATCCTCCGAAACTGACAAACCATATTTACTCCTCAAAACCTCATTCATCGCATCACGCACAAGATCATCACTGAACATGATCACATCCCTTTTGGCCCTTCTGGATGAAGCCGAAGTACTCAGAAAAAATTCAAATGATTTCGGGCGGCCGAATATTTCCTCAACGGCAGTATAATCCACATATGAACGTGGATCGATATATCCAGCAGAAGATATTCTGAAAGAGTCATCCAATCTTGCACCGGAATGCAATATACGTTTCAATTCACGTACAGAGTATCCCGTAACCGGAGTTCCTTCATCCACACTGTGGATATCAGAGAAATAACAACCGGCACTCCCCCATTCATAACCTTGCGGCACACAAAACAGACCGGCCTTCACAGGATTATCAAGGACATAAGCGATACATCTTTTCAAGCCATCATCCATGGGGCTGACTTCATCGCAACTGGCTGCAACTCTTTGCAGGAAGGCCACCTTTCCATATTTCAAACGGATATAGTGAGAAATCATCTGCTTATACAGACGGATAAAGCGTTCAGCATCCGAACGGCTTGAATAAATGATAAAATGAAAATGATTTGACATCAGCACGAATGCCAATATAGTTACCTGGCACTGGAAACATGCTATGGCGACATAATTCATTCCTACAACAAAGTCCTCTCTTTCCAGAAAGATGACATCATCTTCCAATCCCTTAGTATAAACATGATAATATTTCATTTTTGCACAAAGGTCATGGACTTTATCCGTGTAGCAAAAATTAATGAGGATAAAAAGAGAAATCGCGCATACAGCCATACGGGAGGCCGATTTTCCAGATACATTTCTATGATATTTTCAAAAATTCCGTTTAGTGTTCTTACCCTGATGAAAATTTTGCAGGGTAAGAACACAAGACATTTACAACTAATTAACAATCAAGCACATACACAAAAGATGCGTTCTTACTCTGTAATTATTCTGACAGGGTAAGAACGCTTTTAATATCGAATCCACAAGAATTACTCCGATTTAAGGTACTTAAGCCAGAATTCCTGGTTGGCTTTCAGGAAGTGGGCGCCCTGATAGCCGTAATAGCCGTGCATTCCGTCAGGGTAGATCATGAAATCGAACTTCTTGCCTTCCTTGTGAAGGGCATCAAGGAGTTGAAGAGTGTTCTGGTGATGTACGTTGTCGTCACCGGTGCCGTGGGTAAGTTTGAGCATGATCGGTTCGGCAGAAGCCCCCGTAAACTCTGTCGGATAGCCACTTACATAGTTCAGGACCTTAGAGACCTCATAGCCTTCAGGGTTGTTCTGAGGGGTGTCCATGTAACGTTCGGTGTAATGGGAATCATAGAGGGCCCAGTCATATACACCACCGCCGGCGATTCCGTAATGGAACTTGTCAGGAGCCTGCATAAGGAGCATCGAAGTCATGGTTCCACCGAATGAGAATCCTTCGACACCGATCTTGTCACCATCCACGTAAGGAAGTTCCTGAAGAGCCTCTGCCCACTCGCAGAAATCCTTCACTTCCCATACGGTCAACTGACGGTAAATCATATCCAGACCGGCACGGCCGTTATGTCCTGCCGCACGCGGATCGACTGTTATCTGTATGATTCCGTTGTCAGAATACCACTGGTTCACAGCATTAGGGGTCACCCAACGGTCACGCACCATAGGAGTGTCAGGGCCACCATATATATCGACGTGCACAGGATATTTCTTTGATTCATCGAAGTTCTTCGGATATACGATCATTCCCGGAAGATTGAGTCCATCCGCCACAGTAATATAGACCAATTCCGGCAGAGCATACATTGAAGCGTCATAATCAGGACCCTGCATATCAGCCACGACATTCAGGTGCGGATATACAGCCGGCCTGGTATTGATTTCCACCAATGACCACATCTTTCCAGAAACTTTGTCCTGATTTTCCCGGATAGGATATGCACAAATATTGTCAGTTCCGTACGACACTACCCCGCCCTTGTTGGCAATAACAGCGACCTTTGTCGGAACAGTCATATTCGACAGTGCAGCGACGAAATATTTTCCATCAGGCGAGAATGATATGCCTGTAGCATTATAAGCCGGATCGGTCAGAGTCTTGATGACTCCCTTCTTATCTACCTTATACAGAGCCTGTTTCGCCACGGCATCACGTTTCGCAGTGAAGTACACATCACCTTTCTTTTCGTCAACACGCACTATTGTCACATTCCAATTAGGGCCGTCAGTAAGGCGGCGGAACTCTTTTCCATCATACGAAAGGAAATATATCTGCTGCCAGCCGGTTTCGAATTCACGGGCCATGTAAAGGCCTCTGTCTGTGAACACTACGCCGACGAACCAGTTGAGCCATGTCTTGTATGTCTCGTTATATACATGACGTTTGCTGCCGTCTGAAGCATTGACAGCATAGAGGTCGATGGTGTTCTGAAGACGGGGCATGCGGGCTATGAAGAACTCCTTGGAGTCAGGACCCCAGAACGGGATTCCGAAATATTGGTCGAGAGTCGGGTCGAAATCGGCCCAGATGAGATCCCCGGTCGAGCCGGGGATGACGTCTACATCAACGATACCGATACGGACCTGTGGATTGGTCTGACCACATTTAGGATAACGAGTCTCGCTGAGCGAACCGCCTATACCGAGATCTGTGACGCGTGGACTCTGCGACTGTGAAGAAGCAGCAGCCGGGTTTGCAAATGCCGAATAGATCGGGAACATAGGCACCTGACTGTTGTCAAAACGGTAGAAGCCTATCTTCCTGCTGTCCGGAGACCACCAGAAGGCCTTATATCTTGAAGGGCGGCCAAGAATCTCCTCATAATACACCCACGAAGCAAAACCGTTCAGTATGACATCTGAGCCGTCAAAAGTCAGACGGGTTTCCTTGCCGGAAGCGATATCCAGCACATAAAGGTCATTGTCACGGGTGAACGCAAGCATTGTAGAATCTGGAGAATATGTCAGGTTGACAGCACCGGCAGGCTTCACAGGGAAGTCGGCATATCTGGCAGGAGCCCTTACACCTTCCATGCGCTTTCCTGTACGAGCATTCACAGCGAATGCAGTACTGTCCTCGAAAGTACCGTCATATGTAAATATAACGTCATCATCATCAATCCATTTCCATGCTCTCGGAATCGGATTGAACTCCTGACCCAAAACCGTAACCGCTGCCATCAGCGACACAATCATCAACACTATACGTTTCATACCTTTAATATTTATTGGTAATGATATACATGTTTACCCTACCTGTCATTCTGATTTACTCTACCTGTCATTCTGAGCGTCAGCGAAGAATCTGTATAAAGATGCTTCTCTTCGTTCAGCATGACAATCAGGAGATAACTGCTTAGGTGTGAACTGATATATCATTCCCTATTTATTTTCAATCTGCAAACAACTCATCTTTAAAATTCACCAGATAAACCTTCTCTGTCGCTCTGGTGACAGCGGTATACAACCATTTAAGGTCATCCACAGTCAGGTCTTCCTGCCAGAAAGGATTATCTATGAAAACACATTTCCATTGTCCTCCCTGCGATTTATGGCAGGTTATCGCATTGGCATACTTCAACTGCAGGGCATTATAATACTTATCCTCCCTGACTGCTTCATATCTCTTCTTCTTGGTCGTGATGTGGGCATAATCCTCATTCACGCCTTGATAAAGCATATTGGACTGCTCATAAGTAAGTGAGGCACTCTCCGACTCCAGAGTATCCAGGATAACCTTTGCGACAATCTCCTGATCGTCATAGTCAGGAAACGAAATGCGCGCTTCAGCAAAATGCAGTCCGTATCTTTCCTCAAAACGGGATATCTTCTGCAATTTTGCGATATCACCGTTTGCAATGTAATCCATGTCCTCTATGCCTTCAAGGAACTGATAGCAGTTCTTCACAATCATCAGTTTGTCGTCACGAACGAGACGCTCCTCCTTGAACTGGACAGTGGAACGGATTCCAAGATTATATTTGATCGCACGCTTATTCGAACGGCACAGAATGATCGTATCATCCTCACCATAAGCAGCATAGGCATCACCTATCTTCTCTATGAGTTCTCCTCCCGTAATCCTCTCCACATCATCGAACTGATTCGTCTCAAGCCCTAGATCACAGATATCCATCACCCCCATGCCGTGTTCAAGTTCAGTCTGAATGGTGCGGATCATAGTCGCATTGTATAATATCCCAGACTCATCATGCTGACGCACGACTGTAGAAAGTTCGGCAAACCGGACCCCTCCCATCATCTTCATATACTCCGGAAGCAGGGCCGGGCTGGCATCAAGACCTACCGGCGGCAACTGTGCCGAATCCCCTATCATGATCACCTTGCAATCCACTCCTGCACGTACAAACGAAATCAGGTCTTCAAGAAGATTTCCTGAACCGAAGGCAGTTGTCGACTGCTGCTGCGAAGCATCAATGCCTATAAGTGAAACCTCATCTACGATGAAAAGAGCCTCCTTATCCTTGTTAGGTGCCAATGTAAACTGCCCGAAGCCGTCACCACCCACCGATTTCTGACGGTAGATATGCTTATGTATAGTAAAAGCAGGCTGACCGGCGTATGACGACAGAACCTTAGCGGCACGCCCTGTAGGGGCAAGAAGAACACATTTCGTCTGAAATTCCTTCATCACGGATATGACCGCAGATACAGCAGTAGTCTTTCCCGTACCTGCGTAACCGTTCACGACAAGGATATCACTGTCGTCTGAACCGACAAAATCCGCTATCTTCCTAAGAAGGTTGTCCTGACACGGAGTCGGATCGAAAGGAAGGCGGGAGAGAAAACCGGAATAAAGAAAATCGCTTTTTCCCATCACCTGTTCCTCCTGAAAATCATAGATATGGCTATGAGGACCGGATATATCTCAACACGTCCAAGGAACATATCGAAGGTATATATGAACTTTGCCATCGGTGGCTGCAGTGAATAATTCTCAAGACTGCCTAATTCACCCAGACCAGGTCCGACACTACCTACGGACGCAATCACTCCGGACACCGCCTCGGTCGTATCAGAACCACATAGAATAACGGCTATGATTGACAAGAATATCACTATGAAGTAAACCACGATATACATGAGAACTGAATGCACAGCACTTCCATCAAGATACTGACCGCTCATTCTGGCTTGTGATACAGATGTCGGATGCAGTCTGTGTCTGATTTCATTCCCGACAGCCTTGAACGCTATGACGATTCTGTCGACCTTGATGCCTCCTGTAGTGGACCCGGCACATCCGCACTGAAACGAAGCGAAAAGCAGCACAACTCCTGCGAGCCACGGCCAGAGAGAATTGTCGCATATCGCAAATCCAGCGGTAGACATATAACTGACTACCGTGAATGCGGAATCCATCATGGCCTTGCCCCACGAATCATAATCGCCGGAATACATCAGGGAAAACATTATGATTACAGACATTACGGCTATCGATCCGAAATAATATGAGGTTACCGAATTCTTCAAAGGCTTTAAGGAGCGGGTCACAAACACAGCATATATAAGGCCGAAATGCATGGCACATAACATCATGAATATCAGCACGATGAAATTGATCAGGTCTGACTCATATGCTCCGATGGAAAGATTACGTGTACTGAAACCTCCCGTCGCAGCAATACTGAATGCATGATTCAGGGCATCGAAGAAAGACATGCCTGCCGCCCAAAGCGAAAGCAGGGCTCCGACTGTCAGAGAAAAATATACGAGTGTAATGATCTTGACGACCTTTGAAGACTTGTATCTATATCCTTCCTTCGAAAGAGAAGACATCTCCATATTGGTCAGTTTAAGTCTGAACGGGCTAGCCTCAGGGATGACCAGAAGGAGAAAGACAACGACTCCGAGTCCACCTATATAATGGGTGGACGACCTCCAGAAAAGCAGGCTTTTGGGAAGGGCTTCAATGTCGTTCAATATCGTCGATCCGGTTGTAGTAAAACCGGAAACGCTTTCAAACCAAGCATTTATAAGCGTGAATTCGCCGCCGTAAAGCACATAAGGAAGCATTCCGAAAACAAAAGACAGAAGCCATGAAAGAACAATCGTCATGAATCCGTCCTTCAAAGTCAACTGTTGCTGGCCTCTGACAAAGATAAACGGGAATGCACCGGTGATAAGGGTTATGATGAAACTGATGAGCAAAGGCGTAAATGCGTCATCAAGCCCGTACACGATCGAAACGACCAGTGACAGGAACATGAAAAGGGCACTCACAAGTAGAGCCTTTCCGACATTTGCCGATATCGCCTTTACATTCATGGAAACTATTCTGCAGTAAGGTCTGAAATTGTCTGCATGAGGCCTTCACGCTCATCGCGGAGATGCTTCACCCTTCTCTTCATCTCGACATTCTCGTCCATGACCTCGACCAGACCATTATTGATGTTGACCAACTGGTCATCACCGTCGAACTCATACAAATGACGACGTCCGGAAAGTCTGTAGGCATCAATTCCGTCCGACATCCTGTAGATCGGCTTCACATAATAGACCATGATGAAATAAAAGAGAAGCACTATAAGTATAAGACCGGCCGCGATTGCCACGACACCAGGCATTATACTTCTGTAAAATCCGGCATCAAAGTCAGAGGAGTTGCGTTTCAACTCTTCGTGGATAACTTCCGTAAGTGATGTAAGATCCTGACGCAGTTTGATATAGCGAGGTTGAAGACTACCAAAGAACCACTGTCCCGTGTTGACTGTATCTGCAAGGAAAACTTCGTCGAACTTAAGCGATGTCTTCATGAATGCGTCGAAGGAAGCGACAACAGAATCCACCTTGGGAATCATCTTCTCCGAAGTGAACGAATTCCTCAACGAATCGGATTGGGCATTGAAATAAGTCAGATTAAAGTCCGGCATCTGGGAAATGTCGTTCTGTACAACCACGGCAAGCATCTGCTGATGATACTCCTGCGTGATGTCCGCAAGTTTATGCGAAAGGTTGATGCTCTTTATGTTGGAAGCGATGAGTTCGGACACATAGTCACTCATACGCCTGTATTCAAGTATTGAAATAATGCTTGAAAGCAACAGGATCATGGCAAGAGAGCCGAGACTGAAGAACAGTTTCTTCGTCATAGAAGGCTTCTTTTCCTTTTTTCTATTAATATTTACAAGTGCCATCTCATGCAATTTTATACAATTAGCAAAGTTAATAATTTTATTGTTATATTTGAGAAGTCAAACACATAATGAAGCAATACATGAAACGAATGACCTATATTGGAGCGGCTGTTCTTGCGGCAATTTCATGCTCCGGCCCTGTCAACACAGCAGACGAAGAACATGTTCTTTGGTACGATGAGCCTGCAGAAATATGGGAAGAGACCCTCCCGCTTGGAAACGGAAGGCTCGGAATGATGCCTGACGGAGGCGTGGGTCAGGAAAGGATAGTTCTTAACGAAATATCGCTCTGGAGCGGATGTGAGGCCGATTATGCCAATCCGGATGCAGCAGAAAGTCTGAATGAGATACGAGGTCTTCTGCTCCAAGGTAGGAACGCGGATGCTCAGGACGTGATGTACAAGAGGTTTGTGCCTCATAAGCCGACCGACGGCGGCACATACGGAAGTTACCAGACATTGGGAGATCTTTGGATAGACTATCTTGACATGCCTTCTGAGGGGATGAATTACCGCAGAGGACTTGACCTCAGATCCGCAACAGCATTTACAGAGATTCTGAGCGACGAATCAGCACAACGCAGAAGATATTACGTATCAAGGGATTGCGATGCCATGATCATAGAAATTGAAGGTCATGACACAGACCTTGATATCAGGCTGACCAGAGAAGAAAACTGCCTGAATGAAATCAGTGAAGACGGTTTTCTGAAAATCAGCGGAAATCTCGACAGCGGAGCAGACAGGCAGGGAATGGGATATGCTGCATATGCAGCAGTTGTGACGGAAGGCAAAAATGTATCCGTCGAAGCATGTGAAAGCGAGAATGCAGAGCCTGCGTGCACGAGAGAGGCGGCACCATATATCAAGGTCCGGGACGCGGAGAAAGCATGGATAATTATCTCTGCAGCAACAAGTTGGTTCGAGAGAGACGGATATGACAGCAAAGCACTTATGACTCTTAAGGGCATACTCAAGGAATTCAACGGAGACAGACTACACGCAAACTCAGTAAAGGTACATAAAGGTTTATACGACAGGGCCGGCATCAGCATCACCAATTCTGCCGAAAGTGCCATGCTTCCTACAGACGAAAGACTCGAGGCATATGCAGAAGGTGCGAAAGACAATGCCCTGGCAGCCTTGTATTACAATTACGGCCGCTACCTCCTGATAAGCAGCACAAAGGAAGGAGGCCTCCCTCCTAATCTCCAGGGTCTTTGGGCTAACACCTACCAGACTCCTTGGAACGGTGACTACCACACGAACATCAACGTCCAGATGAACCATTGGATTGCCGAACAGGGTAATCTGAGCGAACTCCACCTTCCTCTTACAGAACTGGTACTCAGGATGATACCTAGCGGAGAGAAGACTGCGAATGACTTCTACGGCCCGGCTGCGGAAGGATGGGTCCAGCACATGATGACCAATATATGGAACTACACCGCACCGGGAGAACATCCGTCATGGGGAGCGACCAATACAGGTGGAGCATGGCTCTGCGACCATCTTTGGGAGCACTTCGCATATACTGGAGACAGGGATTATCTTGCCCGCATCTATCCGGCATTGGAAGGGGCATCCAGATTCTTCCTTTCTACCATGATCCGCGAACCGAAGAACGGATACCTCGTCACCGCCCCGTCTTCTTCCCCTGAGAATTCATTCTATGAGAACGGAAAACAGGTCAGCATATGCATGGGACCGACAATGGACACGCAACTGGTAAGGGAACTGTTCAACCAGACATGCGAAGCGGCAATGCTTCTTGACTCTATCGGCAACAAGGCATTCACAGATACATTGGAAGCGGCACTGGCACAACTACCTCAACACCAGATCAGCGACGAAGGATACCTGATGGAATGGCTGGAAGACTACAAGGAAGTCGACATTTACCACAGACATGTTTCACACCTCTACGGTCTCCATCCGGGTAATCAGATCTCGCCTTTCCTTACGCCGGAACTCGCCGAGGCATGCAAGGTTACACTCAACAGAAGAGGAGATGAGGCCACAGGATGGAGCAGGGCATGGAAAATGAATTTCTGGGCAAGACTCGAAGACGGCGACAGAGCGCTCAAACTGTTCAGAAGTCTCCTTCATCCGGCATATGGCGAAGACAAGACAGTATGGGCGGCAAGCGGAACATACGACAATCTCTTCTGTTCACACCCTCCTTTCCAGATTGACGGAAACTTCGGTGGAGCAGCCGGCATAGGAGAAATGCTTATCCAGAGCCACCTCGGCTTCATAAGCCTGCTTCCTGCGCTACCGTCTGAATGGCCTGAAGGAAAACTGCACGGATTCAAGGCAAAAGGCGGTGCCGAGATCGACCTCACATGGTCGGAATGCAGACCGGTTGTCATGACAGTGACCGGAGGCTGGGAAAGATTGGTGAAGATAAGGATTCCGGAAGGAATGGAAGTCACTGTCAAAGGTGCCGAGCATCGTTTCCATAAAGATTTCGTTATGCTGGAAATGACAGAAGGTCAGAAAGCCGAGGTCAGATTCATATAAAAAAAAGAAATAATTTAAAGAAACAGAAAAACTTTGTTAAAGAAAAAGCAAAATCTGCATCCGGATGTTTGATTTGCTCTGGGCCAAAAGTATATTTGTCGGGAGTGAAGATTCATCATCATGAAAAAAGGAAGAAAGATTGGTGGAGGCATCAAGGATGCGGAAGCCGTTGTCGGGGAGAAGCAGGTGTTTGCAAATCTTACTTATGATTCGGGATTCAAGATCGTATTCGGAACTGAGGGGAAAAGTGAGAGGCTGCTGATGTTGTTATTGAACCATGTTCTGGACATGAAGATTGTCAGTGTGAAGTATCTGCCCACTGAACGTCTGGGCCTGACCGAGGAGGAGAGCAGATCGTTTTTCGATGTTTATTGCAAGGACAGCAGCGGGAGACGGTTTCTGATCGAGATGCAGATGTGGAGCCAGCACTATTACCACAAGAGAGCCGTGTATTATTCATCGCTTTCTGTACAGGATCAGGCCAGAATCGAAAAGGAGAAACAGAAACAGAGGAGAAGGCCATGGGATTATTATTTTGCTCCGGTATATCAGGTCAGTTTCCTGAACTTTCCGAACACTATTGTGGAGGCAAAGGAGAATGGCGGAAATCCTTATATCTCTCACTATGTTTATAAGAGCAGGGATACAGGACGCGAACTGGGAGATGAGACGAATATAATCTTCATAGACCTGGCGAAATTCAGAAAGGATTTCGATGAATGTAAGAACCAATGTGAAAGATGGCTTTACAGTATCAGGAACATGCATCTTCTGAAAGAACGGCCCGAGGGAGTGGAAGGCACTGAACTTGAAGAACTATATGACGAGGCGCAATTTGCCGCATGGCCGGCAGAAAAGAGATTAATTTACGAAAAGCATATCATGAACAGGAACGACTACGAAAATATCCTCTACGAACGCTATGAAGACGGAATCGCCGCCGGAGTCAAACGAGGAATAGAGCAAGGAATCAAGCAAGGGATCGAGCAGGGTATAGAACAGGGTATAGATCAAGGTATCGAACAATCTGCAAAGAAGATGCTTGCTGCCGGAATGTCGTGCGAAGAGGTCGCGGGAATTCTGATGATTCCGATAGAAAAAGTAAAATCCTTGCAGGACTCTCCTCTTCCATGACGAGGCGCAATTTGCCGCATGGCCGGCAGAAAAGAGATTAATTTACGAAAAGCATATCATGAACAGGAACGACTACGAGAATATCCTCTACGAACGCTATGAAGACGGAATCGCCGCTGGCGTCAAACAAGGTATTGAGCAAGGAATCGAGCAGGGAATTGAACAAGGAATTGAACAATCTGCAAGGAAGATGCTGGCTGCCGGAATGTCGTGCGAAGAGGTCGCGGAAATTCTGATGATTCCGATAGAAAAAGTAAAATCCTTGCAGGACTCTCCTCTTCCATAAAGGAGAGGGGCAGCAACCCTACAAGGACTATAACTTGCTATCCGTAGTCTTTACGGACGGAAGCCATCATAAAAGGCACTCCGTCCGTATATCAAAGCATTTTACGGATGAAAGCCATCATAAAAGGCACTCCGTCCGTATATCAAGGCATTTTACGGACGGCAATAAGCAAAACCTGGTTTATCCGAGTGAATTATAGGCTTCAAGAGCCTTTTCGAGAAGGAAGATCGCCCTCTGGAGGTCTTCCTTTTTGAGTACATAAGCGATTCGAACCTCGTCACGACCAAGCCCGGGAGTCGAGTAGAATCCGCTTGCAGGTGCCATCATGACAGTCTCACCTTCATAATTGAAATCACTCAGGCACCATGCACAGAACTTGTCCGCATCATCGACCGGAAGTTTCGCGACAGTATAGAAAGCACCCATCGGGATAGGAGAATACACGCCCGGAATCTTATTCAAGCCGTCTACAAGACACTTCCTGCGTGCAACATACTCTTCATACACCTCTGCCGAATACTCATCAGTATCCTCAATTGAAGCCTCAGCAACAATCTGGCCCAGAAGCGGCGGGCTCAGACGTGCCTGACAGAACTTCATCACAGTCTTGCGGAGTTCGGCATTCTTGGTAACAAGAGCACCAATTCGGATTCCGCACTCCGAGTATCTCTTTGACACCGAATCGATAAGCACAACATTCTGTTCGATGCCGTCAAGATGGCAAGCAGAAATATAAGGCGAACCTGTATAGATGAACTCCCTGTAGACCTCATCAGAAAAAAGATAAAGATCATGCTTCTTCACGATGTCCCTTATCTGATTCATCTCGCTGCGGGTGTAAAGATAACCGGTAGGATTATTCGGATTGCAGATGAGGATGGCCTTCGTCCTGTCCGTGATGAGTTTCTCGAATTCCTCGACAGGAGGAAGGGCGAAACCGGTCTCGATAGATGACGGAACCGACTTAATCACCGCACCTGCAGAAACAGCAAAAGCCATATAATTGGCATATGCAGGTTCCGGAACTATAATCTCGTCACCAGGGTTCAGACAAGCAAGAAATGCGAAAAGAACAGCCTCAGAACCGCCTGAAGTCACGATTATATCGTCCGGCTCAAGTTCGATACGATACTTGCGGTAATACTCGGCGAGTTTCTCACGAAGAGAAAGGAAACCGGCACTCGGACTATATTCCAGAACGCTCCTGTCAACAAGTTTCAGCGAATCAAGAGCCTTCTGCGGAGTCGGCAGGTCCGGCTGACCGATATTAAGATGATATACTTTTATTCCTCTGGCCTTCGCATCATTGGCCAGCGGAGTGAGTTTTCTGATCGGTGAAGAGGGCATCTCGCACCCTCTGTGGGAAATACTTGGCATACACTACTATTAAAGTCCGCAAAGATACTCAAATAAACGGGATAATCTTCCTCCCCAGCAAGAAATTACGCAGAAACCCAATCCCTATACCATAAGGCGAACTTTCGCAATCCCTCACGAAGCGAAGTCGAAGGCCGGAAACCGAAATCCCTTTCCAGAGCCGAAACATCAGCATAAGTCTCCACGACATCACCCGGCTGCATCGGAACAAGATCGATATGACTATCGAGGTCGAAATCCTCCGGCAACACCCCCGCAGCACAAAGTTCCTCTGAAAGAATACGGACAAAATCCAGAAGATTCACCGGCTCGCTGTTGCCGATATTATAAACCGCATATGGTGGAACGCTCTGCCCGTCCTCCCCTACCTTGCCGACCGGCGCCGCCATCATCACCCTGATCACGCCCTCGACAATATCATCGATATATGTAAAATCCCTGCGGCAATTGCCATAATTGAACAGACTGATCTTTTCGCCCCTGACCAACTTATCTGCAAAACTGAAATAAGCCATATCAGGCCGGCCCCAAGGGCCATAGACAGAGAAAAAACGAAGGACGGTGACAGGCAGCCCGTACATATGGGAATAACTGTAAGCCATCACCTCACCAGCCTTCTTTGTAGCCGCATAAAAACTTGAAGGCGAAGAAGTTGCACAGCCTTCAGCAGAACGATTACCACATACATCACCATATACAGAACTGGATGACGCGGTGACAAGATGCCTGACTCCGAACCTGCGGCACGCCTCCAGAACATTCAGAAATCCGGCAACATTCGCATCCAGATAATCATACGGCTGCTCTACAGACCTTCTCACCCCGGCCCTCGCAGCCATATTCACGACCACATCGAACCGCTCAGCCTCGAAAAGCAGATCAAGCGCCTCCTTGTCGCATATGGATATAGGCAAGACATGATATCCGCGTATACGGCTCTCCATCAGCGACATATCAGCACTGCCATCCATACTGTCTATACCCATAGCAGCAATGCCATGTTCAGACAAGTTCTTCAGAAGCGTAGAACCGATGAAACCCGCAGCACCAGTAACCAGAACCTTCATCTACCCTCTCACGTAATGAGGCATATCCTCAGGTATCATCATGGAAATCTCCACCAGCCCTGCCACACGGCCATCCTCACGCCATGCCGTCTGATAAATCATCTTCTTCAGGCCCCCCTTCTCAATGGTGTAGGCATTGCTTCCCCCCGTCTCAAGAAGATTCCTGATGATCTCCTTCGACCTGTCATTATGACATCCCATGAGATTCTTTCCCACGAGATCGCCATGTCTGGCAAAAGTCTCCTTTGCCTTGTCATTCATATAAAGAATCACGCCCTCCGCATCACATACAGTCACAGCGCAATTCATTTCCTTTGCCCAATCCGGTATCATAAGTACTATATTAGATCATCTTGACCTGACTTCAACGTCTTCAATTCACAAGAATACTCTTTCTTAAATCTAGCGCGAGCCTTTTCAAAAAAAGGATCTGCCTTACTTGAGGGAAATGACCTGGCAACTATACGAGCAAACTTCAATGACAGAGAATCGTCCTTAAAGACAGCATGATTTATCGTTGATTCCAGTTGAGCAACAGCATGTCTGACATCTGTTCCCTTAAGTTCAATAAAATGTCCGCGCCAACTACCTTTTAATCCTACCTCCTGCGACAAAACCAACTTATCACATTTATTACCTTCTGTTATTATTTTGCCATCTACCTGAAATACAGCCGTTTCTCTTTCTGGAACCACATTAGCATGATATACGACACCTTTTTCCTTCGCTGCCAATTTTCTGCGAACGAGCAAAGGCTGATCAAAACCGTATATCATACCCAATCTCTCACATATACACGTCTTGTCTTTTTCAGCCATAGATAATATCATTTAAAGCACATAATTTATTCTCCACCACATCAGAAGCATGATCCAACTCAAGACCACCTATCATCCCATTCTCAACATCAAAGATGTCCTTTAATATTCCGGATGAATCAATATAATAAGCAGATAATTTATCCGGTGCTATTATAGCATTTTTATTTACGACTGCATATGTAGCCTCCGCATCAATCAGTTCCGAGATTGAGGCTTTTAATAATATATTTAAAGCCGTGATTACATATGGACTATGAGTTGTCAAAGTAACTGTACTATCTACTTTAGTCCTGAGTGAAGCCCTATTGATAGAACTTGCAATTAAATGAATCAGACTTTGCTGCGATTCTGGAAAAAGATTCTGTTCCGGTTCTTCAATAAAGATCTGTGTATTTGAATATTTATATACCTTGGCCAACTGCTCCAAAGCGACATTCAATGGTTTTTGCTCATCAATGAAATCCGTCAACCTTAAATACTTGAACACTTCAGAGATTTCAATTTTAGAGAGGTCTACAGATTTATCAAAAATCGTATTCGTCAGATATTCCATTAATACCATTATCGGCAATACTGATTGAACTCCACTTGATGCAAAAAATGGAGAAATTTTTGTTTTACGATCTTTCAAGAGCAAAACATCACCAGTTGTCTGATCATAGTAATAATCCATATCATGCACAACATGTATATCAATAGGATTGGTTTCCGTAAAACATTCCTTCGCCTCTCCCCATTCAAACACATGATTAAACAAGATATCATAATCATTACTTCGATATGTTCTGTCAACATTCTTTATGGCAGAAACAAGATTTCTTTCAGAAGGGATGAAACTGATTTTTGTGTTATGCCTACGTTCCTCAAAACCTGGCAGTCTTTGAATTTTCACATTCTTATTTCCAACCAAGTCAATCTTCACGCATTCACCCAAATAATGAATTTCGCTTTTAGACGTAAAGAAAGAATTACTTATCCTATGAAACTGCATCAATTCTTTAAGGAATCTGGAATAATGTGTGAAATCATATAATGTTTTCTCACCTTTAACCATAATCCGTTTTTCAACCCACTCGCAGAAACAAACAATCTTCATTAAAGTACTTTTACCGGTGCTCTGCTTACCAACAATTACATTGAATTGTTTTAAAATGATATTGCCTGTATCTACAATCGGACCTATGTTTTTAATATGAATCGATCGCATAATCTTTTTTTTTCAAAAATATGAATTATTCCGGAAATACAACCCTTATATTATTAAATTATGAAATACATCCCTAAAAATCAATCAGCCTCATACTTACGGCCGAGAAGAATCGGGATGAATTTGTCCATCACAAATGAGAACGAACTCTGTCCGAGGAACTCCGACGGTTTCCAGGAAGCCTTGACGATCCTGCGGACATTGTTCAGCCTTTCCTTGAACTTTCCGGCATAATGTGAAGGTTCATACGGGCGGAAAAGGTCATCAACAAACTTCTTGACAGTAACTGATTTCAAATCCATCGCTGCATCAATCAGATATTTAGGAAGCCACTCCGGCGGATACCCAAGGAACATCATGGATACCATGGTCATCATTCCAGCAAACTTCATAAGGCCATGTTTCTTCAAATGCTCACGCATTTCATCAGATGACATCGCCTCCCGTTCAGCACGAAGAAAATACACCCAATCCGTCAAGAACTTGAATGAAATACCTTCATAAATGAAATGTGACAACGCATGATGCAGATTGAATACAGCAGAAAAGATCACTGGTGGAGAGTACATCCCCGGCTGATCTTCCGCATTCAACGCCGCAACTGCCATTTCCTTGAGATCCTTGTCAAGCTCACGCATCTTCCGTCTTCCCCGGACATCAAGCAGACATTTATGATTTTCAATCAGCACACCATGCACATGGCAATGGGAATGTCTATAAAACTCATCATCTACTGTAATTCCCTTTGAACGGAAGAAAGCATCAATTAAATCTCCCTTATCAGGAGCATAGAAATCAATATCGACAAACTTTCTAGTATAATGAGCCGGGTAATACTCAGCCAAAGACAATCCCTTAAGTCTCAAAGCCTTACAACCTGACTCCCTTATAAGGTCAGAAATCTTCTCATCGACCTTTACAAGTTTTTCATAACTTTTCTCTGCTGCAACAACAGCCGAAATGAATTTCATGGTCACCTCCCTCGGAGGTCTCATCTCATCAGGCAGAGCCGCTACAGCCTCATACGAGAAAGCAGCCAGCCCATGCATGCTCAGAACAGAATAAACCTGATTCCACTCATCCGCCCCCAGATTTATCGGGATCGGTATCGGCATCTTCCATATAGCGGATTTCAGGATAGTACATATGACGGTATGAATGTTCATAACAAATCAATCATTAAGAATTGTGCATAATTTGTCGATACATTTATCCTTTCTGAAATTACGGTCAAAATATTCAAGACCTTTCCGTCCCATCTCATCCCGTTCATCAGCAGACATCGACTTAATAGTCAGGACGCATTGAGCAAAAGCCTCATAATCTCCAGCCGCACAAGAGAGTCCACATTCCGCATCCTCAATCAGATTGCGAGCCTCACCATCCACCATCGCCAGAACAGGTTTTCCGGAAGCCATATATGCCTGAAGTTTTGCAGGAGCAGTCAGACTGAAAATATAATCATTTTTCAAAGACAAGAAAAGAACATCAGCCTGGCTGAAGAACACAGGCATAGTCTCCAAAGGATGTCTTCCCATCATGAACACAACATCTTCAAGGTCGTTTTCTGCAACAAAACTGTCAGCCCAAGCCTTCTTCCTGCCGTCTCCGAGGATTATAAGCCTCACTCCCGTACCTTTCAGAAGCATGGCAGCACGAAGTACATTATCAAAATCCTGAGCCTCACCTACATTACCGGCAAACATTACCTTGAAGCCATCCGGCAAAGCAGGAACCGGAACATCTGGAGACGCAGCAAAGACATCTTCTGCCCAATTAGGGAAATACACCAGTTTATCCTCGAAGTCTCCCTTATCAAGAATTGACTCACGGAAGCCACGCGAACTGATAAGAATCTTCTCTGAATTGCGATACATAAGTTTCGCAACCCATGCGAAGAAACCCAGAACATGGCGGTTATTTATATTTCCTGCCGCCTGAAGGCTCTCCGGCCACAGATCAAGAACCCAGAAATACATCGGAACACGTCTCATCCATTTGACCACCAAAGCAGGAAATCCCTGAGTTATCGGAGAAGTCTCATGCACAATCACCGCATCATAACGATTGAACAGCGACATGAAGAAAGCCCATACAGAAGCGATGAAAGCCCAACTCATATAATTCAGAGCCAGACGCACTCCTCCTCCCTTACCTCTGGGTACGACCAAGGTTCTCAATACCTTTACCCCGTTTATCGTCTCCTTTCGTTTGCGGAATATTCCATAGCCGTCAAAGACCTTACCTCCGGGATAGTTCGGCAAACCGGTAAGCACAGTCACATCATAACCACGCCTTGCAATTTCAAAAGCAACATCGTTGCTCTTGAAATTCTCGGGATAGAAATATTGAGTAACTAACAACACCCGCATAAGATCATCTATATTAATGCATTAGGTATATATTTGGTAATATCGTCCACCTCCGGCAGACGGCTTCCCTTGGCTCTGACTTCCGATATGAACGCAGTAATTTCATCAACCTTCAACAGTCCACGTTTCCACGCATAATACAAGAAATCCATCGTAGTAAGAAAAACAATATCATGCTCAACACAATATTGACGAATGTCTTTCAGATTACTGCTTCCGATTATCTCTGATCCATATCGGCAATAAACCATACATGCACTTTCACCTTTACCGAATCTTATCTTCAAACGAGCATATTCCTGCATAGCCTCACCGGCAGGAGTAAATTCAACCAGCGACATATTCCCAAAGAAATGCATCTGCCTGTCAAGTTGGCTCTTTACCGACTTCAATTCCTCATAAACCTTATCCAGAACTACATATTGATATTCCGGAAAAATCTGAGGAAGCAAGCAAAGAACATTACCTTTTGAAAAATGGATTATGACATCAGCATCCAACACAATCTGCACTATCTTCCCCTCGCCCGCCATAACCAATCATGTTTAACAATTCAATATAATGTCCTTCGGAAATAATTTCCCTATCATATAATTCACGTGCTTTCGCACCAAAATCACCGATGACAAGCCCCTCATTGCCCTTCTCGTAAACATCTGTACTGAAACCTCTCAAAAGTGCCTCATGCATGATTTTGAGGGCCGAATAACGGTCATAATCATTTTTCGAAATCAGTTTCAGTTCCTTGAGCCTTATCAGCAAAGTGGAATGTGACACGCCGTAAAGAGCCTCAAGAGTCAGCAAAGTGGTCAGTGACAATCTGCCGGAAGCCAACTCCGATGAAGGAATATTCTGTAACAGACCCAGACGAGGCATAAGCAATGCACCGGCAAACAGATTTGCAGATCGTTCCGACTCATCGGATACACCACTCGCACAGAAATGCGGCTGCGGATCATCATCATAAAACAGATGATAAAGTTCATGCGCAATCGTGAAATGCTGACGTCCGCGCGTCGAATTGGAGTTGACAAGCATGAATGAACATTTGCCGTCAACCGACTTCATTGAAAGTCCATACAACCTATCCGACAGAGGCATATACATCGTCAGGATTCCAAGCAGACGAAGGATTGTCTTGGCATTCAAAGGCTCTGTCATGCTGCAATTGAGCATAAGCCGCATCTTCATCGCAAGATTCTCTGCCATTTCTACATTCAACCTGCTCATGATTCCAGCAATATGTTCATTTTAAGATAATTGAGCGCAACAGCCTTGAAGGCAGCCACCTGCTTCATATCCTCTTCATCAAGGCCTTCTGCCCTGAACGCACATATGAGTTGGCTCCTGACCTTATCCGAATCTGGATCAAAAAGGACGGCGAGGTCGACGCCATACAACTCCGCAGCAGTTTCTGCCACAGCCAAAGGAACAGCACGCTCCCCTGCCTCATAATTGGCATAGGCTGACCTGTTCAACTTCAAGAAGCCGGCTACACGCTCTTGTGTATAGCCATTACTTTCTCTCAACAATTTAAGATTTTTCCCTACAATATTTTCCATATAAACCTCCATTCGTGGCAAATATAGAAATATTTCTCAATAAATCATAATTTTGCCACAGAAATCAATACTTCCTCCACACCATCTTGTTCACGACGCCGGTGTAACTCTGGATTAGTTTGACGATCTTGGTGGAAACGTTTTCGTCGGTATAGTTTGGTACAGGGATACCGTTGTCGCCGTTGCGGACCATCTCGACAGCGGTGTCGACTGCTTGAAGGAGAGACCTTTCATCTATGCCGGCGAGAATGAAGCAGCCCTTGTCGAGAGCCTCAGGACGCTCTGTGGATGTACGGATGCAAACAGCAGGGAATGAATGTCCGACGCTTGTGAAGAATGAACTTTCCTCAGGAAGCGTACCGGAATCAGAAACCACAGCAAAAGCATTCATCTGCAAACAGTTATAATCATGAAACCCGAGAGGTTCATGCTGAATCACGCGAGGATCGAGTTCGAAGCCGGAAGCGGCGAGACGGTTGCGTGAACGCGGATGACATGAATACAGAATCGGCATGTCATATTTCTGAGCCATGGCATTGATGGCATTGAAGAGAGAAAGGAAATTCTTCTCCGTATCGATATTTTCCTCACGATGGGCCGAAAGGAGGATATATCTGCCCTTCTCAAGACCGAGACGAGCATGCACATCCGATGCCTCTATCTCCGGGAGATTCTCATGAAGGACCTCAGCCATAGGAGAACCTGACACATAAGTCCTCTCTTTTGCCACACCTGAAGCATTCAGATAACGGCGCGCATGCTCGGAATAACAGATGTTGACATCCGAAATCACATCCACGATCCTACGGTTGGTCTCTTCCGGGAGACATTCATCGAAACAGCGGTTTCCGGCCTCCATGTGGAAGATAGGGATATGAAGCCTCTTCGCACCAATCACTGAAAGACATGAATTGGTGTCACCGAGGACAAGCACCGCATCAGGCTTGGTCTGGACCATCAGTTTGTACGAGGCATTGATGATATTGCCCATCGTGGAGCCGAGATCTTCGCCGACAGCATCCATGTATACCTCAGGATCAGCAAGTTTTAGATCGCGAAAGAAGACCCCGTTGAGATTGTAGTCATAATTCTGACCGGTATGGGCCAGAATGCAGTCGAAATATCTGCGGCATTTGTTGATGACTGCTGCAAGACGTATGATTTCAGGCCTTGTGCCTACGATTATCAGAAGTTTGAGGCGACCGTCGTTCTTGAACTGGATGTCGCTGTAGTTTGTCTTTAATTCCATAGTTGGTTTTTATTTAGATCCCCGATCGGGTCGGGGATGACGATACTATTCTACCGGGTCAAAATATGTGTCAGGACGGGCAGGGTCGAAAGGTTCATTCGCCCACATCACCGTCACAAGATCCTCTGTCTCAGAAAGGTTTATGATATTATGCGTATATCCCGGGAGCATATGGACAGCCTCAATGCGGTCTCCGGAAACATTGAATTCCATGACCTCATCAGAGTCAACACGACGCTGCTGGATCAGTCCATGTCCGGAAACCACCATGAAGAATTCCCACTTCGTGTTATGCCAATGCTGGCCCTTCGTAATGCCCGGACGTGAAATGTTCACACTCACCTGGCCGCATTTCTCGCTTCGCAACAGTTCGGTGAAACTTCCGCGCTCGTCCACATTCATCTTAAGCGGGAAAGCCACCTTCTCCTTTGGGAGATACGACAGATAAGTCGAATACAGTTTCTTCGCAAACGAGCCACCCGGAATCTCCGGAACAGTCAGTGTCTGCGGCTGGGCGGCAAATTCACCCAGCAGGTCGACAATCTCTCCAAGCGTCACATGATGAGACACGGGAACAGCGCAATAACGTCCTTCCTGAGTCAGCACAGTCTCGATTCCGTCAAACTCGCAATGATGCTCCCTGCCAGCCAAAGCCCCTATCAGTTCATCCACAAGATCGTCGATATAGACCAGTTCAAGTTGCGTAGAACGGTCATTGACCTGTATCGGAAGGCCGTTAGCAATGTTATGGCAGAATGTAGCCACAGCGGAGTTGTAATTAGGACGGCACCATTTTCCGAAAAGATTCGGGAAACGATACACCAGCACCTTCGCGCCGGTCTCTTCGGCATATGAAAAGAACAGTTCCTCTCCCGCCTTCTTGCTCTTTCCATACTCCCCGTCGGCATAACGGCCGACAAGAGTAGCCTGAATCGAACTCGAAAGCATCACAGGACATCTGTTGCCATGCTTCTTCAAAGTCTCCAGAAGAACGGAAGCGAAACCGAAATTCCCCTGCATGAACTCTTCCGTATTCTGCGGACGGTTGACTCCGGCCAGATTGAACACGAAATCGGCATCGCTGCAAAAGGCATCAAGTTCCTCAGGAGTGCTGTCCATATCATACTCATAGACAACAAGTTCCTGAGCCACAGGATACCATCTCGCCTTTCCGTCACTTATGTTTTTAAGTTGTGCCACGAGATTCTTTCCTACAAACCCCTTGGCTCCTGTAACCAATATCTTCATTTCACATCCTCCCAGTTCATCCACATCGAACTGTCATATCTCCAACTGTCTTCAAGGGCCTCTTCCAGGATCTTGCCGGAAAACACCATCAGCACAGAATCCGGCTCCGTAGCCTTCAAGCAATTGGCATAACCCTCTGGAACACAAACGATACGGCTATGGTCCTGATCGAGACGGAACACCTCCGGAACCAGGTCAGCAGAAGGATTATCCCAATCGTCAGGCTTCACGAACGCCAGTGTAAAAGCCCCCTTGACGCAATAGAACCACTTCTTTTCGAACTTATGGCCATGCCATCCACGGACAACCGAAGTATCCGGATGGTGGATAAAATAGACACGTTCCACCCCCGGAAAGCGGAAATCATTCAAAGAAGTGATCACTCCCCTATGGTCGCGAAAGATTTCGCCCTCAATAACTTTGATCTCTGACATATTATTCAGATCTTATTTCCCTTGCCTTCATCCTTGGTTCAAGACCGAGGTCCTCACGTATGAAACGGAGTTTCAGCAGAAGTTCCTTCATGCCTTCCACGTCGAGACGGCGGGTGTTGTGACTATGATAATCCTCGATCTTCGATACCTCTTCGTTACCCTCGATGAAGAACTTGTCATAATTGAGGTCGCGGGTATCGCATGGAATACGATAATAATCGCCCATATCGATCGCCTTCGCCATTTCCTCGCGGGTCACAAGAGTTTCGTAAAGTTTCTCGCCATGGCGGGTTCCGATCACCTTCACTTCCGTATCGGCATACTTCGGATCAACACGCGAATATGTCTGCTTAAGAGCCTCAGCAAGCGTTTCAAGAGTCGCAGCAGGGGCCTTCTGGACGAACAGATCGCCGTTCTCGCCATGTGTGAAGGCATAAATCACAAGATCCACAGCATCGTCGAGAGTCATCATGAAACGTGTCATGGCCGGATCAGTTATCGTGATAGGCTTGCCCTGCTCCATCTGTTCCACCCACAACGGGATCACCGAACCACGCGAGGCCATCACATTGCCATAACGGGTGCAGCAGATGGTCGTAGCCGCACCATGGCCGAGTTCACGACCCTTTGCGACAGCGACCTTCTCCATCAGAGCCTTCGAAATGCCCATCGCATTGATCGGATATGCAGCCTTGTCGGTAGAAAGCACCACCACATTCTTCACCCCATGCTCGATGGCCGAAACAAGCACATTGTTCGTACCGATCACATTGGTCATCGTAGCCTCCATCGGGAAGAACTCACAACTCGGCACCTGCTTCAAAGCCGCAGCAGCGAAGACATAATCCACACCACGCATAGCCACATCCACAGAACCCTTATCCCTCACATTACCGATATAGAACTTCACTTTAGATGCCACCTCCGGATACTGCGACTGAAGATGATGCCTCATATCATCCTGCTTCTTCTCATCCCTCGAGAAGATCCTTATCTCCTTGATGTCGCTGCTCAGAAAGCGGCGAAGCACGGCATTACCGAAACTGCCCGTACCACCTGTAATCAACAGGATTTTATCTTTGAAGATTGACATATGTTGTTATTTCTATTTCTTATATTCTGTCTGGAGCCAAAATTTGAATACCGGATCCTGTATATCTATTCTACCCGGTAAAATATCTATAAGTTCCTTTTTTTCAAGAGCATTCTTGATAATCTTTACGTTAGCGGAAGAACCCAGACGATACTTATTCAGCACAACCTGGGATGTAAGGCTTACACAACCGTCAGCAACTGCAAGAAGCAAGCCTATCTGAGACGGTGTCAGCCCATCAACTATATGAGAGAAAACCAGCGAAAGTTGCCCTGCAAGACTATCAAATGCCACATTCACTATATCTTCAGTGCATTCAACATTGGTCCTGAACCACGCAAGTTGGCTAAGTTGCTGAACATAATAAGGATGGCGGTCAACTTTATCCACTATCAGGCCGGCAACTTCCGGAGTGATGAATTTTCCAGTATCTTCAAAACGCTGCACAATAAACCTGCACCAATCTTCCTGAGAAATCTTCTGTAGGAAAATCATATCACCGAATTTATAAAACGGATTTTCAGGATCGGCGAACAAATCTATCATCATGTTCCTCTTGCTTCCATAAAGGCAATATGCTACATCCTGATGTTTTTGCCAATGCGCACGGAGACTACACTGAAAATCACGACTGCTTTCGTAATCTTTAATCGTCTGGAACTCATCTATACATACAATAACCTTTTTACCTCTGTCTTTAGCCAAAGTCTGAGGAAGGTCCAGAATTTCATCAAAAGACATTTTCTTGTCTCTAATATCTATTCCGAAAGACAATTCATAGGTTCCTGCCGGATCTGAGGCAGAAAAATTTGGAGCGAATCTTCCAAGATACTTCAAGGCAGACGATACAAAATCCTCAAATGCTGTATTGAAAGCAGAAATCACAGATTTGGCAAACGCCTCATAAAATTTATCGGCTGTACGGCAATTAAACAAATCAATAAAGACAACAATATTATCATCAGACTCCTTGACAAAAATATCAGCAGCCTTTGCAACTAACGAAGATTTTCCCCATCTGCGAGGGGAAATCAAAATTGTGTTTACCGTTCCTTTAAAATTATCCAAAAGATGCCGGGTCTCTGCAACCCTATCAGTAAAGTCTTGATCAGAAGCAATTTTTCCAAATATAAAAGGTGTTTCCATATAATTACCGTTTCCGCAAATGTAATAATTTTATTTGAAATAATATTATTACAAAGCATTTTGTTACATCTTATGAATATTCAGCAGTTCTTCGTACAATTCGATATATTTTCTGAAACACTTGTCTTTGTCGAAATGTTCCTCTGCCCTGGTGCGGCAGGCTAATAATGCAATATATAAAAGATTAACTCCTCTGAATATACTCTTCCTCCCTAACTTTTCTATTAAACAGATATATTACATATACTCTTTCTAAGAAATACGGGATTGTCCAACAACACTTTGCTAGAAACTCCGTAAAACCATTTGACGGACATCTAAATAATTTAGAATACAAGTTATAGAATGCGTATATAATATGTATCATTAGAGGAAGGTGTTCTTCTAGAACTTTCAGATTATCATAATTTTGAGATCTTAATTTGAAACGTTCAATCGCATGATTTTGGCTGTTAGTTCCACGCATTCTCACTTTCAGTAAAGGTTCTTGTATCAGAGCAATTTTATAGTGCCTAGCAAGTTTTGTATACAATCGGTCATCTTCTCCGTTCCGAATATCTTCTGGGAAAAAGAAATCTTCTTCATCATAAATCTTGCGATTTAACATAACTGATGGAGTCGCAATCTTAGTACTAACTAACCTTTGCAGATATATATCACCATAATCGCGGCTAGTATTAACAACTTTAAATTTACCACTTTCTGGCCACCAATAATAAAATCCTGTATGAGACCACATAGCACCGGTTTCTTTCATAAAAGCGACCTGCTTTTCTAGTTTTGTAGGCAGCCATATATCATCGGAATCTTGAAAAGCGATAAACTCCCCCGATGCGATTCTTATACCAGCATTACGTGCAGCACCCGGTCCAGAATTAGGTTGATATACATATATTATTTTCCCTTCATATTTTTTCAAAACAGACGAAACATCTTCTAGAGATCCATCGTTCACCAATATAACCTCATAATTATCATATGTCTGTGCAAAAATACTTTCTAATGCTTCTTGCAACCATGCCACATTTCTATAGAATGGAATAACTATGCTTACTTCCTTATTCATTTAAATTCTGACACAAAAGAACTATCAACATTAATGCGTGGCAAAAACCAGTCCGGCAAGAGTGATGGTATTGTTATCGGTATCTGCACTGTACCAAATCCGTATTTATAATTCCTCAAAACTGCAGACTTATGACAAAAGCCACATGCATAAAAAGACCCATATGGAAAAGCGAAAACATCTACATTTCGATCTACTATTTTAGACAATCTAGACTGCGATTCTTCGTATTCCTTCAACAATTGTTTATGAGTAAGATTCCTATAAAAAACATGCTCAACTCCATGAGAGCCCAAAGTGCAGAGATCACATGACGCAATCTCCTTTAACTGATCAACTGTTATATATCCTTCTTTATCTAATAATGAGACTGAAACGAATATCGTAAATGGTATTCTATGTTCTTTTAAAATGGGAAATGCAATATTGTAAAATGATTGTGGTACATCATCAAAAGACAACGCTATAAAATTTTCTTCATTGGCCCAATTTTCTAATCGAATAACGTTATATAATTTAATTTTATTAATCAATTGCCTAAAACTACCCTCTGAAATGCTAAACTCATCACTACCTCCAATATCGTGCAACATTAATATCCGACCTTTATGATGAAATAACTTAGCCAACATCATAATGGACAATTGACATACTCTTCCCAAAAAAAGATTTACTTCTTCCATTATCTCAGTTTTAAAATGAGATCTTAATCTATACATAACGCTTTTTTTATCACGTTAAGTTGATAATAAGGATTCCAGCACTCATCAATCTCTTTATAACATGCTACTCGAACTTCATCCCTAGATTGTTTTTTGCAAGCAAACCAATTTGAAATTACTCTAGCCAAATCTTCCACATTTCCATACTCAAAGAAATCGCCAGTTTGACCAGGTATTATTGATTCAAATTCTGGCATTTGCCATTTAAAATCGTGATGAGAGATTGCTGGACATCCAAACATTAATGAATGTATAGCAGTTAATCCTATATTACCCGGAGCAACACATATATCAGCATTGTAGACGAGTTCTGCATTAACATTTTCATCAAAGCATGAGCCGTAAAACCACACCTGATTCTCTATGTCACACTGACGGGCAAGGCGTTCCAAATATTCACGCATTTCACCGTCCCCAACAAAAATAATATTAAATTTTTCTCCTTGCTGATTCAATATTTTCACAGCATTAATAAGTAGATCTAATTTTTTTATGGCTGTTAAACGTCCGATGAATATAATGGTAGGACTCTCATTTTTGAAATGTTCTTTATAGATATTAGAAGGAACAATCTTGTTGCGTATTTCAAGTTGCTTATCGTAATCCAATGAATTTTTTATCACATGAAGACGGATTTCGTTAAAACCCTCATCTTTCATAAGATGCTTTGCATAATTTCCATAAAGGAATATTCCATCTGCCTTTCCAAATAAGCGTTTTTTTAGCCAAGATTTTAGTTTTGATTCTTTTCCATACCAGCCGTGTGTCCAGAAATACAACTTTGTACTCTTGAACTTACATCTAAGACGTAAAGCAAGCCACCATTCGCTTATATTGTTGGGGACTCCTGCTATAATAATATCCGTATAATTCTCAAATGGAATATTCAAAAGTCCCTTATAATAACTGAAAGGCCCTAACTTTCGCTCTCGAATCATCAAATTACAGTTTTTCAACTTAGTGTAATCCAGAAACTTTAAGTCACGCTTCGCATCACCCGCAAAATACCAATCAATATCAAGTTCTTTATCCATTAATTGATAAATAGCCAATCTGTACGATGGAGCATAAGGGAAAAGCATTGCTATTCTATTTCTCATAACATTATCAGCATATTAATGACAGCAAGACTATCTTATTAATGAAGCAATTCGTTCAGTTTGCTTTATATTATTTTTTTGCATGATGACATACTCTCTAGCAGTCCTACCGACCTGTTCCAAATACTTCGGATCTAATTGTACGACCTCACGTATCTTCCTAGCATAGCCATCCACACTTTCCTCATCTAACAAAAAAACATAATTATGATATTCCCTAGGCATTCCAGGTAAGACTGTTGTCAACAATGGTGTACCAGATACCATATATTCCATATTCTTAGACGGGAATGAATATTTTGTAAATTCTTCGGTAGTAAATCTTGGATTGACCAACAATGTTGCGCTATATTCTGCATCTATTACCTCTGAATTAGATTTCACTCCCATATATCTAATTCTTGAATCGGATAAGCATTCTTCACGTAATTCCTTAACATAAGACCCACTGCCATAAATCCGAAGTTCGACATCTTTATTATCTATCAGTTTAAATGCCTCAACGAGCATTTTCAACCCATATTTTTCCTCTATACCGCCCGCATACAATATCACTTTGGGGTAGTCTTTCTCTCTGTATATATTTTTATAATTTATATCTGACGAATCACATAAGGCCTCCATAACAATATAAGGCCTATTATTTAAATTCACGATATAATTCATTTCTTCTGTAAGTAAGACATAATGCGAGAACATTTTACTATACCATCTATTTATCGATGTAGCCATTTTTTTCATAAATGAGGAATTCTCATTCGTATCAACCATAAGGCCATATATATCAGTAAAAACGCCACAGCACTTTACTCTATTTATCTTGGTTGCAAGTAAAGTACCCATTATAGCACTTATGCTCAAGGCATCACATATTACTCTTTTGTTCTCTCTCGAATTTAGCCCCCAAGTCAATATATATATAAACGAGTATAAAAAAACACATATATGTTTCAATATTGGTATATTTATGTATGGGATATACTTATATTTAATATCATTCTCGTATTCTGATTTAAGTTTAACACAGAATTTCTTAGAATAATTACGTGTTATAGGGGGATTCGAAAGAGCGACAACATTATGGCCATTAGCGATTAACCCACCTACAATTAGACGACTAAATTTCTGTACAGCAAAGCCAGGGTTTTCATTTGTCTTGTGATAAATATCATTAATCAATCTTTCAGAGGACAAAGCAGAAATGTATAGTATATCCATAATTATAAGACTTCAAATATTGTATGAAATTTAGCATAAGCACTTCCATATACATCACTATGAAAAAATAGCCAATAATCATAAAGGGTCATCAAAACAAATATTGAAATTAATGGCACTTTTAGGTATAATGAACGAATTTTTGAATACACCAATGGTATTACTGCCATCCCAAAAGCACTGAAATATATGCCAACTCTACCAATAGTTGAAATCACAGAACTGAAAGGCATTAAAACATAACTACATACGAACATCATTACGAGACAGCGATCTGATTCTGTTGTAGAATTATTCATTATATAAAAAATAGCCACAAACAAAGGCAAGAGATTCAAAACATAACCGACTCCTTTTGATGCGACTAGATTATTATCCCCATAGCGTTCAGCATATATTTGGAAATAATCAAAAGCAAGAAGATTATCTAAGATTCTAGTTACAGTCTCATTATAGAAAGTGAAGACCAGCATTATGATTAAAAGAACTGCGACTACAAACTTTCCATTCTTTAAAGGTAAGAAGCCCCAAAATATAAAAGGTAGTAATATTAATGCTGATGTATGGATAAAAGAGGCAAAAAGAACTATTAATCCTGAAATGATCCATCTTCTTTCTCGTATGAACTGCCATGCATATAAGAACAATGCGACCACCAAACCTTGGCGCATCATTGAGAAATTAAGGAGATACAAACTCGTTGAAAACAAATACACAAATACTGCGAATACTCTCCAAGGCAAATTAACATTATTCTTTATGAAATTGTATATAATCGCATTCTGAAGTATATTCAAAACTGCGACTAACATAAAGAAGCCTCCAATGGGTTTGAATAAATAATTCAATATGACCCATCCTCTATCATGAAAAATTTCGCTGTAAAATATATTATTAATATCAAATGATTGAACACTAATTTGTTGATACAATTTATAATATGCCATGTAGTCATTTCCATAGTCATAATGGATACAGCCTAATATCGTAATAATAATAAATCCCAATTTCATACTGCCTTTAATACCTACATTTTCCAAATAGGTCAATAATAAAGCAAGTAATGACATCGACATAACAATTAACATACTTCGATGATATTTTTATATATATTCAATAACACAGCACAGTTTTGTTCACAGTCATGGCGTTCTAATGCAAACGAACGCATATCTTTTTGTTTATCACCATTTGAGAAAACTTTACAAACCTTGTCAGCCAGCATTGCCGTTTCTTCAAAACGGTACATATTTTCTTCATTTCCGTGCATCATATCCGGAATACCACCAACATAACTTGCCACACATGGAACGCCGAGTATCTGGGCTTCTGCTAAAGAGTTAGGACTATTCTCTATTGAAGAAGGACAAACAAACACATTCGCTTTTAAAAGTTCTTGCTTAATATCTGCGCTAGAAAGACTGCCTAAAATACAAACATGATTCGACAAATTATACCTTCGAATCAAACTCCGCAAATACCGACCGTAACCAGACAATCTAAGTTTATCTCTTAAAGAAGAATACTTTATTGGGTTATATCCAGCAACTCTAATGACTGTATCAGGGAATTCTTTTAATATAATTGGCATCGCCTTTAACAGTTGGTGAAAACCTTTAAGAGGATAAGCCATCTGACTTATAAAGATTGTGTGCTTTGTACACCTTTCATACTTCCATATTTGATCAGTATAAAAATCTTGTCTAAGAGTTTCATTGCAAAAATGATAAGTTAGTTTAGGATTTAACTCTAACACATTCGCTCTGTCCCATGATGTACGGCCTATAACATGTTTCGCTATTTCTAGCATCCTGATTTCGTATTTTGAACGCTTAAGGAAGTTCTTTTTATCTCTCAAAATTGTACCTCTAACAAGATCGCGGAAAGTCATATTGTTCAGGATCTCTCTATTTGTTATTCCTGCACAATAATATTTCGATATAATTGACAATAGTCCTTGAATTGAGATCACAACATTTTGCACTCCAAATAATTGCATATACGATAGACCGTGAGAAAATTCGGTGCCGTAAATATGAACTACATCAGGATGTACTTCTGAGTTAATTTGTGTCCAATACTTCTTATATTCTGGATTCTCTTTTAGATTACCTTTACCATATGGCAAAACATAATAAGCAATTTTTTCTCCTTGAAATATAGTTAACCTTGTTACTAAATTAGACACTGAGGCCACAAACAATTTTACGTCAGGAGAATCAACCAAAGCATGAGCGGCACCTACCATCCAACCGCCTGATGACTTAAGTTCATGTTCAGAAGATACTCTTTCTAAGACTTCCGGAAATAAGATATTAGTTATCCACAATACATTCATTACCCTACTTTTGATCTATTCCACATTTTAAACAAACGAAGCAGAATGATATTAGTTATACTCAATATAACATACGAGCCACTGACCATCCAAGCACCACCAATAAACGTATATCGCTTTACAATAATTGGCAACAAGAGCACAATCAAAACACTTGAAATTACCGTCGTATACATATATAACTTAGGATATCCTGATGCTATGGTATAATTATTTATTATGTAATAAATCGAACTAGTTATTGTTGAGAATGATATTATTCTCGCATATATCGTCGAGTCTACGTATCTATTGGCTGTCAAGAGTTTTATTATGAATGGGCACAATAATATGAATAATGCTACAACGGCTGAAATAAGCGCTATTTGAACAATTGAAGTTTTCCATAGAAGCCTACGATTTCCTTTAATAATCGCTTCATATATATCTGGTTGAAAAGTAGAGGAAATAGATGTCGAAAATGTAGTTAAATAGCCTGCTATCGAAGCACCTACGATATAATAACCATACTCTGAAACATCTCCAACTGACTCAAGATATGTTTTATCAAAACCAGAAGAAAAATAACCCAACATGGCTCCAACCGTGAGGGGTAAACAGAATTTAAGAACTACCCCAAATTCTCGCCATGAACTCTTTATTCTCAACAAATGTTTGTTCTTAAAGAAAAGGTAAATAAAAACAACAAAATTAGTAACTAGTGGAGCCAGTAATTTACCAATTGCACCCCATTTCATGAAAACCACAAATACAAGATTCAAAACAACAAGTAGAACCCCATTAAAAACAGATAATAAAAAGAAGTTTCGGCTATACCTCTTCATCCTATAATCTGCTAGTTCTAAATTATATAAGCCTGCAAGCGGAATAGCAAAAACTGCAAAAGCAAGATAAGGCATTATTGAGAACTCCAAGTTTTCATTAAAAACTTTGATATAACCAAATAAGACTACAAAACAGATAATTGAAACAATCAATGAAAATCCAATGACAGCCTTAAAGAGTAATGCTTTCAAATTTAAGCGACCTGCATCATCTAATTCAAAATATCTTTTATTATAATAATGAAGCATATAAAACACTATGACAGGACCTATCAAATTATTGAAAGATGTATAATATCCTGTTATGGCATAATCTTCCGGTGACATATTGATTGCAATCATTGGGTTGACAGCAATCATCAAGACCATCGGGATAACAGATGCACCAAAATAGGTAGAAATATGCTTTATATAATTTAGATATTTATTTTTCATTATTTCTGCAAAAGTCTTTACATCTTGCGATCAAATCATCCCTATATTTCTTATATAAATTTTTATTCTCAAAATGCACATTATGGTCAACCTTCGTTTTAAATAAGGAAGAACTAATATTGCATCTATCAATCTCTATAATATTAAACAATTGTATCAAGCCATCCATTCTACAAGTAGAAGTCAGATCTTGTTCCTTATCATATACATACAGAACTGGCGTTTCCATTGCTAAACATGGTAACGCACAATGGATTCGGGAAGTGACCACAAATTTCGCTTTGGAATACATTCCTAATAATTCTTTAGCATATTTAAATTTCTCAGTATCATCATGAAATGTATCCATTATTTCATGTTCAAGATACTCTGCTTGTTGTAACACATCAAGTGCGAAAATGCGTGAATACTTCTCTATGAAGAGTATATTCTTAATATAATTAAAAAAACTCTTTTTGGAATTACGCTTGTTATAAATGGTTTGCACTATTTTATTCTTAAATAGAACAATATATAACGAACGAAAGAAAGACTTAAAAGTAATAGATGGCAATACCGGTACATCCACAAAATAAATTGTATCCTCACGCTTATCTGCTTTGTAAGTAAGGCCTAAGGTCAAGGTAAGACAACCAGAAAAATAAGCCTCAATACCTTTCTCTCTCAATAGACTCTCTGTATATCTATCTCTACATCCTATCGGCTGGTGTTCACGAAAATATTCAAGACTTTTTTTATTATCAAGTAATTCCGAAACAACTAACTTATTAAGGTGGAATGCCACAAATAAAGGAGTAATTTTATTAGATGGTGGCCAATTCATTGGAGAATGCATAAACCAGCCATTCATAATGAGTTTAACCTCATCACCAGAATATTGATCCAGGCATTCACGGTTTATATAAATAACATTGTCATTATTACAAAATTGCATCGCTGCCAGACTTTGTATATAATCACCAATATTAAAAATATTACTCTCTTTATTTGTCTGGTATACTAATACACCTTCTTTCATAATAATTCTATCTATTTCTTTTAATTATGCTCTTAATTCTATTCATAACTTTATAGAAGAAGCGATATTCAGTATACACATACCTATTAAAATATTCTTGATCATACTCATTACTTTCTTCTACAACCGGGGGACAATTTACAGCTGAAAATGAATCATGGCTAAAAACATCAAAAACATCAGAATGCTGATTATCTTCGGAATAATGAGTACCTTCTATACCAATATATTTTATCAAAGACTTTGAAGGGACAATCCTCAATGCACCTTTATAACGTGAATGTAATCCGAACTGGATATCCCAAACATGTTTATATAAAGAGGTGTCATTTTTACACAACTTATATCTATAATTAAAAAATGCAGACTCTTTTGAGGTTCTAAATTGATTGGTAAATCCTCCTTTCTCAAAAAAAGACTCCAAATTTCTCAACTGCATATCAAAATCTGCCCAAGTTCTCTTCCAAGTAGCCCATCCCCAAGTTACTCCATACTGAGAAAAGATATAATCATATCCTTTAAATAACGAAGGTTCTGTCAACCTAGAAAAGCCAGATATTAGAGAAACCTTTGTGTCATCACGATACTTCTCCAACATTTCATGACAAAAAGAAAAGAAGGATTGAGTTGGCAAACAATCGTCTTCTAAAATAATTAAATCATCTACAAACTGAAAAGCCCAAGAGATAGCAGAGTATGGTCCATATCCACATCCTAGATTATTTTGCATATAATTCGTAACAACATCGCAATCCCAATCTATCGATCCAATCAATCTCTCAATTTCTAATGAAGCACACACATCATCTTGATTATTAGGACGAGGGCCATCTTTGAAGACGAATAATTTAGAAACTCGACAATCACGAAGAGACTCTAACATTTGAGCGACATAGTTAGGTCGATTAAAACAAATTAACAAAACAGGAGTATCCATAATAATCTATTTCTATTCAACTTCCTCCACATCCTCCATCCTCACATAAGTCGAAGCGACGGCGAGGCTGCCGGGGAGTTCGACAAGGATGCGGCGGGATTTGCGGATGCGTACTATTTTGCCGGTGATGCCGGCGAGGGGGCCGTTCTTGACGCGGACGGTCTGGCCTTCACGGAGTTTGGCGCTGATCTCGGTGAGATAGATGAGGTCCTCGTCGAGGGTGGATGCGACCTGCATGAAGTCGTTCATCTGGCGTTCGGGAACGGTGATGGGGTTGCGGGTGGCGCGGTTCCAGGTGAAGTGGACCGGGGATTTTTCGCCATATGAGGCAATGAATTCCCTGAGAGTCTCGCGGGTTGAGAATGCGAAGCAGAGATTGTTTACCGCAGGGACCAGGACCTTGACCTGACGGCCTTCGGTCTCCTTCTTTTTCCACATCATAGGCACGAATGTGCGGATGCCCCGGGCGACGAGTTTTTCCTGCACCTTGAGTTCGCGGGAGTAACTGACCCTGAGGGCGTACCATCTGTCATGGCATGACTCAAGGACACCGGCAATCGTCTGTTCCCGGCATCCCTGAGGTTGATTATCGTGTTTTGATGTGTTACTAAACGGCCTTGCACTATCCAGCAACAAGTCTGCATTCAGCATATCTTTCTTCATTTCTTTCCGGCAGCCTTGTCACGTGCGGCCGGATCTCTTATGGCAACAGGAGTGCCACAGAGGTGCTAAAAAAGAGAAATCTCCTTAAGTTTTTCCACCAGAGAGACATCCAATGCCTTTCTGTCGATGAGGTCTGCGATGGCACGTATTCGGTGGCAGTCAGAGCCGAAGGCATTGTACCATCCGCGGGTCAGTATCCACTCTGCCCTGCTTCTAACAGCCTCGCCGTAATAGCCGAGCAGTGAGGGAAGGTTGAGTTGGAAACGGACTCCGGCTTCGTGAAGTTTCTCATAATCCTCATCCTTGAGGTAACGGTAACGCTCAGGATGAGCAAAGAGCGGACGATATCCTGCTCTCATCATGTCCTGGAAAAGGCCGTGAAGACCTATAGGTCCGGCAACGGTTGAAGTCTCCACCAGCAGGATCTCATCCTCCATGGTGAGAAGGTCACCGCTTTTGAGCCTTTCTTCCAGAACGGTGTCTATCATGTATTCTGCGGCAAGATGAAGACGTATCTTTCCTTTATAGGCGGCCTTCAGAAGCAGAAATCTCTCCTTGAGGACCTTGGTGGTGTTCGGCATGTCTTCCATCACATGCGGCGTACACCATACATCCGATATTCCCGCTGCCTCTTCCACCGCCAGGACAGCCAATGCATCTTCGAGGGTCCTGATACCGTCGTCCACACCGAAAAGGATGTGGGTATGACGGTCAGCCGCCCCTTGAAGGACACCGCTGTCACGCATGGTGGTCTTCTTCTTTCCTATTATGTCAAATATTCCCATTATTCCGTACGTCAATCATCCTGCTGGCCATAGCCGTAGCCATAACCGTAGCCATATCCGTAGCCGTAACCATAGCCGTAACCGTAGCCATAACTTCCGTATCTTCTGCTCGCAAGGTTCACGCCGTTGAGAGCCACGGCCATTCTGGTGTATTTGCCTGACCTGTAAAGGGATTCAAGCACTGGAACTGCTCTCTTGTCGAGAAGTCCGGCACGGAGAACGAAGATGGTCATGTCCACTTCCTTGGTGATGATCGATGCATCCGCTACGATGTCGATAGGCGGACAGTCGATGAAGATATAGTCGTATTCGCCACGAAGGCTTTCCATCATCTTATGGAAGCGTTCGGTGAGCAGGAGTTCGGTAGGGTTAGGAGGAAGTTTGCCGACAGGGAGTATGTGAAGTCCGTCCTGAACCTCGTCGATAAGGTCGTGATAGTCGGAAGCCTTGCCGTTCAGATATGCGGCCACTCCCCTGTGTTCCTTGTCCAGAGCCTTGCTGAGGGATGCCTTTCGGAGGTCGAGGTCCACGAGAAGGACCCTGGAGTTCTTGAGCGACATACTCGCCGCTATGTTCATGATGGTGAATGTCTTACCGGCGTTAGGGTTGAAGGATGTGAACATAGTCACATATGCCTTGCCCGGCTGTTTCTCTATGACGAGGTCGATGTTGGTTCTGAACACGCGGAACGCCTCGTTCATCATGTTTCTCTTGCCCTGCTGTACGATGATCTTACAGTTGTCGTTGTTAAAGCGGTCGGAACGTCTCACAAAGCCGAAAGGCCTTCTGCGCTGTATGTAGAGAGGTATCTCCACAAGGAACGGCATTGAAAGGTTTTCGCCGAGGTCTTCCTTGTTCTTGATGGTGGTGTCGAGGACACGCATGAGGAAGATAATGACGAAAGGTATACCGCAACCAAGCACGAGGGCAGCGAAAAGGATTAGCATCTTGTTCGGTGCCACAGGGCTTCCGGAGCCGTTAGGCTTCATAATCACTCTTGTGTTTCCCACATTGACCAGGGCCGCAAGTTCGTTCTCTTCACGTTTCTGGAGAAGGAACATGTAGAGCGACTGGGTCATCTGCTGCTGTCTCTCGATGGAGAGGAGTTGGAGTTCCTGGCCTGAACTTGATGACATTCTAGAAAGGATCTGCTTCTCCTGACTTTCGATCTTCTCGCTCTGGAGTTCGAGTGATGCTATAAGATTCTCGATCGAACGGAGGATCGCTGAACTGATGGATGCGAGTGAGGCAGTCATGTCAGCGATGAGCGGGTTGTTGGCGCCGCTTCCGTTGACAAGCCTTTCCTTCTGAAGAAGGATTTCATTGTACTGGGAAATCTGAGACTCCACCGAAACGCTTGCTATGCCAAGGTTGGAAGGAATGAGTTTTCCGGCGTTGGCAGGGTCGGTGAGATGACTCTTGATGTACTGCGCTATCGCAAGTTGGTTGTTCACTTCGAATGCCTTCGAAGCATACTGGCTCGAAGCGTCGATATATGTCTGAGCCACGGCCTTGATGTCGGTGAGGCTGTTGCTTGCCTTGTAGTTCTTGAGGGCGTCCTCGACCGTATTCAGTTCATCTTCAATGACTACGAGTCTCTCGTTGATGAATTCCGCTGTGTTGATCGCAGAGCGGTTCTTGTTGCGGATCCACACTTCGTTGTACACATCGATGAGCGAATTGAGGATGGCTTCCGAACGTGCCGGATACTGGTCCTGCATAGAAAGCACAAGTACGGACGACTCCTTGCCTGAAAGGGTGATGTTGAGTCTGCCGCAATATCCCTTTGCTCTTGCCATGCTGTTGGCCCATGAGATCCTGATGTCGTTTCGGAAACTCTTCATGTCGGCTGTCTTGTAAAGGACAACCGCTCCCACAGGAGTCTGGATAGTGTCTCCGTAATGGCCTTCGATAGGGTCCGTTATTCTGTCTTCCCTGATCCTGAAGTCGTAAAGGATAAAGTCATTTTCTCCCTTAGGGGTGACGAGGAATGAGAATGACGACATCGGATTGCCTCCTGCGAGACGCATCTCCACAGGGGAATTGTGGTAGAGTTCCACATTCCTGAGGGCCTGGCGCGATACGTATGTGATTTCAAGTCCGAGACGTTCCACCACTGTCTGCATGAGGTCCGGAGATGAGAATGCCTCGATCTCGTTCTCAACGCTGTTGAAACTGCGGAGCCTCATCATACCGGCCGAAGCAACTCCCAGGTTACGCATTGTCGCATCCTGGTCACTTTCGTCGATCATCACCTTGGCCGTACGTACATATGTGTCCGGAGTCCTGTAAAGGTAGAATACCGCAACAGCGAGACATACTGCCACCGAAGCGACATACCACCATTTGTAACCCCATATCATCCTCCACAGATCTGCGATCTGTATCATCGGCTCTTCTTCTCTGCCGACAGGAGCGTTGTTGATGTTTCCGTTATCTGTCATGATTCTTTATCTGCCTGAAAGTACTATACTTGTAATGAGTGTCGCGATAGATACGACGAGTGAACCTGATGAAACAAGGATGCTGGTCATCCTGAGGCTCTTGTCGTCAGTTGTTGACTGTCTTGCCTTGATGTCGCTCGGCTGCACATATACCACGTCGTTCTGCTGGAGGTAATATGCCGGCGACTTGAACATGCTCACGTCACAGAGGTTGATTTCGTAGAATATGCGTTCTCCGTCCCTTTCGCGGATGACGGTCACATTCTCTCGCATGCCGAAGATGGTAAGATCGCGGGCAAGGCTTATGGCCTGAAGGATCGTAACCTTGTCACCTTCAATGCTATATGTTCCCGGAGCGTTCACTTCACCCAGCACCGACACCTTGAAGTTCATGAACTCCACCGTAACAACGGCATCAGTGAGGTAACCGCCTCCCACGAGTTTCTCGCTGATCATTTCAGAAAGTTCCCAACGGGTGAGACCGCCGACCTTGATAGGGCCGAGAACAGGGAAATCGATGAAGCCGTCATTGTCGACCACATAGCCGAGAAGCCTCTGCTGGTAGCCGGTCTCGACAATCTCGGAACCTGCCTGGTAACTCACCACCGGAAGGTTGAACATAGCCACAAGTTCCGGATTTCTGTTGGACACGACTATCGAAAGCATGTCCTTCGGCTGGATCACGATGCCGGCGTGCTTGTCGATCATTTCAGGATCATCTATCGCCTTGTTCTGGAAATAGGCGATGTCCTTGACACTTCCACATGAAGTCAAAGCCATGGCCGCAACAAATGCGGTCAGAAAGATTTTCATGTACCTTTTCATATCTGTTTATCTTTTTTCACTATCATTGAAGTAAGCCACGACTGGAAGACGCACCATAATACCACGTCTATCAGCACTATGAATGTCACATTGACATAATTGTTTGCAAGCATGATGTTCAGAGCATAGCAGGTGATGGAAACCATGAATATCATCCATCTCGACTGCCTCATCGAGAATCCCAGATCCAGGAACTTGTGATGGATGTGGGTCTTGTCCGGAAGGAACGGGTTCTTTCCTTTGAGTATCCTCTTGTAGAACACTCTCACCACGTCTAGCACCGGCACGAGCAGGATGGAATATGACGAGACGAAATAGAGAGGGATATTCCTGGTCGGACCGTCGAGGGTAGATACTCTGATGGCGAAGAATGCCATTAGATATCCGATGACCAGAGAGCCAGTGTCGCCCATGAAGACTTTCGTCTTATGTTCCGGTTTTCCGAACACGTTGAAGAGATAGAACGGGAAGAGGCATCCCAAGGTAGCCATACCCAGAAGGGCATATCGGTTGTATCCGATTGTCGTGAAGTTCAAGGTATAGACTCCGATTCCGAGTATGCAGAGACCTGATGCAAGGCCGTCTATTCCGTCTATCAGATTGATACTGTTGATGATAAGTACCACAAGAAGTATAGTCAGAGGCATTCCCAGCCACATCGGTATCTGGTTTATGCCGCAGAATCCGTGTAGGTCATTCACCCATATTCCTCCTATGCAGAGCATGAGTCCGGCCAGGATCTGAGCGATGAACTTGTGACGGTATCTGACTTCCCTGAAGTCGTCCATGATGCCGGTGACGAAGACTATGAATCCTCCCGCTCCCACACATAAAAAGTCTTTAAGCGGGAAGTCAGTATCGCTCAACGCCTTGGTCACATAAGGTATGTGAGTTGAGAAGATCAGCAGGAGCGCAAAGAAGATGGCCGGAAAAAAAGCAAGTCCTCCCAGTCTCGGAATGTTTCCGGAATGCACCTTCCTCGCATCCGGCGTATCATATATGTTGTTCCTGACCGCATATCTCACGATAAGCGGAATCAGCACGCTCACGATAACCGCACATATGCAGAATACCGTCAGCATCGAAAATATCAGGTCAATATTCATAACATCCATATAAGTTGGCAAATATACTCATAATTTTCCGGCTTACCTAATTTATAGAGGTCATTTCCAGTTCATTCCCGGTTCATTCCCAGTTCATTTGAGCCATCTTCGCCAGTTCAGTCAAACAACCTCCGCCGTCCTATGCATGAATCGTACCTTGGATTTCGAGCGGTTGAACGAATGCGGGCTTAGTGCTGTCCGGCATGACAGTCAGGTGCAGATATGCTTGCTGCCATCAACATGGGCTTTTTACTCATAGGGGTAATAATCCCTGCCCCCTATGAGGATCATGACTTCACATATGCTCTGTAAGGGGGGTGTCGGTCTCATGGGGGTAGAAGATTTTAACTCTTGTGAGGAACATGACTGCATATATGCCATGTAGGTGAATTTTAGGAGGATTTCCGTCTCATAGGAGTAGACGATTTTGACCCCTGTGAGACTGGGATTGGATTTGACGTGCGAAGTCTGGTCATTAAGGCAGTACATTCTGGCAACGGTCAAGCGCGAGGACGGCCCTTTGGCCGAGCCGGCCGAAGCGCTTGATCCGTAGTCGCCGGAGACCGTATATTCCGGCGACGGTGCCTTGGTTAAGAAACTCTGACACAGACTCTTATGGGGATTATTTTAGCGACGGTGCCTGGAAGGAAAAGTTTAAGCAATGTCAGACACCTGAGTCAAATTATTTCAGAGACAGGTTCTAATCGGAGTCAACCTAGATCAGGAAGTGACACCTTGGACGGAAATTGTCTCGAATGTGGCCGAGGTGTATTGAAATCCTCCATTTTGATCAGTAAACCTGAACACCTAGGACGTTTCTATGCCAAGAAGTGACCGAGGTGTATTGCAATCCTTCAATGTCGGATTCTAGTGAACTTTTAGCATGAAAACTTCACTAGAACAAGCCAAAATCGTCCAAAATCACTCTAAATCAAGAGTTCTAGTGAACATTTCGGCTACTTTCATCACTAGAACCGATTAGCCAGTCATATATTCTGTTGATAGTTCGAATGGCTACTTAATGTCGAATTCTAGTGAACTTTTAGCATGAAAACTTCACTAGAACAAGCCAAAACAGTCCAAAAACACTCTAAATTAAGAGTTCTAGTGAACTTTGCGACTCCTTTCTTCACTAGAACCGATTAGCCAGTCATATATTCTGTTGATAGTTCGAATGGCTACTTAATGTCGAATTCTAGTGAACTTTGAGCATGAAAACTTCACTAGAACAAGCCAAAACAGTCCAAAAACACTCTAAATCAAGAGTTCTAGTGAACATTACGACTCCTTTCTTCACTAGAACCAATTCGGCTGAACATATTCTGTTGTTAGTTTAAACGGCACCGCAGTTGGCAAATATGCCGGCCAACTGCTCAAATCAGGCTTCGCAGCACAGCCTAGGGGCTGCTCCGCCTGATTTGTGCCTTGCTGTATGCAAAATCCTGTCTTTATGAATGGAGGTCAAATCAACTTTGTTTTTATGTTGACTTTATATATATCCTTGGTCCACTGCGAGATGTTGTGGCGAATCTGGTGTGGCGGCTAACTTTCGAGCATTCAATCATTTACGTTCTTCCTATCGGGCAAAAAAGCCCGCTATAAATGGTCTAATTTATTACTGTTCGGCGATTTATGTACCACGAGTAAATTTGCAAAACACGTTATAAACAGTCTGGTATGCTATCGTTCAGTGATTTATGCATCACGAGGAATATTTGCAAAACCCGCCATTAATAGTCTGATGCACTATTGTTCAGAGACTTATGCGTTGTGAATAAACGCGGCCTTAAATGCGACCTTTAATAGTCTAAATGTTCTTCCGGGCATTCATTTAAGCAGATAGATAAAGGTTATTGGTTATGATTCTTTGGCCGATAGTTACCTTGGAGCAGATGGATGTGGCTTATATGACGTTCTATTGCATGATGTTCTGCTTCAAGGTAGGCGTAAATGACCTTGGAGCATTAGGATTGGCGATTCTCTTACAAGCGTTCTTACCCTGTCGTTTTTTCAACAGAGTAAGAACATGGTTATTTTGTACTGTATTGATTATTAGAATGTTATACAAAAGAGGTGTTCTTACTATGTTTTGAAATCAGCAGGGTAAGAACAGTTACAGCAAATAATACTTAGACAGAATCATTCAATATCAAGATAAAGGAACCGCCACGCCAACTTTCATACTCCCGTCCATGAAATTAGGGAATGATATATCAGTTTTCACCTAAATTGTTATCTCCTGTCTGTCATGCTGAACAAAGTGAAGCATCTTTATACAGATTCTTCGCTGACGCTCAGAATGACAGGTAGTGCAAATCATAATGACAGGTAGTGTAAACATGTATATCATTTAATCGCAAACACAGGGTTTTGCAGGTGAGCCCATATCAGGCTTAAAGAGATCAAGAGATGTGATATAAACGAAAAAAGAGACTCACCGTAGTGAATCTCTTTAGTGGGAGCAGAGGGAGTCGAACCCCCGACCCTCTGCTTGTAAGGCAGATGCTCTAAACCAACTGAGCTATGCTCCCGAAATGGGAATGCAAATATACGACGATTTTTTGATTCTGCAAATTTTATTTTGAAAAAACAGATTTTCCGACTCCGTTCGAACTGACAGTTTTGGAAATTATTGTTTGCCATGAAAGCCGTATGATATGATTAAATCGGGAATGGATGTTTAAAATCGCAGATTTGATTAAATGACAGTTTTGAAATTGGTAATTGGAATAATAATTTATTTGGAATAACAGTTTGTTTGATATGATAATATTGGGAACTGACGCTCGGAATGATAGATTCGATTAAACGACAGTTTTGGAAATTTGTTGACGGGTATGTTAGTTTTTCATTATATTTGCAGTCTGATTCAATGGGGATGTTTTGGTTTTGACAGCATCAGACATTGGATGGTAAGCACGTCGGGCGTGGGAGGTTTGCCCGTTAATCTCAGCCTTCGAACTATTAGTTGGCAACAACTCTTATGCACTCGCTGCGTAGTCTGCAAAGCACACTACCTTAATCCGCGACGCCAAGGCTGCGTCGCCGACGAGTATCCCTCCAGTCTTTAAGCCGGTTATGACTGGAAACCGGGGTATCATTCAAACCGGATGCTCGGAATGACTCCTCTACGTTCCGCTAAGATCCAGAGGATAAGCCTTGGGTAGCCTGTCCGGCGGCAGCCCCTGGTCGAAAACCAAAGCCAGACTAAGCGTGTAGAAAGCCGTTTGGTGCGGTGTTTGGACGGCGGTTCGAGTCCGCCCATCTCCACTATAAGAGACCTTTCCGTGACGAAAGGTCTCTTTTTTTGTGGAGATGTTGACCCTGTTTTTTGTTGCGTCATGAGGGTATTTGACAATTAGTGATCCCCGATCGGGTCGGGGATGACAGTGAAGGGAGGGATGACAGTGAAGGGAGGGATGACAGTGGAGGGAGGAATGACAGTGAAGGGAGGGATGAC
>JAZQES010000017.1:0-22695 GCA_045539115.1 Candidatus Cryptobacteroides sp. | reverse complement strand
TGAGGAAGTATTTCCCGTCGTTTGATGATACTGAAAAAACAGAGGGGACAAAACAGTCTGCCGATTAAGGCACAGTCCGTGCATTAACTATCGTATAGTACCCCAATACAAACGATAGTGTGAACGGACGTTCTCTTTCTTACCGAGGCGGATACGTGTGTATGCTCTTACCTTGATAAGTATCGGGTAAACCATCTTGATAGTAACCCGAATCTCCGCATAATTCGTTTTCTTTATCATTGATTAAATTGTTTGCTACTTGTGAAAACGATTTGGGGAGGTTCAGAGTACGCCCCTCTGTAAGAGTCTAAGAAAAAAGAAAAGACATCATTGGGGTGATGTCTAATCTGTAAAAGGTTGTAGCAAACCTTAATCAATGATGGGACAAAGATACAAACATTTTCCATATTTCCAACGATCCAAAGGAAATTCAGTGGAAAAATGGTATTCGAGAATGGAAAATGTCGAACCGCTGAATTCAATCCGATAATACCGATTCTGATAGGTAGAGAGGCGTTTTTTAATAATAGCGGAGTCCCAGTTAATACTGAGACTCCGCTTCTGTACCCGGAGCCGGGATCGAACCGGCACGGATTGCTCCACTGGTGTTTGAGACCAGCGCGTCTACCGATTCCGCCATCCGGGCGTTGGCGCTTCTCGGGCACTCGCGGGGAGTGCGTTTTCGGTTGCCTGTGGTCGCGTGGCTTTGCTATTGACGGACAAAGCGTGCGGGTATGCCAGGACTGAAAGAGAGCGCTGAAGGTAAGACCTTCTGGTTATGAAACGCAAAGGTATCGGATTTTTCGGAAATTGCAAAATAAATATGCCGTCGGTAGTGCCAAATATGTTATATTTGTAAAATAGAACATAAAAGGACCGGTATGGAAGAGATCTATATAAAGTCGGGAGATAAAGTCATAAGCAAGGTTTTCGTGGAGGATTGCATTGAAGCGCTGGAGGATTGCATTGAGGATTATCCTCATGTCTTCGCCGTGATGGATGCCGATGTGGCTATGAAATGTCCTGCGGCATCGCAGATTGCTGAGGTCATGAACCGCAGGGGAGTGCCGGGCAAACTGATCGAGGCTTCGGAGGAGACCAAGACCATGGATACCGTAATGGAGATCTGCGGCTGGCTTCTTGACGGGGGTGCGGACCGTGATGCCCTTGTGCTGGCCATCGGTGGCGGCATAACCAGCGACATGGTGGGCTTTGCGGCTTCGATATACAAGCGCGGTATCCGTTTCGCGTATGTTCCTACGACTTTGCTTGCGCAGGTGGATGCTGCGGTCGGAGGCAAGACCGGTGTCAATTTCGACAGATATAAGAATATGCTGGGGGTGATCCGTCAGCCTGAGTTCACTTATATATGCCCGCAAGTGCTTGAGAGTCTGCCTCATCGCGATTTCTGCTCGGGTGCCGCAGAGATGCTCAAGACATTCATCATTGAGGATGGCGGCAATTATGAGGAGGCGGTTCGCGTGCTTTACGATATGGAAAAGGAGTATGGACTTGTTCCTGAGGAAGATGCCGCGGAATACTGGTGTGACTGTGTGGCTGCCCATGCAGTGGAACTGACTCCGCTTATCGCCGCTGCAGTGAAGGTAAAGGCCGGTGTGGTTTCGCGTGACCAGTTCGAGGGTGGCGAGAGGAGGAAACTGAATCTGGGACATACCTTTGCGCATGCGATCGAGACCCTTGTGCGTCGTGAGGCCATGACCGGAGGTGACGATGCGAAGAGGGTTGATATAACTCATGGCGAGGCGGTTGCCATGGGAATCGCTTTGGCTGCGCGTCTGTCCGACAGGGTCTTCAACGGAGACATGAATACGCCTACTTCCCTTGAGGAAAAGATCGGAGAGGATCTGGAGGACTGCGGATTGAATCCACATTGTCCGTTCGGAGTCGAAGAGATGGCTCAGGTGATGTCCAAGGACAAGAAGGCCGAGGGCGGAAAGGTGCATTTTGTGTTGATGAGGGCTGTCGGAGAAGTGGAGACCGTCGACATGACTATCGAGGAGGTATGCCGTCTGATGGCATGACGAAGCAATACATTCAGAAGAAGGCAATATGATTTGTACAACTATACAGAACAGGAATCTTGAACAGATATATGAGGCTCTGGAGCAGTGTGAGATGGCGGAGATCCGTCTTGACAGATGCGACCTGACCTCTCGGGAGATCGATGAACTTTTCACGTCGGATGTGCCACTTGTGGCAACATGCAGGATAGAGGAGGTCGCTGCAACGGACCCTACTCTGCAAGACGTGGAACTGACGGAGCAGAGCCGCGGGATAAAGGCGATGCAGATTGCCGAGAAGAGGCTTATACGTGCCATCGAGGCAGGTGCAAGATATGTGGATGTGGAGATCGAGGCTCCTAAGCAGATGTCGAAGCGCGTCCGCCAGGCTGCCCATGAAAACGGCACTGTCTTCATCCGTTCATATCATGATTTCAATGGAACGGACTCGCTGGAAGCCCTCAAGGCCATCGTGGAGAAATGCGTGTATCATGGGGCCGACATGGTCAAGATCGTGACTACTGCACATTCTGGGGCAGATGTTGAAAAGGTAATGGCATTGTATGAATGGTGCCGAGGTGAAGGTGACCGTATAGGGGCATTGGCTGATGGCGGTCTCATTGCCTTCTGTATGGGGGAGGCCGGACGGGAATCACGTCTGGAATGCCTGAGGCATGGCGCTCCATATACCTATGCCGCCCTCAATACAGAAGAGGCTGCCGCTCCCGGGCAATGGCCTGCCGCTGAAATGCATGACGCCGTATATGGCGGTTTCAGGTTCATCGGAATGGATACCGGGTGCGGAAATGATGACACGCGGTCTATAACAATGCCGGTATCCAAGAGTTTTGCCCAGCGTGCCATAATCGCTGCCGCTCTTGCTGATGGCGTCTCTCATCTGAGAGGATATTCATCATGCGGAGATAATGAGGCGGCGATACAGGTGGCCAGAAGCATTGGCGCAGAAGTTATTCTTGAGGGGAATGTGCTGACTGTCAGGGGAATATCGGCTCAGTTGCGATGTCTGGACCATGAGAATCTCCATGTCGGAGAATCGGGCTTGCTGACCAGGATGATGATTCCTGTCATGGCCCAGATCGGCAGCAGACCGGTGACTTTCACAGGCGAGAAGACACTTCTCGGACGTCCGTTGACCGGGGCGAGGGAGATTATTGAGACGTTGGGGGGGAAGATTCTTCACTCCGTTCAGAATGACAGAGAGGAGGTTCAGAATGACAGTGGGACTGTTTGCGATGGCAAGGGGGTTGCGTCAGGAGAAGGTGATGCCAGTCCGGTGATGGTGCCGTTGACCATAGAAGGTCCGCTTAGGCCTGGCCGTGCTGAGATTTCGGGAAAACATGGATCCCAGATCATTTCAGGTCTGCTTATGGCGCTGCCGTTTGCAGAAAGGAACACTTCTCTCATTGTGCATGAGCCCAAGAGCATCCCTTATATGTTCATAACCATTGAAGTTCTCAAGAAGTTCGGAATAAAGGTCGGAAATGAGATGCTCGGAGGGCGTGACTTCCTTGAATCTGACGGTGACTGGTCTCTATGTACTGAGATAATCTTCAAGGTGAAGGGGGGACAGAAATATAAGGCTGCGGACATGGATCTTGAAGGTGACTGGAGTGCGGCAGCGAATTTCCTTGTGGCTGGAGCCATCTTCGGAAAGGCTGAAATTCAAGGACTTGATACGACTTCGCTTCAGGCCGACCTTTCCATTATGGACATCCTGATGGATGCAGGTGCCAGTCTTTCGCAGCTGGATGGAGACAATGGCAACATAACGGTCCAGCGTGCTCCGTTGAAGGCTTTCAATGTGGATGCATCGAATTGTCCGGATCTTTTCCCGATCATATCGGTGCTTGCGGCATTCTGTCAGGGAACGAGCCGTCTGGCCGGTGTCGGAAGGCTGGCCAACAAGGAGAGTGATAGAGCCAAGGCTATATTGGAGATGTTGAGTCAGATGGGGGTCCGTGCGTCTGTCGAGGGTGATGAAATGATCATCGAAGGACATAGTCTTGCCCAGAGGCTGTTGGGGGGATCCCCGATCGGGTCGGGGATGACAGGATGTACGTTGCTGAAGGGAGGTGCATATACCTCTCATCATGACCATCGTATGGTGATGGCCTTGAAGGTGGCTTCGCTTGGCGCTGACGGGCCTATAATCATTGATGATGAGGAATGTGTCGCGAAGTCCTTCCCTCACTTCAATGAGCAGTATAAAGCATTACTGTGATGTGCTCAGGTCGGTTCGTCCTTCCCCTCCCTCACCAGACCCGCATATTGTCAAGGAAAGATATAAGTTAAACGAATTGGAGCGCAGCGAAGGCAAGTCCCCTTTCCGAGAAAGGGGATTTAGGGGATAGGTAACGTAAACATGTTCATATTCCTGTACAACCTTCCATTCCGCACCAGACCATTACATTGTCAAGAAAAGATATAAGTTAAACGAATTGGAGCGCAGCGAAGGCAAGTCCCCTTTCCGAGAAAGGGGATTTAGGGGATAGGTAACGTAAACAGGTTCATATTCCTGTACAACCTTCCATTCCGTGACAGACCAGTACATTGTTAAGAAACGAGTCAACTTAAACGAATATGAACACATTCGGCAGAAAATTCAGAGTGTCCATCTTCGGTGAGTCTCATGGAGAACTCATCGGCGTGGTGATGGATGGTGTTCCGGCAGGACTGGAACTTTCGGAAGATGATTTCACAACGGATATTCTCCGGAGGAAGAGCGGAGCGAAAGGAACGACTCCGCGCATCGAGTCCGACAGACCGACAATCGTGAGTGGAGTGTATGAGGGACATACGACAGGAGCCCCTCTGACAGTGACTTTTGCCAACGGAAACACCCGTTCTTCGGATTACAGTATCTTCGAAGCGATGCCCAGACCAGGTCATGCAGACCTTGTTGCCGCGTTGAAGTGGGACGACTGCAACGATCCGCGCGGAGGGGGACATTTTTCCGGGAGGCTTACTTTGCCGGTCGTGGCTGCAGGAGTGGTCGCAAAGAAGATTCTGGCGGATTTGACTATGCTGGACGAGACCCCTTGCAGGGCTGTTGATGCGAGGATTGTTGAACTTGGAGGGATTGAGAGTGGGGCTCTCTCGACTGCGCTCGAGATGGCAGAAGGGGCGCTCGAGATGACAGAAGGGGAATCTGGAATGTCAAGGCAATGGCAGGAGGCGGTTGACAAAGCGATCGAGGAAGGAGACAGCCTCGGAGCGGTGATTGAATGTGCCGTGCCGGACATCGATCCCGGATATGGCGAGCCTTTCTGGGACAGTGTGGAGTCGCAGATAGCACATGCCGTATTTGCAATTCCGGGAGTACGTGGAATAGAATTCGGTGACGGCTTCCAGGCAGCCCGTATGAAAGGTTCTGAACATAACGATCCTATCGGGCAGGACGGCAGGCCGGTCAAGAACGGTGCGGGTGGAATCAACGGAGGCATCACCAATGGTGCTCCAGTGACCTTCCGTGTGGCTTTCAAGCCTACTTCCAGCATCAGAAAGCCGCAGAGGACATTCAACTTCGCGACAGGAGAGACAGACACCCTTGAAGTGCCGGGTCGTCACGACGTATGCTTTGCCCTCCGTGCTCCGGTTGTAGTCGAGGCTATGACTGCAATAGTCCTTGCTGACCTGGCTCTTCTGAAATAGCAGTCTATGGCCTTTGATAAAGTTGCAGGCCGAATTCAGGAACAATAGCCATCAGATGATCAAATATATCTGACTGCTTACGCTCATACACCGCCCATGCCTTGTCCCGTGTGAAGAAATACACCTCTATCGGAACGCCATAGGCGGTGGCTTCTTTCTGTGTCACGATGATGTCCAGGGACTGGTTGACGTCCGGATGATGGGACAGATAAATCTCGATGTATTTTCTGTATAACTGTATGTTAGTCACTGTTCCTTCTGTAACGGAATCTTCCGGCAGAGCCTTGATGTAGGAGTCGATCGCCGGTACATTCTTCCGTATATCCGAGATCATGTCTTTCGAGCAGATCTCCAGCGTATTGAGGTTGATGTATATGTTCTTGTCCGCCCTTCTTCCTCCGCTCTCCTGCATCCCTCTCCAGTTCTTGAAAGGAGTGGTGACGAGTGTATATGGCGGAATCATGGTGAGCGTATTGTCCCAGTTGCGGACCTTGACCGTATTGAGGGTGATTTCCTCGACATTGCCGTTCGCGCTTCCGTCCGGCATCTGAATCCAGTCTCCGAGCCTTATCATGTCGTTCTGTGAAAGTTGCACGCCCGCGACAAACCCCAGAATGCTGTCCTTGAACACGAGCATGAGCACGGCAGCAGATGCTCCGAGACCTGTCAGAAGTACGGTAGGCGACTTGTCTATCAGCACTGCGACCATGATGATTCCTCCGACGAAATACAATATGACCTGAAGGCCCTGCACAAGGCCTTGAAGCGGTCTGCTCCGGTTCTTGTCGGTGGTGGAATAGAAGTCCAGAAAGGCCAGAAGCATGCTGTTTCCGATCATTATCATGACTATAAGCATGTAGATGATGTCGAGTCTGTGCAGAAGTCTTATGATCTTCGTCCCGCTCTCGAATGCGATATGCGGAAGGAAATATACGACGATTCCGGGAATCAGCAGAAGGATATTGTGTCCTATCTTTCTTTTTGCAAGAAACGGGTGCCATTTGGAACGGATCAGCCTCAGATTATGCCTCGACAACCATCGGAATATGCTCTGGCATATCCAGTTGACTCCTATGCCTATGAATATGATAGCCACAATCAGAAGTGCCGTATTGAGGAATCCTGCCAGATCCGGATCCATATGCATCTTCCCTACAAGTATATCATCCAGCCATTGTACTACCTTTGTCATATCACTGTCGTTTCCCCCACATATTCAACATCTGTGCAATAATTCTCAGCAAATCACATCAGGGCAATAAAAAACCGAGGCTGACCAACTGGCCGACCTCGGTTAATATGTATAAGTATGTAAAGACTATCGTACCATGTATACAGACGGTCTGATCTGTTTGCCGTTGTATCTGTCCTCATCAAGAGGCCTTCTGTGAAGGATCGCCTTTCCGCCGGCGCTGAATGTCGAAGCCTGCTTTGTCATGCTGATAGGGAAGTACATAGGAGCGTTCCATGCAACGATGTCTCCGTCCTCAGGATTATAAGCGGCATAACCCATTCCGGTATAATCGATCTTGAGTGATTCGTCGCTTACTGAAAGTCCGTTGATTACGCCTGTCGCACCATTGTCAGATGTCTGGGCAAGTCCCATAGGGGCTCCGTCGAATGCTCCGAGTTGGTCGGTGTAGTTCTTTCCGTCATAATTGACATCGCCTACTCCATAGAGTCCGAAGTAGTACTCTCCCTCATCCTCAAATGTGATGAAGTCGATAGTGTACTCCTGGAATTCCATGTTGCCGTTTCTGTAGAAGGCAGGAATCGCATATCTGCCTACATATTCATCGATATCGTAATCGATGTCACCGTTTGTCTCCCAATCTTCAATGGCATAAAGGAAGTTGTTGTCGAAATGCTCGACCTTGATCGTGTATGACCTTGTCTTGCCGGTATCCTTGTCCTTTGAAGAAATCTTCCAGGTTCCGATCCACTGGGTGTAGTCTGCATTTGCCTCTTCCTCTTCGATGGTGAATTCCGCTGCAGAATACTCCGCTGTCGAAGTTCCGTCAGTCTTCATTCCGATAGCAATGCCGTAGTAATCACCGCTTTCCTTTCTGTAGTCCGAAATCACGACGCTTTCGTTGAATGTGAACTCAGTAACCTTGTAGTACCTCAGATAGTTAGGGATTGTATATGCAATCTCGTACTTCACGTAGTCTTCCAATGTCATTTCATTGGCTTCGAGTACGCTTTTGAGGACGGTTGTGAAATAGAATCTGTGCTTTCCGTCCATCTGGATCGCATAGTTCTCGAACTGCTGGCCGTTCTCTTCTGTTCTGCCCTGATACTGGATCTTCCATGTGTCGACTTTTGTCACCTTGCTTGCATCCTGTCCGGTTGTGAACTCGACTGAAGCAGGTACGCCATAGAAGGTTCCCTTCTCTGTGAGACCGAAAGTGATGTAGATGTAATCTGTTTCAGGTTCAAGGTCACCTGCATTGATCGTCAGTTTGGACTGCTTTCTGAGTCCTGTGATGTTACCTTCTGCAGTGAGTTCGGCGATCTTTTCGGAAATGAGTGTAGCGATAGGAGTCTTGGTGTCAGGAGATGCGAATCCATACCATGTGTCGGTCTCGTTTCCGTTGTGTGAGACACTGATTCTTGCAGACTCTCCTGTCACGCTCATCACCTTGAGTGTGAAGGTGAGATTCTGATTGAGTCCTGTCTCGCCCTGGTCAGGCTTTACGCAACTGAAGATCGCTGCGAGGGCTGCTGTAAGAGCCGCTAGTCTGATGATGTTTTTCATTATAATATCTGGTTATTTACTCTCGTTGTTGTGAATAATCCTCCAAAAATATGCAGATAAATCTGCAATTGCAAGAGTTTTAATCAAATAGCCGTTTATTCGGCTTCATATCCGCCTCCGAGGGCCTGATAGAGGTCGATAATTCCCTGTATTTCGTCATATCTGTCCGATACTTCCGTAAGTTCGGCCTGCAGGAGATTCTTCTGTGCGGTAAGTACCTCAAGATAGTTGGCGTTTCCGTGCTTCATCAGGAGTTGAGTGTTCCATACAGTGGCCTGCAGGTTGAGGATCTGCTTCTTGTGCAGTTCCACTCTCTTCTGTGCTGTCTGCCACATGGTAAGGGCATTGTTCACTTCCACTCCGGCATCGAGGATGCTCTGACGGAACTGCCATGCCGCCGCTTCTTGCTGTGCCTGTGCCGCCTTGAGACGGGCCTTGTTGGTTCCGTTGGCAAATATAGGCTGCACAAGCGAGCCTATGAGGTTCAGGATCATGCTGCCAGGATCAAGTACGATGGTGCCGCTTCCGGTGGTCCAGCCCACGGTTCCGCCGAGCGTAATGTTCGGATAGAAGGCCGCTCTGGCGGAATTTGTTGCATATAAGGTCTGTGCGAGGACCATTTCCGCCTGACGGACATCAGGACGGCGGCTGAGAAGTTCGGCCGGAACGCCTGCAGAAAGAGTTTCCGGAAATTCCTGGACTGAAAGCGAACTGCGTTCAACCGGCATAGGAACTATGCTCAGAAGGGCACAGAATGAATTCTCGACTGCGAGGATTTCCCTTTCAAGTTTAAGCACGGATGCTTCAACATCCAGTTTGTTGGCCTTTGCCTGAAGGACTGCCGCCTCGTTGGTCTTTCCGGCTCTCTTCAATGCCTCCAGAGTACGTATGTTCTCTTCCCATGTGTCAAGCGTCCTGTTGCTTATGGCAAGTTGCTCGTCGAGCATGAGCAGAGTGTAGTAACTGTTGGCAATGGTGGCAATCAGTTGTGTCTGTACTGCATGTTCATATGCCTTGCTCTGTTCCAGAGCAGCCTGTGCCCTTCTCTTGCTGTTACGCAGAGACCCGAAAATGTCGGTCTGCCAACTCACGTCAGCCTTTGCCGTGAAACTGCCCGGCACCCCTCCCTGAGCAGAGAAGGATGCGCCCGGAAGGAGTGCCCATCTTGCTGAAAGAAGCGCTGCCTCAGATTCCTGTACCTTGAGTCTGGCTACATTAAGGTCGGTGTTGAACTCCAGGCCGTGCCTGATCCACTCTTGAAGGATAGGGTCTGTGAACATGGCGTCCCACGAAGCGATGGCGGTGGACAGGCTGTCCTGCGGGACCTCCATCCTTCGGTAGAGGCTGTCGACAAACCACATGTCCTCTCTCTCGTACTGCTTGTATAGACCGCAACTATTGAATGAAATTGCAGCGGCCAATAAAATAAATATGGTGTATAACTTTCTCATTTCTACTCCTTTATCCGTTTAGGCATGACTCTTTCCTCAATGTGCTGGAAGACGATGAACAGTGCGGGAACTACGACAATCAGAGCCAGGGTTCCTATGAGCATACCGCCTACGGTACCTACTCCGATGGAAATGTTTCCGTTTGCTCCCACGCCGCTTGCGAACATGAGCGGCAGCATACCGAATATCATGGTCAGGGATGTCATGAGGATAGGTCTCAGACGAGCCTTAGCCGCCGCCATCGCCGCCATGCTTATGGACATGCCCTCGGCTCTCTTCTGCGAAGCGTACTCCGTAAGGAGGATGGCAGTCTTGGCAAGGAGACCGATCAGCATGAGAAGTCCGATCTGCAGATAGATGTTGTTCTCCAGTCCGAACATTCTCGCAAAGAGGAAACTTCCGGCAAGACCGAACGGAATCGACAGGATGATCACTATCGGGATGAACAGGCTCTCATACAATGCACAGAGAATCAGGTAGATGAACAATACGCAGATGGCGAATATGACTGCCACTGAATTGCCTGTGTCAGCCTCTTCCCTTGACATTCCTCCGAACTCGAATCCATATCCTGCAGGCAGGACGAGATCTGCGGTCTCACGTACGGCCTGGATCGCCTGGCCGGAACTGTAGCCGTTGGCAGCACTTCCGTTTATAGAGATGGCTGTGAAAAGGTTGAATCTCGAGATGGACTGCGGACCGTATATTCGTGTCAGTTTGAGATATTGGTTGATAGGGGACATCTCACCATTTGATGTCCTTACGAACATATTCTGAAGTGATTCAGTATCAAGGCGATACTCTGGGGCAGCCTGAAGCATGACCCTGTACAGTTTCGAGAATCTGTTCATGTTGGAAGCATAACTTCCTCCCACATATCCTGACAGTACGCTGAGCACATCGCTTGGCGAAATGCCGTTTCTCTTGCACTGTACGGCATCTACCTCCACCAGATACATAGGATATGAAGTGTCGAACGATGTCTTGGCCCTTGAAATCTCAGGACGTTTGTTCAGTTCGATGATGAAGTCGTTGGTGATCTTCTGCAGGTCTTCGAGTCTGCCGCCCTTCTGGTCCTGGATATATACCTCGAATCCGTTGCTGGCACCATATCCCGGAATCATACCTCGTGTGTAGATCATGATGTCGGCCGAAGTTATGTCGGCAGTACGGGCATACATCTCGTCGATGACGGAATCGATGTCGTCGCCTTTTTCCGTACGGTCTTCCCAGTCATGCAGACGGATGACGAAGTTTCCGGTGGATGAACCCTGGCCGAACATCATTCCCCATCCTGTCGTCCTTGAATAGGCCTTTATCTGCGGGATAGTGCTGATCCTGCGGTCTATTTCGGTCATGACCTTGTCTGTTTCGGCTATGTTCGTACCCGGAGGTGTCCTGACGTCCATATTGATGGATCCCATGTCCTCTTTCGGTACGAGTCCTGTCTTTGTCGTGCTCATCAGATAGACAAGTCCTCCGCAAGCGATGATGAGGAGGATGCTTGTGAGCCACCTGTTCTTGAACATGAAAAGCACCATGTGCTTGTATTTGGCCACGATTCTGCTGAATCCTGCATCGAATGCCTTGTGGAATCTGCTTGAGAAACTTGCCTTCTCTCCCGGTTTCACCTCGTCGTGCGGAGTCATGATCAATGCACAGAGGGCAGGGGAGAGGGTCAGGGAGTTGATCAGAGAGATACCTACGGCCACAGCCATGGTAAGTCCGAACTGCTTGTAGAATGTACCTGTGGTTCCACCCATGAAACTTACCGGAATGAACACGGCCATGAATACGAAAGTTGTCGCCACAAGGGCAGAAGATATGCCTCCCATCGCGTCCACGCTCGCTTTGTATCCGGATTTGTATCCCTGGTCGAATTTGGCCTGCACGGCCTCCACGACCACGATCGAGTCGTCCACGACCGTTCCGATGACAAGGACGAGGGCGAACAGGGTGATCATGTTGAGGCTGAATCCCGCAACCATCAGGAATGCGAATGTTCCCACAAGAGAAACGATGATGGATATGGTAGGGATTATTGTTGACCTGAGGCTCTGAAGAAAGACGAATACCACCAGGATGACAAGCAGGATGGCCTCGAAAAGCGTCTTGATCACATTCTTTATAGAAGCGTCGAGGAAGTCCTTGGTGCTCATCAGGTCCACGATTTCCAGACCTTTAGGAAGTTCTGCCCTGATTTCTTCGATGACCTTGTCCACAGCCACGATGATCTCGTTAGCATTCGATCCCGATGTCTGTGAAATGCTCAATGTGGTTCCCGGATGACCGTTCACCTTTCCTATATAGTCATAACTGCGTTCTCCCAGTTCGACTGTTGCGACATCTTTCAGACGCAGCACGGTACCGTTGCTCTCGGCACGGATGACCATGTTTTCATAGTCGGTGACATCCTCATATCTTCCTCTGTATTTCAGAACATATCTGAATGTGTTTTCAGACTCTGCTCCGAGGGTTCCGGTAGGGGCTTCAAGATTCTGTTCGGCAAGTACCGCCGAAATGTCCGAAGGCATGAGACCGTATTTGCCCATCTTTCCCGGATCGAGCCATATACGGAGAGAATAATCACCACCGCGGACATCGACTTCACCGACTCCGGCGACACGCGAAAGCCTTGGCTCTATGTTGATTTTCAGATAGTTGACGATGAATTTCCTGTCGAATGAATTGTCAGGACTATATACTGCCAATGTCTTGATACGGCTGGTCTGCCTCTTTCTTACTGTCACTCCGCTTCGTGTGACTTCGGCCGGGAGAAGGCTCTGGGCGGAGGCGATTCGGTTCTGTACGTTCACCATCGCCATGTCTCCGTCCGTACCTTGGCGGAAATAGATCTGGATGCTTGCTGATCCGGAATTGGTCGCGGAAGAAACCATGTACATCATGTCCTCCACACCGTTGATGGCTTCTTCCAGAGGAACAAGCACACTTTTCTGCACAGTCTCCGCATTCGCTCCGGCATATGCTGCCGATACGCTCACTGTCGGCGGCGCTATCTCAGGGAACTGTTCCACAGGAAGTTGGGACAGTCCTATGAGTCCGACAAGAAGGATGATCACCGATATGACACCTGCCAGTATCGGGCGGTCAATAAAAGTCTTTACATTCATTATTCCTTGTCCTCCGCTGTTGTCAAACTGTCATTCTGTGCCTCTGTGGCTGCGTTTCTGCTTTTGATAGGAGTGCCTTCCTTGATGAGTCCCGCTCCTTCCGCGACTATTATGTCTCCGACTTCAAGTCCGCTTTCGACGATATATTCCACACCGTTGTTCTGTGGGGCGACATGGATTTCAGTGGATGAGGCCTTTCCGTCCACCACCTTATAGACAAAAATGCGGTCCTGGAGTTCGTAAGTCGCTGATTGCGGAATGACGATGCAGTCCTGGAGGGTTGTAGGGATTATGATGGTTCCGCTTCCTCCGTTGCGGAGAAGGTGGTTCCTGTTGTTGAACACGGCTCTGATGCTCACTGAACCTGTGCTTTCGCTGATGGTTCCGCTTATGGCGTTGATCTTGCCGGTGTGTTCGTATCTGTCGCCGTTGCTCATGATCAGTTCCACCTCAGGCATCTGCCTGATCGCATTGTTGAGAGACCCGTACTGCTGCACCATGTCGAGCATCTGGTTCTCCGCCATTGAGAAATATGCATATACGCGGCTGTCGTCAGACACTGTCACAAGAGGCTGCGCTATGCTGCTGCTTACCAATGCTCCTACGCGGTATGGGATCATGGATGCGACGCCGTTCACCGGTGAGCGCACTTCCGTATATGAAAGGTTATTGCTGGCATTCACTTCCTCGGCCTTGCAGAGAGCCAGTCTCGCTTCCGCCTCTGTGAGGTCATTCTGGGCTGTCATAAGGTCGAATTCCGAAACGACATCCTGCTCATAGAGGTTCTTGTTACTTTCCAGGATGAGTTGTGCTGTCGAAAGGGCTGCTTCCGCACTCTTTACATTTGCCACAGCGATTTCGTATGCGGCCTTGTAAGGGGTCTGGTCAATGATGAAAAGCACCTGGTCCTTGCTCACGCTCTCGCCTTCTTCGATGAGGATGTCCGTGATCATACCGCTTACCTGCGGGCGGATCTCAACTGTCTGGACGCCGCTTATGGCCGCTGAATAGCCTGTGGTGAGGGTTCTGTCGCTGAGAGAGACCTCCATGGTCTCGTAATATGTATCTTTTGAAGTCTGTGGGGTCTTGCTGCCGGTATTGCAACCTGTCACTGCAATCAGGCTGCAGGCAAGGAGAACAAGATGTTTCTTTATCATAGTTTCAAGTGCATTTTATTTCCTGCAAATTTACTTCAAATCTTTCAAACATAGAAATATTTGAAGGGGTGCAACGGATAAGAAAAAGTCTGCATCTATACACCGTACTTAGCCTGGACAGAATTGTAACCATCAAAAGATCTGTTTATGAAGACTGTTATTAAAATGCTCGCTGCTGCAGCCTTGTGTACCGGACTGACCGGCTGTGCGATGGATTATTACCCGGGCGAAGGCATGTTTGACAACATCATGTCATCCCCGATATCTCCTGAGGAAGGTGATCCGAACACTTCCGGAGACAAATACTCGGATTATAGGGACAATCCTTTCATCAGGACCGAGGATCAGAATGTCTCGACTTTTTCTGTCGATGCCGATGGCGCTTCGTATGCTAATATGCGCAGATATATCATGGAAGGCTCTCTTCCTTATGCGGGTTCGGTAAGAATCGAGGAATTTCTCAATTATTTCACTTTTGACTATCCTGATGCCGTGGACGGCGCTCCGGTCGCTCTTAATGCAGAGGTGGGCCCATGCCCATGGACTCCGGCAAACCGTATCGTAAGGCTTGGAATCAAGGGCAAGTCGCTGGGTGAATCTGAAATTCCTGATGCCAATTTCGTGTTCCTGATAGATGTTTCCGGATCGATGAACTCCAATGACAAACTTGACATTCTGAAAAAAGGTCTCATGACGCTTACCGATCAGTTGCGTCCGACAGACAGGGTGTCCATCATCACATATTCAGGCAAGGTCAACAGACTTCTGGAATCTACCCTTGTCAGGGATGCCGGAACCATCAAGGCTGCCATATCCAAACTTGTCGCAAGCGGCTCTACAGCAGGCGGCGAGGCTTTGAAGATGGCTTACGAAGAGGCTCTGGCCAATTTCATTGAAGGCGGAAACAACAGGGTTATAATGGGCACGGACGGCGATTTCAATGTCGGAGTGACCTCGACAGACCACCTTGTGGAGATGGTTCAGGACTATGCGTCCAAGGGCATCTATATGACGGTCTGCGGCTTCGGAAGGGGCAATCTGAACGATTCCATGATGGAAAAGATATCGAATGAAGGCAACGGAACATACGAATATATCGCGTCGGAGAGCGATATGACCAAGGTCTTCGTGAATGAGCGCTCGGAGTTCTTTGCTGTCGCCAACGATGTGAAGATCCAGGTGACATTCGACAAGGCCTATGTGGATTCATACCGTCTCATAGGATATGAGAACCGCGTGATGAACAATGAAGACTTTGAAAATGACGAGAAGGATGCCGGAGAGATCGGCTCGGGACAGACAATCACGGCATTGTATGAAATAGTTCCGGTCGCGTCTGATGCAGAGTCTTTCAAAGTGGCCTCATTTGATGTCAGATATAAGAATGCCTTGGGACAGGCCAGCGAAGAAACCGGCATCGAGGTCGTCGATGAAGGCGTGGATGTTCTTTCTTCCGAATTGTCCTTTGCTGCAGGAGTTGCGGCATACGGAATGCTTCTCCGAGATTCCCCATACAAGGGAGAGGCTACCTACGATATGGCTTACGAACTTGCAGAGAACGGTCTTTCATTCGACCCATTCGGTTACAGGGCCGATTTTGTGGATGTTGTGAAGGCAGCCAAGAAACTGGCACGATAATTCTGATGAAATCGTGATGCCACGAAGGCTTTTATGGTCTTCGTGGTTTTTTTTGTTATTTTTGCGAAAAACATGGCTATGGACAGATTGATTCGGCAGTGCATTTCGGATATTAATGAAATATGTGTTTCGGGTAAGTTCACTTTGGAAGCCCAGGTCAGGGCATATGACCTTCTGTCGTGCCTTGTGGAAATGAAGGAAGCGGGCACATTGCCATCCTCTCTGGAATCCGCTTCTGAATATGTCGAGGCATATGAATCTTCATCTGCCGCTCTTCGCTCGGCATTTGACAATGACCGGTTGCAGAAAGATCTTTCCGAAGTCATGAAACCTCTTGAAGCGGCATGTGTCGAGGCCAGATACAAGGCTGCTGCGGCCGCTTCACTCCATGAATTTGCCAAGGAAACCTTCGAGATATGGCAGACGGCCGGAATATTTGCCCGCCGCAGGGCTCTCCGAGAACTGAGGGAGCGTGCAGGCTTCCGTCTGGAGTCCCATAGGATAGGCAATTATGTCGCAAAGACCTTCGACCTTATGAATGAGGCCTATGCAGCATTTGCGCGTTCACAGCAGACACTTTTTGCTGCAAATGTCTCCTACAAGATCCAGGAAGGCACATATGGGAAGATTGCTTCTATCCTGAAAGATCCTGTGGAATAAGAATGTCTGAATGTTCCTGTCTATTCTCCCTTGATCCGGATAACCATATTGGAGATGATAGCAGCGAGACCTCCTGTTGTGATGCCTGATGAGAATATGTTCTTTACAGTTTCAGGGAATTGAGACAGGATCTCAGGATAAAGTTCGACTCCGAGTCCCATGCTGAAACTTATTGCAATGACTAAGGTCGCCTTACGGTCGATCTTCTGAGATGCTATTATCTTCACTCCTGCTGAGGCTACTGTACCGAACATCAGGAGAGTGGCTCCTCCGAGCACCGGATCAGGCATAAAGGAGAATATGACGCCTACTATCGGAAAGAATCCCAGAAGTACGAGGAACATGGCTATGAAATAACCGACGTAACGGCTTGCTACTCCTGTCAACTGAATCATACCGTTGTTCTGTGCAAATATGGAATTAGGGAAGGAATTGAGCATGCCAGCCAGGAATGAGTTCACTCCATCTGCAAGAATTCCGCCCTGAGCCCGCTTAAGGAACTTCTCTCCTTCAACAGGTTCTCCTGATATAAGTGAATTTGCCGTTATGTCTCCGTATGCTTCAATCGCTGTTATTATATATACAAGGGCAAACGCCAGAATAGCGGAAAAGTTGAATGACACTCCATATTTGAACGGAATCGGAACATTGAAGAGCGAATAATCCGGCATATTGCTGAAATCCACCATTCCGCAGAAATATGACACAACATAGCCTATGGTTATACCGATGATGATCGACCCCATTCGGAGATATCTGTTGGAACTCCTGTTGAACAGTACTATCAGCACTAATACAAGAGCCGCGATTCCAAGGTTCTGGAAGGAACCGAAGGTCCCGTTCTCAAGGGCTGCCGTACCGCCTCCGCAAGAGGTGATTCCCACCTTGATGAGACTCATTCCGATAAGGGTTACAACTATGCCTGACACCAGAGGTGTAATGATCTTCATCGCATATTTGAGTATCCTGCTGATGAATACTTCGGCCAGTGCTCCGACCATCGTGGCGCCGAATATTGCCGGTAGTCCGCCTATGGCACCAGCCATTATGATCGGACTGATGAACGAAAAACTTGTGCCCTGGACACATAGGAGACCGCAGCCTGCCGGTCCGACTTTCCTGCATTGGATGAAGGTCGCTATGCCTGACACGAACAGCGACATCGATACAAGATAACTCGTAGTCTGTATGTCCAGCCCAAGAGCACCGGCAACAATTAGAGGCGGAGTGATGATGGCCACAAATATGGCCAGAAGATGCTGAAGTGCCGCAAACAGAGTATCTTTCAGAGGAGGTCTGTCTTCCAGACCGTATATGAGTCCGTTGTCGTTCATGACTTATCTCAACTTAATGGTACAATTGTCAAGACTGTCGATTATAGCCAGAGACTCGACGTGGATTCCACGTCCTCGAAGTTCATCTCCTCCGCTCTGGAACCCTTTTTCTATGAGGAAACCCATTCCTTCCAACGATGCGCCGGCCTGATTTACAAGGTCGATAATGCCTTTGGCGGCATTGCCGTTGGCCAGAAAGTCATCTATGAAAAGAACTTTATCATCCTTGCACAGATAGTCACTGCTCACACATACAGAATATGAACGGCCCTTGGTGAAAGAAAAGACCTCGGTCACCAGCATATTCTCCATTGTGCTGGGCACTTTCTTCTTGGCAAACAGAACCGGAACATCAAGAATGGCTCCAACCATGATTGCCGGGGCTATGCCGCTGGCCTCTACAGTGATCACTTTGTTGATCTTATGGTTCGAAAATCTTTTCACAAGTTCTTTCGCCATCTCACGCATAAGGACAGGATCCATCTGATGATTGATGAAGTTGTCGACCTTCAATATGCCTCCCGGAAAACATTTTCCGTCGCTCAATATACGTTCTTTAAGTTGCTTCATAGGTGCTGTTGCGTTACTTTATGTTATTTTTTTTCAGATCAAGGCGTCGGCAACGTTATTCCATATAACTGCTGCAATCCCAGCAATGTGTGCACAGATCGCATTTCGGGAGACCGATTGCGGACACAAGGTCTTCCAGACGCTGGAACTTGAGTGATGTGAGTTGGAGATGTTTCCTCATTATCTCCACCATCTCCTTATGCTTCGGACTATCCGGGTCCACATACTGCATACATATCTCGTCAGTGAGATTGTCCGTTCCCTCCATATCTCTGATGACCCTTCTCGTGTATAGGTCGTATGTACTGCGTGAAGTCGAGAAGTTAAGGAATTTGCAAGGGAAGATCAGCGGAGGACAGGCGATCCTCATATGCACTTCCTTGATGCCGGTGTCATGCAACTTTACGATGTTGTCCTTCAACTGTGTGCCTCTCACTATCGAGTCATCCATGAACACGACCTTCTGTCCGCGTGTAAGCATCTCGTTAGGAAGCAGTTTCATCTTTGCCACAAGATCCCTCATCTTCTGGTTCTGAGGCATGAAACTTCGCGGCCAGGTAGGGGTGTATTTCACGAAAGGTCTTTTATATGGAACGCCCTTTTCATTAGCGTAGCCGATGGCGTGACCTATTCCCGAATCCGGTATTCCGGATGCATAGTCTATGTCAATATCCGTATCCCTCCTTGCCATTGCCGCACCGTTTTCATATCGGGCATTCTCGACATTGATGCCTTCATACCAGGCTGACGGGTAGCCGTAGTATACCCATAGGAAGGAGCATATCTGCTTGCGGCATCCCGGTGGAGTGACCTCTCGGACGCCATCTGCACTCATCTGAACTATTTCTCCCGGTCCAAGGTCTCTGACATATGAATATCCGAGATTCGTATAACTCGAACTCTCGCTTGCGCACACATATCCCATATCATTCTTACCTATCGTTATAGGCGTTCTTCCGAACTTGTCACGGGCAGCATATATGGCATAGTCCGTAAGAACAAGCATGGAACATGAACCTTTGATCTGACTCTGTGCATATTCGATGCCCTCCTTGATGGAGTTGCCCATACCGATGAGCATAGCCACAAGTTCGGTCGCATTGATGTCGGAACCGGAGAGTTCCGCGAAATGCATCTTCTGCTGCAGGAGCCTTTCCGTCAATTCCTTTATATTGTCAATCCTCGCCACCGTCACTACCGAATAGCGCCCAAGATGAGACGTTATGGTTATGGGCTGCGATTCACTGTCGGAGATCACTCCCACACCCATTTTTGATTCTCCGAAGCGTGGCAGTTCGTCTTCGAATTTATTTCTGAAATATCCGTTTTCCAACGAATGGATGGAACGTACGAACTTCGTTCCGTCGTAGAATGCCATACCGGCACGTTTGGTTCCCAGGTGCGAATGGTAGTCGGTACCGTAGAACACGTCACTGACGCATTCCCTGCGGGAAATACAACCGAAAAATCCTGACATAAATGTTGAATGTTACAGCCTGCAAAAATACATTTTTTGAGCGAAAAACAATAGGGCTGACTCATTAATATGGTGTTTTATCTTTCTTCTCATCCCATTTGCGGAATGCTCTCAATGCATCTGAACGCATGAAGTGCTCACATTTGATGGAACGGTCCTCGTAATTGAGTTCCAGTTGGTCATATATGAATGAGTCATCAAAGTCAATCGCCTTAGCGTCATCCTTGGTGTTTCCGTAACATATCCTGCTTACACCGGCCCAATATAAGGCGCTCAGACACATAGGACAAGGTTCGCATGAACTGTACACTGTGCATCCTTTCAGTTGGAATGTGCCGAGGGCAGCGCAGGCGTTGCGGATCGCCATGACTTCTGCGTGCGCTGTGGGATCTGCATTAGGAACCACTCTGTTGGTGCCTGTCGCGATCACTTCGCCATCGCGTACGATCACGGCCCCGAAAGGACCACCCCCGGAATCAATATTGTCTTCCGACAATTTTATCGCCATCATCATAAACTTCGCATCTTCCTCCGAATAGTTCTCGGTCTCAACAAGATACCTGCTATTGTCTTTCTCCATAATTTCTGTTATCATCTGTTTGACAAATCGACCGTTCACCGGTACTCACCGGCAACTTCCACAAAGATACATAATTCGTGCGACACCCTGGATCCCCTCAAGTGCAAAATCTCGGGGAAATCGGGATAGTTTTTTATCAGTTGTTGATTATCTGCATGTTATCTCTTTAGACTTAACAGAACATCTTACTGCCATAGATGTCTTCCACCCCTCGAGAGTTCACTTACAAGGATAAGAGCGTTGTTGCACGAGCATACTTCCTAAAGTGAGAAGATGACTTGTCCGACAATGTCATAGTATGAATCAATAAGGCAATCCAGGAGTCAAAGCGCAAGTCCCAGAATTATGAAGGCGTTGATTACTATGGTGTGAGTAGATATCGGTGATTTATCCGTACTGAGGAATTGTATTATTTGCACATTATCCGTATTGGATAAGTAAAAAAATGTTATTTATCCGTATTATGTCAATAAAATATTATATTTGCATTATTGATTATGATGACATAAGGATATGAAAATTTCGGAAATAGAAAAAGTGCTGCTTGAGCAGCAAGATGAACTTGAAGCTCTTGAAGGTGAAATATTGATTCACCGCCCCGAAGAAGACCTTATAAACCTGAAAAGCAAACTTGCACAAGTTGTTATCGGTGTCAGGAGAAGCGGAAAGTCCACTCTTTGCTTCAATGCACTGAGGAAAGCGGGAGTGCATTATGCGTATGCCAATTTTGATGACGAACGCCTGGAGGAACTGGAGACTAAAGATCTTGACAATGTTCTTCAGACTCTATATAAGATTTATGGTAAGTTCGACTATCTGTTTTTGGATGAAATCCAGAATATCGACGGATGGCCATTGTTTGTAAACCGTCTGCTAAGGCAGAGGATACATATCATCATCACTGGAAGCAACGCAAAACTGTTGAGTACCGAATTGGCTACACACCTGACCGGACGTCATCACAAGATCGAGTTGTTTCCATTCTCCTTCAAGGATTGGTGCTCGATTAAAGATGTAGAATATACAAGACTTACCACTAAGAACAAAGGCTTGCTGTCCAAGGCATACGAAGAGTATTTCCGTCAAGGTGGTTTCCCAGAATTGATATCTGGAGAGGAGAACCCTAAGGAATATATCAGCACTCTTATTGATAACATCATCAGCCAGGACATCAAGAAACGTTACAAAATACGTAATATAGATGCTTTGAAGAGGCTTGCCCATCATATTTTGAATGAGACTCCAACTCTTATCGTCAAGGACACACTCCAAAATATCATCGGCATCAAAAGCGAGCGTACTCTTGGCAATTATCTTATGTACCTGAATCAGACATATCTGATTTCAACCATAAGCAAGTACTCTTCAAGAAGCCGAGAGAGAGCAAGAAATGAGAAATCATATGCAATCGATGTGGCCTTTATGGACAAACGTGAGAATGCTTTCTCCGGTAAGAATTTAGGCTGGAGATTGGAGACCATCGTATATCTGGAATTGCTACGAAGAAAGACAGGAACTGAAAATGACATATACTATTATCAAGGCAGAAGTGCAGAGGCAGATTTTGTAGTATGTGACGGAAACAAGACGCTCGCTGTATATCAGGTGAGTTATGACATTTCCAACGAAAAAACCAGGAAACGTGAGATCAAAGGATGCATAGCAGGAGCCAAAGCAACAAAGTGTGACAATCTCTTCCTGATTACAGACCACGAAAGCGAGATCATAGAAGAAGACGGATATACGATTCAAGTCATCCCTATCTGGGAGTGGTTGACCAGAGAGGAATAAGTTATTAAGTACATACGATATAACAAGCATAAATTATGAGCAAATATATACGTGGAATTGCTGTTGCATTGCTGTCACTTGTTTGTTTCGTTGCCTGTAAGGAGCGAGAAGGTGGCGAGATGAGTGAGACACGCAAGTTGCTGAACGATGTGAAGGTAGTCATTAAAGAGAAGCCGGATAGTGCATTTCGAGTGCTGAAGGCGTTGGAGATTCCTGAGGATGAGGAAACGATGGCCGAGTATTCTATATTGATTGCAAAGGCGGAATATCTGGCGACAGGGAAAATAGAATCTGACTCTCTGCTTCTGAAGGCGATCGACTTCTATGGTGAGACCCAATCAAAGGAAACAGCACTTGCGCATTACTCACTGGGATGCTACTATTTCAGCCGCGATTACGACAAGGCTATTGATTCTTTCGAGAACTCAATCAAGCGCTGTCCTGATGGCGATGAT
>JAZQES010000016.1:0-4271 GCA_045539115.1 Candidatus Cryptobacteroides sp. | reverse complement strand
GTCCTCAAGCCATTCAGTCAGGTCCTTCTCCTCTTCCAGAGCCTTGTTGCGGAACCATTCCAGGTCACTGTCCTGATACTTGTACTCATCCTCAAATGCATCAAAGTCAGCCTTGTCGACAAGCATCACCACATATGACATTGTCTCATCCTTCGGTTCAACGGAGAAATGGCACGATGTAGCTGTCACATCTGACACCTCGAGCACGAAATCCGCATTGGGATCCTCCGGTCCGACTGGTTCCGGCTCCGGCCTGTCACATGCCCACAGAAGCAGCGAAGCCACGATCAGACCCGCCATATAAAGCATTTTCTTCATATCCAGATTACCTTTATGAATAATTCACAAAGATATGCATACATTATATTAAAACAAAATCAGGCGACCCTGGGGCCGCCTGAAATATCATATCACGAAGTCTTATTTTGCCTGGATACCAAAAATAATTGCACGGTATGCAGAACCTGTTGTTTCCACAGTCACTTCAGTATCCGCCTCAAGAGCAGTACCCAACGAGAAAGTATAGTGGTCTGAGTCTGAGACTGTCATTGTATAAGGAGAGTTTCCAGTTGCTCCTGTGTTTGCAGCAAGAGACTGAGTGCCGACAACTGAACCTGCTACAGAGAACTGAAGTGTTGCAGAAGTTCCTTTCCAACCTACAGCATAATAAGTAACCTCAGTTGTTCCAGCTGGCAATGTAATAGTCGCTTTACCGTTCAGCTTAGAAGTTCCCAGCTTTAATGTATAAACATCTGGCACTCCATTTACGTTAGCTACGCCATCAGTATACGCTGATGATACTGTTTTGCAAGTTACAGTTGTAGCATACTTTGCTGCCTCGGTATCAGGTACTTCTGGCTTCTCTGCAATCTTATCTGCCTTTACAAGATAAGGGAGAGCTCCTGTTACATCTGTGTAAGGTGCATAGTTGCCATATGAGCTGAACTGTACAGTCTTACCTGAAACAGTGTTTACGATTGCATAAGTTCCATCGTCCTGGAGAGTGATTGTCCACACATGACTGTTATCGCTCTGAGTGCTCTTAGACACTGAGAATGAGTTATAAGTTGTCATGTAGTGATACCTTCCATATACGTCCTGAATTGTATAACCACCATCAACTGCAGCGATAGTGAATACATTTTCAGCATATCCGATATAAGAACCGCCATCCTCTACCGCATCCTGTACATTCCAATATCCGTATGTAGATGACTCGGCAATTGGAGTGACAACCTTTCCATTACCATCCATTACAAAATACTGACCTGCCTCAAAAGATGGAACCTCCGGCTCCTCAACAGGATAGTCTGCAGGAACGAGGAACGGACGGATACCGTCTGTCTCATAAGAAGACGGATCAAGATACCAGTTGTTGTTTGCTGATGAATACGCAAATCCGTTGTATGTTGCCGCATTGTAGATATCAACAGTACCATCATTATAATTGGTATCTACACACCATAGATAATATGCATAATCCTCTCCTGCAGGAAGCACTGTAGTGAGAGATATGTCCTCTCCCCAGCTTTCATTACCGAGGTAACGTCCATATGAGTCCTGAATTGTGTAGTAAGACATATCCGGATCATATGTGAAAGTGAAGGTGTTCTTCACTGTGCTTGCATAGTTGATGAGGTCTTTTGCAGGGAACATGCCTGATGTTGCGTCCTCTGCCATTGGAGCCATCACCTTGCCGCTGTTGGTCAACCAGTATCCACCATCTGCGATAGGGCCTTCAGGAGATTCTCCACCGCCATCAGGAGGAAGGATCTCGTATGGATACTCAACCAATGTAAAGTCATATGGAAGAAGTGTACCGAAGACCTGATCTGCCATGATCTTAACTGAAGAAGATGTGAGATTTGCATAAATGAAGCTCATCTCTTCACCTATTTCATCCCATTCCCAATCATACTGAGTGAAATAAATGGTTCCGATAGACTTGTCAGTAGCCTCGATCTCATAGAATCCCACCATATACACACTGAATGCTGAATAATCCATTGTCGGCTTAGCAATTGTCAGCATACCCTCTTCTGTCAATCCGAAATCAAAGAGGAACTCGACTCCGTCTACTTCAGCAATCCACTGATGACCGTCAAGAGTCGCGATCTCCTCGCCTGGCTTGTAGCCTGCTTCCATTACCCATACCTTGCCGTTATTCTTGTCGAAGTATACATCGTATACGCCTGACTGGTTAAGGTAGATGTCAGCACCGCCAATCTGGACAGCAATTTCTGCGTTTGGCTTGTTTATGGCCTCTTCTGCCTGACCATATGCATTCCATGAACCTGTCTCACATATTTTGAACTTCACGAAGTCCTCACCTGTTCCATCATCAGAGAACCTGTAGTCATAATCAAACTCTACGTTCTTGGCAACATAATAATCACCCTCGAGAGCCATGAGGCCAGGCTCGTTTGAAGGATTCCAATAGTTTGCCTTCTTGTCTGCGTCTGTACCCTTGATTGTACCGGTCACTGTATAAGTCACCTCAAGCTGTACAGGATCCTTCTCACCCGGCTTGTAGCCCGGCTCCATAACCCATACCTTGCAGTTTTCCTTGTCAAAGTATACATCATGCGGACCTTCTGTACCCTTTACAGGGATATTGTCGCCACCTAATGACACAGCAATCTCGGCATTCACAGCAGCAGTAGATGTACCTGCTGCAACACCATAACCTGTCCATGTACCAGTCTCGACAACCTTAAATTCGAACTGGTCGGCACCATCATAAAGAGTCTTTGCAGTTACGAAAGGTACGTTCTTGGCAACATAGTACTCACCATCCTTGACCATGAGGCCCTCAGGTGCATTGTTCTGCCAGTTGATGCCGTCGAGTGTACCTACTACTGTGTAGGTGATCTCCACCGGATCAGGGTTCTGAGGCTCCTTCTCACCTGGCTTGAAGCCCTCTTCCATCACGTAAACCTCGAGGTTCTCGAAGCTGAAGTACACGTCATATGTGCCTGCCTCACCGTTGAGCTTGATGTCTGCCGCGTCACCGCCAAGGTTGGCCTTTGAGTACTCTGCTGTAACGACTGCGATCTTGCCGTTCACTACGCCTCTCTCCGAACCTGGTGCAACACCTATGTTGGTTGCGTCTGCCCAGCTCTGGTTTGCGCGGATCTTGAATGTGAGCTCTGTAAACTGAGCACCCTTTGCTACGATCCACTCGCCTTCCTTGGTCATAGGAACGTCTGAACCCCACTGGTTGTCAACGAAGCATCCCATCATGCTCCACTGGTTCTCAACCGGTGCAGGCTCTGTAGCCTCTGAAGGGAGCTTGCCCTCTGACATTACATAGAACTTGGTGAGGTCTGCTGCAAGGTAAATATCATACTTGCCGGCCTCAGTTACCTTGATGTTCGATCCGCCTGCAGGCTGGATTGTATTAGGCTCTACAAGGCCGTTACCGCCGATTTCTGTACCTGCAGGAGGCCATGCACCGCCCTTGAGGAACTTGAACTCTGTGTCTGAAGCCAGTTCAAAGCCATAGCATACGAAATACTCTTCATCGAGAACTGAAAGATATGTCTCAGATGCCGGATTCCAATCATTGAATGAACCCACAAGAGCCCACTCTGACTGAGGAAGATCAGGACCCGGACCTGGCTGTCCGCCAGTACCTGCCGCCTGATTGACCTCGACTGTCTTGGTCAGTTCACCAGCCTTTACTGTCACTGTCGCCTTTCTTGCTTCTGCAGTCTCATTGTCCTCTGCCGTAACCTTCACTGCAACAGCCTTCTCAGAAGCCTGGCCGCTTGCCGGCTCGAGAGAAACCCAGTCAGCGTCAGCTGAAGCCACCCAAGACTGATTTGAAGTCACATTGAAAGAAGCCTCTCCTGCTGTAGCAGCCAATGACACGGCTGTCTTGTCAACATCGAGCTTCGGCGTCTCTACAGGCTCATCCTGCTTACACGCAACGGCTGCCGCAACTGCGAACAGACCGATCAACAAATGCTTGATTTTCATAACGATATTGTTTTGGTTATTGTATTGTCAAGTCGTGGAAAGACAAATATAACATTTTAAAACGATGAAAACAAACTCAGAATCAGAAAACGAGTTCTGAAGCAGGCGACACGCCTTCCTTCTTAAGATCTATCACCTCAAGCAAAAGCTCTCCATAGGCCCCATCCGCATCCTGTGCTACTCCCATGATCGTATTTACGCCCCAATATGCCACTATCAGCTGGCGGGTCAGTCCCTGCTCGGTCGGAGCAGACAGGACGTTCTTGATTATGACCTCCCTGCTTCTGTCG
>JAZQES010000015.1:0-1526 GCA_045539115.1 Candidatus Cryptobacteroides sp. | reverse complement strand
GTCTCCTGATCGATACGGCGCATGCATATGGTTTCTTTTCTGCGAAGATTCTTCATCTTCTCCTTCTCTTCTTTCAATTCATAAAATGATTTGCGGAGAATCTTGATGTTTTCGGTCATAAGGCCCTCAGTTATGTTCTCATAATGGAAGGCGATATCTGAGAGCACCTTGCTTTCATTAACAGCAACATATCCGCGAAGCAGAGCCCATGTACGCTCCTTGTCCTCGGAATTGAGAATGGCACGGAATGTCTTGTCTCCGTTTTCCTCGTCATTCTTCATCTTGTACCTCACGTTACTGTGAATCATGGCTCCAAGTCCGACAAGAACAATGATGACAGCCGCTACAACTCCTCCGAAATGCATTATCATGGCGATAATGAATGCAGCAGTAAATGCAATTCCTGCTGTCATGAACCAGCCTCCGATGACAGAGAGCACACCGGTCACACGATACACCGCACTCTCCCTGCTCCATGCCCTGTCAGCCAGCGAGGTACCCATAGCAACCATAAATGTTACATATGTGGTGGAAAGAGGCAGTTTCAGTGAAGTTCCCAAAGCAATCAGAAGGGATGAAACCACAAGATTTACAGATGCTCTTACAAGGTCATATGACGCACCTTCCTCCATTTCTATCTCGGTGTTGTCAAACCTCTTGTCAATCCATGACCTGACAGAATCCGGAGTATGCTTGACTATGAAATTTGCTGCCGAAGAGGTCATCCTGACCAGGCTCCTCGCTACCCTTGAAGAACCGAACATTTCTTCTCCTTCATCCTGCTTGGCAAGATTTATCTCTGTCTTTGTGACATTGTGAGCCTTCTTGGATGTTGCAAGGGAAACGACCATAATGATACCTGCGCCCAAGAGGAAGATAAAAGGAGTACGGGCTTCACCGTTCAAGACATCCATCATATGGGTAGAAGGGTCTCCGGCACCTGCTGCCTTCCAATCCATGAACGACTCCAATCCGGCAAGCGGAACACCGATAAAATTCACAAGGTCGTTACCTGCAAAGGCTGTCGCCAGTGCAAAGGTTCCGATCAAGACAACCACCTTGAAAACATTGACTTTGCAGGCATGTAGAATCTGCATGAGAACTGTAAAGAACAGCATGCATCCTCCGAGTATCATCCAGGTGTTGTCTGCGATCCAATGCTTTATGTCGGCATTCATGAACGACATTGTCTTGATGCCCTTCAGAAGCATGAAATATATTATGCATGTAACGGCAAAGCCACCGAACAGGCCAATCTTCCATTTCAGTTTTCCTGAATACTTGAATGTAAAGACCATTCGTGTAAGCCATTGGACGACAGCACCTACCGTAAACGCTATGGCTACCGAGACAAATATTCCGACGATGACCGACAATGCTTTCGATGTATTAAGATAGTCCGAGAAGCCGAGCGTTCCCTCGCTACCGTTCATCTTCAGCAGTGCGAAAGCGAATGAGGCTCCAAGCAGTTCAAATACCATTGAAACTGTTGTAGATGTAGGCATTCCGAGCGAGTTGAAGGCATC
>JAZQES010000014.1:0-11403 GCA_045539115.1 Candidatus Cryptobacteroides sp. | reverse complement strand
GGTATAATTGACATTTTTGGTTGGTGATCATGACAAAAGTGGTTGGTGAACGAGCTCGTTCACCAACCACTTTTTAGCAATGTAAACATCTCCTTATCTCTTGGACTTCTTTTCGTCATTGAAGTACAGATACCATTTGATGAAGTTGTCCACACGAGTCTCTGATAGTCCTCGGTGCAGTCTAAGCTGGTCTTTGATATGCCCAAAGAAAGATTCCAAGGCATTTGTGGTTTTGGGTAGTCCTGGATGTTTGATGAACTCAAACAGATGGGGAATGGCCCTACGAAGATGCACGTATGCTTTTCTCAGATCATTCCTGACAAAGTATGTCCTTGTAGAGTTTGGCAGACATGCTTTCTCGCATACATGCTCTTCGTTTTCTTCAGCCCAAAGGCTATATCTGCTGAGCCACCACATCATGTCATTATGTGTTCTGATGTCGTTTAGGCTCATGATGAGACTCTTCAGCATTCTTCCTTCCGGAGTACGAGGATGTAAAGTTATTGATGACAGGCATTCACGCTGTATATGAACCATGCACCGCTGGCGGGGAACATTCGGATAGACATACTCTACAGCCCGGATGATGTTGTCGCCTCCGTCCGTTGTGATACCTGTCACATTATACCCCATGGATCTTATATTCATCAGGTCCGAGGCTATCTCGTCATCATCCTCTGACCTGGTAAACCTGTAATAGATGGTTCTCTTCAGGTTCTCTGCACGGTAAACAATCAGACAATGACCACAGTAGTACGTACCATCAATCAGAAGAAAGATAGGAGTGTTTGTGTTGATGTGCCAGGTCGGATATTCGTCCAGATACTCGTCAAACCATCGATGGAGCTGCCGTGAACTATATCCGCTGATTTCGGCTATGTCTTCAACTGTCATCTTTCCTAAGACCCACTTCTTGAACCAGATGAACCTGTTTGATTTGGAGATTTCCTTGCGTCTGGCGGAAAACAGGGATAGACAATTCCTGCACTTATAGCGCTGGACTCCATTGCGAACGCCCCATTTTAACGTGTCTAAAGACCCACAACTGGGGCAGCGTAAACGCCTTCTTATTTTTGGATTATCACTCATTAGATGAAACCGTTTTCATCTAATTTATGTAAGTATATGAATATAATCAAGTTACAGCGGTTTTACCAACCGTTTTTGTCAATTATATCGGAAACGTTGGGAGGGTCCGGAGTGAGCGAAGCGAACGGAGTCCTCCGCAATCACTATCATCCTCCCGGTACAACCATATATAGAAAAGAGACTGACTAATCAGTCATATAGACTTTTTAGTCAGCCTCTTTCTCGTTATATGAGGTGTTGTTTATTTCTTTGTCTTCGGAGCGGAGAATGTCACTTTCAACTGTGGGGCTCTTTCTGCTGTCGGGCCGTTGAGGACAGCGTTGTAATACCTGTCCTTGTCAAGTGTGACAGTTCCTTTGGACTCGTCGGAAGAGTTGTTGTACGAACTTGCATACATGGCCATCATGTAGTAGTTGTAGTAATTGCTTCCATAGCCGTATCCGCCATAGCCGCCATAGCCGCCGTAACCACCGTAGCCTCCATAGCCGTATCCGCCATAACCGCCATATCCTCCGTAACCGTATCCATATCCGTATGGATCGTACATCATATTATTATAGTATGAGTTGTACATGAGGTTCTGGTAATAACTGTCCATTGCGGTCGTATTCTCCTCCTTCTCCACTTCTTCAAACATGATAAGGAACCAGATGTCATACTTTTCAATGTTCTTAAGGTAGTCCTTGTCATTCTTGTCGAGTTTGAGGATCTCCTGAACATGGTGGCTGACATCCGGACTGTACATGCAGAGTGACCTGTTGATGTCTCCCTGGTTCTCAGTACTGATGCTTGAGTCTGTAAGACCTGCATAGGATACATAATCACCTTCCGTACTTCTCAGACGTACGGTAGGGCTCAATACCTGAGGGAACTTGTCCAGAGCGGCATAATTGCCGTCCACGTCGTATGGCAGTATGATGGTCGCCTTGTTGATCACCACTTCCTCCGGATTGTCGATGTTTTTTGCCTCAATCAGGCTGTCAAGGATCTCTCTGATCTCGACTGCCTTGATCACCGGCTTCAGACCGCTTCCTCCTTCTACATACAACTTGTCCTTTGTACCCGCTTCCCAGTTTCTGATGAAATCTGCATCAGTCTCATGGTTGCTGGCGTTGAATGCAAGTTGAGTAGGGAATTCGGTGGCATCTTCCGCCATGAATTCCGCAGGACCGAAGAAGAAGAGGAATGATGTGTCTACAGGCTCGTCCGAGTGATCATATTCTGCTGTGAACTTCAGTTCGGCATAGTTTCCTGTGAGGTAACCGTAACTGTCTGTCTTGAGATTCAGTTCGAACATGTTTATACGTCCGCCTTCTCCTGCTGGGGAGTCGGTGGTGATATATATTCCCGGAAGCGTGTTAAGATACAGGTCGATGCTGTCCAGATCCGCTTTTTTGAGTCTTTCGACAAACGATTCGGTGAATTCCTTGCTGAAATCGAAAGAAAGCGAGTCTCCGCCGTTATATACCGGTGTTCCGACGGTTATCCTCTTGTCAGGGTCGAGGAATCTTTCCTGTATTTCAGGCCTCATGAAGGCTCCGGTGTACAGAACGGTCGAGTCAAGTGGTCTCTTGAGTTCCGAGACATATACGTTCTGAAGGATCTTCAGTTGATTGTCACTGATTGTTGAGAGCGTATCCTTTACTGCGGTGAAGTGGAACTGACGTATCTTGGTGTTCCTTCCGAAGTCCATGGAGTCAATATAAGGTACAAGGGTAAAACTTGTGCTTTTCCTGGTTGTGCCGAGTACTCCGTCGTTGATCGCTCCGAATGTGAATCTGGTAGTGCTGTATGCTGAAAGGCTGTCTGACATCTCGATTGTAATGTCATTCAGTCTGGTTGCGTCAGGTGCATATACGTCCCACTGATGTTCGGTGGGAATCAGATTCTTTCCTAAATGTTCGTCGATATCTACACATGATGCAGAGCCCAGCAGTATCGCACCGATAACCGCAAAGCGGCAGACTCTGCCTGATAAATTGAAATTCATTATAACTGATCGTAAAAACTGTTGTAATCGTCAATGTATGAACCGTCCTTGATGGCTTCCGCATTGAATGGGAGGACTGGAAGTCCTGCATCCTTGCAGTACGCTACAAGGTCCTCGGGAACAGCCTCGCTTCCGAGGATGATGCCGTCAGAATAACTTGCGGCAAGTTTCGCAAGATTTATGCCAGTAGGCTCGGACAGAATCTCCACATCCTTTTCCGTAACACCTCCGAACAGGATCCTGTCCTTGAACTCGGCAGGGAAATCTACGGTTGGAGTGTCGTCATACAGCGAAAGTGTGATCTTGCTGTTTGAGAAGATAGGGTCGTCGATATATGCCTTCTTCAGATAGAGAGGGAGAACCTGCGAAATCCATCCGTGGCAGTGGATCACATCCGGTGCCCAACGCAGTTTCTTGACGGTCTCGAGCACTCCGCGGGCAAAGAAGATCGCTCTTTCTCCGTTGTCGCTGAAGAAATTGCCTTCTGCATCGTGATAGACGCTCTTACGGTGGAAATAATCCTCGTTGTCAATGAAATAGACCTGCATTCTGGCGGCGGAGATCGATGCCACCTTGATTACGAGCGGCCTGTCCACCTCGTTGATGATGATGTTCATTCCGGAAAGACGGATCACTTCGTGAAGTTGATTCTTTCTTTCATTGATGCAGCCGTATCTCGGCATGAAGGATCTGATCTCCTTCTTTCTTTCCTGGATACCTTGTGGAAGATATCTTCCGATGTTCGCTATCTCTGACTCCGGAAGGTAAGGAAACATCTCCGAATTGACGAACAGAACTCTTTTAACCGAATTACCCATACTGCTTAATTTTAATGACAAAATCACTACAAAGATAGGTATTTTTTTTGATATTTCACTATCTTTGGCGTTTGATATGGCCAATAGAGACAATAAGATAATGCGTCGGAGGCTCATGAACGCCTACCTGTCGTCCGTAATCAGCATCAGCCTTGTGCTTTTGCTGGTAGGGGTCGCGGCCATGCTTCTGGTGAATGCCAAGGGCGTGTCCGACTATTTCAAGGAAAACATGCAGGTTTCGGTGATGATGAAGCAGAATGTTTCCGACGAAGCGGCTCTTGAATTCAAGGAGGTCCTTGACGGAGAACGTTATATAAGAAGCACCCAGTTCATCTCGAAGGAACAGGGACGCAAGGAACTTGCTCTCCAACTTGGTGACGACTTTCTCGATGTGTTTGAAACATCTCCGATACCGGTTTCCATAGATGTCACTCTTGAAGCCGGCTATGTTTCATCAGACAGCCTTGAAGTCGTCAAAGCCGAGATATCCCGCAATCCTCTTGTCGATGAAGTCATATACCAGAGGTCGCTCGTGGACGCGCTTAATGCAAACCTGAGCAGGATTTCGCTTGTCCTGGGCGTGTTCATAGCGCTTCTGCTGTTCATCTCGTATGTGCTGATAAACAATACCGTAAGGCTCAATGTCTTTGCCAGGAGGTTCACGATCCACACGATGAAACTCGTCGGTGCGACAAGGTCGTTCATCCGTGCCCCGTTCCTGGTGCAGGCTGCATTCCAGGGGCTTTTCTCCGCTTTTCTGGCGATAATCGTGCTGTTGGGACTCATGTTCCTCATGAGGAGCAGTTTCGCCCAACTGTTCGAGATCTTCAGGATGGACCTGCTTCTGCTTGTCATGGGAATCGTCGTGGCGGCAGGATTGTTCATATGCCTTACGAGCACATATTTTGTTGTGAACAAACTGGTTTCAATAGGAAAGGACGAACTGTATTATTAATGTCATCTCCGGCCGTGCCGGGGATATAATGCGATGGAAATGAAAGAAAATCCAAAGATGGCGATAACCCCCAGGGGGCTTAAACTTCTGATTATCGGACTGATAGTGATGGTGTCCGGATATATTCTGATGACCGGCGGCGGCAGTGATGACCCGCAGGTATTCAACTATGCGATGTTTGATTTCCGCCGTATGGTTGCGGCTCCCATTGTCATAATCCTCGGTATAGTCATCGAGATCGTGGCGATCATGAAGGTCTTCAAGTCCGAGTAGCCATGGAGTGGTATGAATCGGTCATTCTGGGCCTGGTACAGGGACTGACGGAGTTTCTTCCGGTCAGCAGCAGCGGTCATCTCGAGATAGGAAAGGTCCTTCTGGGCGTTGAGACGACAGATGACCTTCTGTTCACGACCATGGTGCATGCCGCTACCGTGCTGAGTACGATAGTGGTTTTCAGAAACCAGATTTGGGATCTTCTTACAGGTTTCTTCACTGGTCTGAAGGATTGGAGGATCGTGAAGAACGAGGCGGGAAGGAAGGTGCTTTCGTGCAATGACCAGACTGATTATCTGCTGAAGATGGTCCTTTCCATGGTTCCGGTGATGGTGGTCGGCCTTTTCTTCAAGGATCAGGTCGAATCACTTTTCGGTTCCATCCATGTCGTGGGCGGTGCTCTCGTGGTGACGGCTCTCCTGCTCTTCTTTTCGGATTATGCCTCAAGGCCGGGACGCAAGTCGATATTTCCGGCTAATGAATACAGGAACGGAATTTCATATTGGCAGGCCTTCGCTGTCGGTCTGGGACAGGCTTTCGCAGTGGTGCCGGGCCTTTCACGTTCCGGAACCACCATCTCTACGGGTCTGATCTGTGGAGTAAAGAGGGAAGTGATGGCTCAGTTCTCTTTCCTTATGGTTCTGGTGCCGATACTTGGAGAAACATTCCTGGAAATAGTCGGAGGCGAGTTCGGTGCATCTTCCGTAGGCGCTTTGGCTCTTGTTCTTGGCTTCATATCTGCTTTTGTATCAGGACTTTTCGCGTGCAAGGTCATGATAGCGCTCGTAAGGAAGGCCAAACTTTCATGGTTCGCTCTCTATTGCATTGTGGCAGCGGTCTGCATATTCATATTCGCTTGACATGGACAGGAAACTGACATATTTTGTTGCGGATGTCCATCTGGGACTTCAGGTCAGCGATCCTGCTGACCGTGAACGCCGTTTTGCCGGTTTCCTGAGATCTCTTCCTGAAAATACGGGATCTCTCTATCTTCTTGGAGACATATGGGACTTCTGGTATGAGTACCGCGATGTTGTCCCTAAGGGCTATCTTCGTGTTTTCTCCGCTCTTCAAGACCTTATGGACCGGGGTGTGCAGGTTTATTTCTTTCAGGGGAACCACGATGTGTGGACCTATGCATATTTCGAGGAACTGGGAATGAAGAAACTGGTTCAGCCTTATGTCACAGAGATAGGAGGCAGGAGGTTCTGTCTGGGCCATGGAGACGGGCTAGGACCTGTGCCGTTCAATTACCGCTTCCTCCGCGGAATGTTCCATTGCCGTTTCCTCCAGGTCCTTTTCAGTACGCTTCATCCGTGGCTTGCCTTCCGTTTCGGAAACGGCTGGTCCCGCGGAAACCGCCTTGCAAGGCATGAAGAATATGTGTTCAGAGGGGTTGACGAGCCTTTATATAAGTTTGCGGAGGAGTTTGACGCTGAAAACAGGATCGACCATTTCGTCTTCGGCCACTATCATGTGGATGTACATATGGGACTGCCGTCCGGAAGCACCCTGCATGTGCTGAAGGATTGGATGCAGTCTTCGCCTTATCTCTGCTTTGACGGAGAAAAAATGACATCAGGAAATTTCTGATGTCATTATCTGTATTTTTCCGGTATGGGCATTTCAGGAGGGTCTTTCCAGAATATCGACCAGTAGAATGCGGGAAAATCGCCTGCTTCCCAGATCTGTACTAGTTCTTCCGTGGCCTTGTCCTCTCCTTCCGGATCATATGGGGCCTTGAGGTCCGAGCCGAACATCTTCGCCACTCCCTGCCAGAATCCGGCCGTTATTCCGCTCTTGTATCCTTTTATCAAATTATAAGATGATTTTCCTACCTCTCTGTCTATTAGTTTCATTATCAGGGCTCCCTGGGTGACGGTGAGGTTTCTCATCTGGCCTTCGAACACTTCGAAAAGTTCCTTCTGCACCTTGCTGATGTACTTTTCTCTCTTTACGCCTTTCAGTTTGTCCGCCGCAATGGTACTGTCCGCTTCCAACACGAGTTTCTTCGCCACCAATGCGTAAGGATAGGCCTTGCTGAAATTATGCACCAGACGGTAGTATTTTCTCCATTCTCTTCCTTTCATCTTCGGGAGTTTCGAATAGACCTTTGAGGCACGGATCTGATCTATATAGATGGTGTCGCCGTCTTCGATGATGAATTCCAGAAGTTGATCCTTCTCCTTGAGGACTTTGTCCTGCTGCTGTACGGCGACCTTTTCCGTCTTCTTCTTTCTCTTCTGCCACCATTGGGCCTGACATGTGTCCGCAAAGGCGATGCTCAGAATCAGCATCGCCGCAAGGGCAATCATGTATGTCGCGGTTTTTCTCATAAGTCTGCTGCAAAGTTAGTAATCCCGTACGGATATGCAAAATTCCTGCCGTGTGTTTACAGGCAGTGCTGCTTTCATATATGAGACTGCTATTTTTGCCTTAAAATATTGTTTTTCTCATTCAGGGGGGGGTAACTTTGTAATGTTAAATTCTGATTGCCTTATGAAATATCTGATCCGTATCGGTGCATTCCTTTGCATGCTGATGTCTATTCTGTCAATGATTGTTTCCTGTGAAAATGCCGGGCTGGATGTGTCTGACAAAGAACCTGATGAAGAACTTCCGGCTGAAATTACTGCCGGAGAAAATGGAAAACTTGCTTTTGAAATATCATCTGACGGTTCAGAGGGCGGTTTTGAACTTGTTCAGAAAAGCACTTATGTGGATCCCGATGGTACGGAGTATGAGTATTCGCCGAAAGCATCTGTGAGTGTCCGTATAATGTCAGATACTTTGGCTGTCGATAATGTTTCCGATCTTGTGTCTGCTGATACTCTTTCGACAATCATTTCTGCGGAGTATGATGAAGATGATATGCTTTATACCGTAGAACAAAGGATTCTTATCGGTCAGCAGGAGATATTGCTTACGTTGCAAAGCGAGGAGCCTGTCTTGGAAAATTCTCTTGGCCAGACTGTCAGGTTGCCTTTCCTGAAACTCGGTAAAGCGCGGTTGACAAGTGTTGACGCGGTGTGTAATGCTGCGACCAGGGTTATAGAAATAACAGATACTGTATTGTATGATGTTGTGGTCTCGTACGAGATAGAGGCTGAAATATGTAATGTGGAAGAATCTCTTGCAAAGGTGATTCCGTGCAGTGCGACATATACCGGATTTACGTCTGAAACCTCGCTTTATCCAGGCAAGCAGTTCTCGTATTCCCTGACTGATGCCTCGGACAATCCGTTGGATCATGCGTCAAGTTACAGTGTGTCGCCAGGTGAGGAATTCCGACTCAATATATGTCAGAATGCTTCTTATGAGGACAATAAGGTTAAATTGGAGGAACTGATCAAGGCTTGGACTTCGATTTCAGTGGCAGATACATTGGAGGTCCGCAATTCTAAGGAATTCATTGAAATGATTGCGGGTTCGGTTTCTGTTCAAAGCGGTTTCGAGACTTCCGTCAATGAATTGCCTTATTTTGTGTTGAGTGAGCCGGAACTGGTCGGAGAGATTGTTGTGGACAGTACTGATTTCTATCCTTCTTCTGCTCCTGCAACCAGAAGTGCGGCCGGCTGTATTCTTTATTCGAAAAGGATTCTGGAAACGGCAGATGATGAGATAGAGGGAATTCCTCATATGAAGTCCCGTGCTGCCACAAAAGGGCCTTCTGAAGAAAAATACCCGAATGTAAAGGACTTTGTTTGCCCTGTCCGTGTTTATACTGCCAGGGCTTCTTACAGGCAGACGGCTACGCTTCAGAATAATGATGAGGAACTTTCTCTCGAGTTCTGTTATGATGTGGATCTGGCAGGTAAGACCCAAGTTGAAATCGTAGATGTCGCGTATGATGCGAATGCGGAAGTGGGTATGTTTCCTACACTCATAGGTGATTATTTATGCAATCAGACAACTGTTGACAGGGTGCGTGTGTATTCGACTGGGGAAATTGTGTCGGACAGTTTCAATAGTGGCAAGACTATGACGTTTGGTTTGTCTGTGGTAAGTATCAGTGCTAAAGAAAATTTTGATGTAAAGGGTAAGGAATGGCATGATGCTGATTCTTTGGATCCTAAGATTCCTACATACCTTGAAGTGAAAAGTGATGAGCCATATTATCATTATATTGTACCTGAGGATTATGGTACTTATTATACAACAGGATATAGATCTTACTATTGGTCTGAAGGGTTGGATTGGGAACAATTGCGAAAAACAGGATATGCTGAGGTGAATTTTGCCGTAGGTATGCCTGAGAAAGAGCACATTGAAATAGACTGTGGTGGTTGTGGTCTAGAGACAGATAGAGGCGATGATCCTCAGTGGTCAACATATGGGCGGTACGAAACATATATCCATAGAGATACCCGTGAGTATTATGACCCTGATAAGAATGTTTCGGGATGGTATACGGGTTATTTGCAGAGCAGACGAACATTCCAAACGCTCCATCAAAGAGTCTCAGATGAATATGGAAGGTATTTTCAGCCAGCGAAACTGTATACCGATCTATGCGTAAATGAAAAGGTACTGTGTATTGATGACAAGATTTTTGCCCCGAAGCAGAAACTTGATGATTCAGACTGGGACTATTCCGTTGAAGATACGGTGATGCCGGAATATGGTTCTGTAAAAATCTTGAGGCTGAACAGGGACTATGATGTTTACGGGTATGTGTTCCAATTCCGTCTCTCATGTATATTATATGATTACTATTCACCTTATTATGAGTGGTAGACCGGATATCGGTTCGTGTGGCTGCATTATGTCGTTATTCTTATGTGACTGAAATGCCGGCATAGAATGCTGATATGTTCTTACCCTGTCGATTTTTCGGCAGAGTAAGAACATTGGTTTTTTATATATCATTGCTAATCAATCCGTTATAGTAAAAGAGCGTTCTTGCCATGTATAAATTTCAACAGGGTAAGAACGCTTGAACGTTTTGGAGATCTTTTGCCGTATTCTTCATATGTCCAACCTGTTTTCAGGGAGGGGTTCATTATGTTTCCGGCATGGCCGTGCCAAAGTCGATTTACGGGATTTTGCCATCGGTCGAAAATGTGCGGATAAATTTACAAACACCTTTCGTAACTCCATGAAAATACGCATTTTAGCATTCAAAAACTCCGGTCGAAAATATGTAAGAAATTTTGAAGATGCTATTGCGGTTTCAAAAAAAATGACTATCTTTGCAACCCAATAATTGAGGACCACTCCGCCCAACCAGCTGATACTCAATTAATTAGGGATATTGTGAAATATTTTCATTAAAAGTAATAGAGCAATGTTACAACCAAAGAAAACCAAATTCAGAAGGCAGCAGAAAGGCCGCATGAAAGGTCTCTCACAGAGGGGAAACCAGCTTGCATTTGGCTCATTCGGCAACAAGACCTTGGAAAATTGCTGGCTGACAGGACGTCAGATCGAGGCAGCGCGTCAGGCTGTTTCGCGTTACATGAAGCGTGAGGGTAAGATCTGGATCAGAATCTTCCCTGACAAGCCTTACACCAAGAAGCCAGCCGAAGTGCGAATGGGTAAAGGAAAGGGTAATCCGGAGGGATTCGTATGCCCTGTAACCCCAGGTCGTATCCTTATCGAGGCAGAAGGCGTATCACTTGAGATCGCTAGAGAGGCACTCCGTCTCGGCGCCCAGAAACTTCCTGTTACTACGAAGTTCGTGGTACGTAGAGACTATGTAGAATAATTTAATGGAGAAAAAGAAATGAAAGCATCTGAAGTACGCGAAATGTCGATCCCAGATCTGCGGGGGCGCATTGAGGCCGAGAAGGCTAACCTTGATTCAATGAAGGTGAATCACACTATCTCTCCATTAGAGGATACATCAAAGATCGCAAAGGCAAGAAAGGACATCGCACGCATGATGACTATCCTTGCTGAGAAAGAGTCAAAGAACTAAATTATTGAATTCTCATGGAAAGAAATCTTCGTAAGGAAAGAATAGGTGTTGTGGTCAGCAACAAGATGGACAAGTCTATCGTCGTTGCGGTTGAAAGAAAAGAGAAACACCCTATGTACGGCAAGTTCGTAAAGAAGACCACAAAGTTCGTTGCTCACGATGAGAAGAACGAGTGCAGCAAGGGCGATACAGTCCGCATCATGGAGACCCGTCCTCTCAGCAAGACAAAGAACTGGAGATTAGTAGAAATCGTAGAAAAAGTTAAGTAACAATGATACAGCAGGAATCACGTTTACAGGTGGCAGACAACAGCGGTGCAAAGGAGGTTCTTTGTATCCGTGTTCTGGGTGGTACCCGC
>JAZQES010000013.1:0-75416 GCA_045539115.1 Candidatus Cryptobacteroides sp. | reverse complement strand
TCCCAATAGCCCGTACTTTTGCCGATTCTTCAAAAGGGAAACAGGCATGACTCCGACTGAGTATAGGAAGCGGGACGTGTAGAAAAGACCGATAAATTGGAACTTTAAGTCGGTCTTATTATTGTGTTTTGAGGTTCTGGTTGCTGCATATGCCCCATAAATGGAAAAAGCCAGCAACGCTTACAGATTTGATTAAATAACGGATTATCGACTACTTAAACCGAGTTAGTTAACATTTCAATACCGCATAGTTAACATAATATCAATTGTATAACCGATTTTTCAGGAAGGGGAGACCCCGAAAAAAAGAAGAAAAATTAGAATAATGTTAACCGTATAATCAGTTTGTCTGTTACGTGTCATCAGTTTTGGAAAATTATTGTAACTTTAATCCATGAAATAAATCTGTACTTGCTATGAATACCATATGGATTGTAATGCCGATTCTCATTGTGCTGATGTTCCTCCTGGGACTCGACATCAATAAGAAGGCTTTTACGGATATTGCACGTAATCCTAAGGCGGTGCTGCTGGGTATGACCGGACAACTTGTCATTCTTCCGGTTCTCGCCTTTTCGATAGCGTGGCTTCTGAAACTTCCTCCGGTATATTTCATGGGTCTGGTTCTTGTGGCCTGCTGTCCTGGCGGAAGTTCGTCAAATGTCTTTTCCATGCTTGTAAAGGGTGATGTGGCATTGTCTGTCACCTTGACCGCTTTAAGCAGCATAATAACTCTATTTACTCTCCCGGTAATCATGGATTTTGTCACACGTACAGTATCAGATCTGTCAGGTGTTGAAATCGAACTGCCTGTAGGAAAACTACTTATACAGAATATAATACTGCTTCTACTCCCCTTGTTTGCCGGAAGTCTGTTCAAGAAAGTCTTTCCTGAGGCAGCCATCGAGGTCCGCAAGATTCTGAGTAAGATGGCATTTCCCGCTCTAATGCTTCTGGCGGCAGTATTCTTCATGCAGTACAAGAACGAGATTGCTGACAATTTCGCTTCCCTGGGTCTGTCGGCTGCACTGCTTATTATCTGCGCAATGGCATGCAGTTCCTTCATGTCCCGGACAGGGAAATTCAGCGATGCGACCAGACGCACGATAGTTATAGAAGTAGGCATGCAGAACGCGGCACAAGCAATCACAATAGCCTCCTCTCCGTTCATATTCAATAGCGGTGAGATGGCACTTCCAGCAATCTGCTATGCATTGCTGATGAATGTAATACTGTTGACTTACGTATATTGTATCAGACAAAAACAAAAATAGATATGGCAAAGAAAGAAGGAATCAGGAAACTGTTTGACAATATTGCTCCTGACTATGACAAGTTGAATCATATCCTTTCCCTCAATATCGACAAGGGATGGAGAAAGAAGGCTGTCCGTGAGATTGCCGACATAGACAAGCCGATGAAAATACTTGATGTGGCTTGCGGAACGGCGGACTTTACGATTGAGATTGCCAGAAAAGCCCCATCAGGAAGTGAAGTTACAGGTGTGGACATCTCTGAGGGAATGCTGGCTGTGGGAAAGGAGAAAATCAAGAAAGCAGGTGTGTCCGCAGAATTATATATCGCTGACTGTGAAGCGCTTCCATATGAAGACAGTACCTTCGACCGCATCTCGGTCGGTTTCGGAGTACGCAACTTCGAACACCTTGACGTCGGTTTGATAGAGATGTGCCGGGTACTTAAGCCTGATGGCAAACTTGTGATTCTCGAATTATCTGTCCCATCAAACCCGGTAATCCGCTGGTGCTACAAATTATATTTCCTGAAGATCCTGCCGGCTATAGGTGGCCTGGTTTCGGGAGACCGCGGGGCATACGAATACCTGCCGGCATCCGTCCTCCGCTTCCCTGCTCCGGACAAGTTCATACAGATGATGAATTCAGCAGGATTTGATACTGTGGAACATACTCCGCTTACTTTCGGAATATGCAGAATGTATGTCGGTAAAAAATCTGCCTTATGATCAGACACTGGATCGAGGCCATGAGGCTCAGGACATTGCCTGTGAGTGTGGCCGGAGTAATTGCAGGAACCGGCTGTGCAGTCATGCTTGACTCGTTCAAGGCTGCTCCGGCTCTGGCCTGCCTTGTATTTGCCATTCTAGCGCAGATTGCAGCAAATTTCGGTAACGAATACTATGATTACAAGAACGGGATTGACAGGAAAGGTCGTGCAGGATTCCGCAGAGGCGTAACGGAAGGAGAGATTGATCCTGGGTCCATGAAGATGGCAACCTATTCAGTCCTGGCATTGGCAGCGACAGTCGGATGTACCATGCTTCTATACGGTCCATGGTGGCTTATTTTTGTGGGAATTCTGATCATGATCTTTGCCTTGGCATACAGTGCCGGGCCATATCCTTTGTCGCATCACGGACTAGGTGATGTTGCTGTGGTCGTCTTCTTCGGAATCATTCCCGTGACGTTCACATGCTTCCTTCAGACCGGTAACTGGGAAGGTATGGGTGTCATCATACCGACTTCTCTTGCAGTAGGTCTTCTTGCTGCAAATGTACTTGTTGTCAACAACTACAGGGATATGGAGGATGATGCGGCTGTAGGAAAACGCACTACGGTCGTCATTTTCGGACGCAGGTTCATGAGCATGGCCTACCTTCTGTCAGGTATTGCAGGCATGGCTGCAATGATCCCTGTCTGGACAAGGCTCCCTCTGTGGGCATTGGCGGTTCCTGTCGTATACATCGTTCTCCACTTTATGGTGTGGCTGCAACTCAGACAAGCGACGGGATCTGCACTCAATCCGCTTCTGGGCAGGACTGCAGTGAATCTTCTTGTTTTCTCTCTGTTATTCTTATGTGTGTCACTTTCTGTGTGATGTGGAAAAACCAGCATCTCCGCTATTTCCTTGACAGAAAGCATTATCATAATCCCGGATTCGATGGACAGACGCGGCTTTATAAAAAAATCAGCATTGACCTTGGCTTCTCTGGCAACAATAAGACTGCTGGAGAATCCATTGATGGCATATGATATGAACAATACAGAAAACCACAAAACACAACAGGATATGAAAAAGATAATCATCATCGACGGCGGTCCTCGCCGCAACATGAATACGGCTCAGATGCTTCAGAAATTCGCTGAAGGAGCACAATCTGCCGGTGAACATATTGAGGTCAAGACAATCCGTCTGTACGATCTGGACTACAAAGGATGCATGTCGTGCATGGCCTGCAAACTGAAAGACAGAGCGTCCAATGTATGCAGATTCAGGGATGCACTCTCGCCTGTACTCGAAGATATAGCGTTGGCTGACGGTCTTGTCCTTGGCTCCCCTATTTATTTCGGTGAAGTGACCGGTCAGATGAGGACGTTCCTGGAGCGTCTGGCATTTCCATGGCTATCGTACAATGACTACAGCATGACCGCACCTAAGCAGATGCCTGTGGTTCTGATCGAGACCATGAATGGAACACCCGAAAGGAACAACAGCAACGGTTTCGGAAGTATGGAATATTGCATTACAAGGGCTCTCGGACAGCCGATGAGACTCGTTGCATACAATACCTGCCAGGTAAAGGATTATAGCAGATACGAACTTGGAGGATTCTCGGAAAAAGCCAAACACCAATGGCGCGATGCTCATTGGGAGGAAGACTTGCAGAAGGCATATGACGCCGGCAGACAGATGGCTGACGCCTAGATGAATGTATATACCACAGGCTCTCATGTCGAGCGTAGTCGGGACATCTTCAAAATTGAATTCCGATCTGTCACAAATTATATGGATTGTGCATCTATGCGGTGTAAACAATCAAACTTTATCACTATGAAAAGAATCATCTTTCTGATGGCGGCGATCGTCTGCCTTTGCTCATGCGAAAAACAGTCTCATTGGCTTTGTGACACCTGGTACGGTCAATATGACACGACAATGACCGACAATGATACAGGAGAAGCAGAACAGAAGGTTGCTACGATATTGCTTCAATTTTCGGAAGACAGGACAGAATGTGTGGTCACCAAGGGCATAGCAGGATTGCTGGCAGTAACAAAAAAGACATATAAGGTCTATCTGAATGAAACCGATCAGTCATTCACCATGAATGAAGGCGATCATGATTCAAGGATCCTGTACAGAGGGCAAGTTATAAATTTCCATACCGCTACCTTGAACTGGTATGCAGGAGAAGAAATGATATCGGTCGAGTTGAATGACCTTCGTGATGAATGAATGTTCCAGATCGGAAAAAGTTCTGTAGATTTGTGGAAGATATAAAATCAATATCAGATGGCAGAGATAAATTACAGATATTCCGAAAATGAATTTCTTGATTTCGTCAAGGAAATTCTTTCCAAAGGTTGCTATATTGTCTCTGGTATTTTCAGGACCACGCCGGATCTGATATGTATTCATAATTTTGACGAGATGCTTCAATATTGAGAATGGCTTAAATTAAATCCGAGCCCAGGATCTCCCGGTTTGTATATTCTACATCAAGAATATCAAGAATGTCCACTGTTCCAAGATTTGGGTTTCAATAAATATGCAGGTCAGCAACTTTATAGTATCAGGCAAAGATATGGTGGACCAAGTATAGATTTGTCGTATAGCAGTAGCGGTCAAATACAAAAACCGTAATGTGTATTGCGGACCTGAATATATACAGCAGGTGATTGATGGTTCTGTCAAGGTCGATGAAGAATTCAGGCAGGTCTTGCTCATGAATTTTAGTATATTTGCGACAGCAAAAGATTCTTCGCAATGAAATACGATTTTGACAAGATAATAGATCGCAGGGGCACAGGAGCCATCAAGACCGATGTCCTCAAAGAGAGATACGGCAGAGAGGACCTTACTGCGTTATGGGTGGCGGACATGGATTTCGAGACCCCGGAATTCATTACCGATGCATTGAAGAAACGTCTGGAACATTCGCTTTACGGATATACCGTCGAGCCGGAAGAATACTGGCCGACAGTCATCAGGTGGATAGAAGACCATCACCAATGGAAGGTCGGACGAGAATGGCTCACATTTGTTCCAGGCATCGTAAAGGGTATCGGAATGGCCATAAATGCCTTGTTGGAAAAGGACGAGAAAGTGATCATCCAGCCTCCGGTATATCATCCGTTCCGCCTTGTGCCACAGGGAAACGGACGTGAAGTGGTCTTTAATCCTCTTCATGAAAATGAGGATGGCACATATTCGATGGATTTCGAAAATCTGGAATCGGTATGCGACGACAAATGCCGTATGCTTATTCTGTCCAATCCTCACAACCCTGCCGGAATCGTATGGCCTCGCGAGACACTCGAACGCCTCGCTTCCTTCTGTCATAGACGCGGAATCATCGTCATTTCCGACGAAATCCATTGCGACATGGCATTGTATGGACATAAGCACATCCCTTTTGCCAGCGTATCAGAGGAAGCGGCAGCATGCAGCATCACATTCGGTGCCCCATCAAAGACATTCAACATCGCTGGTATCGTAAGTTCTTATGCCATAGTACCCTCCGAGAGCCTCAGAAAACGTTTCTACGGATGGATGCATGCCAATGAACTCTGCTCCGCTCCCCTCTTTTCCCCTATTGCAACAATCGCAGCATTCAAGTATGGAGAAGAATGGAGACGTCAGATGCTCGAATATGTTGAAGGCAACATCGACTGGCTATGCGGATTCTTCGCAGAAAACATCCCTCAGATAAAGCCTCTGAAACCACAGGCATCTTTCCTTGTATGGCTGGATTGCCGCTCCCTTGGCCTTGACCACGACTCCCTTGTGGACCTCTTCGTGAACAAGGCCCGTCTTGCCCTGAATGACGGAGAGACTTTCAACCCCGGCGGCCAGGGTTTCATGCGTCTTAACGTTGCAGTACCGAGAGCGGTTCTGCAAGAAGCGATGGAGAGACTGCGAGAAGCGACACATATATAATTCTTACCCCGATGCACGTAAATTGCTAGTTGACAACAACTTATGCATAATGCCTGCTGTCGAAATACAGCAGGCATTATGCATAAAACGTTGCTACACAGATAGTTAGGCGCTTCAAGATTTTGACATGAATCTTCCCGCTGAGAAGAGAAGCATCGGTCCGAGTCCTGTATAGAAGGAAGCGGTGAATGCCGACGAGATTCCGGGAATATGCTTGAGAGCAATTCCAAGGGACATCATAAATACCAGAAGAATCCATCCGCGGAGAGGGAATGTCTGCCATATCTTCACGCGTTCCGGCAGCGAAGCGATCCTGTCAGAGTATCTGTCAACGATTCTTCTGAACATCAGGAAGAAAGGAGCCAGGACAAAAGCGGTAATCAGCAACAGCCACCAGAGATTCTCCGATGGCTGAATTGTGTATGCTTTGATTCCCTTCAAGGTAATCATGATTCCCGGAATGCCCCAGATCACTGCAGCGACAACATACAAGTGTTTCCTGTTCATCTTCTGTCAGTATTTTGTGAAACTTGCTTTGCCCTCATCGGGCATGTTGAACATTTGTAAGTTTCCATAGTCTATAGTGTTTAGAAAGTCTTCATCAATTTATGAAGGAGTGCATACAGTTGCATTGCTTCTTCATTATCCAATGTGAGACACTGCGACATCTTTGCCGGTATTCCGGAAGCCATATCGTGCAGATTCTCCCCTTTCTCAGTCAGGCTGACTATCACCTTTCTCTCATCCTCCTTCGACCTTTCACGCCGGATCAATCCCGCCTTTTCCATTTTCTTCAACATAGGCGTCAAAGTACCGGAATCGAGAAAAAGCAGTTTTCCCATATCCCTGATACTGATGGACTTATGCTCCCATAACACCATCATAGTTATATATTGGGTATATGTAAGTCCTAGTTCGTCAAGGAGTGGGGCATATCGTCTGACAACCTCCTTGGCGCAGGCATACAGGGGAAAACACAACTGGTTTTCCAGTTTCAGCAATTCATTCATAGCAGTTTCAAAATGTCACCTTCAATCTGTTCAGGTTTAGTCATCGGTGCGTATCTGTCAACCACCGTACCGTCACGTGAGACGAGGAATTTAGTGAAATTCCATTTGATGTCATCACCGAGAAAACCGCCTTTGGATGCTTTCAGATAAGTGAACAGCGGTTCTGCATCCTTGCCGTTGACATCGATCTTTGCAAACAACGGAAAGGTCGTATGATATTTCAATGTGCAGAACTCCTGTATCTCCTCTTCTGTGCCAGGAGCCTGATGCCCGAACTGATTACATGGAAAATCCAGTATTTCAAGTCCTTTGTCCTTGTATTTGTCGTATAGTTTTTGCAGACCTTCATATTGAGGTGTGAATCCACAGCCGGTAGCGGTATTTACAATCAGGAGGACTTTTCCTTCGAAGTTTGTCATCGGCACCTCCACGCCCTTGGCGTTACGTACCTGGAAGTCATAAATCTTCATATCATTTCAGTTTAGGTTGTATACAATCGAATTGTATGCCACAAATATAATGATCATTCATGAATATTGGAAGTATTCAGATCATAGACAGAGCATAATTCTGCAGAAACGACAAAATATGCTGGAACAGACTATCCCTGCAACTTCATATCCCCGTCCTTGACCCAGCCGAGCCGCTTCATGATTAAATGAAAGAAAAGGCTGAGGACAGCAGGTGCGATGAAATAAAGGCCAATGATTTCGGCCAACAGAATACCGTGATGAGTCGTTGCGGCCATTGTATCCCAGCATCCGAGAGGACCTACAAGACCGGCGGTACCCATACCTGCCCCGGCTGCATTGTTCGTCATCTTGAGACACATTGTCGAAACCGGTCCAAGAATAGCAGAAGTAAGGGTCGGGGCAAGCCAGATTATCGGTTTTCGTGCAATATTTCCTACTTGAAGCATGGAGGTGCCAAGTCCCTGGGAAATAAGGCCTCCCACTCCGTTATCCTTGTAACTGATGACGGCAAAACCAATCATCTGAGCACAGCAGCCGGCAGTTGCAGCACCTGCCGCCAGACCGCCGATTCCGATGGATATGCATAGAGCCGCCGAACTGATCGGAAGTGTAAGTATGCAGCCAACAGAAACGGAAACGACAACGCCCATTATGAACGGATTGAGCATCGTTGCACGGTTGATGACCTCACCAAAGGACATCAACCATTCGTTGACCGGTGCGCAGCAATACTTGGCGAACAGACCGCCTGCAACTACCGCCAGAAGAGGTGTTATGATTATATCTACAGGAGTGCGTTTCGACACAAGAGAGCCTGCTTCCACTCCGACGATGGAAGCCAGATATGCCCCTATCGGACCACCGAACTGATAACCGAGGGCTCCGACTGCCACTGCAGATATTGTAACCAAAGGAGCACGTTTGAGGCCGAGGGCGATGGCAAGACCTATGGAACCTCCCACAACCGGAGCCGATTGCAGCAAGGAAGCGATATCTAAAAGAAAATCTAAGCCGGGAATCAGGGCTATCTGCTTGATTATAAGTCCCAAGATGAGCGAACAGAACAGTCCCATCGCCATGAAACTGAGCGCATCGACGATATATGTCTTGAACAATCTTCCGATTGTAGATTGAAACTTTGTATTCATCGGATCAAGTGTAAATAGTATTTTCTGCCTTATAGAAGCGAAACTGCTGATTGAACCTTATTTTTTGCATCAGCCATATCCGCGCACGGATATATGTGTACATTTTCATTTGACATCTGACAGAATATGATCGGATACCAGCAAGGTGTATGAAGATCGCTTTCAGTTTCCATATCTTTTCCGTGTTCTACATAAAAGATATGAAGTTTCTTTTTCAAGAAATTTACATAGATGATTTCGGACACAGTCCCAGGACAAGCAGCGTTGTCCAATATAAACACGGCATCTGTACAATTCTCAATCATCTGTTTCTCACATTTGACAATATCGTGCGCCTGCATGTCATCTGTTTCAAAATAAAATGGTCCGATATATGTCACATGTCCGTTGATCTTTACGCCATTGATGTCTTGAGGTCTGAGCAAGGCTTCGACACTTTTCAATAACATTGCCCTATAATCATTCCGTGCCTCTATTTCGTATTTTTCATTGCGACAGTCGAATTCGAATGCACCACCGCAGAAAAGTCTATGTTCCTTAACCTGTTGCATCTTTAACCATAGTGTGCTACAAAACTCATAGTGGATGTCATCTGCAAATTTATCATTAATTATCAGAAATCCCTATATTTGTAATGAGTATCATGATATTGTTCATCAATGCAAGAAATAATTACTGAAATGGATATCATACTGAATTTTCTACGGCGGTTGGAAGCAAACAACAACAAGACATGGTTTGATGCACATAAAGGCGAATATCTGGAAGCCCGTTCACATTTCAATGCTATTGTCGAGAAGTTGTTGGCTGGCATTTCTTCCTTTGACAGCACCATAAAAGGAATCGGAGTCAACGACTGCACATACCGCATATATAAGGATATGCGTTTCTCCAAGGATGGCCTGCCATATAAGACACATTTCGGCGCATTCATTGCCAGAGAAGGCAGGAAATCAGGTTATAGCGGATATTATTTCCACATAGGGACAGGCTCCGGCGAAGAATATCCATGCAGAAGTTTTCTGGCTGTCGGCAATTACTACACTGATGCGAAAGTCCTCCGGATCCTTCGCGAAGACATCGAACTTGGAGACGGTGATTTCGACCGTATCATTAAAGGACTGCACCCGTCACTGTCACTCGACCAGGACCAGAAACTGAAAAGAGCACCGGCAGGTTTCGATCCTGACGGTCCTTATATAGATTACATCAGATTGAAGAATTTCTGCCTGAGCGGCGACTTCGATGACTCACAGTCAGACATTGATGAGATATGCGGAATATTCAGGAGTGCCAAACCATTCCTGGACTATATCAATCGTGCTATCGAATATTTAAGAGAAGAAGAATCAATAAGCGTACCGGTTGAATGAGCAAGGGCGTTCGGCGGTGTGGAAATCGGGAGCGTCATTGCAAGAGATGCGCACATTGCGACTCCTACGATGAGGGATTTAAGGCCTCCGAGAGCGATGAATGATTGACTTGATGTCGGATTGTCAAGAAGGGCTGTACCTACGATGCTGCCGCAGCCTGAACAGGTTGCTATATGACAGATAAGGCGGCAGTTTCAGACAGATGAAAGCCACCGCACGAGAATCACGTTTAAAGTATTCTAAATGATCAGTTTACCAAGATACACTAAGGAAGGAACCTGTAAATTGAATCTGTCGCGGAACACTGAATTCTGCATCCGGTGATGAGAAAGAATCGTCAGATACGACGTCCTCTATATCAATACCTGATGAATCATCTACAGAAATTGTGGCAATCCTGACAGTGGCATGAAAGAATGCCACTATCATGAAGACCAGCTGATATTTCACCAAGTTTTTCATCACTCCCACAAACTTACATAAAAAAACGATAGCATCAGTAAAATCGCCGGAAGATAATAAGAGTTTTGATCAATAATTGCTGTTATCGATATTTTATATAACTTTGCAAAATATGTTAAAGGTCAATCATACGTTGATAAAGATTGCATTTGCCTGTCTGGCTGCTCTTCTCATGAACAGAACAGACGGCTTTGGTGCGTCTGACCTTAATGGAGTTAAGGATTCATACGAACTCTCCGTTCCGCATGATGAATTTGATTTTTCTACTGACAAACTATCTTTTTCTGTACCTGAGACAGAATGCAGGGTTCCCCGTCAGACAAATTCCTTCAATTCGACCAGGACATTCTCACAGTCACAGAGGAATAGCAACACATCTTCATGCAGGACAGGATTTACCTTGTCGAAGCCGGGCAAATTCATGAATCCTTACACGACTTCATTATTTTTCATATCAATATTCAAATTCCCTTCGGGACTTTCCGAGGCTACACATCATCTCATCAGTCTTGGGAAACTGATAATCTAGAATCTTTTCCATAAATATCATCAGCATAACCGATCCGTACAAGGTTCAGTCGCCAGACTGTGCCCGGACATCGGTGTCACATCATTCCCCAATCATTCATAAAACATTAAAAACCAACACATTATGGAAAAGAATTTCATCAGAGTACGCTCATCTAAAGACATTATCATATCATGCGGTCTCGCTGTTGCTGGCTGCGTTCTCGTCGCCCTTCCTACAGCGACTTCAATCAACATCCTCGGTTTCTTCATGGCTTTCGCAGGAATCATCCTGTTCCTCATGCTCAAAAGCGGCTATAAAGAAACTCAATCAGGCGTAAAGTACTGCAAGACTGAAAGATTCTTCGCACAGAACATGCGTGTCGAACTTACAGAAAAAATCGCTTCGAAGCCAGAATCAATCAACCTTCAGGAAGAGGATAAAGGAAATGCTGTCAGACTCGACATCTATTACAGCAAGGAATCAGGAAAGGCTTATCTTCAGGTATTCGAATATATACCATATAAATATGAGCCTTGTTCAAGACAGGTGGAATGCAATTTGACAGAAATCGGAAAACTGATCTGACATGGAATATATAATTCTCCTGATATCTCTTGCAGGTATCGTCTTCGGTGCTGACTTCCTGGTTGCAGGTGCAGTATCGATAGCCAAGAAATTCAAGGTTTCGGATTTTGTCATCGGAGCGGCAATCGTTGGTGTGGGCACATCAATGCCCGAACTTGTCGTAAGTTTTCTCGGTGCGCTAGGAGGTAATGCAGACGTGGCCATCGGAAACGTCGTCGGATCGAACATCTTCAATGTCCTCGGCATCCTCGGACTCACTGCGATGTTCTTCCCTATCGCGGTTGACAAGGCCAACATGAAGTTTGAGATACCTTTGTGCATTTTCGTCTCCCTTCTCGTCACGGCATTGGCACTCAACTTCTTTAACGGAAGTGTTGCAACAATAGGAAGGCTCGACGGACTGATTCTTCTGGCATGTTTCTGTCTTTTCATGTGGTATTCATTCTACAGGGACCGCAAGCAATCATCTGCTGTTCCGGTAACAGAAGCACAGTCGGAAGAAGAGGACAAGACTCCCCTATGGCTGGCATGCGTGAAGGTTATCGGAGGACTTGCAGTCCTCATCACCAGTTGCGACTTCTTCGTTGACAATGCCGTCCTCATCGCAAAATCATTCGGTGTGAATGACGCGTTCATCTCGCTTACCCTCATCGCATGCGGCACTTCCCTTCCGGAACTTGCAGCCTCAGTAGTTGCTGCCGTCAAGAAGAATACCCAGATGGCTCTCGGAAACATAGTAGGATCGAACATCTTCAACATCACTCTCATCCTCGGACTCAGTTCTCAGGTGATGCCGCTTACATCATCAGGAATCACGGCTGTGGACTATATCGTGATGATTGGAGCCGCTATCGTACCGCTTCTCCTTGGATTTACCGGAAAGATCAACCGTCTTGCCGGTACTGCCATGTTCCTCTGCTTTGTCGGATACACATGGTATCTCTTAAGCGGACAGATTGCATAACCAACACAAAGACAACATTTTATGCTACAGATACTAACTCTTCTGGGAGCCTTGGGTATGTTCCTTTACGGAATGAACCTCATGAGTTCCGGATTGCAGAAAGCGGCTGGCGACAGACTGCGCAACTTCCTTTCTGCAATGACTTCCAACCCTTTCAAGGGCGTTCTCACCGGCTTGGGAATCACCTCTGTGATACAGTCTTCTTCCGCCACAACGGTAATGGTGGTAAGTTTCGTCAATGCGGGACTTCTCACACTTGCCCAGGCCATCAGTGTGATCATGGGTGCCAACATCGGTACTACAGTAACGGCATGGCTCGTGTCATGGCTCGGATTCAAGGCTGACATCTCCATCCTGGCCGTTCCTCTCATGCTTTTCGGATTCATATTCTCCATATCAAAGAAAGACCATAGAAGGAATATCTCGGAACTCATCGTGGGATTCTCACTTCTTTTCCTCGGTCTCTCCCTGATGAAGAATTCAGTTCCAGACCTGAGTGCCAATCCGGAAGTCCTCTCATTCATCCAGGGATGGCAGGGACACGGATTCGGATCCGTTCTGATCTTCATGGTATTCGGAACAATCCTCACCCTTGTACTTCAATCGTCATCAGCCACTATGGCATTGACACTCATCATGTTGAACATGGGATGGATCAGATTTGACATGGCATGCGCAATGGTTCTCGGAGAAAATATCGGAACCACCATCACCGCCAACATCGCTGCCGCTGTCGGAAATCCTGCAGCCAAGAGAGCGGCCCTTGCCCACACCGTATTCAATCTCTTCGGAGTCATCTGGGCTTTGATTACATTCCCATTCTTCCTCAAAATGATCGGAGCCATAACAGCCGGCATATTCAACATACCGAATCCTGCAGCCGCAGACTTCACAGTCATTGTGGAGAAAGCAGCAGACGGTACTCCTATACAGACTGACACACAGACATCGGCCCTCTACGGACTTTCAATGCTCCATACCCTTTTCAACACAATCAACACCCTGATTCTCATATGGTTCATCCCATTCATCGAGAAACTGGTGTGCATGATCATAAAGGGTTCTGCAAACAAGGAAGAGAATGCATTCAGGCTCCAGTATATCGAGGCCGGTCCTCTTGCCACTCCAGAACTTGCGACAGAGCAGGCATTCGGCGAGATCATCCATTTCGCACAGGTTTCAAGGAACGGACTCGGATATGCCCGTGCGGCTATAAACGAAACCGATCCTGACAAGTTCGAGGAACTCCGAAGCAAACTTGTGAAGTATGAGGAGATTTCAGACAGGATAGAATATGAGATCGCGACATTCCTCAATGCCGTTTCTGCAGAAGAAATCAGCGAAAGGACATCATCAATGGTCAAGGCTATGTACAAGATCATCGGAGAACTCGAGTCTCTCGGCGATTCCGGCGAAAGCATCAGCAGGATCCTCTCACGCAGAAACATACACAACAAGACTTTTGACGGAGATACCATCAAGAAACTCAATGCAATGGTTGATGTCGTGGACCACACCTACGAGGTGATGATAACCAATCTCAAACTTGCATTTGACGGAAAACTCGAAGAGATTGCAAATGCATATGCCGCCGAGGACCGCATCAACAATCTCAGGAATAATCTTCGTGACGAAGAGATAGAGAGCATTGAAAATGAAAGAAAGAACTATCAGACAAGCGTTTACTATATGGATATAGTATCCGAACTTGAAAAGATGGGTGATTTCATGATCAACATTTCACAGGTACTTTTAAAGTACGTCGCAAGGAAATGAACTAATGATTTAACAAAATATTAACATGTTCAGATTAGGAATCATTAACGAACATTCATACTTTTGTGCGTTTTTATAACCAAACTAAACTGACAACATGGGTATTTTACAGATTTTCACCCTTCTTGGAGCGCTTGGTATGTTCCTTTATGGAATGAACATGATGAGTGCAGGACTTCAGAAGGCAGCAGGAGACAGGCTCAGAGGATTTCTTTCCTCTATGACTTCAAACCCTTTCAAGAGGGTACTTACAGGCCTAGGCATCACGGCGGTGATACAGTCTTCATCGGCCACAACCGTAATGGTGGTAAGTTTCGTGAACGCAGGCCTCCTCACTCTCATTCAGGCCATCGGCGTCATAATGGGTGCCAACATCGGTACAACAGTTACAGCATGGATGGTGGCATGGCTTGGATTCAAGGCAGACATATCCATCCTCGCGGTTCCGCTCATGCTTCTCGGATTCATTCTTTCAATATCCAAGAAGAACCAGAGAAGGAACATCGGTGAACTTGTAGTGGGATTCTCACTCCTTTTCCTCGGTCTTTCTTTCATGAAGGAATCGGTTCCTGATCTCAAGCAGACTCCTGAGGTACTTGAATTTGTAAAGACATGGTCGGGATACGGCTTCTGGTCAGTCCTGATATTCCTCGGTTTCGGTACGATCCTCACCCTTGTGCTGCAATCATCTTCAGCCACAATGGCCATCACGCTGATCATGCTCAGCATGGGCTGGATACCGTTCCCGATGGCCTGTGCAATGGTTCTTGGAGAAAACATAGGTACAACCATCACCGCAAACATCGCGGCATCAGTGGGTAATCCTTCCGCAAAACGTGCAGCACTTTCGCATACGATATTCAATGTATTCGGAGTAATTTGGGCACTGGTGCTCTTCAAGCCTTTCCTTTCGCTCGTCGGCATAATAACCAGCGGACTTTTCGGTATACCGAATCCTGCTCTTGACGGATTTGCTGTAAATGATCCTAACGGACCGGAAAGCACTTCCGCTCTTTACGGACTATCAATGCTCCATACCCTCTTCAACCTGATCAACACCATGATCCTCATATGGTTCACAGGTCTTATCGAGAAGATCGTATGCAAGGCTATCAAGGAGCCGGCAAACAAGGAGGAAAACAAGTTCCGTCTCAAATATATCGAGGCCGGTCCACTTTCTACTCCGGAACTTGCCACCGAGCAGGCATTCAACGAAATCATCCATTTCGCCCAGATTTCAAGGAACGGACTCGGTTATGCCCGTGCGGCAATCAATGAGACCGACCAGGAGAAGTTCGAGGAACTCAGAGGCAAACTTGTGAAGTACGAGGAGATTTCCGACAGGATAGAATACGAGATCGCAACATTCCTCAATGCCGTTTCCGCAGAAGAGATCAGCGAAAGGACATCATTTATGATCAAGGCGATGTACAAGATCATCGGAGAACTTGAATCACTCGGAGATTCAGGCGAAAGCATCAGCAGAATCCTCTCGCGCAGGAACATCCACAACAAGACTTTCGAGGCTGAGACCATCAAGAAACTCAATGCGATGGTTGATATAGTTGACCATGCATATGATGTGATGATTACCAACCTCAAACTCGCATTCGATGGAAAACTTGAAGAGATTTCAAATGCCTATGCCGCTGAGGACCGTATCAACAACCTCAGAAACAATCTTCGCGATGAAGAGATAGAGAGCATCGAAGGCGAGCGCAAGAACTACCAGACCAGTGTCTATTACATGGACATCGTGTCTGAACTTGAGACAATGGGCGACTTCATGATCAATATCTCCCAGACTCTCTACAAAACAAAATTGAAGATTTCGTAATATCACGATTATTTGATATTTTTGCAGCCTGATTTTAACAGTCAGGCTGCATTGATTTTATTATTATGGCAAGAAAGAAGCAGGATATCATTTTAGAGAATGTTGTGATCGAGGCCGTTGCCGCAGAAGGAAAGGCATTGGCAAGGATTGACGGCACTGTGCTTTTCGTACAGTTCGCCGTACCGGGAGACATTGTTGACGTCAAGGTGACAAAGAAGAAGAAGAACTATATGGAGGGATTCATCCTGCGTATGGTCAAGCCTTCTGAACATCGCCTGGAGCCTTTCTGCAAGCATTTCGGAGTATGCGGCGGCTGCAAATGGCAACCTCTTCCTTACGAAATGCAGTTGCAGGCAAAGCAGCAGCAGGTTTACGATCAACTTGTCAGGATCGGTCATCTCGATGTACCGGAAATCTCCCCTATCGTTCCTTCTGACGAGACTACATATTATCGTAACAAACTGGAATTCACATTCTCACAGCGTCGATGGATCTTTGAGAACGAAGATGCGGAATCTCTGTCAGAACAGGAGAAATACGGTCTGGGATTCCATGTAGGCCGTTTCTTCGACAAGGTTCTTGACATTGAACATTGCTATCTTCAGCCTGAACCTTCCAATGAGATACGCCTCTTCATCAGGAACTATGCTCTCGAACACGGACTGTCCTTTTTCAATATCCGCGAGCATGTCGGATTCCTCCGCAATATGTTCATACGTACCACAGAAGCAGGAAACGTGATGCTCATAGTATGCTTCTACCATGAGGATACAGAGGCCCGCACTGCCCTTCTCGACGCTGTTGCAGAGCGTTTCCCGCAGATCACATCACTTTATTATGTGATCAACGGAAAGGCAAATGATTCGATTGCAGACCAGGATTGCCACCTTTATAAGGGTGAAGACGCCATCTATGAATACATGGAAGGCCTGAAATTCAAGATCGGACCGAAATCATTCTATCAGACAAACACGAAACAGGCGTATAAACTTTACAGCGTAGCACGTGAATATGCTGCTCTGACTGGCTCGGAAGTGGTTTATGACCTTTATACAGGAACAGGTACGATCGCGCAGTTCGTGTCGCGTCAGGCATCGAAAGTGATTGGTATCGAATATGTTCCGGAGGCGATTGCAGATGCGGAAATCAACGCCGCAAACAACGGAATCACCAACTGCGACTTCTTTGCAGGTGACATGAAGGACATTCTGACAGATTCATTTGTGCAAGAACATGGACGTCCTGACGTGATCATCCTCGATCCGCCAAGAGCGGGAATCCATCCGGATGTCGCCCAGGTAATCCTGAATGCTGCTCCGGACCGCATGGTATATGTGAGTTGCAACCCTGCTTCGCAGGCACGAGACCTCGAAATCCTCTGCCGTGACTACGTGATCACAGCAGTACGTCCTGTGGACATGTTCCCTCATACCCACCACGTAGAAAACGTAGTGGCCCTGAAAAGGAAATAGGAATCATTGTTTTTCACAATACAATCGACCCTGTCCGGCGGAAACGACGAGCAGGGTTTCTCCTTTTTCTGCAAATCCCCCGAATTTGAGCGTAGCCTCGAAGACACGGCCGTCTGATGTCTGTACCTTTCCTCCAGGACGAAGGTCCGTAAACACAGTAACGGTCTCACCGACAAGACTATCCAGACCGGAAACAACCCCTGTAAATCCTTCTTCTGCCTTCATTTCCTGACGAAGTGCGATATAGTCGAAGGATCTGGTCTCATAAAGTCTTCTGACAAGCCATACAGAACCGAAGACTGCCGCAGTAGAAGAAATCACAACAAGTCCCAAAGGCTGTATGAGAGGCTTCAGATTCAAGGTTCCGTCCCAATGGAAGAGTTCGATATTGTCGACCATCGCGAAAGCGAGAGATACCACAACTGCAATTATTCCGGATATTCCGCATACACCGAAACCCGGAATGACGAAAAGTTCCAGACATATCAGCACCAGACCGACGAAGAAAAGAACGATTTCCCATGACTGTACAAGATGTCCGAGATAACCTGGAGCGAAGTAAAGAAGTGCTCCTGCAATGGCAGTAACAAGCGGCAGTCCTATGCCCGGAGTCCTGATCTCCACGAAGATTCCACCGATGATCATCATCATGAAAATGGACTGGAGAAGCGGATTCAAAAGCAGACGTATCAATTTGTCAAGCAGAGACATATCTTCTTCCATATTCTTGATTATGAACTGCTTGCCAGGCACTACCTTCTGTGCGACTTCATATTCGGTCTCACATATTCCTTCGCAATATCCCACTTCCATAGCCTCCGATGGAGTCATGCTCAGCACATTGGCAGTATCGGTCATCGACTCGGCAATCTTGGGATCCCTTCCGGTAGCCTGAGCAGTCGACCTCATCATTCCTCTCATGAAAGACTGATATTTGTCCGGCATGACTTCCCCGGTCTGATTCACAACTGTCGCCGCGCCGATTGAACTTCCGGTCTTCATATAAATCGAATCACAAGCGATGCTGATCAAGGCACCGGCAGATGCAGCCTGCATGTTCACATATGCGATGACCGGTCTGTCATATCGAAGTATGGCAGACCTTATGCTGTCAGCGGCACTCACTTCCCCGCCGTAGGTGTTCAGGTCAAGGATCACATAATCCGCTTCCGCTTCGGCTGCCTTTTCAAGACCGGCAGTCACCTGATAGCGTGACGCGCTGTTGATGTCCTGGTCAAGCCTGATCCGATAAAAAACGGTAAGAGTATCGTTGCAGAAAGCGGAAAACGATATCAATATGGTAGAGATTAATGATAATAAATACTTCATAGGAACATTGCTGATTGATATGGATAACAAATATAATGGTTTTAAGATATTTTTCATTAACTTTGTATGTTTTTCATCAATTTAATAACCTATTAAATTAACTATATGGCAATACAGATTCTTATCCTGCTCGGCGGACTCCTGCTCATACTTTTCGGAGCAAACTGGCTTGTGGACGGTTCGTCAAGCATAGCGAAAAGGTTCGGCATAAGCGAATTTGTCATCGGCCTCACAATTGTCGGAATCGGCACGTCAACTCCGGAAATGGTAGTCAGTTTCCTGTCATCATTCCAGGGCAAGGCAGACATGGCGATAGGCAATATCGTAGGCTCGAACATCTTCAACACGATGATGATTCTGGGTGTGACCGCACTGATCTCCCCTCTGGTCATAACAAAGAGCAACCTCAAGAGAGACATACCGTTAAACATTCTTGTTACAGTACTTCTCATCCTTCTGGGAATGAATTTCACCATCTTCGGAATGGGTCAGGACCAATTGTCACGCATTGACGGAGCAATACTTCTTGCCGTATTCGCATGGTATCTCTGGGCATCATTCAAATCTGACACAGGAGACTCTGAAAAAGACGGAGAAGGCATCAAGGAATACAAGACCATCGTATCCGTACTCCTGATCATCGCAGGTCTTGCAGGACTTGTAATCGGAGGAAGACTTTTCGTCAACTCCGCTACCGAACTTGCAAAGATGTTCGGTGTTTCAGACAAGTTCATCGCAATAACCGTAATGGCGGCAGGAACTTCCATGCCTGAACTTGCGACATGCGTCGTGGCTGCACTCAAAGGACGCGGACAACTTGCGCTTGGTAATGTGCTCGGATCCAACATCTCAAACATTCTGCTCATCCTCGGAGGCGCAGCACTCATCAACCCTCTGTCTTTCAGCGGAATGTCTTATGTCGACCTCGGTGCGGTCCTCATCAGTGCGATATTCATTCTTTTGAGCGCTTACTGCTTCAGAAAGAAGACATTGGACAGGTTCGAAGGAACCATCCTCATACTGATGGAAGCCGCATATATGTGGTACCTTATCGCAAATCTATAATAATATGGGAAAACTCTACGACAGACTCCGCGAAGATTATCGAGTCAAGGAAGGCCTGAAGACCTGCATCAACTGCGGCACCTGCACAGCAATCTGCCCTGCCGCTGAGTTTTACAGATATGATCCGCGCAAGATTGTTGACACCGTGCAGCGTGGAGATGACGCGGAGATCGAAGCACTGCTCAAAAGCGATGTGATATGGTATTGCGGCGAGTGCATGTCGTGTCTGACCAGATGTCCCCGCAAGAACGGACCTGGTCTGGTCATCATCGCATTGAGAAACCTTTCGGCAGAACTGGGTTATTTCACGGAATCCGAAAAAGGCCGTCAACTCTACCCTCTCACCAAGATAATGACTGACAATATCCTTAATTACGGCTACTGCATATATCCGGATACTTTCAGTTGGGAGGACCACACCGAGTCAGGCCCAGTATGGAAATGGCATATGGAACATAAGGAAGACAGTTATGCGCGTCTCGGAGGCAACTTCAAGGGAAAAGGTCCCGGTATCCTTAGACAGATTCCGCAGGAGTCTCTGGACGAACTGAAAAGCATATTCGACGTCACCGGAGGTACAGAGAGAATCAAGACCGTGGAGAGATTTTCAAGTGAAAAGGCCCGTGAAATGGGCATGACAATGGAGGAATATTTCCGTTACACCTTCGAGGAATGCTCGGAAGGACATTTCAATAACGACTGATTTACAGGAAGATATGATATATCAAGGCAAACAGAAGATCTGGAGTGATTATCAGAAGGAGATTCCTGATGATCACTGGTACTATGTCAGAAGTTGTATCAGGCAGAATTTCTTTCCAGGATCGGAAAGAATGTTCATGGAAATCTGCAACAATGTGCTCGGAAAGGATTTCTACGAATCCGAACATCATACTACATGTGGCGGTATCGCCTATCACTGCGACACCATTCCGCAGGAGACTGCAATGACCATCGTGGCCAGGCAGTTCGCCCTGATGACCGAGGCCGGTTATGAGAATTATGTGGCATCGTGCATCACATCATTCGGAAACTATACAGAAATCCTGGAGACATGGCATGAATTTCCGGAACTGGAAGCCAAGATCAGGGAAATGCTCTGGAAGGCCTGCAGAAAGGAATTCAAGAAGCCGAAATATCTTGCACATTCCAGCGACCTCATATATAAATACCGTAACGAAATCGCTGAAAAGGCGAAATTCAAACTGGTGAACAAGGAGACAGGAGAACCTCTGCGTGTGGTGGAGCATATCGGCTGCCACTATGCCAAGATGTTCCCATCCAAAGGTGTAGGCGGTGCGGAATATCCTTATGTTCTGGCAGGAATGATCGAGTCATGGGGCGGAAATGTCATTGATTATCCCGAAAGAAGACATTGCTGCGGCTACGGCTTCAGACAATATCATGTGAAAGCCAACAGAGGATATTCATTGGCAAACACCTATAAGAAATTCGAGTCCATGGAGCCTTACAAGCCCGATATGATAATCACAAACTGTCCGGGATGTCCGTATTTCCTCGACAGATGGCAGTATGTGATTGCGGAAATGGAAGGAAAGACATACGGACAGAATGGCTTCGGAATACCGGTATTCACATACGAGGAAGTAGTCGGTCTCGTCCTCGGTTATGATCCATGGGATCTGGGACTGCAACTTCATCAGGTGGCAGTGGAGCCGCTTCTTGACAAGATCGGTGTCGAATACAGTCCGGAGGACAAGTATAAAGGCTTGAACCGCAAGGATATCATGAGACCTGGTCTTCCTGAAAACCTCAAATGCTTTTAAGTCATGAAAGAGATTGTCGTTATAATCGGCGGCGGAATAGCCGGACTAGAAGCAGCCTCACAACTGCTCAGACTCGGTTACTCCCCTATAATAATAGAAAAGAGCGAGAGGCTCGGCGGACATGTCGCAAGATGGAACAGGCTTTTCCCGGACATGACTTCCGCACAGGATCTCGTCCAAGACCTCATTGACGGCTGCAAGGACGCCAATATATTCCTTAATACGGAAATATCGTTCATGAACCGTCTCAAGGACGGATACAACATCATGTTGTCCAACGGAATTTCCATTATGACCAGATACATTCTCGTCACTACCGGTTTCAAGGTTTTCGAAGCCGAGAAAAAGGAAGAGTACGGATACGGCATTTATAATCAAGTTATTACTAATGCCGATCTGGAGAATTGGTTCAATACTGGGAAGGACAAGAGGATAAGCGGTAGGGAGATGAATGCCATCGGTTTCGTCCATTGCGTCGGCTCACGTGACGAAAAGGCCAGAAACCCTCAATGCTCGAAGGTCTGCTGCATAACCGCAATCAAGCAGGCCATAGAATTGAAGGAGAAATTCCCGGAAGCGGAAATATACTGTTTCTATATGGACCTCAGACTCTTCGGCAAGAAGTTCGAAGACTTCTACATCAAGGCTCAGCGTGACCACGGAATCCATTTCATAAGAGGACGCGTGTCTGAAGTCAGTGAAAATATAGACGGACGTGTGATCGTAAAGGCAGAAGACACATTGGCCGGCAAGCCGATAAAGGTAAGTCTGGACCTTCTGGTACTCATGTCGGGAATGGTCTGCAACCCTGACAGTACCAAGACAGCATCGATGATGTCGCTTCCTATCGACACCGACGGTTTCCTCCAGAGCAGCGACAATGTGTTCCATATAACCGCTTCACCTAAGCCTGGCATTTTCTACGCCGGAGCCTGCACAGGTCCTAAGACAGTGCCGGAGACACTTGCTGAGGCCAGATCGGCAGTGCTTGATATCCATTCACTTATAACAGCAAAGGAATGAAACTCTTCGCATTCAGGATATCACCTAGTTCAGCGATAAATCTGGACAATGTCGACAGGACACGTTTCAAGGAACTGTGCCTGCTGGAGCCAGATGCTCTCAAATGCATGGCATGCGGGTCCTGCAGCGCCATCTGTCCTGCCGGACGTTTCTCAGGAATGAGCGTCCGCAAGGTACTTCTTTGCCTTCAAAGAGGCAAGGAAGAAGAGGCATTCAGGCTCATGAGCAACTGCATGCTCTGCGGAAAATGCACGATGGTATGTCCGCGAGGCATAAACACAAGGCATCTGATACTTTCAATATGCCGCATATATGATAAGGAGGACATGAAATGAGAGAAATATACCTTTCTGGATATAACAATTTCGTCCTGCCATTCCTTATAGGAATGATTTTCGTGCTCTCCTGGTGCGTCATAGGAAGCCTGAGGGTCATATTGCAACTCACGCATGAGGACAGAAAGAAGTTCTTCCTTTCCCTCATCAACCCGAAGATCATGGCAAAGAATGTCAGAGACTGGTTCTGTGACTGCCTTTTCCACGTGAAGTTGTGGAAACGCAACAAACTCCTCGGCTACATGCACTCGAGCATTGCCTTCGGATGGTTCATGATCATCGTCATCGGACATATAGAGGTTTTCCTTTATACGCCTCAGAGGGTCCATCAGATATGGTATCCTATCTTCTTCCGTTACTTTGTGGCGGTGACAGACAGCACCATGAAGGGTTCCTTCTTCTTCTTCCTGATGGATTTCTTCCTTCTCATCATACTCAGCGGAATCATACTGGCCATAGTAAAGAGGGTGCGCTCCCGTTTCTTCGGCATGAGACGCACAACAAGAGCCAGTTTCACTGACCTTGTCGGCCTTTACTCCCTATGGAGCATATTCCCGCTCAGACTCCTTGCAGAAGGATTTACCGCAGACATCAGCGGAGGATCATTCCTTACGAAGTCTCTCAACTGGGTTCTGCACTCCTTCCTCAGCGACCAGATGAACATGCTCCCGACCTGGTGGGCTTATTCGATAGCGCTAGGAATTTTCATGTGCATACTTCCTTTCAGCAGATACATGCACATCCCGGCCGAAATTCTTCTGATACCGATGAGGAACGCCGGACTTGAAGTCCGTCATGCAAGGAAGGGCTACGCCAAACTCCAAGTGTACTCCTGCCCAAGTTGCGGAGTCTGCATAGATGCTTGCCCGATGGGCGTGGTGAAGGCTAACACCAAGGATGCGACCGTATATCTGAACCGTCAGATCAAGCGTTACAACGAGCGGAGGATCGAAGAGATCAGCGACAAATGTCTCCTCTGCGGTAAATGTACGGCAGTCTGCCCTGTAGGAGTGGAAGGAGACAAGATGCGCATTGCCCAGAGGTCGGTAAGGAAGTACAATCTCTCGCCTGATTACTCGAACATTGACACAAATCTGATCAAAAACGAGGTTAACAAAAATGTTATTACTATAAACAAAAATGTTTCCTCTACTGATTCAGAGCATGTTCTATATTTTGCCGGTTGTATGACCGCTTTGACTCCTACAATCATAAAATCCATGTCATCGATCCTCGGAAAAGCAGGCGTGAACTGGACTTTCATGGACAAGGACGGGGGCATATGCTGCGGAAGACCGATGTGGACAGCAGGAAGATTCGAGCAGGCGAAGCAGATGATAGAGAAGAACACGGAAATCATCATGTCATCCGGAGCCACTACACTGCTCCTGAGTTGTCCGATATGCTATAAGATATTCAAGGAAAGATACAGGCTTGAATGTATCGAAATCATCCATCATACCGAATACATCGACAGGCTCGTAAAGGAAGGAAGGCTTACGCTGACGCCATCCGAGACGAAATATGTATATCACGACCCTTGCGAACTCGGCAGAGGTTGCGGAATATATGAACAGCCAAGGAATGTGATAAGCGGAATGGGATCTCTGGTGGAGGCAGCAAAGACCGGAAAGGAAAGCATCTGCTGCGGAGGTAGTCTGGGAAGCCTCACCTTGAGTTTTGAGAAACGCAAGGCCATGACTGAAAACGCCCTTGCAAACCTTACGGTGGCATCTCCGGACATGATCGTCACCGCCTGCCCTTTGTGCAGAAGCACCTTCAACCGTTATTCTGACATACCGGTCAAGGACATCGTTGAGATCGCTGATGCCGCAACTGAGAAAATAAACACTAAAAAACATAAATCATGACATTCACACCAACCAAGTACACATTGTTGTGCTGCAAGACAGGACACAGATTCGAGGACACAGGATGGTCTCTCGCTGACCCACAGTGCAACTGCGCAAGCCTTGTAAGGGCTGAATACGAAAAGAAACAGTACAACCCACGTACTGAACTTGACGGTTTTTACAGGTTTGCGGACTGGCTTCCTATAAGAAGGACTCTGGAAGGATCATGTGCCCCGGTCACTTACAAGTCTGAAAAACTGGCGGCTGAACTCGGCCTTGACAATCTTTATATCACTCTTTCAGGCTATTATCCGAAGATCGGAGCCAGGATGGAGACCGGTTCCTTCAAGGAAACAGAGGCGTATTCCGTATGCGGAAGGCTTCCGGAAGACAATGACAAGGTTCTCGTGGTGGCTTCTGCCGGCAATACGGCCAGAGCATTCGCAAAAGTATGTTCAGACAACAACATTCCGCTTCTTCTGTCAATCCCTAAGGACAACATCAACGCTCTCTGGTTCAAGAAACCGCTCAACGACTGCGTGAAGATCATCGCTTCTCCTGAAGGATCGGACTATTTCGACGCAATCGCTCTTTCTGACATAGCATGCAAAAGCCCTATGTTCATGGCGGAAGGCGGTGCAAAGAACGTGGCAAGACGCGACGGAATGGGCACGACGCTCCTTTCTGCAGTAGAGGTGATAGGAAGGATTCCTGATGCATATTTCCAGGCAATCGGAAGCGGTACAGGAACGATTGCAGCATGGGAAAACAATCTCCGACTGATTGAGGACGGAAGATACGGAACTCACAAGATGAAACTCTATCCGTCTCAGAATGATCCGTTTACAATCATGTACGATTCATGGAAGAAACATTCGAGAGAACTCGTCCCTATGACCCCGGAAGAAGCCAGAGAGGCAGCAGCCATCATAGACGCGAAGGTGCTTTCGAACAGAAAACCGCCATACCCGATAGCAGGAGGCCTTTTCGATGCTCTTGAAGATGCAGGTGGAGACATTTATAAAGTCACTAACGACGAACTTCATGTATGGCAGCAGAAATTCCTCGAACTCGAAGGAGTCGATATCCATTGCGCCGCTGCAGTTGCCGTCGCTTCTCTTGCACAGGCTGTAAATGAAGGAACAGTAGGCAAATCTGACGTCATCATGCTTAACATAACAGGTGCCGGTGAGGAACTTGCAAAATCGGAAGGAGAAGTCTTCTATGCGCAGCCACACCTTGTACTTGACCCTGCAGATTCGGAGGAAAATATCATAAATCAGGTAGAGAATCTCTTTAAATAACAGACAAAATAATTATGTCAATCAATAGTTTACTACAGGCCGCACCGGTTGACTCCATAGATGTTCAGGAACAACTTGCAGTAGTGGCGGAGAAACTCTCCACCACTCCGGTCACGACTCTTGTTTCTGAATTACTGGACAAGGCTGTCTCATTCGGCCTGAAAGTCCTTGCCGCTCTCGCAATCTATCTTGTGGGAGCCTGGATCATCAGAAAGATCAAGGGAATGGTGGCAAGAATCTTCGAAAGAAAGAAGACAGAGTCTGCCATCGCATCATTCGTACAGAGCATAATAAGCATCGCTCTCACCGTAGTTCTCATAATCATAACCATCGGAGCAGTAGGAGTTGACACCTCTTCACTTGCAGCATTGCTTGCAGGTGGTGGAATGGCTATCGGTATGGCTCTGAACGGCACGGTACAGAATTTTGCCGGCGGTATAATGATCATCGCCTTCAAGCCTTTCAAGGCCGGAGACTATATCCAGGCACAGGGTTATGAAGGAACTGTAAGCGAGGTGAGCATCGTGAGCACTAAACTTATCACCGTAGATAATAAGGTGATAATCCTGCCAAATGGTGCTTTGTCCAACGGTTCCATCAACAATTTTTCTGAAAGCAGACTCCGTCGCGTGGACTGGACAGTCAACGTCGAGTACGGCTCTTCAGTAGAAGAGACCAAGGAACTTCTGATGTCTCTCCTCAAAAGCGACATCAGAATCCTCAATGTCGCAAAAGACGCTCCTGCAGATCCTTTCGTGGCACTTGGAGAGTTGTCTGAAAGCAGCGTGAAATTCTATATGCGCGGCTGGGTACACACCGCAGACTACTGGGATGTGAACTTCCAGATGAACGAAAAGATATACACTGAACTTCCAAAGCATGGAATCAAGTTCCCATATGCCCAGATGGATGTTCATGTTCATCAGGACTAAAACCTACGCACATATGCAAAGCGAAAGCGTCCGGACAATTGTCCGGACGCTTTATTATAACTGATATTCAGTTACTTACAGTAATATGCCACCCGTAGCCTTTTCCTTGGCGAGGAGTTCCTTCGCAACGACTGGGTTTGCGTAGATGTCTAGGAAGATCCTCCTGAGATCCTCTCTGTTGATCTCCGGCTCCACTGTGTCAAGTTGATGTTCCATATATGCCACGAACTGCTCAACATCCGCCTGATCGTACTTGTCGGAATATTTGAAAGAATGGTTCGCGATGTCATATGCCACATAATTGTTCTTCCACAACTTATATCCCTCGATCACGCGAAGGTCTACGGCATGTCTGATAAGTTGGTAGCGGTCATTCTTGTCACAAAGAGCAGCGGCTGCAATCTCCTCTGATGTCAACGGCTTTCCGATGTTGAGGTGGATATTGCCCTTCGGCTGCATGATGCCGACCATGATGCTGTTGAGGTCTTCACCCTCGGCCTTCACATACTTGCGTTTGCGTGAAATGACAAGTTCTCTTGCCTTAAGAATGTCGCAAGGCTCGATCTCATAGGAAATGCTCATCGGAATGATGTTCAGATCCTCGAAATTCTTCTGGAAATCAGAGGAACCGCTCATGTCAAGCATCTTGAGCAGACCCTGCTCGGTGACATCATAACCGTTCTTTGTCCTTCCCTGCCTCTGTGCAAGCCAGATGGAACTTCTCTGCTCAGTGATGTTAAGTCTGATATATTTCGAGAGAAGTTGTGATGACAGATAAAGTTCACGAGCGGAAATTCCTCTCACGACCTTGATCATCCTGTTGGAACGGATAAGGTATTCAATGGTCTTGTTTGTGATGAGATTGTCACCTACCGCGATCTCCGTCATCGGGATTCCATTGGTGTAAAGGACCAACTGGGTAATTGCAGGATCGAGGATGATGTCTCGATGATTGGACAATGCGAGAAACTTCTTGTTCGGATCTATATTGGATACGCCGTCATATGAGAAATTATGAGCCGTATGTTCGATGACCCAACGGACGAACTTCTGCATTACAAGCACCTGAAATTCATCGATAGTCTTTATGCTTTTAAGAAGGTTCTTCAGGAAATCTGGCGATTCTTCCGGGAAGAAATGCTTTGAGACATTTGTCAGCAACGGATACTCCGCCAGTTTGCTCAACGCCTCGGCCGCCTCTGCATCTGTATATGGACTGATGCTCTCAAATTCTGATAAATCAACCATGGTAAAAGGTATATTTTAGTACAATATGCAAATATAAAATGTTTTTGCAAAATTACAAGCACCTCAAACTGGCTTTATGGCCATTAATTGCCTTTTCGGAAGAGAACTGAACTGTCTCCGTAACTCAGGAAACGAAAATCATGGCCAAGTGCGAAGTCATAGATTGTCTTCCAGTCCCCTCCTACGAATGCTGAAATCAGCAGTAGCAATGTGCTCTGAGGCTGATGGAAGTTTGTCACCAGCACATCCACGATACGGAATCTGAATCCGGGAACTATGATTATCCTTGTTCCGGCCTTCAATTCTTCCAGTCCGTTGTCTTTGAGATAACTGATGATGGCATTCAGGGCTTCTTCGGTAGAATATCCGTAATCCCTGACATATGGATCCCACTGTCCGACATCAGCCGGAGCCCCTTTCTCAATGCAGTTTACACCTATATAATATAATGATTCGAGCGTTCTGACAGATGTCGTTCCGACAGCAACGGTCTTTCCGGCACTTGCAACCAGTCTTTCCAGGAATTCCAGAGTGACTACAAACGGCTCTCTGTGCATCGTATGCTCAGAAACCAGGGAACTCTTCACAGGAAGGAAGGTTCCGGCACCGACATGAAGGCAGACAGTCCTTGTCGAGATGTTCCTTGACCTGATACCTTCCAGGACCCTGTCTGTAAAATGAAGGCCGGCAGTAGGAGCGGCCACTGAGCCACGGAATCTGGCATAAAGAGTCTGATAACGTTCCAGATCGACAGCCTCGGTGTCGCGGTTGAGATATGGCGGAATAGGAATGGTGCCGCAGACTTCCAGAACCTTGGAGAAAGGAGAACCGTCAGACCAGGTAAATTCCACGACTGAAGTTTCGCCGTCTCTCTCCACAAGAGAAGCATGCAGATTCATTGCCTCTATTGACTCATCATTATAAGGATTATACAACGAGAGGATATCATTCTTCCACCTCTTGACATTGCCCACGATACATTTCCATCTGCATTTTTCCGTTTCTGCAAACATTGTCACATATTCCTCCGGCTGGATAGGTTCCAGACAGAAGATCTCGATATGTGCTCCGGTCGCTCTCTGGAAATGAAGCCTTGCAGGAACAACTTTGGTGTCATTGAACACCATGAGGGCATTCTCTGGCAGCAACGAGGGGAGGTCAGTAAAACCATATTCGGACGGAACCCCATCCTTATATTGCAATAATTTGGACAGATCTCTTTCTGCAAGCGGATATTTGGCAATACGCTCGTCAGGGAGATCGTAATTATAATCTTCAATTCTTATTTCCGGTATCATCGTGTAAATCGATTATTCTGCAAAAATAATCAAAAGTTACATGAATATGAAATTCTCGGGATTTTACATTTGTAACCACAAGGTATCCGATACATTTAAATTCACTTCTGTTAACTTTTGTAAATATTTACATCATTCCGTGGTCTGTTTACTTTATTTATGTAACGTGTGAATTATGTGATATAAATAATTCTTATGTTGCATTTTCATTTCTCGTAGTTTGCTAATATTCAGGTAGTTATACTGTATAATATCTTGTTTTACATTATATAAAATATGTAAATAGGCGGTTTTAACGGTAAAATGTGCTTCAGAGAGGGTAAAATACATATGTTTTACAAAATTATATATCTGATAATCTGTAATTTATCTATTATTATATATAGCATTGATTCAATATTATTTTCCCTGTTCCTGCTCCCCTATTTACAAATATACACAACAGATTTTCTTTCATGTTCCAAATTTTATTATTACATTTGTAACATAATTGTATACAATCATGAATACGAGGTTAAAACAGTTTCTCGCAGCAGAAAACATCAGTCAGGCCCAGTTTGCCGACAAGATCAATGTTGTACGTGCCAGCGTCTCTCATGTGCTTTCCGGTCGCAACAATCCCAGTTTCGACTTCATCAAGGCGATGATGGCCAACTACCCCACTTTGAATATAGACTGGCTGATGTTCGGCAAAGGAAAGATGTACAAGGACAAGGAAGTCCAGCAGGAAGAGCCTGTACATATCAATGCATCCGACGTACTGCTCTTCCCTGATATGGAGGAGACAGACCTTGGAAGAACGCCAGATCCCGTAGAGGAAATAAGAAAAGAGATAAATCTTGAATCCTCAAATTCATTGAACACTTCCGATAACAGTACGCAAAATACTGTAAAACAGAGGAAAGTATCTAAAATCATAGTTCTTTTCGATGACGGAACATTTCAGGAAATGTAAGAAAGTGCTGCTAATGGCAGTACTTTTTTGTATATTTGTATAAATTATCATCAAATATGTACAAGCATCTCATCAAACCTATCCTTTTCAGGTTCAACCCTGAAACCGCCCACAACCTGACATTCTCAGGACTTGCATTCTTAAGGCACATCCCTTTTGCACAGTCAATAATCCGTGCAATATATAAGAAGAGTACGCCGAAACTTGAAAGAGAAGTATTCGGCATCAAGTTCCCGAATCCCGTGGGACTTGCCGGCGGACTGGATAAAAACGGTGAATTCTACAACGATATGGCCAATTTCGGCTTCGGATTCGTGGAAATAGGCTCTCTTACTCCACTTCCGCAGGACGGAAATGCAAAGCCAAGGTGTTTCAGGGTTCCTGGCGACAAGGCGCTGATCAACCGTTTCGGAATCAACAATAAAGGTGTGCTGAATGCTGTGGAACACCTCAAGAAGAACAAACCTGAGGTCATCGTAGCGGCAAACATATCCAAGAACACCACCAGCATCAATGAGGATGCGGCAAAGGATTATGAGAAGGCTTTCGGTCTGCTTTACGACTTCGTGGACATGTTCGTTGTGAACATATCATGCCCTAATGTGGTGGGACTCACTGCATTGCAGGATATATCATTCCTTTCTGAAATAGTAGACAAACTGCTTGACCTGAGGATGTACTTCGACAGTTACAAACCAATTCTGCTCAAGGTCTCGCCCGATCTTTCACATCAGCAACTCGATGAGATCATAGATTACTGCCTGAGGTCGGGTATCGACGGAATCGTAGCAGGAAACACTACCAGAAGCAGAGACGGAATAACCAGCATTTCTCAGGAAAAGATAGAAGAAATCGGCAACGGAGGCTTGTCTGGAGCACCTTTACATAACAAGAACCTTGAACTTGTAAAGTATGTTCATGCCAGATCGGAAGGCAGACTTCCTATCGTCGGCGTCGGAGGCATCATGTCACCTGAGCAGGCAAAGGCAATGCTGGATGCAGGCGCTTCCCTCGTAGAGATTTATTCCGGCTTCGTATATGAAGGTCCGGCCCTTATCAAGAACATCAACAAATATCTGGAAACCAATACTAAATGACACGGGCTTCGATTTGCACAATCGGTGACGAGATTCTGATAGGTCAGATCGTAGACACCAATTCTTCACATATCTCCAAGGCACTCAACAGTTTAGGAATCAGAGTGGGAAGAATGCTGTCGATCGGTGACGACCATGATGAGATCATATATTCTCTCGAAAAGGAACTGGCCCAAAACGACATTGTCATTGTGACGGGAGGCCTCGGTCCCACAAAAGACGACATCACAAAGGTTGCTTTGGCACAACTTTCAGGTGCAGAGTCTTTCAAGTCAGACGAAAGACAACTCGAAATAATCCATAAGATACTGAGTGCCAGAGGTCTGGATGTTCTGGACATCAACATCGCCCAGGCTTCAGTGCCTGATACATGTGAGGTGATTCCGAACAGACTTGGCACCGCACCGATCATGGTCTTCCGTTTCCCTGAAGAAAGGTTCGGCAATAAGGCTACCTTGTATTCTCTCCCGGGAGTACCGTTCGAGGCATTGGGAGCCTTGCCGGACATCCTGGAAGATATCAAGGTAAACCATTCATTATCAGACATATATCACAAGACTGTGATGACATTCGGAATTGCCGAATCCGCCCTGTCGAAACTGATCGGGGAATGGGAGGACAATCTTCCGGACGACATGCATCTTGCCTATCTGCCGAATCCCCTGTCAGGAGTCAAACTGAGGCTGTCCATATACGGGGGCTTAAAGGAAGAGGAAGAAAGGAGGATAGACGCCGAATTTGACAAGATAAGGCCTGTTCTGGGCGAATATCTCTATTCTGATATGGAAGATACTCTTCAGGACTGCATAGGCAGGATACTGGCTGAAAAGGGCCTTACTCTCTCTGCCGCAGAATCATGTACCGGCGGTACCATTTCGGCCCTCATGACCTCCGTAGCGGGATCATCCGCATATTATCTCGGCTCTGTCACCTCATACGCGAACAGCGTCAAGACCGGAGTGCTGGGAGTCGATGAACAGATCATTGCCGAACATGGTGCAGTCAGTTCTGAATGCGTCGCGGCAATGGCAGAAGGAGTACGCAGACTGACTGGCAGCGACTATTCAGTTGCGACTTCCGGCATAGCAGGACCGGGAGGCGGCACCTCGGAAAAGCCGGTTGGTCTGGTATGGATCGGAGTGAGTTCACAACATGGTACAGAGACCTTCAGCATGGTGTTCAAAGGAGACAGAAAACGTAATATCGAGCGTTTTGCTGCCAATGCACTCAATAAACTGAGAGTTAAACTTGTTAACGAACTAAAACACTGAAAATCAATCAACAAAACACTTTTGTTAATGATTTAAACATTTTTGTTACATTAAATTTGTAAACAATAAGACATCGTTATAACGACATCTTAACAATTAATTATCAGAGACTTAGGTAGAAAAGCCGACAAATGAGCATCGCACATACAAAATACGAGAAAAAGCACAGAAGAATCAGGATAAACGGTATATTCTATGCCATCATTTCTTCATCATCATTCGGCTTTTCTCCTCTGTTCAGCCTGGGACTTATAGCCGCCGGACTGACAACTTTTGATGTGCTGTCTTACCGTTGGGGCATTGCCGCACTAGTCCTGATGATCTATGCTGCATGCAAGAAAAAGACTCTTAAGATCTGCTCTTTTGAAGAGGGATGGAAGATCTTTTTATTGGGAATCCTCAGGGCCGTGACATCAGTCACCCTGCTTATCGGATATGAAAACATCGCAAGCGGCGTGTCCTCCACAATCAACTTCATGTATCCTTCCATCGTTGCTCTCTGCATGATGGTGTTTTACGGAGAGCAGAAGTCATTCGTCACCATCGGATCCATCATAGCAACAGTTGCCGGCGTCTATCTCATGGCCTCAGGAGACGGTCTTACAGTCCAGAACGGAAACACCGCCCTCGGACTCACCTGCTCCCTCATATCAGCCATCTCATTCGCTGCATATTATATATTGATGAAGAACCTCAGGGCCGACAAGATCGAAGCAGTGAAGTTCACCACATGGATCATGCTCATATGCACCATCGGATTCATTGCATGCGGATTCATTATCGACGGTGGAATCACACTGGTTACAGGCTGGAAGGAATGGCTGAACATCGCCGGCCTCGGATTATGGGCAACGATGGTATCAAATTTCACCGGTGTCAAGGCTGTAAGGAGGATAGGACCTACACTTACATCGATATTGGGCGCACTTCAACCTCTCACAGCGGTCGTACTCGGAATCCTATTCCTTGACGAGCATTTGAGCATCAAGACTTTTGCCGGAATCGCCATAATTCTTGCCGCCGTGACCGTAATCGTCATGCATCAGCAGAACAAGAAACATGTCTAGTCGCCGAGAAGCCTGAGAAAGTTGGCTCCGGCAATCTTTTCTATATCCGATTCCGAATATCCCCTGCCACGCAACTCTTCAAACAGGACAGGCATCATGGAAATATCCTCCATTTCCATCGGTGTCACCTCTATGCCGTCATAATCAGAACCTATGCCGACGTGGTCTATGCCAACCAGTTCCACTACATGGTCGATATGGTCGGCAATACGTCTGAAAGAAGGACGCGGAAGTGCCAGAAGTTCATCCTGAACGGCATTCCAGGCCTTTCTTCTTGCAGGATCGGATGGATCCTTGATGAATTCCGCCTCTACAGTTTCTCCTCTCTGCATGATTCCGGACTTCTCCAACACTTCACTGAAGGTGTCATCTAAGAAAAGAGGATAGAAATTGATCTGAATCACGCCGCCAGCCTCTGCAAGTCTCACGATCATATCGTCAGTCATGTTCCTCGGATGGTCTGCAAGGGCACGACAACATGAATGTGTGGCAACAACAGGCATGGCAGAGCAGTCAAGCACATCATAGAAAGTCCGGTCGGAAACATGTGAAACATCCACAAGCATGCCAAGACGGTTCATTTCCTTCACCACATCACGTCCGAACGGGCTCAGACCATTCCAGGTACCGACACGCGAAGCACATGAGTCACATATCTGATTATCAGCGGAATGGCATAGTGTCACATACCTGACCCCTGCATCATAATATTTCCGCAGGCCCTCCAAGGAATTCCCTATCGCCGAACCGTTCTCCAATCCAACAAATACGGAAAATCGTCCTGCTTCCTTGTTCGCCAGGGCCTGCTCACGCGAGACTGTCAGCACGGCATCGTCAGAAAGGCATGAGTGAACGCAGTCCAGAAGCCTGTCGGCATAGGAAGCAGCCGCATCACCTTTCAGCGAAGCGGGCACATACAATGCGAAAAAAGCGCCGTCGACTCCCCCTCGGCGAAGTTTAGGGAAGTCGACATGCGCATGGTCATTGTCCAGAGACATATCCCTGAGCCTTAAAATCTGCGAAGGTGTATCGCAGTGAGAATCAAGGACAAACATATGTTATTTTCTCTTTGGATCGTCAGCCTTTATGAGTGTGGAATTCACGACTCTCACGATATCGATGACAGGAGCCTGGGTGAAAGTCATCATCGATCCGCCTGTAAGATTCACCTGGATCTTGTCGGATACGTTCATGTAACACTTTGATGAACCGGTCTGCTCAACTGATGCTTCGGTCACATTGAGGCTCTCAGCCTGAACAGAAGATGTGCCGGCTGCTTTGAGTACCATCTGCTGAACATCACCGATACACAAAAGATCCGCACTTGAAGAGGTAGAGAGGGTAAATTCAGGAACATTCATTGTCGCTCTCACATGAGAATATCCTGTTGCATTGACTGTCAGGTTATTACCGCCTTTATGATCAATGATTGCCTCCGCAGAGTTGGCAGCAGACACATTCAATCTATCTGTCACTTCAGCAATTATGTTGGCATAAGCACTCTTGCTCAATGAGATATCTGCTCTATTGCATTTAAGGATGAGTTTCTCGATTCTTGCATCATCGCTCATAGACAACGTGAATGAATCAATCCTGATTGTATCAGACTGAACGAGAGAAGTCTTGCCATTCAGCGAAAGCGACGTAAGTGTAGGAGCATATATTTCCGCTTCCATCATAATGCCTTTAAGGCTCTTTCCTTTAAGTTCCTTCTTCAATTCAGGAGTAAAGGACTTTTTGTCAACAGAAACATATAATGTTCCATGCTGGACATAAGACTGTACATATGGAGCGACTCTCTCATCAGCCTTTAACCTGACTGAATAACTGTCGGAGCCTATCAGTCTGACAGTGAAATTATCTGAAACTGCTACAGTTGAAAAACTTTCATAACTATTGGTCTTTTCAACCTGCGACTGAGCCGAAAGTGTAAATGACATCACAAGTGCAATTACACATAAAATGAAGTACTTCTTCATAAAGCGATAGTTTAAATGTTATTTTCCAATTCTTTGTCTGACAGCCTCATACATAAGAACAGCAGAAGCGACAGAAACATTAAGCGAAGTGATTTCTCCAGCCATCGGAATAGCAGCCTTGTCGTCCGCCAGATCAAGCATGGCCTGAGAGATTCCCTTTCCTTCCGAACCCATGATCACGGCAACCGGGCCTGTCATATCCACGTCATAAATAAGACGGTCGGTCTTCTCAGTAGCCGCCACAAGACGGAATCCGCTCTGCTGCAGATAATATGCAGCGACACGGAGATTAGGAACCTTGCATGTATCTATCCTCATAAGAGCACCTGCTGAGGCCTTTACAGCATCGGCATTTATTGCCGCACCTCCCTTTGCAGGAACGATGATTCCGTTTCCGCCTGCACATTCAAGGCTTCTGGCTATGGCTCCCAGATTGCGGACATCGCTCACACCGTCGAGAATCACAAGCAACGGATTCTCAGTACGAGCCAGAGCATTATTGACAAGTTGCTCTATATCAACGTAATCTATCTGTGATATATATGCCAGGACACCCTGGTGGGATCCTCGGACGGCACGGTTAAGTCTCTCACCCGGCACGAACTGGAACGGAATCTCATTGATCTTGAGAAGTTCCATCAGTTCACGGAACTGGGTTCCCTCTAGTCCCTGCTTCAGAAGGACCTTGTCAAACTTCTTTCCAGCCCTTACTGCCTCCAGCACCGGATGCATTCCGAACAGATATTGCATTTTCTTTTCTTCCATATTATCAACATTCTAATTTTTCATTCAGTTCGCTCCACTCTTCCATCTTATAGTCGAGTTCCCTCTTGTTCTCCAGATATGCCCTTGTAAGTTCCATGACATCATCATCCGGGCCAGGATTACTCAACACTGCCTCGATCTCTGCCATTTTAGCCTCATACTCCTCTATCTTCTTCTCCAAGAATGAGATACGGTTCCTTATCTTCTTTTCTTCTTTAGATACAAACTTCTTAGCCTGATACTCCTGTTTCGCCTCTTCCTTCTTCTGGACGACTTCCACAGGCTTCTCTTCCTGAACAGGCTTGAAATGTCTCTCCAATTCATTGAGGGTTTCCAGTTTCCTTCTCTCGAGGAACTCCTGCACACCTCCCAGATGTTCCTTTACCTTTCCGTCCCTGAACTCATAAAGTTTGTCTACAAGTCCGTCAAGGAAATCACGGTCATGGGATACGATTATCAATGTACCGTCATAAGACTTGAGGGCCTGCTTCAGAATATCCTTCGAGCGTATATCCATATGGTTTGTAGGCTCATCGAGTGCAAGAAGATTATACGGTTTGAGCATCAGTTTCGCCATTGCCAGACGAGCCCGCTCACCACCGCTCAGAACTGCAACCTTCTTGTCTATGTCTTCACCCTTGAAAAGAAAAGCGCCTAGGATATCCCTCAGTTTCAGACGGATATCTCCTACTGCTATACGGTCAAGAGTGCCGAATACGGTATCCTCTTTATCCAGTATATCTTCCTGATTCTGAGCATAATAGCCGATATTCACATTATATCCGACCTTTGATTCGCCGGCCATAGGATCAAGTTCATTCATGATCACGCGCATAAGGGTGGTCTTACCCTCACCGTTTCTTCCGACAAGGGCTACCTTCTCTCCCCTCCGCACCTCGATCTGAGCGTCATCAAACACGACCTTCTCTCCATATCCGACCCTCATGTCTACAGCCTTGTATGCGATGTCACCGGAACGTGGTGCCGGCGGAAACTTGACGGAAAGAGTTGACCGGTCTTCCAGATCAACTTCTATCCTCTCCAGTTTCTCCAACTGCTTGACCCTGGACTGAACCTGATTGGACTTCGTAGGCTTATATCTGAATTTCTCGATGAACTCTTCGGTCTTCTCAATCATCCTCTGCTGATTCTCGAATGCGGCACGTTGCTGTTCGAGACGTTCCCTCCTTAGTTCCAGATACTTACTGTATGGAACCTTATAATCGTGAATCCTGCCCACCATTATCTCAACAGTCCTGTTGGTCACATTATCCAGGAATTTCCTGTCATGGGAAATGAGTACAAGAGATCCATGATAATCTTTCAGATAGCCTTCAAGCCATTCAATCGATTCAATATCAAGATGATTGGTAGGCTCGTCAAGAAGCAGTACATCAGGTTTTGACAAGAGGATCTTTGCAAGTTCGATACGCATGTTCCAGCCCTGACTGAAAGTCTCGGTGGGACGTGACAGTTCTTCATATTTGAAACCGAGACCGCAAAGAGTCCTTTCTGCCTGCACCTGAGGATTGTCGGAACGGGTATAGGCCAGACGGTCATTGACCTCATTCATCCTGATAATAAGATTCTGATAGTCAACGGATTCATAATCCTGTCTTTCAGCCAGTTCCGTGGTTATCTTCTCAAGTTCATCCTCAAGAGCGAACATATCCGCAAAAGCGGTCATCGCCTCATCGATTACAGTGCGTCCCTTGTGATGCTCCATGATCTGAGGCAGATAGCCGATCTTGACTCCGTTCGGAACGGCTATCTTGCCGCTTGTCGGACTCTGCTGACCGCATATGAGTTTCAGAATGGTAGATTTTCCCGCACCATTCTTGCCGACAAGGCCTATCTTGTCATTCTCGCTGATATGAAAATTGATTTCATTCAGCAAGGTAAAGCCTCCATAGGCTACGACAAGATTGTTAATAGATATCATAAATATTTAATCTTCAATGGTTTGTTCACGCTTTCCGCTTCTGCATATCAATATGCTGAATTCATACAGCAGATATAAAGGAAGAGCCGTCACAAGCATGGAGAACGGATCTCCCGAAGGAGTGATGATTGCAGAAAGCACCAATGTGATGCAGAAAGCATATTTTCTGAGTCCCCTCAGATTCTCCCTTGTCACTACTCCCATGGCCGACAATGCAGCCACTACGGTAGGAAACTCGAATACGATGCCGAAAGTCAGCACCATAGATGTAAGCAAGGATATATAAGATGTAAGGGAAAATGTATTTTCCACTGTGGCACTGACCTGATATCCGGCAAAGAAATTCAGCATCAGCGGGAAAATCACAAAATATCCCACAGCGAGACCTATATAGAAAAGGACGGAAGAGAAAGCAAATGCACCTCTGACAGCCTTCTTCTCATTTTCATACAAGGCAGGAACGATGAACTGCCAGATCTTGAATATGAGATAAGGGAAAGTCAGAATGAGGGCGCATATGAGGGTGACCTTCATGTGGATAAGGAACTGTGCCGCCACCTCAATATTGACCAGAGACAGTGACATATCCGCTCCCAGAAGCCTGTAAAGAAAGAAATCACCCCTGGAAGGAGCCAGAATGACCTTCTCAAACAGGAAATCCTTGAAACAGAAAAGCACCACCGCTACAGAAACGACGGCTATAACGATGTGTATTATGCTTTTACGAAGATCATCAAGGTGATCCCAAAAGGTCATCTCTTCACTCTTTCCCACTTCTACTGCTCGATATCCTTCTTAACGTCCTTCACCTCGTCTTCAACCTCCTTGATTCCTTCCTTGAAACTCTTCACTCCCTTGCCGAGGCCTTTCATAAGTTCAGGAATCTTCTTGCCTCCGAAAATAAGAAGCACAACCAGGGCGATGATTACAATCTCCCAGAATCCCAGATTAAAAATTAACGGATTGATAATCATGACGATCAGTTATTAATATGTTTATCAAAAAATTCAACCAGTATTTCAGGACATCTCACCGGACGGCGTGTGACCGAATCGATGAAGCCGAGGACAACAGATCCGGAACATACAAGCATATCAGAAGCATTGTATATTTCATTACGGATCACAAGTCTGGCTCTCGGAACCTCATCGACAGAAGTCACTATCCTGAGCACATCTCCGAGAACCGCCGGAGTCTTGTACTTGCACTCGACCGAGACCACAGGAAGCATAACACCGGTCTGCTCGATCTTCTCAATAGGAAGTCCCATCTTCTTGAGCATATCGGTACGTCCACATTCGAAGTATCTGATATAATTCGAATGGTGGACTATCCCCATCTGGTCGGTTTCATAGTACCTGACGTCCAGAAACATCTCGGATTTCAGCATAACAAAAATGTTATAGGTGTTAACAAAGTTGTTTTATCAGTTATTTTTCAACGCATTGAGCGAAGCGGTAATACTTTCGATCTTCGAGAGCGAATCTGCCTCTTTCTTACGCTCGACAGCCACGACAGCCTCTGGTGCATTGGCCACGAAACGCTCATTTGAAAGTTTCTTGCGCACGCTGTCAAGGAATTTCTGCTGGTATGCAAGTTCGGCCTCGAGTTTGGCAACCTCTTCCTCGACATTGATAAGTCCGGTGAGAGGAACGAACATCTCTACTGTCCTCACCATAAAACGCTGTGCGGCAGACATGTCACCTTCCGCCTCAGCAACGCTTACATTAGCGAGTTTCACAACCACTGGAAGAACCTCCGCAGGGAAGGCTCCCTTGATCTTAAGGTCGAGGGCCTCTCTTGGAGAAAGGTTCTTGCTCTGACGGATGTTTCTCACACCTGCGACTGCCTCACATGCCATCTCGAAGGCAGTGATGAATTCAGGATCATATGCCTTTGCCTGAGGATAACGCTGGTTCATGATGGTCTCGCCCGGCTTGCGCTCGGCCATATTCTGCCAGAGTTCCTCTGTAATGAACGGCATAATCGGATGGATCATCTTGAGAAGAGCGTCGAAGAAACCGATTGTAGCCTCATATGTGGCCTTGTCGATACCTGCACCGTAAGCCGGCTTCACAGCCTCGAGATACCAAGCGCAGAAATCGTCCCAGAAGAGTTTGTAAATGGCCATGAGGGCATCAGAGATACGGAATTTCGAGAAATGATCCTCGACAGTCTCGATCACCTGGCTCAATTTGCTGTCAAACCACTTCACAGCCACAGCAGATGCATCCGGTTGTGCTGCAGCAGAGTCGACATTCCATCCTGTGACAAGACGGAAGGCATTCCATACCTTGTTGTTGAAGTTTCTTCCCTGCTCAATCTGAGACTCATCATAAAGGATGTCGTTTCCAGCCGAACTGCAAAGGAGCATGCCGAGACGGACAGCATCCGCACCATACTTGCTTATGAGGTCGAGCGGGTCAGGAGAGTTACCCAATGTCTTTGACATCTTGCGTCCGAGTTTGTCACGCACGATACCAGTAAGATATACATTGCGGAACGGAACATCGTTCATGAACTCGTTTCCAGCCATGATCATACGTGCCACCCAGAAGAAAAGGATGTCCGGTCCTGTCACGAGGTCATTTGTAGGATAGTAGTATGCGAGATCCCTGTCAGGCTCAGCCTCAGGATGTCCGGCCTTGTTTGTGTCGAATACAGAGATAGGCCAGAGCCATGAAGAGAACCATGTGTCGAGAACATCCTCGTCCTGACGAAGGTCCTGAGCGGTGACATTGGCGTCAATCTCCTGCGCAAGAGTTAAAGCATCACTTGCATTGGAAGCCACAACCACCTGTCCGTCCGGAAGATAATACGCAGGTATGCGCTGTCCCCACCACAACTGACGGGAGATGCACCAGTCACGCACATTCTCCATCCAATGGCGATATGTGTTACGGTATTTGTCCGGAATGAGTTTCACCTTTCCGCTTTCAACCGACTCAAGGGCATCCTTTGCGAGAGCCTCCATCTTGAGGAACCACTGCATCGAGAGTCTTGGCTCGATTACGGCATTGGTTCTCTCGGAGTATCCTACAGGAGAAGTATAATCCTCCATCTTTTCAAGGTTTCCGGCCTCTTCAAGCATCTTCACGATCTTCTTACGGGCCTCGAATCTGTCTTCTCCCACGAGGATCTGCGCCTTCTCGTTGAGACGGCCATGGTCGTCGATGATGTCGAGTACAGGGAGGTTGTGACGGATACCGATCTCATAGTCGTTAACATCGTGGGCAGGAGTTACTTTAAGACATCCTGTTCCGAAATCCATTGCCACATAACTGTCTTCAATGACAGGTATCTCCTTGTTGATCAGCGGGATAAGCACCTTCTTTCCTTTCAGCCAATGATATCTTTCATCCTCCGGATTGATACAGATCGCCGCATCGGCCATGATGGTCTCAGGACGGGTTGTGGCGATGATGATGTATTTGTCGGTTGGATTTCCGTTTCCGTCAGAGATGAAATAGCGGAGATGGTAGAACTTGCTTACGGTATCCTTGTGGATCACCTCTTCGTCGCTGACAGCAGTAAGTCCGACAGGGTCCCAGTTCACCATGCGCACACCTCTATAAATATATCCTTTGTTATAGAAATATACGAATGTGTTGATCACAGCCTCGCTCAGGTCCGGATCCATAGTGAACTTTGTCCTGTCCCAGTCGCATGATGCACCGAGTTTGCGAAGTTGGCTGAGTATGATGCCTCCGTGCTTCTCCTTCCACTCCCAGGCATGCTCGAGGAACTGCTCGCGTGTGAGGTCTTCCTTCCTTATGCCCTCTGCGGCAAGTTTCTGCACCACCTTGTTCTCTGTGGCGATCGATGCATGGTCTGTACCAGGCACCCAGCATGCATTCTTGCCGTCCATCCTGGCCTTACGCACAAGAACGTCATTCAACGTATTGTTCAGCACATGGCCCATATGAAGGATACCGGTCACATTCGGTGGCGGGATAACTATCGTATAAGGCTCTCTCTCATCTGGTTCCGAATGAAAAAACTTGTTCTCAAGCCAGTAGGCATACCATTTGTCCTCCGTCAAGGCAGGATCATACTTTGCTGGAAGTTCCATAAGAAATATCTGTTTTTAACTATTAATCAATCACTTGGCCCCCACCATACAAGATTGGGCACGTAAACATGCAAAGATAGCAAAAAAATTCCGTATCTTTGCCATGGACAAAGACACAAATAGTCAATAACGATAAAACGTAATATCATGGCAAACGAAAAAGAATTCAAGATCGAACTCAAGCCGGAAATCGCAAAGGGTTCATATTCAAACCTCGCAATCATAACCCACTCGCACAGCGAGTTCATCATCGACTTCGCTACAATGCTTCCGGGACTTCCAAAGCCGGAGGTCGGAAACCGTATTGTGATGACTCCTGAACATGCGAAGAGGCTCTTCCTCGCCCTCCAGGACAATATCAACAAATACGAAAGCCAGCATGGAACCATAACATTCGGAGGCGAGCCAAAGGCCACATTCCCTATGGGCGGTTTCGGCGGAGGCGCAAAGTCATGACAGACAGACTGCTGAAAATCAAGGCATTCGCCTTTGATGTGGACGGCGTCCTCACAGACGGAGGCATTCTTGCCGACCTGAACGGCGAACTTTACCGCACCTTCGATTCCAAGGACGGCATGGCCTTGCGTATGGCCATGATGAAAGGATATCACCTGGCGATAATCACCGGCGGCAGGTCGGAGAGCATAAGGATGCGTTTCCGCACATGCGGCATAAAGCCCGAAGACGTATATCTGGGCTCACGTGCCAAGATCGAGGATTTCGAGGACTTCTGTACACGCCACGGACTGAGGCATGATGAAGTGATGTATTTCGGAGACGACCTTCCTGACATTCCGGTCATGGAAGCCTGTGGCTGCGGAGCATGCCCGAGCGACGCCGTGGACGAAGTGAAGGAGATTGCCGGATACATCAGTTCAAGGCCCGGAGGAAAGGGCTGCGTAAGGGAGGCTCTGGAAACTGTCATGAAACTTCAGGGCAGATGGAAACTGGATGTAAGCGAATACAAAAGGAATTTTTAACCGGATTTCGCCTAACTACCAAATCTTATTATTTCAGAAAGTGGTATGAGATCCTCAGGTAGGATCTCGAAGGTCCATATTGTAGTATCTGCGGAGATGGTGCAGGGAGTCCAATCTTCCTCATAGTGCAGCACTCTGACGCCTACATATCCTTTGAAATATGTTGCATATCCCTCTGCAAGTGCAGTATTCCTATCCTTTGGAAGATCTTTGGAATTCTCAGGAGTCCAGCGACGCAAAATTGTGCCGTCCTTAGATTTCAGAGTCCAAGTACTGTTATAAATAGATCCCCGCATAAAAGGAAAAGCATAATCATTACAACCCTCATCCCATTTAATCATATCCCCCGGCTTGAATTCTTGATATATTTCGTCTCGCCAAATATTTGACAATATGTATACAGTATCTTCGGTTGAATTCTTGATATAGGAGATGTTTGTGATCTGTGGTGGAATCTCACATTGAAAAGCACAAAACAATATAGGAATGAAAAATATCAATTTTTTCAATATGTTTTTCATAATCATTTTTCTGTTTTAAAATCAGGATACTTAGATGCTATTTCAGAAAGCGGTATGAGATCTTCCGGAGTGATCTCGAAAGTCCATGTCATAAGATTATTTTGGAATGATTCCCAGTATTTTCCCTTATGCAGAAGTCTGACTTCCGGGATTCCCTCAAAATATGAAGCATAGCAGTACTTCAATGCAAGGTCCATATCGTCTGGAATATCGGCACCGTCTGGTGTCCAGCGTCGTAAAAGTGTCCAGTCCGATGATTTCAAAAGCAATTCATGCTTCTCGATTTCCACACATATCGTATCTGTGGAAAAGGAATCATTGCTTATGATATGTCCTATATGTAAATAACAATTCGGCGGCAGTTCCCTAAACTCATCATTTCTCCACGCACTTGATTGAATATAGACTGTTCTTTCAGTATTGTTAAGTATCTGATATATAGTTTCATAAGGTGGATAGTCTTCTACTGTGCACGAAGAAATGCATATCGACATGGATGCAAAGAAAAATAATTTATTCAGTAAATTCTTCATAATAACAGTCTATTTAATCCATTTACATATGTCATCCGGATAACTGATAGTGTAATATCCTTCAGACTCTGTTGTATATGTTAACGTCAGTTCGACGAAATTAAGTTATTGATTATTAGTAAAATAGCAATATATTTTATAAATTTTAAATCACGACAAATCAACTTCACAAAATACATTGCTATGATCTCAAGAGTCAAAATTACTGAAATTTTCTGTATGTCCGATGACTTTTGCAAACTTTATGACCGATTCATCAAGGCAAACGGTCTTGCACGGGGGCGTCAACTGAACTGTGTCAAGGCTGTTAGATAAATTCGAATATTAAATCCACTTACAAATTTCATGTATAAACTTACGGAATTTTTAACCGGATTTCGCCACACATCGGGAACATTTCACCACAGAATCAGCACAATCACAACGAATCTGCGGGTTTCACGTCATTGCCTGCCGCTGATTGCGGCAGGTATTTTTTTTGCGATAACTTTGCCGGAAACAAGTGGTTATGAAATTTGAAAATGCAAACGTGCTGATTACCGGAGGAGCATCCGGAATCGGAAAGATAATGGGCCGCATGGCCCTTGAAAAAGGAGCCTCATGCCTGATCATATGGGACATCAATCCCCAGAGCATAGCGGCGGCAAGGAAAGATTTAGGTGCATACGGCAAGGTCATGGGATATATCGTGGATGTGTCCAGGAACGAACTTGTCACAGAAGGCTACGAAAGGGTCAGGAAGGAATGCGGCGAGGTGGACATCCTCATCAACTGTGCGGGAATCGTCACCAGCAACAAGACATTCGACAAGCAGACGGCAGACGAGATCGTACGCACGATGAACATCAACACGATAGCGCCGATGTTCGTTACGCGTGCAATGCTTCCGGGCATGATCAGCCGCAACCGCGGACATGTATGCACCATCGCTTCGGCAGGAGGAATGCTCTCGAACCCGAAGATGTCGGTGTATGCAGCCAGCAAATGGGGTGCGATCGGATGGTCCGACTCGGTAAGGATCGAACTTCAGGACATGAAAAGCGACGTACACGTCACCACAGTCGCACCTTATTATATAAACACCGGAATGTTCGACGGCGTGAAATCCAGGATCATACCGATCCTCAAACCGGAATATGTCGCCAAGAGAGTCATCAGGGCGATAGAAAGGAACAAGTCATTCAGAGGAATACCGTTCGGCTTCCATTTCATCAGATTCTGGCAGGCGATCCTTCCGACAAGGGTATTCGACTGGCTTTTCGGTGAGGTTTTCGGAATATATCACACCATGGACGAGTTCACCGGAAGGAAAACCGCAGAGCGGGCCGCAACAAAAGCATCGTAATTTTCCGTGCTTACCGGAAAAATGTTTATTTTTGAAGATTCACAACAGAATCATGAAAATGGAGAACACATCTGCAGAAAAAATAACAGGCATAGTCAAGGCACAGCATGAATATTTCCGTTCCGGAGCGACTCTGGATATCGGATTCCGCAAGGAAATGCTGAAAAAGTTCATGAAGGCTATGGACGCCTGGGAGGACAGACTCGCCGAGGCCCTCTGGGACGACCTTCACAAGTCATACGAGGAGGCATACCTGACAGAGATCAGCATAGTCAAGGCTGAAATCAGGAACCATCTGAAAAATGTAGGGAAATGGGCCAGCAGAAAAAAGGCTCACTCCCCTCTTAAACTCTTCCCATCAAGGAGTTACATCGTCAAGGAGCCTCTTGGCTGCTCGCTGATAATATCCCCATGGAACTATCCTGTACAGTTGCTTCTGAATCCTCTTGTGGGAGCGATTTCAGCCGGCTGCACAGCGGTTCTCAAACCATCTCCATATGTGCCGACAGTCTCGAAGGCCATCGAGGACATGATAAGAGAGACATTCGATGAACGGCACATCGCTGTGGTTCAAGGCAACAGGGACGTCAACACCATGCTTCTTGAACAACGTTGGGACCTGATTTTCTTTACAGGCAGTCCTGCGCTTGCAAGAAAAGTGATGACGGCAGCGGCAAAGAACCTCACCCCTGTGGTTCTGGAACTCGGGGGCAAGAGCCCATGCATCATCGACAAGACTGCTGACATACAGACTGCCGCGAAGAGGATCGCATGGGGAAAGACCCTGAACAGCGGCCAGACCTGCATCGCGCCGGACTATATCCTTATCCATAAGGATGTCAAGGAGGCATTCGTTCTGGCATTTGCGGAAGAAGTGAGCAACCTGCATGGAAAGGACATCAGTGAAGACAGGCATTATGTCCGCATGGTGAACGACAAGGCCTTCGACAGAGTGACCGGATATTTCAAGGACGGAAAGATAATATACGGAGGAAGGACAGATGCGGCGACACGTTTCATAGAACCGACTCTGATAGAGGATGTTGCGCTCGACTCATCTCTCATGACAGAAGAGATCTTCGGTCCGGTTTTCCCGGTCATTACAATTGACAGCAATGGTACAATAATCTCCCCTTGTCATCCTGAACGAAGCGAAGGATCTTTCAGGGATTCTGTCATTTCATTCATCACATCCCGCGAGAAACCGCTTGCGTTCTACTATTTCGGCAAGGAATCAGACGGCTGGGAAATGATACGAAGAACCTCATCCGGAGGCGGATGCATCAACGATGTGATCATGCACATAGCCAACGAGGACGTACCTTTCGGCGGAGTCGGAAATTCCGGAATGGGACGCTACCACTCAAAGGAAAGTTTCGAAGCATTCAGCCACACAAGGTCGGTCATAGCGACGGGCACATGGATAGACCTCCCGTTCCGATACATGCCGTACAAGATATTCAGACTGGTGAAGAAGATATTGTAAAGAAGGCAGAAGACATTGGTCTTCTGTCTTTTTTTATGTAAGTTTGCATGATTATAAACATATACCCATATGAAAAGACTTTTAATCATTGCAGCGACACTGCTCATGTCATTAAATGCGGCAGCACAGATGTTGGCGGACTCCACCGTGCAGATCGTGGCATACTGGCAGCCAGGCGACAAATATTCATACAATTGCGAAAGAAGCGAGAAGGAAGTCAATGCACAAGGCGACACCACATCTCGTAACTATTCGACAGAAATCATGGAATTCGAAGTCGTAGGGATGACAGATGAGGCATACCAGTTGAAACTGACATATAGAGATGCCGAATATAGTGACGAGTTTACCCAGACCATTCATGATCTCACATCGAAGATCAACGGCCCTATGTCTGTGTTGTTCAGTACCAACAGACACGGAGCATTGATGTCAATCGACAACCTTGACTCGCTGGTGGAGCAATATGCAAAATGCGTAGGTCCTTTGAGTGAATTCATTGCTCAGACCATGTCGTCCGAAGAACTTGAAGGATTCGACATTGAAGGCTACTCGAATCAACTTCTCGCCTCCCTTGCCAATCCTCAGACCATACAGACCGGAATATTGGATGATATCGGAAGACTGTTCTTCTTCCACGGGGCACGTCTTGAACCAGGCCAAACATACACAATGGAAGAGCCTCTGAACTTCTTCATACCGGGCGTCGAACAGACAACCGCTCAGACCAATCTGTGGGCAGAGAAGGAACTCACCGATTCATTCAGCACTGTATTGCGCACATACACTTCGGCAAACATCGGTAATGACACTATGAAATCCGTTGTCAGCACCCAGTTTGACGCTGCGTACGACAATTGGGAAATGACTGATTCATTACGTCAGGTAGTAGAGTCAGCAACATCGGAAGCGATGGCACAGATGCAGATGAAGGTCAAATGGGAACAGTACAGTTCAGAGGAGATACACCTTGAAACCGGATGGCCACTGTCATTGTATCAGGACAAATATGTCCTGGTTGAAGCCGGAGACAGCAGACAGGAAAAGATTCAAAGTTATTATATGGAAATAATTCTTGAAGACTGACCGTAATGGACACAAAAGGGAAAAAGATTATACTCGGAAGCAATTCGCCCAGAAGGCGGGAACTTCTGGCGGGACTTGACATCGATTTCATCGTAGACACAGGAAACGATTTCGAAGAAGTATATAGTGAAGACACACCTCACGAAAAAATACCGGAAGTGCTTTCCGAGGGAAAATCATACGGATTCCACAGGGCATTGGAGGATGACGAGATCCTCATAACTTCCGACACGCTCGTGCTTTGTGAGGAAAGGGTCATGGGCAAGCCTCATTCACGCGAGGATGCGATAGACATGCTCCGGCATCTTTCCGGCAAAGGGCATCATGTCATAACAGCCGTGACAGTCAGGGATTCAGTATCATGCAGCACCGTCAGCGACACGGCTACCGTCCACTTCAAAAACCTGACTGACAAGGAAATAGAATATTACGTAGACAAATACAAGCCATTTGACAAGGCAGGTGCATACGGCATTCAGGAATGGATCGGATACATAGGCATAGGCAAGATAGAAGGCTCATATTTCACGATCATGGGCCTTCCGGTACATCTTGTATATGAGCAACTGCTTAAATTCATCGGATAAATGATCATAGACTTTCACAGCCATATCCTTCCGGGAATAGACGACGGAGCCAGGACCTTGGAAGAGTCCATACAGATTGTCAAAGCCATGTCAGCAATGGGTTTTGACAGGATCACCTGCACCCCACACATCACTAAGAAATACTGCAACACACCGGAAAACATCAAAGAGAGGTTCGACCTGCTGGTTACCGGCATGAAGGACAGCGGAACAGAGGTTGACCTGAGGATGTCTGCGGAATATCGTCTCAATCCGGAAACATGGCCAGACATCCTTGCGAAAGGAAAACTCATGCCTATAGAGGACAAGTTCATTCTGATGGAATTTCCCATCAACGACGAATCCGACATGTACGGCCTGGATCCGGAGGAAGAGTTCAGAAAGGTCATCTCGCTCGGACTTACCCCGATTCTCCCCCATCCTGAAAGATACGCATATCTTCCACACGAAACTCTCCTGAAATACGTGGACCTGGGGGTAAGGATCCAGTCCAACTACGGTTCCCTTGCCGGAATATACGGCGAGGAAGTCCAGACGAAGGCCCAGGCGCTCATAGACGAAGGCATAGTGTCATTTCTCGCCACCGACATGCACAACATGCTCTATGTCAAGGCCATAGAAGCATGGCTTGGCGTAGGAAACTCACTTTGGGAATACAGACGATGACACAAAAAAAATGAGACTTCGCCGCTCACGCGGGGACGCCTCATACTAACCACATAATTAATAACACTAAAACTAATAACCAATAAGTTGTGAGAGTTTCAGAACAACTCTCTGATCAACTCGTGTGCAAAGGTACTGCTTTTTTTCACAACTACAAGAAGTGTTCCAGTCAAGTCCGACGAATGGTATGATTACCCCACCGAACCACAGTAGGCCTATCTTATAAAATCGGAGAATATACCCATCAAAAAGAAACAAGTGTAAATTTCGCACACACAAAATTTACACTTTAATAAAAACTTAAACAAATTTCCAACAAATTGTAATTTTCAGCAATTTCCGACGAATCAGAATATCGATTCCTGAGTTGCAGTAGTCAGAAGTTCCAAAGCCTTCATTCCCATGACTGAATTACCCTTTGAATTGAGTCTCGGGCTCCATACGGCAACGGAGTAACGCATTGGATATATGGCAACTATGCCTCCTCCGACGCCACTCTTTCCCGGCAGTCCGACAAGATACGAGAATTCCCCTGCCTCATCATAGAATCCGCATGTCTGCATGACGGCATTCAGTCGCTTGATGCGGGACGAACTCAACTTGTAGCCCGAAAAATCAAATGGCGAATGATTGGTGAAAGCAAGGAAAGCATTTGCCAGTTCAGCACAACTCATCTCCACGGAACACATCTTGAAATAAAACATCAGGACATCCTCGATATTGTTTTCAATGGTTCCATGATACTTCAGAAGATTGGCTATTGCAGCATTAAGATAGCCCGTTTCCCTCTCAGACACAGCAACTTCCATATTATAATCAACCGTCTCGTTTCCGGAAAGCGCACGTACGAAACGAAGGAATTCTCCTTCCGCATCATCCAGTTCCGTGAGAAGAATGTCAGCAACCACGATAGCCCCGGCATTTATGAACGGATTGCGCGGTTTTCCCTTTTCGATCTCGAGTTGGACAAGTGAATTGAAAGCGGTACCGGATGGCTCCTTGCCGACTTTCTTCCACAGGCTCTCCCCTCTTATGGACAATGCCATGGCAAGGGCAAATACTTTGGAGATACTCTGGATGGAAAAACGAGTATCAGCCTGCATGAATGAATATTCTTCACCGGAAACAGTCTTGAGGCACATGCCGAACTGATCAGGGTTCACCTTTGCCAATGCTGGTATATAGTCGGCCTGATGGCCGTTCTCTTTAAAAGGAAGTATCTCCTGATATATTTCCTCGAGTATCTTCGGGTAGTCCATTATTGATGATATTTCCTACAAACTTACGCAAAGAGCGGTATTTTTGCAAGAATGCACCCTCAGATATCGGTGTAATTTTTAAATTTGCAGTCCAATTACGAGAAGATGAAAAACAGAGAACGAGAAATACGCGCAATAACACTCTGGGGCGCAATAGTGAACATATTTCTAACAGTCGTGAAGATCATTGCCGGCTTCATCGGCAACAGTGCAGCCATGATTGCAGACGGTGTCCACTCCCTTTCTGACCTTCTGAGCGATATAGTCGTGCTGATATTCACTCACATATCATCAAAGGGGCAGGACAAGGAACATTCGTTCGGACACGGCAAGTTCGAAACCCTGGCGACACTGATAGTCAGTGTGATACTCATTACCGTAGGCGGAAAAATCCTTGCAGGAGGTATCGAAAGCATAATAAACGTAACAAAAGGAGAAATTCTGCCGAAGCCCGGCTATCTGGCTCTTGCGGCTGCGGTCATCTCCATCATCATAAAAGAAATCCTTTATCATGTCACTGCCAGGACAGGCAGGAAGGTCAACAGCCCGGCCGTCATCGCCAATGCATGGCACCATAGAAGCGACTCCTTCTCATCAATAGGATCTCTTGTCGGAATAGGTGGAGCAATCATCCTAGGTGACAGATGGACGGTCCTCGACCCTGTGGCATCATGCATAATCAGCATCGCTATCATTGTCGTAGCAGTAAAGATGGCTCTCCCCTCATTATCCGAACTCCTCGAGGCCTCACTTCCAGAAGAGATTGAAAATGAGATCATTGCAACAGCCATGAGTGTAGACGGAGTTATCGACATGCACGAACTCAAGACCAGAAGGAACGGCATTTCATCCATTATAGACGCTCATATCGTCGTGTCTCCGGACATCACCGTGACAGCCGCACATGACATCGCCACCGAAGTCGAGGACAGGATCAGGGCCATCTACGGTAACGAGACCCAGATCAACATACACATCGAGCCGGACCGCAATTCCAGATAGAAATTCCTGATCTGATCAATAAAAATCCGTCAGCGTAATAAAGATGACATGCCACCCCCGGCTAGGGGGTGCCTGCCCTTGGGCAGGCGGGGGTCATCGCTATTACGCTGACGGATTTTTTATCTAGGTCAGAATCAATACTGATCCCAACTCTTTATCTGAATGTCATCGATTGACATCGCACAGAATGCACGGATGAACGCTGTAGCAAGACGTGCATTCGTGATGAGCGGAACATTGAAGTCCACTGCTGCTCTACGAACATAGTATCCATTTGTCAACTCCTTGTGAGAGAAGTTCTTAGGGATATTGATCACGAGGTCGAGTTCCTTGTTCGCAAGCATCTCCATCGCCTGCTTGTACTTAGCGGCAAGTTCAGGGTCCTGAGCCTCGGTAGGCCAGATCACGCGCTCAGCAGGAACACCATTCTCTACAAGATACTTGCATGAACCCTCCGTAGCATAGAGGTTATAGCCTCTTTCGACAAGAAGTTTGCAGGCATTGAGAAGGTCAGCCTTCTGGAGAGCGTTACCCGAAGAAATGAGGATGTTCTTCTTAGGAATCTCATAACCGACTGAAAGCATCGAGTTAAGGAGAGCCTCATTGAAATCGTCACCGAGACATCCTACCTCACCGGTCGAATGCATATCCACACCGAGTACCGGGTCAGCCTGCTGCAGACGCGAGAACGAGAACTGCGATGACTTGATGCCCACATAGTCGAGGTCGAAAGCAGACTTGCGCGGAGCCGCCGGCCTGAGACCGAGCATAGCCTTGGCAGCGAGTTCGATCAAATTGATCTTGAGAACCTTGGACACGAATGGGAAACTACGTGAAGCACGGAGGTTACATTCGATCACCTTTATATAATTGTCCTTTGCAAGGAACTGGATATTGAAAGGTCCTGTAATCTCGAGAGCGGAAGCGATCTTCTTCGCAATCTTCTTGATACGACGTACTGTCTCGACATAAAGTTTCTGAGGAGGGAACTGGATGGTCGCGTCACCTGAATGCACACCGGCGAACTCGATATGCTCTGAAATCGCATATGCGATAACCTCACCGTTGTCTGCAACGGCGTCGAACTCGATCTCCTTGCAGCGTTGCATGAACTCAGACATCACAACCGGGTGTTTCTCAGACACTTCCGCAGCAAGACCGAGGAAGTTACGAAGTTCCTCATGATTATAACATACATTCATCGCTGCAACTGAAAGCACATATGAAGGACGTACGAGAACAGGGAATCCGACCTGGTCGATGAACTTGTCCACCTCATCGAAGTTTGTAAGTTCCTTCCATTTAGGCTGGTCGATGCCGAGGGCGTCAACGATTGAAGAGAACTTGTGACGGTCCTCCGCCTTGTCGATCGAAGTAGCCTTTGTTCCGAGGATATTGACCTTGTTCTGGTCAAGTCTCAATGCGAGGTTGTTAGGGATCTGACCACCAACCGAAACGACTGTTCCGTGAGGATTCTCAAGGTCGTGGATATCCATCACACGCTCGAAAGTGAGTTCATCGAAATAAAGACGGTCACACATGTCGTAGTCTGTAGACACTGTCTCCGGGTTGTAATTGATCATCACACCCTTGTATCCCTGATTGCGGATAGTCTGAAGAGCGTTGACAGAACACCAGTCGAACTCTACGGAACTACCGATGCGGTATGCACCGGAACCGAGAACGATTACGGAATTCTTGTCATGCTGATACTTGATATCGTTGAAGTTTCCACCGTAAGTGAGGTAGAGATAGTTGGTTGCAGCCGGATAATCGGCAGCAAGCGTATCGATCTGCTTCACGCACGGAACAATGCCATGAGCCTTTCTGAAAGCACGCACGATGTCCTCGGCTACCTCGGTATCAAGGTTCTTGTAAAGAGCATTGGCTACCTGTACATCAGAGAAGCCCTGTACCTTTGCTTTCTTAAGAAGTTCAAGAGGCATCTGCTCGCAGCAGTCATACTTCTTCATCTCCTTATGAGTGTTCACGATTCCCTGAAGTTTGTTGAGGAACCACTTGTCGATCTTGGTGAGATCATGAATCTGGTCCACAGTATAACCGGCCTGCATTGCCTTGGAAATCACGAAGATACGGTTATCGGTAGGTTCATTGAGTTCCTTGTCTATGTCATCAACCTTGATATCCTTGTTTCCTACGAATCCGTTGGCGCCCTGACCGATCATTCTGAGACCCTTCTGGATGATTTCCTCGAAATTACGACCGATAGACATCACCTCACCGACAGACTTCATCGATGAACCGATCTTTCTTGAAACACCTGTAAACTTCGAAAGGTCCCATCTTGGAATCTTTGCAACCACATAGTCAAGAGCAGGCTCGAAGAATGCCGGAGTGTCCTTTGTAACGGAGTTCTTGATGTCGAAAAGGCCGTATCCGAGACCAATCTTCGCAGCGACGAAAGCGATAGGGAATCCGGTTGCCTTTGAAGCAAGAGCAGAAGAACGGCTCAGACGCGCATTGAGTTCGATGACATAATATTCCATCGAATCAGTGTCATATGCATACTGGACGTTACATTCTCCTACGATTCCGATATGACGTACCATCTTGATGGCCAGGTCATGAAGGAACTGCACTTCCTTTGCGCTGAGAGTCTGAGTTGGAGCGACAACTATAGATTCACCTGTGTGGATTCCAAGCGGGTCGAAATTCTCCATGTTACAGATTGCGATGCAATTGTCATAACGGTCACGCATCACCTCGTATTCGATTTCCTTCCAGCCTTTAAGAGACTTCTCGACAAGAACCTGAGGTGAGAATGAGAACGAACTTTCGCAAAGTGTCACGAGTTGCTCCTCATTGTCGCAGAAGCCTGAACCAAGACCACCGAGTGCATATGCAGCACGTACGATCACCGGATAACCGAGTTCGGCTGCAGCCTTCTTTGCATCTTCCACAGTCTCGACAGCATGAGACTTGATAGTCTTCACATTGATCTGTGCAAGTTTTTCGTTGAAGAGTTCGCGGTCCTCGGTGTCCATGATAGCCTGGACAGGGGTACCGAGTACCTTCACATTATATTTCTCAAGTATGCCGGCCTTGTGAAGATCCACACCACAGTTGAGCGCGGTCTGGCCTCCGAATGCAAGGAGAATGCCCTGTGGGGCTTCCTTCTGGATGACCTTCTCTACAAAATATGCAGTCACCGGAAGGAAATACACCTTGTCGGCCACCTGCTCAGAAGTCTGGACTGTAGCGATGTTAGGGTTGATGAGGATAGTCTCGATACCCTCCTCCTTGAGTGCCTTGAGTGCCTGTGAACCAGAATAGTCAAACTCACCTGCCTGACCGATCTTGAGTGCTCCCGAGCCGAGCACCACGACTTTCTTTATATTGTTGTCTATCATAATCTTAACTACAGTCTAGAAATGAATTCATCGATTGGTGTGACATTCTCTGTCAGTCCTACGCATACCTCAGGATTGAAGTTTGCTGCGACAAACGGCTTGGTCTTGTGACGGATTCCGTCGACTGCACCGTCATTCAGATTGGTGAAGAATACTTCCCAGTCAGCAGGGATCGAAGAACGCTTCACAGCACGGTAGACATTCTGCACAGTGATGTATGAGCGGTTGCTCTCTTCTCTGCGGACAGGCTGGTTTGAACTTCTGTGAGGGTGCTGGAGTCTCTCAAGAGTACATCCTGCAGCCTTTGCGATAAGATGGTAACCGAGACCGAGGCCGAAGAGAGGCTTGTTGCCTTCGAGGACCTTTCTGATGATCTCGATGGTAGCGTCATAATTGCAAGTGCAGCCAGGGCCGTTTGAAACATATACACCATCATATTCCATATTGGTGAAATCATAATCGTAAGGAACCCTTATCACCTCTGCTCCACGTGCGAGAAGGCCTCTGATGATGCTGTGTTTCACTCCGCAGTCAACTACCACCACCTTCTTTCCGTCGGTGACAGCGGCCTTGCTTCCGTTCACATTCTCAACATCCTGAGCCGGCTGAGCCTTATATACGATCACTTCCTTGCAGCATACGTCTGCGGCTGTTGCAGGTGCAGTTTCCTCCGGTGCGGCCTTTCCCTCAGGGATGATGCTTCCCTTCATGGAACCCTTGTCACGAAGAATCTTCGTAAGTTCACGGGTATCAATGCCATAGATGCCGGTAAGACCCTGCTCTGTCATCCACTGGCCAAGGCTCTTGACCGCCTCCCAGTTGCTATAGTCCTCGCAATAATCGAAAATGATCAGTCCCTTAGGATGTATCCTGTCAGATTCAAGATTCCTTGAAAGTTGCTCAGCAAGGAGTTCCTCAGAAGGTACACCGTAATTTCCGACAAGGGGATAAGTCAGACAAAGAATCTGACCGCTGTAGGTTGCATCAGTCAACTGCTCCGGATATCCGGCCATCGACGTGTTGAACACAACCTCACCGCATACTGCATGGTCGCAGCCGAACGAATAGCCATGGAATTCCATGCCGTTCTCCAGACGAAGTTTTGCTTTAAGTTTCATTCTATATATACTTAATAATTTATATTTCCTTTTACGTCACCCCACTTTCCAGCAACTTCCCTTCTGCATCCCCGGTCGTCCTTGCCGTCATCCCCGACCCGATCGGGGATCTAAAAAAAACGACCATATCTCAACAGAGAAAATGGCCGACAGTTATAGAAAACAGGAAAAACAAGGATATGCATTAACTGATAATGCGTTCACTTTCAGATATGTTCCGGCGTATGATTGCTTACACATGGCTATATCCATAAGATGTTAATCCTTATTAAATCCCGTCAGGGTTCAGTTTATCTTTGCGAAGGTAATAATTTTTAAACGATTTAAGCAAATTAAATTTCGCAATATTTACCATTTATGGTAATTTTGCAGTGTAAAGCCAGTCAGACATGTACATAAGAAACGAAGATACCATATGCGCACCGGCTACAATACCGGGAACAGGAGCGATTTCAGTCATCAGGATCAGCGGCCCTCAGGCCTTGCAGATTGCCGACAAAGTGATAAGATGCAGGAAAGGTACAATCGCGGAATCAAAGGGATATACCATCCGTTTCGGAACTGTCCATACCGCAGACGGGAAGATGCTTGACGAAGTCCTCGCCAGCATTTTTCGTGCCCCGCATTCCTACACCGGAGAAGACTCAGTTGAAATCTCGTGCCACGCATCATCGTACATCGTTTCTACCATCCTTGAAATGCTTCACGAAGCCGGAGCACGTGCTGCAGAACCCGGGGAGTTCACCCAAAGGGCTTATTTAAATGGCAAGATGGACCTTGCTCAGGCAGAAGCAGTTGCAGACGTAATCGCCTCACAGAATGCAGCAGCACACAGGATTGCCTTCAAGCAGATGAAAGGAGGGTTCTCCGCCGAGTTGCGCGCCATGCGTTCCGAACTTCTTGAACTGGTATCTCTCATGGAACTTGAACTTGATTTCAGCGAGGAAGAAGTCGAATTCGCAGACAGGTCACGACTTGACTCACTTCTGTCCGAGATCATCGCTCATGTATCCCGTCTGATCGATTCATTCCGTCTCGGAAACGCCATCAAGAACGGAATACCGGTAGCCATAGCCGGAGCCACAAACACCGGCAAAAGCACACTCCTGGACGCCCTTCTCGGCGAAGACCGCGCCATCGTTTCAGACATCCACGGCACCACCCGCGACACCATCGAGGAGACCCTGAACATCGACGGAATCCTGTTCAGATTCATCGACACCGCCGGCCTCCGCGAAACCTCGGAAATCGTTGAACAGATCGGAATCGAAAGGACATTCAGGAAAATCTCCGAAGCTTCGATTGTACTCGGAATGGTCGATCTCACACGAGACTTCGAGACCACCTGCGAGACAGTCCGCGAAATCTTCTCCAAGGTCGATTTCAACACCCAGAAACTGATCATTCTGCTCAACAAGACCGACATTTCGAACCATAACAAAAATGTTAACACCTTAAACTTTATTGTTTCAGAACTTGAAAATAAATGTATTAAGGCATCATTGGCAAAAACAGCAGACACAACTGGTTTCCAGACCGGAGAACCAGCATATTCCAACATCGGAAATACAGATTCCGTATCCATAATCCCGATTTCAGCCAAAACCGGCTCCGGAATCTCTGACCTCCGCGCACACCTCACCGCCACCCAACGCGACATCCTTGCCGACAGTGACACCACCCTGGTCACAAACCAACGTCACGTCCAGGCCCTCACCGACTCCTGCACTTCCCTCCTCCGCGTCCGCGAAGGCCTCGCCTCCGGCCTCCCCACCGACCTCGCCGCCCAGGACATCCGCGAAGCGATCTACCACATCGGCAGCATAGTCGGAGAAATCTCTACAGACGAGGTGCTGGGGAATATCTTTGCGAATTTTTGCATCGGTAAGTAATTGATAATCAATAAATAACAACATATAGAGTTATCTAACACACTATGAGTCCGTTATCGCCTCCTGCGGTAATGGACTTATTGTTTAATTTTAATGCATTTTAATAGATATTCGCTGGAATTTGTACCTTATTTGTACCTCACCGGTACACCTACATTATTAGCAGATTAGGATGACAAGGTATATTGACAACGTTGAACAACCTTGAACAAAGATGAACAACGATTCTGGTGAAAACTCTACAAACGATGCGCAGGTAACTTATTATGTACTCGTTAATGACTCATGACAGAATCTGTCAGCACTGCGGAAAAGAATTTGTCTCGCAAAAGAAAAGCACAAAGTACTGCTCACACAGATGTGCAAACCTTGCAGACAAAGCCAGAAAGAAGGCACAAAAACAACTCCTCAAACAAGAGAACGCAAAAGAAGCAAGACGCCAGGATCTTCTTCAAAAGAACTTCCTCAGCATTACTGAAGCCGCCAAATTGCTTCAGATAAGCCGTAACACAATCTACATCCTTATCAAAAAGCACGACATCCCACTCCAGCGACTGACAGCACGCACCGTCAGAATCGCTCAAGACGAACTCTATAAAATAAGACACGAAGTCAAATCCCCTATCAATAGCACACCGCAAGAACTTGCAGAACGTGACGCCTCACTCATCACCAGAGAAGAAGTCACCAAAACCTATGGCATCAGCACAGCCTGGTTCTTCTCCCAGCTCAAGAAACACGGCATAAAAGCCCAGAGAATTGCTGGAGGATGCTTCTACAACAAAGAAGATATGGAACGCATATTCTCCCAAAAGGAATTCCTGCACATCACGCAGTGGTACACATTCCAAGAACTCAAAGAAATGACCGGCTTCAGAACAGAATCCATATGCGACATCATCAAAACAAACAAAATCCCCAAGAAGAAGACCAACAACTGCGTCTATGTATCAAAGAAACACTGGGATGAAGCCAGAGGAAACCACCTGAACCTTGAAGAAGAATACTATACAATGAAGCAGATTAGCGCAAAATATGGCCTCTCCTGCAACTACCTATACTGTTTTCTCCGGGACCAAGGCATAGAACGAATAAAAATTGGTAACTTCGCATACTTCAAGAAAGAAACAATAGACCAGGTATTAACACATAGAAATAACAGAAAATGAGCAGCGTAAAAGTATCACTCCGTAAGCGAACATACCCCACAGGCAGGACTGTTCTATATCTCGATTTCTATCCTGCAATCCGCAACCCCAAGACAATGAAAATGACTCGCAGGGAATACCTGGGCATATACCTATATACAAATCCCAGAACCCCACACGAACGCAGAGTCAATGCTCAGAAAATGAAACAAGCCGAAGGAATCCGCGCCCAAAGGGAACTCGCCATAATCAACGAACAATACGGCTTCCTTGACAAGACCACCGGCAAGATGAGCGTACTCACCTACTTTGAATCCATTCTCAAAGACCACAACCAGAAATGGGCAGTCGTATATGAACATTTCAAGAACTACACAGGAAGCAACTGTACTTTTGACGACCTCACAATAGACTTCTGCGACGGATTCCGTGAACACCTCACCGGAGCAAAACGAATCCATAGCAATAAACTCCAGCTTTCGCAAAACTCCGCTGCTGGCTATTGGAGCACATTCCGTGCATTCCTTGCCCTGGCATATAAAAACGGATTCATCAAAGAAAACATCAATGATCATCTGGAAAAGATAGACACCGAAGAGACACGCAGAGAATACCTCACAATGCAGGAACTTAAAGCCCTCTACGACACACCTTGCCGTTTCCCTGAACTCAGAGCAGCATCCATATTCTCCTGTCTCACAGGATTACGAATGAGCGACATCCTCCAACTTGACTGGAATATGATCCAAGACTACCCCGATGGAGGCAAATGCATTCGCATCAAGACAGAAAAGACAGAAACCGAGACGACCCTCCCAATCAGCGAACAAGCCCTTGAACTTTGTGGAGAGCCATGCACGGGAATAGTCTTCAAAGGACTCACCAGAGGAAAGATTAACACCCACCTCAAAGAATGGCTTAAAAACGCAGGAATAGACAAGCACATAACCTTCCACTGCTTCCGTCACACCTACGCCACCCTGCTCCTCAGCAACGGAACCGACATCTACACAGTAAGTAAGATGCTCACCCACAAAAACGTAGGAACCACTCAAATCTACGCCAAAATAGTAGATGAAAAGAAACGCCAGGCAGCCGAATCCATAAAAATTGAATAAAAATTAAGAAAAAGTAGCATATACTATACGATATACTATAGGATTTAGGCCAATCCAATCAGCCATCTTTGCCCATGACAAACAAAGTCGTGGGCTTTCTTTGTAATATAAGGCGCCAAAAGAAAGGAACGACTCGCGACATAAAAAAATTTTTTATGTCAGCATATACTTTTGATCAACTACCCGGCATAGTAGCTATGCTGGTAGAAGAGGTCAAGGACCTCAAAGAACTCATACAACAGAACAATGCCTCCAAAGAGCCTGATCCAGAAGAAATGATGGACATCAGAAGACTCAGGGAGTTCCACCCCGAACATCCAGCCAGATCCACAATCTACGGTTGGGTACGCAACGGCCTTATCCCCTATTATAAGACCGGGAAAAAGCTAATCTTCAAACGCTCTGAAATCGAAGCATGGATAAACGACGGCCGTCAGATGTCCGACGCTGAGATTGAAGCCCATTCCATTGATTACGTAAACAGCAGGAGGTTCGGAAAATGAATAAGATAAAGAGCATTGGCGAGCTGATTATAGACATCGCAGCCGACAGCAAAGAAGCACTCAGCAAAGTACTCCGCAAAATGGACTTCATCCAGGAAGAACTCCTCAAAAGAAAACTCATCTCCCTTGACGACCTTTCAGACAAAGAGATAGAGAACCTCTCCGAAAGAGCCTTCCTTGAAGACTGGATCGACGGACAGGAAGTAATGCAGAAGCTCAAAATCAGCCCTCGAACCCTGCAGACCCTACGCAGTAACGGAACCATCCCTTACACCCGCATAGGACATAAACTCTACTACCTCAAGCAGGACATCGAGCGCATCCTCCGTAACAACTACGTCATGTACAACATCCGCAAACGCTATGGAGAAGACGATTGACCGAGCAACACTCTTGAGGAAAACAATGTGGGGCGTGGACATCTACGCCCACATTCTCAGGAAATTCTACCCTGACGAAGCAGTCATCAAGGTAGTAGGACGAGACTGCGGAATCTGCAAGAACCCCTTCGCCGGTGGTGCCAGAACACTACACATTTGGTTCCAGCGCAACAACGCCGAAGGCCAGCTCTCTGACGAAACAGCCTACCACAAAGACCAGTTCGGAGCAATACCCGAAGGCACTGCACTTGACTTCGCAGAACTATACTACAAACAATCTGGTCAAGAACTACTTAACACTCTCAACCGAGAGATGTACTTGAACTTAGATATGCAACGCACACAATACTCAAATGCCCCTGATGTAGAGATAAACAAAGGCCCGAAATTCTCCTTTTTCAAAGCCCCAATATCCAACACCAAGCCGCACAAGAGCATCACAATCCGCGACGCATACAACTACATCATCGGTCACTATGCCAAAGAGCAAACACAAACCCTCCGAAGCATAACCGACAAGAAACGAGCAAAGATCTACAAAGCTGCAAACTTCGCCTACGCGACCTTCAGCGGAGAATTTGAAGTCAGATCCAACAATGCAGTCAAAGCCGAAACAGGCCTTCTCTGCATAGACTTCGACCATATAGCAACGCTTGAAGTACTCTTCAACAAACTACTACAAGACAGATACTTCGAAACTGCCCTACTGTTCAGAAGTCCATCAGGCGACGGACTCAAATGGGTAATAGAAATCCCCACCACCAGTCTCACTCGCCAAGCGATGTTCACAGCTGTAGAAAACTACATCAAACAAGCCTATGGAGTCCAGATAGACAAAGCATGCAAAGACGTATCACGAGCCTGCTTCCTACCACACGACCCACAGGCATACATTAACCCACAATACGAATAAACATGGCAAAAGATAAATTCAATCCAGAAGAATGGCTAAACCAGCCAACAGACAACAACAAAGCCGTCATCCCCGGCTCGACCGGGGATCCCACCCCTACCGTCATGCCCGACCCCGATCGGGCATCCAACGACATCGAAACCATCACCCAGCGCATCGAAGCCTCCCACACCGACATCACCGCCGGCTACGACAACTGGCGCGACCTCGGCTTCGCCCTCTCCGAAGAACTCGGAGAAACCGGCCGTGACTACTACCACCGCATCAGCCGCTTCAACCCTGACTACGACCCAGCAGACACCGACAAACAATACGACCGCTGCCTCCACGCCCACGGCACAGGAGTAACCATCAAAACCTTCTTCCAGAAAGCCAAGGAAGCAGGAATCTCCATCTCTACATCCACCACCAAATCCGCAATATCCGCTAAATCCACAATATCCGCACCCAGACCAAATGCGGAAATTGCAGACATTGCGGAAACTGCGGAAATCGAACTCCCCACCTTCAGTTCACAAACATATGAAGACCTCCCCGACTTCCTAAAGAAAATCGCCAACACAAGCAACTCAGAGCAAGACTCCGACATCCTCCTGCTAGGCACACTCACAGTCCTCTCAGCCTGTATGCCCCACATCAAAGGCGTTTACGACCGCAGAACAGTCTATCCCAACCTCTTCCTCTTCATAACAGCCCGAGCCTCATCCGGCAAAGGCCGTCTCAACCTCTGCCGACACCTCGTAGAACCCATCCACGAGCGTCTCAGAGAAATCAACGAAGCCGAAGTCATGGACTACAAACACCGCCTTGCAGAATACAACGCTGCCGGTAAAAAGAAAGTCGATATGGAAAAACCAGAAGAACCGCCAATGCGAATGCTCTTCATCCCAGCCAACTCATCCGCCACCGCAGTGTACCAAGTACTCAACGACAACGGCGGCGAAGGCCTGATGTTCGAAACCGAAGGCGACACCCTCGCCAACACCTTCGGCTCCGACTACGGCAACTACTCCGACGGCTTCCGCAAAGCCTTCCACCACGAAACCATCTCCTACATCAGAAGAAAAGACCGTGAATACGTAAACATCAAGCAGCCCAAACTCTCCACCCTGCTCACCGGAACCCCTCGCCAGATCCTAAACCTCATCAGTGATGCAGAAAACGGACTCTTCTCAAGATTCGCCTTCTACTACCTAGACACCAAACTCGTCTGGAACAACGTCTTCGCAAACTCCGGCAACAAAACCCTTGAAGACTACTTCCAGACCCTCGGCAAAGAATATCAGGACTTCTTCAACATCCTCAAAGAATGTAACGACATCACATTCTACTTCACCGCCCAACAAGAATCCGACTTCAACGCCACCTTCGACCAATGGCAACAAGACTATGTCGAAACCTGCGGAGAAGAATTCATAGCCACCGTCCGCCGCCTCGGAGTCATAATGTTCCGCATAGCAATGTGCCTCTCCGCCCTCAGGATTATGGAAGACGGCAATTTTGAAGACACCCTCTGCTGCCTGGATCAGGACTACAAAACAGCAAAGACCATAGCAACAGTCCTCATCCAGCACGACGCTCGAGTCTTCCACACCCTGGCCAACACCACAGCTGCACCAAAGACAGCGTCCATAGCCCAGCGACAGACAGTCCACAACAAGTTCTTTGAAGCCCTCCCGGATGACTTCGACCGCAAGACCTACACAGACATCGCCACCCACTTGGGACTCAACCCCAAATCCATGGACAGAGTCATCCGCAAATGGTGCGAAGAAGGCAAACTCGAGAACATCTCACATGGACACTACACCAAGATCTACTAACAAAAACGAAACAGGGCGAGAACCACTCTCGCCCTTACTTTATATCATGCTGATCTCTTGATATTTGCATATCATTTCTTTGAACGTTCTAATTTTTCATCTTCATACTCGATGAAAGCTCTCTTCATCGCATCAAATATTTCTGTTGAAACTGTAGAATCTGTCACTTTCTCATCCCTGAGGTCATTGTAAGGATTTTTAATCTCAATGCCAACCATCTTTGTAAATGCTCGAATTACGTCGATCTGATTAAGTTTTCTTCCATCCCTCCTTTTGAACAACCCGGTTCTATATGCCGCTACTGCAATTCGAAGAAGATCCACCTGCGCACCTTCATCTGAAATTGCAATAAGACCTGGAGTTGTATCTTCCTGGACATCCACTTCAGATGGTGTGACACTATTGATTACCGGCTGCACATTCAAAGTCACAGAATCATCCTTAAACACGGCACCTGCCTCATTATGGAATTTGTTTATATTCGCCATTATTACCCTCAATTTTAATATTCAACGATTTATCAGTAAAACTCGCTCCGGGAGCATTAGTAAACTTATCAATATTCACCTGCATAATCTGCACAGGGCCTCTCGTAATCCTCGCTATATCCGGCAATTTTACAGGTTCTTCCTCCAACCACTCAATCTTTTCACCAGAAGTATAATACTCCTCACAATCCATATAGCCTACCAGCCATTCTTTTAGTTCCGTCTTATCTTCTACTACAATCTTATCATGTATCCCCATTACAGCATCTTTATGATCACCCAATCCAGCCAACAGGTCAACATACAGATCTTGATTCTCAAAATTTCCTGTCAGGACCAAACCGAAGCAATATAAAGAACAAGCACAGACAAGATTTGAGACATACTCAATATCAGACTGATTTGACTGAAACTGACTCTCAATGAACCTGTCTCTCACACCCTTAAATACCACCGCACGCAGTTTCTGAGCAACAGCCTCTCTCTTCTCTTTAATCTGATCTAAACTCCACAGAAGATAAAGCATGAAATCCTCCTCCTGCAATTGTACAGAACAGATTCCCTGCTGCCATTCCAACCATCCGGTCTGTACATAGCCATACAATGGAGAATCTAACAGACTACTTCTTAACCTTTCTTCCATTTCTCTTCTTCTTTTCTACAACAACATACTCATGTGACATATCTTCCGGCATCAATGTATCAAGCCACGCGAACAAGTCATATGGTTGAGCACCATTAAATCCGAACTTACCAGCACCATTCTGGAACTGCTCGCATACAGCATCAGCCACACCATAGATGGCAGGAGCCTTTTTTCCATATTCAACAGTGCCAGACCTCTCGAAGCCTATCCTCATGCTATAGTTGTTCTCAATCAACATATCCACAGTCCTTCGAACATCTTCTTTAGTCTCATCAAGGATTTTTCTAGCATTGTCATCCGACGTAAGTTTCAGTTCTCCTTCTGGAACAGCCAATTTACGAAGTATTGTCTGCAGAGCAGTATCAACCTCATTATTCTCATTCGGTCTCTTTGATTCAAGTCTCAAGAAGAGGGATTTAACCCTATCCTGGTCATTAGCGGTACGCAACTTTACAACCTCCCATATAGTACCCTTGCAAGTACGCCTTTCCTTTTTCATTTCCCATCCAAGCAAAGAAAGACCAAGTTCACGCATACAATAATCAACAATCAAATCTGCCACCACATCCGCATTCTCAAACGCATCCTTCTTCTGCTGAACAAGAATAGCCTGAGAACCAGGGCGTGTATCAACAATCACAAGAGCATAAGGATAATGCCCCACCTTCTGAGCCTGATCCTTATCTATTGGCATAAACTTCTTGCTCTTATTATTCCTCACATGAAGCATAAAAACGCCATCATGATGATTCAGGATGTCGTTCTCATAATTCTCAGTTCGCGTATCTCCATTACGTTCCTTCACATTTGCATAAAGGGTCAATCTCTTTGTACCCGAGGTGGCCTTGCTTAACAGGTCCTCAGCCAAACGTCTATTATGCAGCTCACCTGAAACAGGTTCATCGCTATCCACAGGAAATAATGAGGCATCTGTAGGCCCTTGTACAAACTTGTACCGATAGAAAAGAAAATTCGCCATATTGCTTGCTGGGATTGATTAGAAAAGCAAATATAGCGAATAATAACTGATACAGTGGTATTTATCGTTAATTATCTATAGTTGTTGATAATCCTGATATAATTAGTATTGAAAAATCATTTCTACATTTGATTAATATAAGTCTTTATCAACACTGATTTGAGATCGTCACGAGACTGTTTAGTTTTAAGGAAACAAAACAATTCTTCATCAAGATATGCATATGCTATCACTGGTCTCATTTTACCAATTGATGGCGTACCACCAAAACTCAGCAACATCGCCAGTCTCTCGTCTGTACCACTTGCTTTAAAATGCCAGAATGGTTCACCTTTTAAATGATAGAAGGGCGTCCAAACTGTCGGTGCTTTACTTGTATAATACTTTTCCCAGCATTTTACAAAAGCATCTGCAATAATCTTATCTAATGGAATCGCATTCTTTTCTAATTCGCCATCTTCAAATAACTGGATAAGACTCAACAATAAGATAGCTTTATGAGGAAGTTTCTTCCCGCTTGATACACCCACAGAAAGGGATGCAAAATCAATTAAATACTCATCTAATCCCTTACTATTTGGCAATACACCGATTGGATCAACTTGAGACGGGTCCTCAAAATCCGAATATGCCCCAGAATATTGGGCAACACGCTCTTTTATAGCATATTCTAGAATAGGACTGAGTGGTAGATTATGCTTGTTAATCAGTTCTAGTATTTGTAAAAGTTCATCTACCTGATTCATCTCAACAATGTATTTCGTTTTACAATATCAATTTTTAAATTAAGTGATAGGGCCTTGCTTATAAATTCTAACTGACGTTTTTTCACTTCAGTACTCGTTTTAGTAAACAAGAAATAACCGTTATTCAGGTGATGCATACAAGATTGATAACGCTCATCTGATGTCTTTCTTCTTGTAACTAAATCAATATTACAAGGCCTGAGTATAGGCTCCGAAAAACAAAGTATTTCTATGAGTTCAGGTCCTATTTTATTTATAGTTTGTTTCAATGCATCTGCTGCTTTTAGTTCAGAAATCACTGTTCCATCAGGAAATTCTACTCTAAGAGTTGTTGGTGGATTTTTATGAAAAGCCTCACACTTCAATTCTACCGTACTATCATATTCAATAGTATCTTGGACTCCGTGCAAAGACTCCATCTTCTCCTTAATTGCATACTGCAATATCGGACTAACTGGGAGTTCAAACTCCTCAAGTAGTCTCACAAGAGTTTGAAGATCATTAAGCGTTCCCATATATTAAATCTAATTACAATCCCACAACTTTATACTCAGGCATTGGTTTAGAGAATGAATTCTCTGCATCAATGTTACTGCACTGCTGACGGACGATATCGCGTCTTCGGATTGCAGGCTGCAAGCATAATGCATTAAATTCACTCTTGTCAATCTGGTCCGCAGAAGTAATATGCGGAAAAAGCAACTTGAGGTATGCTGTTGCGGTACGCTTGACCGCTTTAGTGTGACGCATATCTGCACCATTAGGTATTTCCACCAAATCATCCACTATATGCGAATAAGACGACTCTGTACGCAATTGATGCAGGACTTCAGAGAAGAACTCAACATTCAGAGTCCAATCATGTAGAGCCATATCAACATTCACACGAGGCAATAACCAGCCCTCTATCATTCCGTGAAAACGATCTAGCAAAGCAGACTCCCGAAACACTTCCGGCAATGTCTCAAAATAATTATGGCTTATCGGCTCATTGCTATCATTCAATAGGATATTACCGAGCAACATAAGGCCACACTCCGACATAAATTCATAATTATCGATTGTAGCTCTACCATACTCCAGATAATTCTTCAAAAATGATTGCATCTCCGAATTGTCAGAGAATGTAATTGTCTGAATCTCATCAAAAGCCACCATATCATAAAAACGCATTATACCTGGAGCCTTTATTGACTTATCATATACCAACTTGGCACGAGAAACCTTACCTCCACTCACCAACCACACGAATTTTGACAAGTTTCCGAACACATAACTCTTACCGGTACCTTTTGGCGCAAGCTCAATGAAATTTAAACGAGGTTCTATAAAAGGCAGCAGTCTGGTCAAGAATTCCAGTTTCTGCGTCATATTGCTGAAAGTTGAAGGAGTATATTCCATCGCAGAAATGAGTACATCAATCCACTCTTCCAATGAAAACCTGGTTCTGCAATTACGGAAATAGTTGATATCCAGCTTCTCCATTGGGCGGAACGGCTTGAACTTCACCATTTCCACATATCCACGAGCACCTTCTGAAGGAGCAATATAAACAATCTTCATTATGCCCCATTTCTCACCATCGATCAAGTCGTCAGGATACTCTTCTATAAGATAATCCGGAATGAGAGTATCAGTTGCCTTGATTCCCATATCAGGTATCTGAAAACTTGTCTTGTTTTGAGCTAGACTTGTCGAGACCACGAATCGAGTAAGCAAAGTCAATGTCTCACCTCTTCTAAGGCGAGCTAATATTGCACTATTATCCTTAGGGATATGTGCATCAAGGAACTTTGTCAAAGCCTCTCGCCTGAAAGACCCATCAGGAGCAATATGCGTGGAAATCAAATAATCCTTGACAAAGGATGGCAGATTTCTTCCATTAAATACCTCGTAATTTGCAGGATCCTTATAAACGGCAGCTGAGCCGAACACCTCCTTAATTTTATTTCCTATATCACTCATATCCTATAAGTCAAACATATCATCTATATCCATATTACCACTGACTCCCACGACATTGATTTTCATTTCCTTGCCGCCAGCCCCCTCAGGTTTCACTTCAATAAAATGCGAACCTTCTGTAATTCCCTCAAGTTCAGCAGTCCAATGTGTGCCGATTCGATTCATCTTGTATGTCTTACCTTCGCAAGTGAGTGAAACTCCAGCAGGCTCAGGTATAATAGACAACTTCACAAGCGGATTAGACAGCATAATATCCTCACCAACGGCATCAATCTTATAACTGATAACATTAGAAGCCACATCCTTATTAGAGAGCAGTATAAACGGTACAAGCACCTCCTCGGGAGTGCATCCACCATGTACCTGATGAGTAGGGATCTTAGAAAGAGATGAGTGTGTCAGTGCAACCTTATACTTCTGTCCATCACTCTCGTTCAAGTGAACCAGATAATCTGAATCAGAAATAGCATCATCACTTGTCTTTATGTATCTTCCCTCGTGTTCAAATTTTCCGTCATACTTCTTCGACGGCGCTTTACGAGAAAGACAACTTAATCCGTGGTCAGACACAATCGCTACAGTACATTTCTCTTTCTTGCTCGTGCTGACAATTTCCTGTACAATCTTCTTGATTACCTGCAATTCTTCTCTTAAAGTATCAAAATGCCTGTATCCGTGAGAATCGTGGCCCAACTCATCCAACTCACCAAATTTAACCACATTCTCTCCTTCAAATCTATTATGGTGCGTTGATGATGGCAGGTCGGATCGTGTTATCTGTGATCGCACTACCTTAAGATTGCTCTTTTCCTGTTCTATGACATACAAAATATATGATAAAAACTCCACGCCAAGCCCATCAATCCAAAATACTTTGTCTGGTCGATAAACCGGGTTGCTTTGCATCTCTGCCAACAAATTATGAGAACTGTCAAATTCATAATACCATTGGTAGAACGAAGAGGCAGAAGCATTTTTAGTCTTTATAATATCATTAATACCAGGCAGATATTTATCTTCCATCTTGGCCTGCTTATATTGCTTGATATATTCTATCACCCATTGATTAGAAGAATCAAAGTGAGAAGGTATTTTCGTCAAACAATAAGCATCGAAATCAGGATAGAAATCCTTAATTGCTTTCTGAAGTCGCTTATTTTCAGGATGATAAACATACCATCCCATCAAAAGTTTCTTCTCAAAATCAAATATGCCGGTACAGATGTCAATTGCCTGATGCAAGTCGCCTGATTCCTGGAATATCTCCTTGGTTCTCTCAAATAGCCAATCCTGTTCACTGCGGACCAACACATTTTCAAAAATCATATGGTTGTAAACTATGACTCTTCTCCTCTCCTCGGCATACTGTTCACGTAGATTTGCAGGTACATTATACACGATACGTGTCGCTATCATCTTAATCAACTCGTTCGCATCAGTAAGATCCATTATTGTATCTACACACAAACGGATATAGGGATATTCTTCTCCGAACTCTGTATGTAAGATATAATTCATTAACAACCAACGGTCAAATGCACGGTTCTCGACATCTGACCACTCTTGAATTATATCTCCTGCATCAAACTTTACACGATTAAAGTACGCCGGAACAAATGATCTGAAAGAGAACGATGATAAGGCAGATTTGTCAACATGTTTCAACATATCCTCCCAAAATACCTTATCAGCATCCTTGTACTCGAATGGGAAATTAAGATCCAAAAAGCAAGTCATAAACTTGTGAGCATTTTCAATCCTCGTAAAGTTGAAAATGTTGTCTGGCCTTGAATACTTGTATTTTGCAGCAATCGGCCTCGATGTGCATACGATTCTCTCCTGAGGGGCCTGAACCTTCCAGAACTTGAGCCACTCTCTTAAGGAATCCAACTGACACTGAACAGCACCATTCGGCAATGTGAAATCTTTATACTTTGCAAAGAACACCTCCACAGACTGTGCTTCTGCATCATATCGCCATATTGGAGCACTTTCTTTTATACGCGCAAAATGATTCAGGAAATCTGTAAAACGATTTTGTAGTCCAATCAGCGGCACATAAATACGTTTCTGAGGATTATGGATATCCTCCAAAAGCATTATCTCATTAAAAAATCCTCTAAAATCATCATCATTATAAAAACGTACCAATTCAGAGAATGGAGTTACAAATGTGGACTCATTACACGATTTTATGGCATCTTTTAATGTATCCTTTGTAATCCACTCGTCATCCTCTCCCTCGCAAATAAGGTTCTCTAAATCCATCGGCTCAACATCTATATCAGCCATGAACTTTGCCAACTTCTTGAATTCGTTGAAGTTGTTGAGCATTATGAAGCGTACAGCATAACGCTGAGCAAGCATATCACGAGTATCCCTATCACGGATTATCTCTTGTTTCAGGTCTTCAAACGAATTGAAAACAATCACTTTCTCTGCCGAATCCATATGCTTAGACTTTTAACTGCCAAGATAATCAATCACAAACTGAGAAACTTCAGGATGACTCTCAATCATATCCAGGACCACCTTCTGCCACATCATGCTTGGCATAGTCTGCTCCCTTACAAGATTCTTCGCCTTTCTTATCTGGTCCTGAGCTGGAACAAATACCGGTGTCACAGGAACTACAGGCTGATCCGGATCGAATGGATCAACTGGTGGAGATACAGGATGCGCTGGAGTTTTAATCTTATTGATGTAGAATGACATTACACGAGACTTCACATCCTCTTCCCTTCGGAATGCTATTTCCGACTGCATATGAGACAAGTCTTCCTCTAGTTCATCAAGCCACTCTTCTTTTAGTTCAACCTCCTCAATACTATGTATGAAATTATTGAAACCATTCTTGTAATTCTGATTGTTCGTCAGAAGAACATATAAGTCAATCTGATCATTTTTAATCTCCTTAAGCAATTCCTTTATCTTCGGAAGAGAATAACTATCTTGATTGAACAATGATATCAGGTCACTTATAGCCTTCTTGCAATTTTCTTTTTCCTTGATCTTATCGCAATACAGGAGTGACCACAGCGGATATCTAGCAACCTGCTTGCAAAACTCTGTAATACACCATTTTGCGTATGTAAGACTCTTCAAATCACTCATGCTTACACCTCTAACTATACTCAAGTTAAAGACCTCGCCCAGAAGGCTTGTCAGATTTCGTTCTTCCACAGAACCGAAACGAAGAAGAAGTTTGTTACTTGGTTCGCTTACTCCTCCATCCCACATCTTGAGCAGAATTTCAATCATATCATTGAGTTTCTCATCACCGACAGGCTGAGATGTACTTGGATTGAAAAGGTCGTCTTTGTGTTTTCTAAGAGCAAATCCGAGAATCGCGTAATTAGCAGGGTTGGCAAACATTCCAAATGGAGGGCGCATTAACGGTGCAAGTATGTCACTCAACGAAAACCTATCTGCATATTTCTTCTTCGCTGATTCAATAAGAAGATCCAATTCTTTGCACACTACATTAAGCCATGAGTTACCGGCTTTTGCGGCATCTGTCAATTCACATGTTTCGGTAATGAGATTATTCTCTCCTTCTAGGAAAATTTGTTTTGTAGGTCGCACAGAGCCTCCAAACAACAATAATTCATCCCTAGTTCGCTTCTGCAACATTTGAAGAGAAAGAGCCTTAAAGTTTTTATTTGCAAAATAAGTCATTGCCTCACTCTGCAAGGTCCTGACACTCTCCATTCCACAAGGGAATACCTGAACACTGAACTTCTTGTTTATGACGCTATATATATTGCTGAAAATACCTTCACTCGAACGTTTGCCGTTGAAATACATTGTGTATGTACCCCCGCTCATACGATTCTTCCACTTGGCCACATATTCCTTGGCAGCATTTTCAAACTGGCTTGCATCATCAGTATTGAAATGTGAACGACTCACATTGGACTGCGCTACTGCATCGATGAAATGAGTCTGAGCAGTTGGCGTAAACACTTCCGAAGGAATTATAAACATCGTGTTTTCAAACTCTTCCGAAAAGGCCTTCACCCTATTCTCCATAATATCCCTTGCTTCATCTGTAATAGAGAAGAACAAGGCAACATGAAGGTAGTTAGGTTTCTCACGAGTGTACTTATTCAGCTTACTACGAAGAACAGCCTCCGCTTCTTCACAAGCATAGAACTGTGGCTCACACTTACGCATCAAGCGTTCTCCTACCATGAAAATTCTCTCAATTTCCTGCCTGCTTTTATCATTATATCTAAGATATTCGACAGCGGTCTTATAGGTGCTGGCAACTGCGTTCTTTTCCTTCGTAATCTCAGCAGGGTTGTAAGACGACACTGAAATCTTAAACTCTCCAAAGATATCCCTTGCAATGATTTTTGTCTCATCCAGCCAATTAAGAATAACATCCATCTTCTCCTCACAGCGGTCTCCAGAGAAAATATACTTGAGATTTTTGTCATTCGGAGCGTATTTTTCAGGCGAACTCTTGAACTTTACACTAAGAGCGTTCAGCAATAGGATAACCTTAAATACACGCTTATAATCATCACCCATTGCATCTACTTTGCTTCCATGTGATGAATACACATTAGTGAAAGCTGCACAAAGCGGCTCGTTTATAAACTCGGAATAGAAGAAATCCCATAGCCAGTCCGCAGTGAGCATCATCCTCTGGTCATAATTCGTTGGCTCATTGATGAACTGCTTAAAACCGTGATGTTCATCATTCATGAATTTCAGGACACTTCTGTTCGCTGAACCCATGATATTTGCCATCTTTGAGCAGAGGAAGGCAGTATACGGGTGCAGAGGGAACAGATTCTGAATATGTTCTTTCTCGTCCTGATTATTGCTCTCACAAAGATAATTATATACACTCTTGTCAATTTTATCCTTGATACCCCAAGTTGAGATATTCATCTTCATCATATCCGGAATACTGAACGTATGACGAAGAATCAGATAAGTTGAGATCTCATCCATCTGATAATCAACACTATCATACCGGTCGCTCATCTTTGTGATATCTTTGCCCTTTGCATCCAGACTTGAGCTCTCAGTACGATGCGAAATCAGATAAAGGAAGACATTATTGTTCTGTGATTTCTCTGCAATATTCTGAAGCACATTGATTCTATCACTTTTCAGGGTATCCATCACGCTCGTGAACTCATCCCAGAATATAATCAAACCGTCAGCGATTCCCGCCTTCTCAATCTCCTTCTCAACTTCCACCAACCACTCACTTATACTATCACTTGTCAGATAAGTCTTATCCGCTGCCAATGCTTCTTCAAGATGCATGAATACATCAATATCATTATTCCTGAGCTTAGTCAGCAGCTTTGTGTAATTTGATGCTTCTGAAGCAAGCTCATCATTATTTTCTAACAGCTCAGGAATTCGGTTCTCATGACTCTCCACCCAACGGATGGCTTCATCAAAATCCGAACGTACAATAAGATCGGGATATCCCGCAGCAACCAAAGCCTTCTTTGTCTCACGCTGGATTGACAATGAGAAACGAGGAATATTATATGCACCTTCAACGCCTTTCAATACAACCGGAAAATACCTCTTTTGTTTGCGGATTGCCGTCAACTGTGCACGAGTAGCCTCGTTAGGGATACTCTGAATATAACCGTCAATCTGCTCTGATGGATCACAAAGCAAGTGTCGCACAACACTACTTGCGTGACTCTTACCCGTACCGAAAGTACCGCGTACCCACATCGAACGACGTTTGCTTATATCGCTCGAAGTAATGGCTGTTATACTGCGCTGCAGTAAGTCACAGAACTGTTTGGTCGGGATAAATGTACGCCACATATCTGGCGTTTCATCAGTCATGTCATAGACCGGCAGGAAATCCTGCATCTTTATATAGTCAGAATACTTGGTTGCCATAGTGATTAAGTTTTAGAGCATCATCTTAAGAATATCAATCGACTTGAGGTCTTCACGAAGAATGATATTGTCAAGACCCATATTCAGTTCAGCACGAAGCACGTGATTACCCTCCTCCTGAAG